>NZ_LMFL01000045.1:0-616325 GCF_001426805.1 Brevundimonas sp. Root1423
TCCTTCATCAGCCGGGCCTTGTCGCGCTGCCAGTCGCGCTGGGCCGTGGCCTCGCGCTTGTCGTGCAGCTTCTTGCCCTTGGCCAGGGCGATCTCGATCTTCGCCTTGCCCGCCTCGTTCAGGTACAGCTTGACCGGGATGATGGTCTGGCCGTCGCGCTGGACGGCGCCGATCAGCTTGTCGATCTGCTTGCGGTGCAGCAGCAGCTTCCGGTGCCGGCGCGGCTCGTGGTTGAAGCGGTTGGCCTGTTTGTAGGGCGGGATGTCGGCGTTCACGAGCANGCGCCGATCAGCTTGTCGATCTGCTTGCGGTGCAGCAGCAGCTTCCGGTGCCGGCGCGGCTCGTGGTTGAAGCGGTTGGCCTGTTTGTAGGGCGGGATGTCGGCGTTCACGAGCATGATCTCGCGCCCCTCCACCGCCGCATAGCTCTCGGCGATATTGGCCCGGCCGTCGCGCAGGGCCTTGATCTCGGTGCCCAGCAGCATGATGCCGGCTTCGATGAAGTCCTCGAGGAAATAGTCGAAGCGAGCCCGCCGGTTCTCGGCGATCACCTTCATCTTCGGCGCTGTCGAAGCCATCAGACCAGACCCGCATCCGCCATGGCGCGGTCGATGGCCGGCTTCACGGCCTCGGCGGTGGGAGCCAGCGGCAGACGCACCTCCTCGGTGCATAGCTGGAGGCGCGACAGGGCGTATTTGGTCGGCGACGGAGAGTTGTCGAGGAACAGGCCCTTGTGCAGACCGATCAGCCGGTCCTGCCAGTCGCGCGCGGTGGCGTAGTCGCCGGCGGCGGCGGCCTCGTGCAGGGCGACCATGCCTTCCGGGGCCACGTTGGAGGTCACCGAGATGACCCCGACGCCACCCTGCGCGTGATAGCCGAGGTAGCTGGGGTCGTCGCCCGAGATCAGGTCGAACTGGCCGCCGATATTGGCGCGCATCCAGCTGACGCGGGCGAGGTCGCCCGTCGCATCCTTGATGCCGACGACGTTCGGGTGCGCCGCAAGTCGCGCGACGGTGTCATTGGACATGTCCACGCCGGTGCGGCCGGGCACGTTGTACAGCAGGATCGGCAGCTGGACCGCGTCGGCGACGGCCTCGAAATGCAGCGCCAGACCCTCCTGCGAGGGCCGGTTGTAATAGGGGGTGACGACCAGGGCGCCGTCAGCGCCCGCGGTCTTGGCGAAGCGCGCCAGCTCGATGGTCTTGTCGGTCGCCGACGACCCCGCGCCGGCGATGACGCGGACGCGGCCGGCGGCGACGCGCACGCACAGATCGACCACGCGTTTGTGCTCGTCGAGATGCAGGGACGCGCTCTCGCCCGTCGTGCCCATGGGGACGACGCCGTGAATTCCCGCGGCGATCTGGCGTTCCAGAAGCCGGGTGAAGGCGGCTTCGTCCACCTTTCCGTCACGAAGTGGTGTGATCAGGGCGGTGATCACGCCCTTGAACAAGGGGGCGGTCATTGAGAGAGATGGTCCCCGACCGCAACCGCGACGCATGGAGTTCGGACACGTAATGATCGCTGCCAGCCTCGCGGGCGCTATCGCCCTGCTCGCCCCGCCGCTCGAGACGATGGCGCCCGATGGTCTGTTCGCCCAGGAGCGGCCGTACAGCGCGGTCGCCTCCGGGCCCGTCAGCAACCAGCCACGAACCCTCAATGATCAGGATACGGCCCTCTTCCGCCAGGGTCTGGCCGCGGCCCGGAACCGCGACGTGAGCGGCGCCCGCAACGCCGCGGCGCAGATCGGCGACCCGACCGCGCGCAAGCTGGTCGAATGGGCCCTGCTGGACACCTCTGGCGAGCAACTGCCGTACAGCGATCTGGCCGTCGCCCAAACCAGCTTCGCGGGATGGCCGCGCGCAGACAGCCGGCGCATCGCCGCCGAGAAGGCGCTGGACCTGGCGTCCCCGGGCGCCGAAGCGGTCATGAACCTGTTTTCCGCCGCTCCGCCTGTGACGGTTCAGGGCGCCATCGCCCTGGCCGACGCCATGGAGCAGCGTGGGCGACGGAATGAGGCGCAGGCTCTGATCACCGACTGGTGGCGGACGAAGTCCTTCGACGACGCGGCCCAGACCCGCATTCTCAACCGCTGGGGCGGCGCGCTGACCCAGGACGATCACGAAGCGCGGCTGAACATGCTGCTGCTGGGGCCGCACGGTCCGGCGACGCGGTCGATGGTTTCACGCGTATCTTCGGATCGTCAGGCTGTCGCCAACGCCGTCATGGCCCTCCGTAGCGCCTACAGCCCCGACGCCATCGTGGCGGGCCTGAGCCAGTCGCAGGCACGGGATCCGGCCGTCGCGCTGGAGCGGGTGCGCATCCTGCGGTCGCAGAACCGCCAGTCCGAGGCCTTCCCTCTGCTCAGCGCCCTGCCCGCCGCGCCCTCGCACACCGAGGGCCAGAACACGCTGTGGAGCGAGCGCCGCAACTACTTCCTCGACGCCCTGCAGCAGCGAAACTGGCAGGCGGCCTATGACGCCATGGCCGGTCACGGCTTCCCCTCGGGCGACCGCAAGGTGGACGCCGAGTTCTTCGCCGGCTGGGTCGCGCTGGTGAAGCTGAACGATCCGGCACGCGCCACGACCCATTTCGAAGCCCTGCGCCAGACCTCATCGACCCCGATCACCCAGGGTCGCGCGCTCTACTGGCTGGGCCGCGCCGCCGAGGCGCAAGGCTCCACCCCGGCCGCCGTCCAGTACTACCAGGCCGGTTCACGTCACATCCAGACCTTCTACGGCCAGCTGGCCGCGGAGAAGGCCGGGATGACCTCGATCACCCTGCCCGGCGATCCCGTGCCCTCCGGCGCCGATGTCGCGGCCTTTGAAGACAACCAGATCGTCCGCGCCATGCGCATCCTCGGCGAGACAGGCGAGACCAGCCTGTTCCGGGTCTTCGCCTACCAGCTCGACGACGACCTGCCCGGCGCGGCGCAACTGGCCCTGCTGATGGACATGTCGCGCAACTACGGCGAGGGCTTCACCGCCATGATGGTCGGCCGCGCCGCCAGCCAGCGCGGCTTCCTGATGCCCGAGCGCCAGTACCCCATCCGTATCCCGCCGCAGGTCGCCGGCGCGGCGCCGCTTGAGTTCACCATGGCCATCACGCGCCAGGAATCCAGCTTCGACCCGCGCGCCCGCTCCGGCGCCGACGCACGGGGCATGATGCAGTTCCTGCCGGCGACCGGCGCGGCGGTGGCCCGGCAACTGGGCATGCCCTTCTCGGCCGAGCGGCTGTGGGACCCTGACTTCAACATGACGTTGGGCAGCTATCACCTCGCCGACCTGACCGGGAATTTCGGCGGCTCGATGCTGCTGGCGACGGTCGGCTACAACGCCGGCCCCGCGCGACCGCCCCAGTGGATCGCCCGCTGCGGGGATCCACGCGCCGGAACCGTCGATCCGGTCGACTTCATCGAATGCGCGCCCTTCACTGAAACTCGCAACTACATGATGCGAGTGATGGAAAACATGCAGATTTATCGCGCTCGGCTGAATGGCGGGTCAGGCCAGCTGAGGCTGTCCGAGGACCTGCGGCGCGGCGTACCTGTCGGGGCCGCTCCGTACACCGCCTATGCGCCCGAAACGGACACGACCGCGACGCCCTATCCGGCCAACTGACGTCGGTCGGCCGCCAGCAGCGGTCCGTCGGGTCCATCGACCCAGCGGGCCGTGAGTTCGAACACGCGCGCCATCGTCTCCGGCGACAGGGCGGCCATTGGCGAGGCGTCGGCAGCGACTCCGGCCTGATGCATGACCACGACCCGGTCGGCGAACCGCGCCGCCAGTGTGAGGTCGTGCAGGCTGACCAGAACCGCCTGCCCGCGTCGGGCGCGCGCCTGGAGCCGCTCCAGCACCATCAGCTGGGCGTCGGGATCAAGGCCGGCGGTCGGTTCGTCGACCAGCAGGCCCGGCGCATCAGCGGCGAGGGCCCGGGCCAACAATACGCGAGCGCGCTCCCCGCCCGACATCTCAGCCACGCCGCGGTCTGTCAGGTGACCGGCCTCGACCTCATCGAGAGCCGCGCGGGCGGCGGCGACCGCCTTGTCCGCGGAGAGGAAGGGTGCGCCGAGGGCGGCGATCTCGATGGCGGGCAGGTTCCAGGCGATGCGGCGTTCCTGCGGCAGATAGGCGATCCGCTCAGCCCGCTTCCGGGCCGACAGCACGGCGACGTCGTCGCCCCGCAGACGGACGATTCCACCGGTCAGCGGCAGCAGGCCCGCGAAGGCCCGGATCAGGCTGGACTTGCCGGCCCCGTTGGGACCCACCACGGCCACCAGTTCGCCGGTTTCCACCTGAACGTCAGCGCCGTCCAGCACGGTTCGGGCGCCCAGACGGGCGTCAGCGTCCCACATGGTCAGAAACGCCGTCACAGCCGCCACTCCCGTGCCGCACGCCATGCGATCAGGGCGAAAAGCGGAGCGCCGACCAGGGCGGTGAAGACGCCGAGCTTCAGCTCCTGATCCGTCGGCGTCAGACGCGCCAGCAGGTCGGCTATCACCAGCATCAGCCCGCCTGCGAGAGCCGCCGGCGCCAGCAAGCGGCCAGGATCGCCACGGACGGCGCTGCGCACCAGATGCGGCGCAGCCAGACCGACGAAGCCGATCACCCCCGCAACCGCGACGGCCGCCCCGGTCGCCAGCGCGGCGGCAAGGAGGGCCAACAGTCTCAACCGGGCCATCGGCAGCCCCGAGGTGCGCGCCGTCTCCTCGCCGAGGCTCAGCATGCGGAGGCCGGGCGCGGCGAAGGCGGCAAGGACAGCGGAAATCAGCACCGGCGGCGTCACCCAGGCGACATCGATCCAGCTGCGGTTCTGCACCGAGCCCAGCAGCCAGCTCATCACCTCGGCGGTGGCGATCGGCGACGGCGACAGGTTGAAGATCAGGGCCGTGGCGGCGCCGGCGAAGCTGGACACCGCGACGCCGAACAGGATCAGCGCCTCGGGCGACCGGACCCGGGCCGAAAACAGGATCAGCAGCGTGCCCGCCAACCCTGCTCCGACGAGGGCCGAAAGCTCGACCGCGCCCGGAACCGCAGCCGCGCCCAGCACGATGGCGGCGGCCGCCCCCAGCGCCGCGACCGCCGAAACGCCCAGCACGCCCGGATCGGCCAGCGGGTTCCTCAGGAGACCCTGCATGACAGCGCCCGCAAGACCGAGCGCGGCGCCGACCATCAGCGCCGTGGCCGCGCGCGGAGCCCGAACCTGCCATAGAACCTCGCCGGGACCAGAGGTCGGATCGGCGAAGGCCTGCGCCCACTGGCGGCTGTCGAAGACGCTCTCGCCCAGCAGGACGGCGGCGATGACCGCAATCACGATCAGCAGCGCCAGGCCGACGGTCAGACGCGACGGCCTCACGCGCCGGCCTTCAGCATCGCGGCGGCGTCCGCCGCGAACCAGCCGGGGCAGGTCAGGGCCGCGGCGGGAAGCCGGGCGGCCACGCGCCCACGCGCCAGTCGCTGCAGTACGGGGTGGCGACCCGCCCCCCTCCAGTCGTCGCGCGACTGGTCGAAGAAGCCGAGCACGAACCGGGCCGGCGGGACCAGAACCATCCGCTCGATGCTGACCGGCGCGAAGAAGGGAGCCTCGGCAGCATTGGCGAAGCCCGCCGCAAACAGGATGGCGTCGATCAGCGTTCCCTTCCCGGCCGTAAATCCGCCGGGGGTCAGATATTGCGCCCGCGGTCTCGTTCCGCCATGCGCCGACGTTGCGGGCAGGGTCGCGTCCATGCGGGCGATCAGGGCCTCGCCGCGGTTCGCCGCGCCCAGGCCGATCGACACCTTGCGGATGTCGGCGCGGACGCCGTTGAAGTCGGTCGCATCGTCTATGGTCAGAACCCGCGCGCCGTCAGCCTCGAGACGCGACAACAGGCGGGGCTCGCCGCCCCAGTAGCGGACCACCACATCGGGCTGGAAGGCGATGGCCGCCTCCAGCGTCGGGCGCACGCGCCGCCGTCCGGCAGCAGCGTCCCGCATCCAGGCGTCCGGATCATCGGCCCGGGGCGACAGGGCCAGATCGGCATCGGGCGCGAGGGCGAGAACATACTGATCGGCGCACTGATCCAGCGACAGCACCCGCAGCGGACGCGCCTCGGCCCCGCCCGGCGCGACCAGGATCACACCGGACAGCGCCACGACCGCAAGCCTCATGGCTTCAGCAGACCCGCGAACAGCCCATCGAGCAGCGTTGTGACCAGGGTCTCGCGGTCGACCCAGTCGAAATAGGGCTTGGTGATCACCAGAGACACCACGCCGTGCACCCCGGCCCACAAGGCTTGAGCCGCAGTCCGCGCGTCGCCGCGCAGCTGACCGGCCGCCTCGACGGCCTCGACCGCTGTTTCAAACGACCTGAACAATTGGTGGCCCAGTTCCGTCGCCGCCGACTGGGCCCCTTCACGCAGTTCGATGGGGCGGGTCATATAGACCAGGCGGTAGGCGTTGGGGTTCTCGAAGCCGAAGGCCACATAGGCTTCCAGCATCAGCCGCAGCCGCGTCGCAGGCTCGCCGGGCCGGCTGGTCACGGCCTCGTTGGCCTCCAGCAGGGCTGAAAACGCGCGGCTGCAGATCTCGTGCAGGATCTCGCTCTTTTCCGAGAAATGCATGTAGAGCGCCGTCGACGACAGGCCGACGTCGTCCGCGATCTTGCGGATGGTGGCGCCCTCATAGCCGTGCTCGACAAAGATGCGCTCGGCCGCGGCGAGGATTTCCGCACGGCGCGCGTGGCCCTCGCCTTTCGGCTTTCTCTGCGAGCGGGGATTGAGGGTTACGGCGGTCAAAACGCGCACTCCGGACGAGCTCTACTGAATAGCGGCATTCCCCTGCCCGCGCCAACCGCCTTGCCCTCAGCGAATCACCGCGATAACCATGCGTTGTGGAGAACGACCAGAAAAACAATCTGGAGGTTCGCCGGCGCGAGACCCGGCGGTTCGGCCCGCCGTTCGATCGGAGCGCGGCGAGACGCAGCCTCGCGCCCGTCCAGAGCCTCACTCTTTGCGCACTCGTCGGCCTGGCCGGAGCGTTGATGTGGTTCGAGCCCCGACTGTTCTGGCACAGCCTTGTCGCCGCGGGCGCTTGGGGCTTTCTGGCCGTCGCCGTCTGGCGGCTCATACTGATCCTGCTCAGCGCCGTGCCTGCCCCGCCGACGCCCAAGCCTGCGGTATGGCCGCGCTATACGGTTGTGGCGGCGCTGTATCACGAGGCGGAGGTGGTGGGTCAGTTGATCGAGCGTCTGTCGCGGATCGACTATCCCGCCGACCGCCTGCAGGGCCTGCTGGTGCTTGAGGAGCACGATCACGAGACCATCGCCGCCGCCCTGGCGGGGCCCCGTCCGACCTGGCTGGAGGTCTTCATCGCCCCGCCCGGCCAGCCGCAGACCAAACCGCGGGCCCTGAACTGCGCCCTCGCCCACGCCACGGGCGATCTGCTGACCGTCTATGACGCCGAGGACGATCCCGACCCGCTGCAGCTGCGCGAGGCTGCGGCGCGGTTCGCCGCCGATCCGACCGGCCGGCTGGCCTGCCTGCAGGCCCCGCTGCGCATCCGGCGGCGAGGACGGGCGGCGGACCCCTCCCCATTCCTCGACCGCCAGTTCGCGGCGGAATACGCCAGCCTGTTCGAGACCACCCTGCCCGGCATCGCCCGTCTCGGCCTGCCCTTCCCGCTGGGCGGCACCAGCAACCACTTCCGCACCGATATTCTCAGCGCCGTGGAGGGCTGGGATGCGTGGAACGTCACCGAGGACGCCGATCTCGGCTTTCGCCTGTGGAGCCGGGGCTGGCGGCTGGGCGTCATCTCGCGGCCGACCTGGGAGACGCCGCCCGGCGGCCTCGACAACTGGCTGCCCCAGCGGACCCGCTGGCTGAAGGGCTATATGCAGACCTGGGGCGTGCACACGCGCGCGCCCTGGCGGCTGGGCTGGCGCGGCGCGGCGGCGCTGGTTCTGACGATCGGAGCCGGGCTGGTTTCCGCGGCCCTGCACGGACTGTCGCTGGCGTGGGTCGCCGCGACCGTTCTGGTGTCGCTGATGGCGGGCCTGCCGCCCGAGACGCCGGCCCTGGCCCTCGGCGTGCTGGCGCTGGGAGCCATGTCCGCGTGGCTGTCCTGCTCCATCGGCGCGCGGCGGGCCGGCGTGCCGTATCGGGCCGATGACATGATCGCCGCGCCTGCCTACTGGGCCCTGCTGAGCTTCGCCTTCGTCCATGCCGTGTGGCGGCTGATCCTTGATCCGTACGCTTGGGACAAGACCCGCCATCGGCGCGATGCGCCCGCTGAAACGCAAGACGTGCTGGACGAGACCGCGCCTCTCCGCCTATCAGCCGTGCATGCCGCCGCGCCTGAACCCGTCGCCTGAGACCCTGGTCACCCGCGCCTGGGCCGATTACGCCCTGCTGGATAGCGGCGACGGCCGCAAGCTGGAGCGCTATGGCCGGTTCACGGTTGTCCGTCCGGAGCCCCAGTGCTTCTGGTCGCCGCGCGATCCAACGGCCTTCGACGCCGCCGACGCCGTGTTCGATCCGACCGACGAGGATGAAAGCGGCCGCTGGCGGTTCGCGGGCCATCCGATCGACACCTTCCCCTTGGCCTGGCGCGACGTGCGCTTCACCAGCCGGTTCACGCCGTTCCGTCATCTGGCCTTCTTCCCCGAACAGGCCGCGAACTGGGAATGGCTGGACGGGCGGGTTCGTCAGCTGAAGAAGCCCAAGGTGCTGAACCTGTTCGGCTACACCGGGGTCGCCAGCCTGGCCTGCGCCGCGGCGGGCGCCGAAGTGACCCATGTCGACGCGTCGAAGAAGTCGGTGGCCTGGGCGCGCGAGAACGCCGAACTGTCGGGCCTGTCCGACAAGCCGATCCGCTGGATCGTCGAGGACTGCCGCAAATACGTGGCGCGCGAGGTTCGGCGCGGGTCGAAATACGACGGCATCATTCTCGATCCGCCGAAATACGGCCGCGGGCCCACCGGCGAGGTCTGGCGGCTGTTCGAGGACCTGCCGGGCCTGCTGAAGGATTGCGCGGCCCTGCTTTCGGACGATGCGTCCTTTCTGCTGCTGAACGCCTACGCCGCGCGCATCTCGGGCCTGTCGCTGTCGCACATGATGGCCGAGGCGACGGCGGACCGGGGCGGGACGATCGACTGGGGCGAACTGGCCCTGGCCGAGGACGGATCCGACGGGCGCTCGATCGGCCTGAGCTTCTTCGCGCGATGGTCGGCGTGACAGACCGCCTGATCACCTCCCTGACCAACGATACGGTCAAGGCCGTGCGCGCCCTGCACATGCGCAAGGAGCGCGAGGTGACGGGCCGTTTTCTGGCCGAAGGGCTGAAATTCATCGGCGAGGCGCTGGACCAGAACCGCGCCCCTCGCCTGCTGCTGGTCGGCGAGGACGCGCGGCCGCATCCGATCCTGGACCGCGCCCGCGAGGCCACCCGGGCGGGTGGCGGCGAGGTCGTGGTCGTCACCCACGCCATCCTCGAAAAGATCAGCCGCCGAGAAAATCCTCAGACCGTTCTGGGGGTGTTCGATCAGGTCTACACGCCCCTGTCTGCGATCCAGCCGGCCTCCGCGTCCGCCTGGGTGGCGCTGGAGCAGGTGCGCGATCCGGGCAATCTCGGCACAATCATCCGCACGGCGGATTCCGCCGGCTGCGGCGGCGTGATCCTGATCGGCGACTGCGTCGATCCCTATTCGGTCGAGGCCGTGCGGGCGACGATGGGCTCGGTCTTCGCCGTGGCGATCGCCCGGGCGACGCCGGCGGAGTTCCTCGCGTGGCGGCAGAGCTGGCCGGGCAGCGTCATCGGCACCCGGCTGGACGCGACCCACGGCTATCGCGACGCGGCGATCCAGCATCCAGCCCTGATCCTGATGGGCAATGAGCAGGCCGGGCTGACTGACGCCCTGGCCGCCGCCTGCGACGTCAACGTCAAGATCCCCATGCGCGGCCGGGCCGACAGCCTGAACCTGGCCGTGGCCACCGGGATCATGGTCTATGCGGTGACGGACGCAGCCTGAAAGCGGCGGAGATGACGCGGGATTCACTTGCCGGATCGTCGTGCGCGGGCGAGCGTCGACCCGCCCCCGTCGCCAAGGCTTCCTCGATGCGCGCTGTTTTGTTGCTGTTGTTCGCCGCCGCCTGCGCGTTGCCGGGCGCTGTTTCGGCGCAGGGTACGGAACCTGACGCCGCCGCCTACCGACAGGACGCCCTCTCGATCGAGCCCCTGATCAACAGCCAGTACGCCTATCTCGACCGCTTTTCCGACGGCGCCATGCCAATGAGCCCGGTTCTTCGCGCCGAGGCGGAGGCGGTATCGGACCGACGCAGCCTGTTGCGCTACGCCGAACACGCGGTGGCCGCCCTCGCCGATCATCACGCCATCACTGGCGGCTCATTCGCCGACAGTTGGGGCCTTGTCCCCAGCTATTCGGATCTGTGGGTCGAGCCGGAGGGCGACACATGGCGCATCACGGCCGTTCGCGATGGCTCTCCGGCGGCCCTTGCCGGCGTCCATCCCGGTGACGCGCTCAAAGCTATCGGAGACCTGCCGACCGGCCGCGCCGTCGCCGGTTTCTGGTCCGGGCTTGGCCTTCAGGTGGATGTCGAACGCGCTGGATACGCCGCCCGCGTTCTGGCCGCCGGCCGTCGGGATCGTCCGCGCGATCTGACCATCCGCGGGCGCGACGGTGCCGAGCGGCGGCTGAGCCTGGCCAACCTCTACGCCCTCCGGCCTGACCGCCCGCCCGTGACGGTCAGCGAAGACAGCGGCGACCTGATGATCCGCTTCAACGACTCGCTGGGCGACAGCGAGACGGTCGCCGCCTTCGACGCGGCCATGGCCGGCGCCCGTCCGGGGCAGCGTGTGGTGCTGGATCTGACCGACACGCCCGGCGGCGGAAACACTGTCGTGGCGCGCGCGGTCATGGGGTGGTTTGTCGATGGGCCGGCGGCCTACCAGATCCACAAACTGCCAGCCGAAGAGCGGGAAACGGGCGTGCCGAGGCAGTGGGTCGAACAGGTCCTGCCCCGACCCGGAAAGCGCCACCAAGGGGCCGTGGTGGTTCGAGTGGGCCGGTGGACGGGAAGCATGGGCGAGGGTCTGGCGATCGGAATGGATGCGCTGGGGGCCCAGGTCTCGGGCGGGTCGATGGCCGGCCTGCGGGGCGCAGTTTACGACCATCGGCTGGCGAACTCTGGTCTGGTCATCAAGCTGCCGACGGAACGGCTGTACGCCGTCGACGGAACGCCGCGTGAAGACTTCGCGCCCCGCCCCTAGAAGCTGCGGCCGTCGACGCGCTGGGCGATCCAGCTGAAGGGTTCGATATCGGTCAGGGTGCGGATGTTGACGGCCACCATCGGGCCGTGTGGCCCCGCGCCCCTCGCGAAGGACTGGACCCCGCAGGTGTCGCAGAACAGGTGGCGGATCTTGTGGTTGTTGAACAGATATTCGGTCTGCGGACCGTCCGCCGTCATCCGGAAGGCCTCCGGCGAAACGAAGTTCAGCACCAGCCCCTTGCGGTAGCAGTGCGAGCAGTTGCACTCGATCAGACCTTCCAGATCGGTGTCGACCTCATAGGCGACGGCGCCGCAACGGCACGATCCGGTGTGGGTTTTGACGTCAGCCATCACGCATCCTCCAGAAGCACCACCCCGGGCGCCGATTTGAGCGCGCCGCGCAGGGCGCCGTCCAGCCGGTAGCGGCCCGGCAGCTTGAGCTCGACCTCGCGGCGGCCGTCCAGCGAGGCGATCAGCGAGACCTCGCCGCCCTTGCCCGGCGATTTCGCCTTTTCAAGGCGGCTGCGCAGAGCCTCTGCGTCGGCGGATCTGGCCGAGACGTGGATGCGCAGACCCATGGCGCCGTCGTCGATCAGGTCGTCCAGCCGTGAGGCGTCGTCGCCGAAGAAACGCACCTCGCCGTCGGCCGACTTGGCCCGCACCCGGACCATGATCGAGGCCCCGACCTCCAGCACCTCGCGGCATTTGCGCAGCTGTTCGGGCGGGAACAGGCATTCGAACTCGCCTGTCGGATCGGAGAAGGTGACGAAGGCGAATTTCTCGCCGGACTTGGCGCTGGCCCGCTCCTGACGGCGGCGCACGACCCCGGCCATCTGGAAGGCCTCGTGGCCGCTTTCGGCCAGGGCGGTCGCCTCTGCGACGAAGGTGACGCGCTTGCGCTTCAGGGCGGGCGCCATGTCCTCCAGCGGGTGGCCCGACAGGTAGAAGCCGACGGCGGCCAGTTCCTGGTCCAGCTTCTCGGGCCCGACCCAGGGTTCGACCGGCTTCAGACGCGGGCGGGCGGCGCCGGCCTGATCGCCGCCGAACAGGGAGACCTGCGACGAGGCGCGCTCGGCGGCGACGCTCTGGCAATAGGCCATCAGGGTGTCGGCCTGTTCGAACAGCTGGCGGCGGTTCGAGTGGAAGCTGTCGAAGGCGCCGGCGCGGGCGAGATTTTCCAGCGCCCGCTTGTTGACGCTGCGGGGATCGACGCGTTCGAGGAAGTCGAAGATGTCGGTGAAGCGCCCGCCGGTTTCGCGCACCTCGACCAGATGCTTCATCGCCTCCAGCCCGACGTTGCGGATAGCGCCGAGGGCATAGAGGACCGAGCCGGTCCCCTCGTCCCAGGCGACGTCGAAATCGGCCGACGAACGGTTCACGTCCGGCGACTTCACCGGGACTTCGAAACGCCGACAATCCTGATAGAAGACAGCCAGTTTGTCGGTGTTGCTAAGATCGAGCGACATGGACGCGGCCATGAATTCGACCGGATGGGTCGCCTTCAGCCAGCCCGTCTGGAAGCTGATCAGCGCATAGGCGGCGGCGTGCGACTTGTTGAAGCCGTAGCCGGCGAACTTGGCTACCAGATCGAAGATGCCGCCCGACTGTTCCTCGGAAACGCCCTTTTCCGACGCGCCCGCGATGAAGCGCGCGCGCTGGAAGTCCATCTCCTCCTTCTTCTTCTTGCCCATGGCGCGGCGAAGAAGGTCGGCCTCGCCGAGGGAGTAGCCCGCCAGGACCTGGGCGATCTTCATCACCTGCTCCTGGTAGATGATGACGCCATAGGTCTCGGTCAGCACCTCGGTCAGGGAGGGGTGCAGATAGTCCACCTGCTGTCGGCCGAATTTGCGGTCAATGTAGGTGTCGATCATCTCCATCGGCCCGGGCCGGTAGAGGGAGATCAGGGCTGTGATCTCCTCGATGGAGCCACAGCGCATCTTGCGCAGGGTGTCGCGCATGCCCTGGGATTCCAGCTGGAACACCCCGACGGTCTGGCCCGAGGCCATCAGCTCATAGGTCTTGGGGTCGTCCAGCGGCAGGCCGTTCCAGTCGGGCGCGGCGCCGCGCCGTTCCAGATACTGGCGCGCGCGGTCCAGCACGGTCAGGGTCTTCAGGCCGAGGAAGTCGAACTTCACCAGACCTGCGGCCTCAACCCATTTCATGTTGAACTGGCTGGCCGGGATGGTCGAGCGCGGGTCCTGATACAGCGGCGCCAGTTCGATCAGGGGCCGGTCGCCAATCACGATGCCGGCGGCGTGGGTCGAGGCGTTGCGGTACAGCCCCTCCAGCTCCAGCGCCGTCTCCAGCAGGGTCGCCACGGCCTTGTCGTTGTCGCGGGCCTCGCGCAGGCGCGGCTCGATCTCGATGGCCTGGGCCAGGGTCACGGGGTTGGCCGGGTTGGCCGGCACCATCTTGGCGAGGCGGTCGACCTGGCCCAGCGGCATCTGCAGCACCCGGCCGACGTCGCGCAGCACGGCCCGCGCCTGAAGCGTGCCGAAGGTGATGATCTGGGCCACCCGNCGGTCGACCTGGCCCAGCGGCATCTGCAGCACCCGGCCGACGTCGCGCAGCACGGCCCGCGCCTGAAGCGTGCCGAAGGTGATGATCTGGGCCACCCGGTCCTTGCCGTAGCGGTCCTGGACGTAGTCGATCACCTCTTCSCGCCGCTCYTGGCAGAAGTCGATGTCGAAGTCGGGCATGGAGACGCGTTCGGGGTTCAGGAACCGCTCGAACAGCAGGCCGAAGCGCAGCGGGTCCAGATCGGTGATGGTCAGGGCCCAGGCGACCAGCGAACCGGCGCCCGAACCCCGGCCCGGACCCACGGGGATGCCGTGGNAGGCCGAAGCGCAGCGGGTCCAGATCGGTGATGGTCAGGGCCCAGGCGACCAGCGAACCGGCGCCCGAACCCCGGCCCGGACCCACGGGGATGCCGTGGCTCTTGGCCCATTTGATGAAGTCCGACACGATCAGGAAATAGCCGGGGAACCCCATCTGCTGGATGATGCCGACCTCCCATTCGAGGCGGGTCCAGTATTCCTCCTCGGGCGCGGCGGGGGTGACTTCCAGCAGGCGCGCCTTCAGCCCCTCACGGGCCTGATGCATCAGTTCGTCGGGTTCGGTGCGGCCCGCGCCGGCGTCGAAGCGCGGCAGGATGGGCGCACGGGTCGGCGCCATGAAGGCGCAACGGCGGGCGATCTCGATCGTCGTGTCGCAGGCCTCGGGCAGGTCGGCGAACAGCTCGCGCATGGCCGCGGCTGGCTTGAACCAGTGCTGGCCGGTGATGCGGCGACGGTCTTCCTGACCGGTGAAGGCGCCGTCCGCGATGCACAGCAGGGCGTCGTGCGAGCGCGCCTGCGCCGCCTTCGCGTAGTGGACGTCGTTGGTCGCGACCAAGGGTGCGTCGTTGGCCCAGGCCCATTCGACCAGACCGCGCTCGGCCTGACCTTCGCTGGGCAGGCCGTGGCGCTGGAGCTCGACATAGAAGCGGTCGCCGAAGACGCGCGCCATCTCGGCGAGGGCCGCGGCGGCCTCGTCCGGCCGGGACTGGACGAACAGGGGGTCGACAGGACCGTCGGGCCCGCCCGACAGCAGGATCAGCCCTTCGGACCTTTCCGCCACCATGGTCCAGGGCACGCTGGGCTCATCCGTCGAGCCGGCGTCAAGGAAGGCCGAGGACGACAGGGCGCTGAGGTTCAGCCAGCCCGCCTCGTTCTGGACCAGAAGGACCACTGTCGGGACCTTGGCCCAGCGCTCGTTGATCTTGCCGCCGATGCCCGTGACGGGAAGCGCGCAGGCGATGAGCGGCTGAACCCCGGCGCCCTTGGCCGCTTCGCTGAATTCCAGCGCGCCGAACAGATTGGCCCGGTCGGCGACGCCCACCGCGGGCATGCCTGCATCGGCCGCGAGCGTGGGGACCTTCCCCGCCTTGATCGCGCCCTCCAGCAGTGAGTAGGCCGACCGGACGCGCAGGTGGATGAAGCCCTGATCCCCTGCCCCGCTCACCGTCCGACGTCTCCGTTCATGGTTCGATCAGACCCCGACTCGCGGATGGCTCAAAGCGTCCGTGTCCGCGAAAATTCGTGCGACAGTTTCGGACAGTTCGCCCGGGAAACGCCCGCCGTCAGGCGACCGGCGCCGCGAGCGCGACCTGCCAGCACATCCAGACGAAACCACCGCACGAAGCAAGCGACAGCATATCCCTCATCCAACGCGCCATGATCTTGTCCCCAGATTGCGTGTTCTGTATCTGTTCTATGTTCTTGTTGCGTTCCGGTCAAGGGCATTTGAGGTGAACAGACTCATCCCGCCCTGTAGGGTGTGTTGAACGCCACCCACCATCCGCCCATTCCGGCGGCAGGCGTCGCAGGAGAGCGGTCATGGCCAAGGGTCAGGTACGCAGCAACAAGGAAACCCGGAAACCGAAGGCCGAGAAGCCCAAGCCGGCTGTGTCCGTCGGGAGTTCGCCGTTCACGACTCCGCCCGGGAAGAAATAGCGGACCCATATAACCGCTCATCCCCGCCCTCGCGGGATGAGCGGTTACAGGAATGGCTGCGCCTAGTGCGGCCAGACCTCCTTCAGCACCTCGGCCTGACCGTCGCGGACGCGCACTTCCAGCGCCGGAGTCGCGGGTTGACCCTCCGCGAACAGTTCGTAGATCACGGAGCCGTCGTCTGCCTGGGTGCTTTCGATCACGCGGACGGGCGTGAAACCGGCGCGGGCGCCTTCGACGGCTTCCCTGACGCGCCCCGGGACCTTGTTCCAGGGAAGGTCGCGCTGGACCTCCACAACCTTCCAGCCCGAGGGCGTCTCGAGCAGGTCGAGCTCGATGTCGGAGCCGTCGGCCATCCGGCCCTCGACGTCGTAATAGCGCCTGCCCTCCCGCTCCTTCAGCTCGGCTTCCGAGATGATCATGCCGGGCCGCGCGGTCAGGACGACGGCGCGCACAGCGCCCGGCAGGTCCGGGCCGGCGGTAGGCGTGATCGTCGTTGCAGGGGCCGCCGCAGCTGCTGGCGCAGACGCCGTCGGGGCCTGCGGCCCGGTCCGCTCGCAGGCGGCCAAGCTGATGACACCGGTAGCAACGGCGAAGATGGACAGGGCTCGCGTCATGGCGGCCTCCCGATTTGGCAATGACCACAGTCTAGGCCCGGGAGACCCGCCTGCAAGCCGGGTTTACCCTGGTGCGGTCGACCGTGGGGCTTATGCCGGGACGCAGGCTCTGGCCGCCTCGAAAATGATGGGAAGTCGGGCGTCCCATGTGTGATCGGCCGCCGCCTTTGCCTTGCCGCGCTGGATCATGGGGAAGGCCTGATCCGGATTGTCGAGCAGACCGCGGAGGCGCTCGAAGCCGGCGGGCAGGTCGGTCCAGCGGAACATGGCGATGTCCTTGCCGTCCTCGAACACCTGTTCGTAGTACCGGCTGACGTCGGTGAAGGGCAGCGCGCCTGACAGCAGAATTGTGAAGGGGCGTTCGTGGGAGCCGGCGCCGAAATTGCCGTTGTTGTTCAGGACCACCCTGCTCTGCCGCATCAGCTCGACGACCTTCGGCATCGGCTGGGGCCCCAGATACGTAACGTTTTTGAAGCGGTAGAGCTGGTTCTCCCAGTCCTCGCCGCAGATGGTGACGGGCAGGCCGGTCTTGGCCAGCGCCTTGATGAAGTTGAATCGCCGCGTTGTGCGCACGACCGTGTCGAGGAGGCGGCAGGTGGTGCGGACGTTGATCTGGGCCGGATCCGAAAGGTCGATGCCGATCTCGGCGAGCAGGCCGTCGAGGATTTCATGAGGCGGCGCCCACTCCATGGCCAGGGCCTTCTCCACCGCCCTGTCGAACAGCCTCCGCGTCGCCGGCGGCGCGTTTCTCCAGAGGATATCGGGCCGATGGCAGGTCCCGGACCACAGCAGAGGAATGGGTCGGGCCGCATAGGCCTCCAGTTCCGCATCGTCCGGCGCGGGATCGCAGGCCGCGGGATGAGGAAAGAACCGGACCGTGGGATGGCGGTCGGGCCGTAGATGGCGCGCACGCCCTCGATCTGTGTCGGATCGACCATGAGCAGCGCCGTCTCGGGCGCCGTCCTTTCCAGACGTTCGACGTGATTGAAGACGTAGTCGGTGTGCCAGAGAACATGCGGCGCGCCGAACAGCTGGGCGATGGTGCGCTGATCCCGCCGGTCGCGATATTCGCCCAGTATGTTGATTGTGAAGACGAGGTCGGGTCGTAGACGGGCAGCCAGCCTTTCGACCCGGTCCACAAGATTGGCCCCGTCCATCAGGTCGTCGACGACGACCTCATGGCCGGCGCGGCGCATCGCCTCGGCCGCCAGGTCTGCGAACGTGCGGGTTCCCTCGTACTGGGATTGCCCCTTGATGATCAGGATCAGCATGATCCCGAAGGGTCACATGCGTCACCGGGGGGCGCGGTCCGTCCTGCGACGAACTTTCGGCTAACTGGGCGGCCCTAGTAGGCGTGGCTCTCGGCCGGGCGCTCTTCCAGATGACCGTCCTTCAGGGCGAAGACGCGGTCCATGTGACCGGCCAGCTCCATGTTGTGGGTGGCGATAAGGGCGGCGACGCCGGTCTTCTTGACCAGATCGTGCAGGGCTTCGAACACCGTCTGGCTGGTGGCAGGGTCGAGGTTGCCGGTCGGCTCGTCGGCCAGCAACAGGCGCGGACGGTTGGCGAGGGCGCGGGCCACGGCGACGCGCTGCTGCTCCCCGCCTGACATCTGGGCCGGCTGGTGGGTCAGGCGTTCGCCGAGACCCAGGGCGGTCAGAACTTCGCTCGCCCGCTCCCGCGCCTGGGTCTGGCCGACGCCGGCGATGCGCAATGGCAGGGCGACATTGTCGCGCGCGTCGAACTCGGCCAGCAGATGGTGGAACTGGTAGACGAAACCGATCTTCGCCAGCCGGATGTGGGTGCGCGCCCGCTCGTCGAGGCCGCCGACATCCTCGCCGTCGATGCGGATCTCGCCCGAGGTCGGGCGCTCCAGCAGACCGGCTGCATGCAGCAGGGACGACTTGCCCGAGCCGGACGGGCCGATCAGGCCGACGACCTCGCCGGGCCGCACGTCCAGATCGACGCCCCTGAGCACGGTCAGACCGCCGGACGCCGTTTCGTAGGTGCGGCTCAGGCCGCGGACGGAGAGGACGGGGTTACTCATACCGAAGCGCCTCGACCGGATCCATTTTCGCCGCGCGCCACGAGGGCAGCAGGCTGGCGACGCAGCTCATGAACAGGGACCAGACGGCCACCCAGAAGACGTCGCCCGGATCGACGAGGGCCGGGACGGCGTCCAGCATATAGACGTCTGCGTTGAACAGCTGGACGCCCAGCAGCGCCTCGAGGAAATGCTGGATGGCGCCGATGTTCAGACAGAAGACGAGTCCGAGGAACAGGCCGGTGGCCGTGCCCGCCACGCCGATAGCGGCCCCCGCGACGAAGAAGACGCGCAGCATCGACATCTGGCTGGCCCCGACGGTGCGCAGGATGGCGACGTCGCGGGTCTTGTTCTTCACCAGCATGACGATGCCGGAGATGATGTTCAGGGCCGCGATGGCGACGACGAGGCCGAGGATGATGCTCATGGCCACGCGTTCGACCTTCAACGCGCCCCAGAAGGCGGCGAGACGGTCGCGCCAGTCGCTGGTCAGGGCGTTGGGTCCGGTGGCGGCGCGGACTGCGGGATAGAGGTCGGCGACGCGGTCGGGCTGGTCGACCTTCATTTCGATGACGTCCCAGACACCCTCCTTGCCGAAGAAGAGCTGGGCCTGCTCCAGCGGCATGAAGATGAAGGCGCGGTCGAAGTCGGCCGTGCCCGAGGTGAAGACGCCGCCGATGCGGTAGACCTTCTCCAGCCCGCCCAGATTGCCGAAGGCGCTATCGGCGCCGGTCGGGGAATACAGGGTGATGGGATCGCCGACCCGCAGGCCCATGCCATCGGCCAATGCCTTGCCGATGATGATGTTGTCGCCGCCGTATGCGCCCTGGCCGAAGGTGCGCTTCGCCTCGGCCGAAAGGCTGTCGTAGACATAGGACATGGAGTCCAGGTCCTGCGGGCGGATGCCGCGAACGACCGCTCCGGTCGTCTGGCCGGCGGCGCGGACGAGGCTCTGGTTCTCGGTGACGGGCGAGACGCTGACCACGCCGGGCACACGGCCGATGCGGGTCACAGCGGCCTCGCGGTTCGGGTCGTTCAGGATCTGCCCTTGGACCCGGAAGCCGGCCATGATGCTCATCACCACGATCAGGGCCATGACCGCGAGCGAGATTGCGACGTAGGAGATGATGGCGATCAGGGCGATGCCGCCCTCTTTCCGCCGGGCGCGCAGATAGCGCAGCGCCAGCTCGATCTCCCAGGCCGAGAACGGGCCCGCCGGTCTGGTCGGTTTCGCCGCCGCGACGTCCGTCATCCGCGCACCTTGGCCAGAGCTTCGTCCAGCGGCACGGACAGCTTCTCGCCGGTGGCGCGGCGTTTCAGCTCGACCACGCCGTCCGCCAGACCCTTGGGCCCGATGGTCAGCTGCCACGGAATGCCGATCAGGTCGGCGGTGGCGAATTTGCCGCCCGGGCGCTCGTCGGTGTCGTCGTAGAGGACGTCCTTGCCAAGCGTCTCCAGCTTGGCGACGGCCTCCTCGCAGGCGGCGCAGACGGCCTCGTCATTGGCGCGCAGGTTGATGACCACCACATCGAACGGGGCGACGGAGTCGGGCCAGATGATGCCGCTCTCGTCGTGGCTGGCCTCGATGATGGCGCCCAGCAGGCGGGACACGCCCACGCCGTAGCTGCCCATATGGACCTCGGTGTCCTTGCCGTCGGGCCCGGCGACTTTCGCCTTCATCGGCGCCGAGTATTTGGTGCCGAAATAGAAGATGTGGCCGACCTCGATGCCGCGGGCGGTCAGGCGGTCAGCCTCGGCCGTCTGGCTCTCGAACTGGCCGGCGTCGTGCATTTCCTCGGTCGCGGCGTACATCGAGATGCGCTCGTCGACGATGGCCTGCAGGTCGTCCCAGTCGACGTCCATGCCGGGGGCCGGCATCTCGACCAGCTTGCGGTCGCAGAAGACCTGGCTTTCGCCGGTGTCGGCCAGGACGATGAACTCGTGGCTAAGGTCGCCGCCGATGGGGCCGGTGTCAGCGCGCATCGGCACGGCCTTCAGGCCCATGCGGGCGAAGGTGTTCAGATAGGCATGCGGTTATAGGCCTTGCGGGCCGAGGCCTCGTCGATGTCGAACGAATAGGCGTCCTTCATCAGGAATTCGCGGCCGCGCATGACGCCGAAGCGCGGGCGGCGCTCGTCGCGGAACTTCCACTGGATGTGGAAGAGGTTCAGCGGCAGGGATTTGTAGCTCTTCACGAAGCCGCGGAAGATGTCGGTGATCATCTCCTCATTGGTCGGTCCGTACAGAAGCTCGCGCTCGTGCCGGTCGGTGATGCGCAGCATCTCTGGGCCGTAGGCATCGTAGCGGCCGCTCTCGCGCCACAGGTCGGCCAGTTGCAGGGTGGGCATCAGCAGTTCAACGGCCCCTGCCCGCTCCTGCTCTTCGCGCACGATCTGCTCGACCTTGTTCAGCACCCGCAGGCCCAGCGGCAGCCAGGCGTAGATGCCGGCGGCCTCCTGTTTGATCATCCCGGCGCGCAGCATCAGCTGGTGCGAGACGATCTGGGCGTCCGAGGGCGCCTCCTTGAGCGTGGGCAGGAAATAGCGCGACAGGCGCATGGGCAGAATCCGGGACAGAAGGTGAAGCACCGCTTTAGCCGCTCGGACGGGGCGAAAGCTAGGCGGTCGTCACAAACGCGCGGAATGGATCAGGGATGCGGCAGACCAATACCGTAGCGCGCGGCCAGATACGGGATGATCGCCTGATCCTGCAGGAAGCGTTTGCCGGTCGTTTCGCTGGTCTTCGCTTCGGGCCAGTCGAAGGTTTCGTCGAGGATGAGGATCGGGCAGCTCTGGTGGTCCTCGCCGACCTGTTCGATCACAGCCGGGCGCGGGCGCGGGAAATCGAGGCGCGTGATGTCGAGCTGCGTCGTCAGGTCGGGATAGAAGGCCAGAACGCCCTCGACGACCGAACCGGCCGGGCAGAACCACGGTCCACCGTCGTCGTCGGTCCAGTGCGGGTTGATGAGGAACAGGCGGTCGGTCATCAGGCGATCCTCAGACGGGCGGAGCCAGGTCCGGCAGCGGCATCCAGCCGATGAAGACCAGGAACATCACCAGCGCCCAGACGAGGGCCGCGACCCAGGTCGTGGTGATGAATTTGCGCTTCAGGTCAGGCTTCTCGGGCGCACCCCATTGGGCGCCATCGGTCGGGACGTCGTGCCGTTCCTTCGACGTCCCCAGCGGCAGGACGGCGAACAACACGGTCCACCAGCAGACGAGGTAGATGGCGAACATGGTGATCGGGCCAATGGGCATCAGTGCGCTCCGTCCTTGGGCGTTTCCATCAGTTCGACCAGCACCCCGCCCATGTCCTTGGGATGGACGAAGATGATCGGCGTGCCGTGGGCGCCGATGCGCGGTTCGCCCGTGCCGAGAATGGTCGCCCCTTTCGCCCGCAGGGCGTCGCGAGCGGCGAGGATGTCCTCGACCTCGAAACAAACGTGGTGCTGTCCGCCCTTGGGGTTCTTGGCGAGGAAGCCGTGGATCGGACTGTCGTCGCCCAGCGGCTCGATCAGCTCGATCTGGCTGTTGGGCAGGTCGACGAAACAGACGCGTACCCCCTGCGCCGGCAGGTCGAACGGCTCATGCGCCTTCGTGGCGCCCAGCATGTCGCGGTACAGGGCGACGCTGGCCTCGATCGAGGGAGTGGCGACGCCGACGTGATTGAGTCTTCCGATCATCCCGGTGCTTTAGCGGGTGTCGTCAGCGGGGAGAAGGCGTCGAGACTGTCGCACCGCGACGCCCTCAACGCCTACTGCTGCAGCGGGAACGGGTCCGTCGCCGTGGGCTGCGTCGGCACCGGCATGCGCGGCAGGGGCTCGTCGCTGTTGGCGGCGTTCAGCAGGAAGGCGGCCATGATGATGGCGGCCTGACGCAGGTCCTCGGCGCGCATGTGGTCGTAGCTGTCGATGGAGGTGTGGTGCAGCCGCGACCCGTAGTCGAGCGGGTCCTGGATGAACTGGAAGCCCGGGACGCCGACGGTCTGCATATAGACGTGGTCGGTCGCGCCCGAGGTGCGCATCGACACCGTCGAGGCCCCCATGGCGTTGAACGGCTCCAGCCACTCCTGGAAGATCGGAGCGGCGGCGACATTGCCCTCGGCGTTGATGCCGCGGATCTTGCCCGAGCCGTTGTCGAGGTTGAAGTAGGCGACCAGATCGCCGTGGCCGGCGCGCGGCTGGATCGGCCAGCGCTGACGCCAGGTGCGGTTGTTGGGAAGGCCGTCCAGCTGGGCGTCGTTCAGCGCGGCGCGGGTGGCGACATATTTGTCGACATAGGCCAGCGAGCCCCACAGCCCCTGCTCTTCCCCGCTCCACAGGGCGAAGCGGATGGTGCGCTTGGGACGAACGCCCAGCGCCTTCAGAATGCGCGCGGCTTCCATGACCACGGCGCTGCCGGCGGCGTTGTCGACCGCGCCGTCCGAGGCGACCCAGCTGTCCAGATGGGCGCCGGCCATGACGTATTCGCCCGTACGTGCCGTGCCAGGAATGTCGGCCAGGATGTTGTTGGCGTTGGTGTCTTCCTCATGGAACCGCACCTCGCTCATCAGTTCGAGCGTGGGTTTGGCGTCCTCGGTCAGGGCCAGACGCGCCAGCCGGCGATAGTCTTCGGCGGCCAGTTCCATGCCGGGGGTCAGCCGCTTGTCGTCCATGCGGTAGCCCGAACCGGTGCCGTGCAGCAGGCCGCCGTCACGCTGGGACATGCGGACCCAGGCCAGAGCGCCCTCCTCCTGCAGGAAGGCGTCCATCTGACGGGCGAAGTCCGGGCCCCGCAGGCTTTCCGTCGACGGCGCCGAAACATTGGGCATGTTGTAGGTGTTGGCGTTGCGCAGATCCTCTTCGGTCAGGCGACGGAATGCCGGTTCCAGGGGCTCGGAGCCGGCGGTAGGGCGCGAGACCAGAACGATCTTCCCGGCCAGCTTGCCGCGCCATTTGGCGAAGTCGCCCGCCGTCGCCATCGGGGCGACGACGACCTCGCCGCTGATGACGCCGGGCGTCGAGGGGGTCCAGGCGATCGGGATGGCGCGCAGGTCCAGCGGACGCGGCGCCGTCATGCGGGCGCTCGAGCGGACGATCGACCAGCCGCGGCCGAAGTCGAACGGATCGGCGCGGACGTTGGACAGGCCCCAGTCGCGGAACTGCTGCGCCGTCCACTGTTCGGCCTGACGCATCTGCGGTGAGTTGGTCATCCGGCCGCCGATGCGGTCGGTCAGGTAGGCCGCCGTCTGCATGACCTGGCTGTGGTTCAGCCCCTGATCGATGATGCCGTTGACGGCGACGCGGTCAACGTCCTGCGCGGCGGCGGACGTGGCGAGCGGAACGGCCGTCAAGGCAAGGGCCGTGGCGGACAGAAGAGCGGCTAGACGCATGGAAATCCCCCTGAATCACTGAGTTGCGGGGATAAGACTCCAGCCGCAGCGGCAATGCAAAGGTAGAACGGCGCTGACGTGACAGTCCGTCGCGGCGACCTCGCCGGCTCCGGCTTCGGCCACGAAAAAGGGCCGGCGACCGAAGCCGCCGACCCTCTGTTCGATCATCCCGTAAGGGAGGAGGCCTTACTGGCCGCCGGTCATCTGGGCGACTTCGGTGGCGAAGTCCGGGCCTTCGACCTTCTCGACGCCTTCACCGAGGGCGAGGCGGACGAAGCCGGCCAGGTGCAGGCCGGGGGCGCCCAGCTCCTTGCCCGTGTCGGCGACCAGCTGTTCGATGGTCACGTCCGGGTTCATCACGAACGGCTGTTTGATCAGCACCACGTCCTTCTGGAACTTGTTGATCTGGCCTTCCACGATCTTGGCGATCATGGCTTCCGGCTTGCCTTCTTCCTTGGCCTTTTCGGTCAGGACCTGACGTTCCTTCTCGNTTGATCAGCACCACGTCCTTCTGGAACTTGTTGATCTGGCCTTCCACGATCTTGGCGATCATGGCTTCCGGCTTGCCTTCTTCCTTGGCCTTTTCGGTCAGGACCTGACGTTCCTTCTCGATGGCGGCGGGGTCCAGATCGTCCGTGTTCAGCGACAGCGGAGCGGTCGCGGCCACGTGCATGGCGATCTTGCGGCCCAGTTCGCGCAGGGCGGTCTTGTCGCCGCCGCCGTGCAGGGCGACCAGCACGCCGATNGCCTTTTCGGTCAGGACCTGACGTTCCTTCTCGATCGCGGCGGGGTCCAGATCGTCGGTGTTCAGCGACAGCGGAGCGGTCGCGGCCACGTGCATGGCGATCTTGCGGCCCAGTTCGCGCAGGGCGGTCTTGTCGCCGCCGCCGTGCAGGGCGACCAGCACGCCGATACGGCCGAGGCCCGGCGAGACGGCGTTGTGGACGTAGGACGCGACGACGCCTTCATCGACCGACAGGCGGGCGGCGCGGCGCAGCTGCATGTTCTCGCCGACGGTGGCGATCAGCTGGGTCACTTCGTCTTGGACCGACTTGCCGGCTTCCAGTTCAGCGCCGTGCAGACCTTCGAGCGTGGCGTGCTCAAGGCCCAGCTGGGCGAATTTCTTGGCGGCGTTCTGGAACAGGTCGTTGCGGGCGACGAAGTCGGTCTCGGCGTTGAACTCGATGGCGGCGCCGACTTCACCGGCTCCGACTTCCTTCGAGGCCACGGCGACCAGGCCTTCGGCGGCCACGCCATGCCGACGCCGGACTTGGCGCGCAGTTCCATCACGAGGGCGGCTGTGATCTCGGCCATGGGGTATCTCCTGAAGTCTTGTTCGTAAGCGGGAACGGCCGGGGGATTACCCCGGCCGTATGTCAGTTTCGCCGTCGGTAGAAAGCGGGGTCGGATTAGACCGCGGCTTCCTCGGTTTCGACGGCGTCGTTGGCTTCCGAGGTCGCGGCCTGGGCGGCTTCGTCGGCGACGGCCGGTTCAGCAGCGGCGATCATTTCCTCGGCGACGGCTTCAGCCTCGGCCGGGGCGACCGGGGCTTCAGCGGCCTTGGCGGCCTTCGGAGCCTTGGCTTCGCGCAGCATGGGCTCGTCCGGGTTCACGGCGGCGCCCAGGTCCACGCCGGCCGAAGCCTGACCAGCGGCCAGACCGTCCAGGACGGCGTCGGCGATCAGGTCGCAGTAGGTCTGGATGGCGCGCCGAGTTGGTGTCCAGGATGGCGATGATCGGGATGTTCAGCTTGCGGGCTTCAAGGATGGCGATGGCCTCCTTGTTGGTGTCGATCACGAACATGATGTCCGGGATGGAGCCCATGTCCTTGATGCCGCCCAGCGACAGCTCGAGCTTGTCCTTCTCGCGCTGCAGGTTCAGCAGCTCYTTCTTGACGCGGCCCTCGCCGCCGSCTTCCAGMAGGCCTTCCAGCTCGCGCAGGCGGGCGATCGAGCCCGACACGGTGCGCCAGTTGGTCAGGGTGCCGCCGAGCCAGCGGTTGTTCATGTAGTACTGCGCGCAGCGCTTGGCGGCTTCGGCGACCGGGTCAGCGGCCTGACGCTTGGTGCCGACGAACAGGACGCGACCGCCCTTGGCGGCGACGTCGCGCACGGCGACCAGCGCCTGGTGCAGCAGCGGGATCGACTGCGACAGGTCGATGATGTGGATGTTCGAGCGCGAGCCGAAGATGTAGCGCTCCATCTTCGGGTTCCACCGGTGCGTCTGGTGGCCGAAGTGGGCGCCGGCTTCGAGCAGCGAACGCATGGAGAATTCAGGCAGAGCCATGAGGGGTAGTCCTTTATCCGATTGATCCGCCGCAGGCGCTGTAAAGACCGAAGTCCTCGGAACGGAGCGAGGCGGGATGGGCGCAAAAGGCAAGCGCCGTGGTCAGATCAGGGCAAGGCTCAGTCCGGCGAGACCGGCCAACACAAGGATAGCGGGCGGCGCATACCGGCTTTTGACGACATAGAGCGCAGCGAGGGCGACGCAGGCGATGACGATGGACGCCGCCGGGAGGGGCGAGCCCGTCAGGCCGATCGCCAGGTTGATCGCTGTCGCCGCGATCAGACCGACGACCGCCGCCGCCACGCCGTCCAGCGCGCTGCGGATGCGCGGGTCCGACACCACGGCTTCCAGCCGGTCGTAGAAGATCATGGAAAAAGCGAAGGCCGGGAGGAAGACGCCCGCTGTGATGGCCAGCGCTCCGGCGAGCCCGCCCACGGCGTATCCCGCGAAGGTGGCGAAGATGATCAGAGGCGCTGGCAGCACGTTGGACAGGGCGACTCCGTCCAGAAAGGTCCCGTCGCCCAGCCATCCGCGCCCGACCACGTCCTGACGCAGAAAGGGGATGGCCGTGTACGCCCCGCCGAAGGTCAGCAGTCCCGCCTTGAGTCCCGAGACGAACAGCAGCGGCCACGCGCCCTCCCCGGGGGGTGGGCTTGCCCCGGACACAGGCATCGCCGCCCCGCCCTGCCCCAGACTCCAGACGCCCAGCGCAACTACGCCCGAGGCAAGCAGGAGCGCAGCCTCTCCACGCCGGCCACTGCTGGCGCTAACATGGATCAGGGCGCTGACTGGCAGGATGACCCAGAAAGGCGCGTCCAGCAGGGTCGCGACGCAGGCCACGACCCCGATGGTCCACAGGCCCCGGTCCGTCAGCACATGCTCGCCGATCCGGTGCACGGCGCGGACGATCAGGGCCACGACAGCCGCCTGGGCGCCGACCAGGGCGGCGCCGGCCAAACCGCGGTCGACGTCGAAGCGGAAATAGGCCCAGGCGGCCAGCAGCATCAGCGCGAACCCGGGCAGCATGAACCCCAACCCGGCGAGGAGGCCTCCAATCCGGCCCCTCGCGTGAATGCCGAGATGCACGCAGAGCTCATGCGCCTCCGGTCCGGGCAGGACCTGCATGACGGCTAGCAGCCTGTTGAACCGGGCGGAGGAAACCCACCGCTCCTCCTCGACCAGTTCGCGCCGGATCATGGCGATCTGGGCCACGGGGCCGCCGAAGGCCAGCAATCCGAACCTGAGAAAGCGCAGGAACAGGGCCGGGTAAGACAGATCCGGCGGATGGGGATCGGCGGCCTCGGTCATATGAGCAGGATGCCAGCTTCAGGCTGGCTCGTCAGCCGCCGCTCCCCGATCGCACACGATTACGCCCCACGCGGCTTGGCGCGGCTGGTGGCGTCGGCCTTCGTCGGATCCTCGGGCCAGGGGTGGCGCGGATAACGGCCGCGCATCTCGGCGCGGACGGCGGCCCAGCTTCCGGCCCAGAAGCCGGGCAAGTCCTTTGTAACCTGCACCGGCCGCCGCGCCGGCGACAGCAGGGCGAGGGTCAGGTGGACGCGTCCAGCGCCGACGGTTGGATGGACCGTTACGCCGAACAGCTCCTGCACCCGGATATCCACGCGCGGCCCGCCGTGGGCCGCATAGTCGATGGACGCCGAACCCAGCGGCGTCTGCAGCCGGGCAGGAGCCAGTTCCTCCAGCGCACGCTGGCGGTCCCAGGGGATCAGGGTCTTCAGTCCGGCCTCAAGGGCGGCGTCGGAGATGGCGTCGATCGACTGAACATTATCGAGCAGCGGCCAGAGCCAGGTTTCGCGCCCGGTCCTCAGGCCTTCATCCGAAACGTCGGGCCAACCGGCCTCGAGCCCGCCGAGGAAGGCCAGCCGCGCCCGCAGGCCCGAGGCGCGATCGCCCGATTTCAGATCGGCCAGTCCATCGCGTTCGACCTCCGCCTTGAGCGCCGCCGTGATCGCGGCCCGGTCGGGGGCGCCAACAACCTTCTCGTCCACGACGATCGCGCCGATGCGGCGGATGCGGCGCATGGTCATCCGCCCGGACGGCTCGCGGGTGAGCCGGTCCTCGACCGCGATCCGTTGTTCCAACGCCGCCGGATCGACCGGGACCGCCAGTCGGATGCGGTCGCGCGCGTCGCCCCCGCCCAGTTCAGCCACGGCCAGCCAGGGCTCGCGCGCCAGCAGGTCGGTCGGCTCGACGAAGGCGCCCCGCCCGGAGGCCAGCAGAACCTCGCCCGGCTTGCCACGCGCCTTCGCGACCCGTTCGGGGAAGGCTTCAGCCAACAGGGCGCCCGGGTCGGCCTCGCCGCCCCGACCGCCCCCGGCGGCCCGGGCCCAGCGATCCGCCAGCTTCATGGCGTCGCGCGCTCTGGGCGAGCGGTCCCGATCCAGTTCCCGAAGACGCTCGCGCAGATCGACGTCATGGCCGCCCAGCCCCGGCTCGCTGAGCACAGCCGCCATCCGCGCGCCGAGCGAGGCGTCCCCTGAATCGCTGGCCGCCGCGACCATGTGCGCCAGCCGGGGCGGCAGCGGGATCCGGGTCAGTCTCTGCCCGTGCGTCGTCAGGGCGCCGCCGGCGTCCAGAGCGCCCAACCGTTCCAGCACCTTGCGGGCCTCGGCGAAGGCGCCGGCGGGCGGCTGATCCAGCAGCGCCAGCCCCTCGGTTGTCCGCGCGCCCCAACGGGCGAGATCCAGCGCAAAGGCAGTCAGGTCGGCTTCCAGAATCTCCGGCCGCTGATGCGGGACAAGCCCTCGCGTCGCCTCCTCGTCCCACAGGCGGTAGCAGACGCCAGGCTCAACCCGCCCTGCCCGTCCCCGGCGCTGCTCGGCCGACGAGCGGCTGACCCGCACTGTCGCCAGCCGGGTCAGGCCGCTGGACGCCTCGAAGCGTGGCACACGCGAAAGACCGCCGTCGATGACGACCCGCACACCCTCGATGGTCAGGCTCGTCTCGGCCACCGAAGTCGCCAGCACCACCTTGCGACGGCCGGGTTCGGCGGGACGGATCGCCCGATCCTGTTCTTTCGCATCCAGCGCGCCGTAAAGGGGCGCGATATCGACGGCCGGATCGCGCACGGCGTCCTTCAACCGCTGGGCGATGCGGTGGATTTCGCCCTGCCCCGGCAGGAAGACCAGAACCGACCCGGTCTGCTCGGTCAGGGCCAGACGGACCGCCCGCGCAGCGGCGTCCTCCAGACGCTCGGCGGCGTTGCGGCCCAGATACCGGGTCTCGACCGGAAACATCCGCCCCTCGGCCTCGATCACGGGCGCGCCGCCCAGCAGGGCCGAGACGCCGGTGATATCCAGCGTCGCCGACATGACCAGCAACCGCAGATCCTCGCGCAGCAAGCCTTGCGTCTCCCGCGCCAACGCCAGCCCGAGATCCGCATCCAGCGACCGCTCGTGGAATTCGTCGAACAGCACGGCGCCGACGCCCTCAAGTCCCGGATCATCCAGAATCATCCGGGTGAAGACGCCCTCGGTGATCACCTCGATCCGTGTTCGCGCGCCGATCCGGCTCTGTAGCCGGGTGCGATATCCGACGGTCTCTCCCGCCTGCTCGCCGAGGGAGGCCGCCATCCGTTCGGCCGCCGCGCGCGCCGCCAGTCGCCGGGGCTCCAGCACCAGAACCTTGCTCTCGCCCAGCCACGACTGGTCCAGCAAGGCCAGCGGCACGACCGTGGTCTTGCCGGCGCCTGGCGGCGCCGCAAGGACGACCGCGTTCGTCGCAAACAGCGCGGCCTTCAGGGGCTCCAGAATGGCGTGAATGGGCAGCATATGCCCGGGCATAGACGCTACACCCCCTTTCACGAAAGCGTCTCCGGGCATTCATCAATCGGAAACCGCGTTGCCAGCGCGGTCGTGCGCCGCTAGCGTCCGCGCCATTGAAGGCGGTCCGGGGAGGACTTGCCGTGTATCAGGGGGCGAGACTCGATGTCCGCAGAAGGCCTTAGGCCCAAGGGGAACCGTCTGTTCCTCAAGAAATCCGTAGCCCAGATCCAGAAGGAAGCGGCCAAGAGCGAGCTGAAGCGCTCGCTGGGCCCCATCAATCTGATGAGCCTGGGCATCGGCGCCATCATCGGCGCCGGCATCTTCGTTCTGACCGGTCAGGTCGCCGCTGCAAACGCGGGCCCGGCGATCATGATCAGCTTCATCGTCGCCGGCATTGCCTGCGGTCTGGCGGGCCTGTGCTACGCCGAATTGGCCTCGACCATGCCGGTGTCCGGCTCGGCCTATACCTATGCCTACGGCACCCTCGGCGAAGTCTTCGCCTGGATCATGGGCTGGCTGCTGGTGCTGGAATACGGCGTCGCCGCCTCGACCGTCGCGGTCGGCTGGTCCGGCTATGTCGTCTCGATCCTGCGTGACTTCGGACTGGCCGACGGCCTGTTCCCGATGATCCAGTACGCGGGCGGTGAAGGACCCTCGTGGGCCACGCCGCTGATCCAGGCCGTGACCACGGACGGCGTCGCCAGCTTCCCGATGACCGGCACCTTCAACCTCGTCGCCGCCATCGGCATCGCCGCGGTCTGCAGCCTGCTGGTCCTCGGCGTCAGCGAGTCGGCCTCGATCAACAACGTCATCGTGATGATCAAGATCATCGTACTGCTGACCTTCATCGCGGTGGGGATCCAGTACATCAACCCGGACAACTGGGTGCCGTTCATCCCCGAGAACACGACCGGCAAGTTCGGCGAGTACGGGGCCACCGGCATCCTGCGCGGCGCCTCGATCATCTTCTTCGCCTACGTCGGCTTCGAAGCGGTCTCGACCGCGGCGGCTGAGGCCAAGAACCCGTCCAAGGACGTCCCCGTCGGCATCCTCGGCGCCCTGATCGTCTGCACCCTGATCTACATGGCCGTCGCGGCGGTCATGACGGGCGTGGTGCCCTACCTCGAACTGGCCAGCCCGGCGCCGGTGGCCGTCGCCATCGATCGCATGGGTCTGGAATGGGCCGACACGCCGTTCATCACGCCGGACGGCACGCCGCTGAACCTGATCAGCTTCCTGATCAAGATCGGCGCGATCACCGGCCTGTCCTCGGTCATGCTGGTGCTGTGCTACGGCCAGACGCGGATCTTCTACACCATGGCTCGCGACGGCCTGCTGCCGCGCGCCTTCGCCGTCATCCATCCGAAGTTCCGCACGCCTTGGATCGGCACCATCCTGCTGGGCATCCTGATCGCCGTCGCGGCGTCCTTCCTGCCCATCTCGATCCTCGGCGACCTGGTGTCGCTGGGTACGGCCGTCGCCTTCTCGATCGTCTGCCTGAGCGTGATCTTCCTGCGCATCAAGCACCCCGAGATGGAGCGTCCGTTCAAGGTGCCCGGCGGCATCGTCACCGCTGTGCTGGGCATCCTGTCCTGCCTGGCGCTGGCCGGCTTCAACTTCTGGCCGATGATCCAGCATGCGATGGACGGCAATCCGCTGCCCCTGACCATCCTGGCCGCCTACGCCGCCGTCGGCGCCGTGATCTACATCATCTACGGCTTCTGGCACTCGAAGCTCGCCAAGGGCATCGACATCACCGAGGACGTCAAACTGTCCAGCCCGGCCGCTGCGCTGGGCGGCGATGTGGACAACATCAAGGAAGACTGATCCTCGCGGTCAGCCAGGCCTCAAGCAGCGCGAACGCGCGGTAGGCCCACAAGAAAGCAAAGGCCCGGGAGCGATCCCGGGCCTTTCGCTTTTGTGCGGTCTCGCCTAGAGGCTGTGGCAGACCTGAGCGGATGTGGCGGAACTGGTAGACGCACTGGATTTAGGTTCCAGCGCCGCAAGGCGTGGAGGTTCGAGTCCTCTCATCCGCACCATTCTTGTTGGGCCTATGCTCGCCGCGCGGCGGCTCGCGCCCTGAGGCCCGGAACGGCCCGCCTGAAAAGCGGGCCTTTTCATCGTCGATAATGTTCTTGCTTTGTTCTGTTCTCCAGCTATCCTCCCCTTATGGCTGAAGCGGCGAAAGGACGAGGGGCTCGATCGAATGCGACGAGCCGGTTCGAACCGGAAACCGTGCAGGCCTTCGATGATGGCTGGACGACCGACGACGCCGAGGCGGCGCCCCTGCGCACGACCCTGACGCCCGAGCACGCCCGGACGATCATCGCGCGGAACACCAGTCCGGACATCGGTTTTGACCGGTCCATCAACCCGTACAAGGGCTGCGAACATGGTTGTATCTACTGCTACGCCCGTCCGTCCCATGCCTTCATGGGCCTATCCCCGGGCCTGGATTTCGAGAGCCGCATCTTCTTCAAGCCCGAGGCCGCGCGTCTGCTGGAGCAGGAACTCTCAAAACCCCGCTACGTCTGCAAACGCATCCACATAGGCGGCAACACCGACCCCTATCAGCCGGTCGAACGCGATCTGAAATCGACCCGTTCGATCCTCGAGGTGATGCAGCGGTTCAACCACCCCTTCAGCATCATCACCAAGTCGGTGTTGATCACCCGCGACGCCGACATCCTCGGCGCCATGGGTCGGCAGGGCCTGGCCCAGGCCTGCATCTCCATCACCACCCTCGACCGCGGCCTCGCCCGCGCCATGGAGCCCCGCGCCTCGACCCCGGTGAAACGGCTGGAGGCGATCTCGCGGCTGGCGGATGCGGGTTGTCCGGTAGCGGTCGGTTTCGCCCCGGTCATTCCCGGGCTGAATGACCATGAGCTGGAATCCATACTCGAGGCGTCCGCCAGGGCCGGAGCCACAGCAGCCTTCTATGTGACCCTGCGCCTGCCGCTGGAGATCAAGGACCTGTTCCGCGAGTGGCTGGCCGACGCCCGGCCCGACCGCGCCGCCCGCGTCATGTCCCTGATCCGCCAGACCCGGGGCGGTCGCGACTACGATCCCGACTGGTCCCAGCGGATGAAGGGCACGGGACCGGTGGCCGAGCTGATCGGCGCCCGCTTCCGCGCAGCCGTCAAGCGCTACGGACTCGAAGGGCCCCGTCGCCCCGTGGACGAGACGAAATTCCGCGTGCCGCCCGACATGAAGAAGCAGCTGGACCTGTTCGACCTCGCGTCCTGACGACCCGAGAGAACGCGGTTTCGCAGACAACCCTGTCGTGCCATTATCCCGCCTGTCCGTGGACGCCTCCCCCTCGTCCCGGCTTCAGTACCTTCGAGTTGCGTCTCCACTCGTCGCGTATGTCGCGCGCGGGTTCTCGAACAGGAGGCTGACATGGCCCGGACCATCGTGCTGATCCACGGAGCCTAGCTCAATTCCCGCGCCTGGGAAGGCTTCAAGGCGCGCTACGAAGCCAGGGGTTACACCGTCCTGACGCCGGACTGGCCCTATGACGACCGCCCGCCGGAACAGCTCCGGGCCTCACCGCATCCCGAACTGGCGCGCACAGGTCAGAAGGCGATTGTTGACCACCACGACCGCCTGGTCCGCGCGTTGCCCGAAGCGCCGATCCTGATTGGCCACTCGTTTGGCGGGGTCATCGTCCAGCATCTGGCCAACCGCGGTCTGGGAGCCGCCGCCGTGGCCATCGACCCGGCCCCGACGCCCGGGGTTCCGCTGGGGCCGCATGCGATCAAATCCGCCCTTCCCGTGTTGTGGAACCCCTTCACCGGCGGCCAGCTGAAGGTGATGTCGCGCAAACATTTCGCGACCCGCTTCGCCCAGACGGCCCCGCGCGACCAGGTCGACGCCCTGTACGACCGCTACGTGGTGCCCACGGCGGGCAAGGTCTACTGGGACGGCATCCTGAAGCCCGAACCGATCCACTGGGCGAACCCGAAACGCCCCCGGCTGCTCCTGATCGGCGGCGGCGTAGACCTGATCGCCGATGCCAGCATGACCCGCGCCATCTATGAGAAGCAGAAGCAGGCGCCTTCGCCGACCGAGCTGAAGATCTATCCCGACCGCTCGCACTGGACCGGGATCGACGCGGGGTGGGAAGAGGTGGCCGATTATGCGCTCGACTGGGCCCTGCGCCACGCGCCGGAACGGTCCGCCTAGTCGTCGTAGGCCGCCGACGGGTCGATGGCGCTGGTGACCAGGTCGCGCCAGGTCGGGTCGGAGGCGTCGACCAGATCGACGTCCTCCATCAGGGCCACCGCGCCGCCGCCATCGGGCAGGATCAGGCCCAGGACCTCCATCTCCTCGCCGTCGGGGCCGAGGTGGGTCTCGGCCTGCACGGCCACCGCCGCCTGCCCGGCTTCATCGTCCCACCAGATCACCGGCTGGGGCAGGTCCATGACAATGGGACGCGGGTCGTCGGTGTCGCCGAGTGCGAAGACCGCCCGCCGCGCCTGAACGTCGTCCAGCGTCGCCACCGCCCCGGTGAAGGGCCTCAGACGGGTCCAGTCCTCGGCGTCGAAGCCGCCGCCATCCTCGTCGGGCAGATCGTCGGTCATGGTCATCGCCTATCGCCTGAAAACGCCCACCAGTTCGACATGGGCCGACCAGAGGAATTGATCCACCGGCGTGACCCGCTCCAGCCGGAATCCGGCGTCGATGAGGATGCGCGCGTCGCGGGCGAAGGTCACGGGATTACAGGAAACATAGACGACGCTCCCGGCCTTCGTCCCCGGCAGCTGTTTCGTCTGCTCGATCGCCCCGGCCCGCGGCGGATCCAGCACCACGGCGTCGCAGCCGCGCAGGTCATAAGGCGCCAGCGGCCGCCTGAAGAGGTCGCGCGCCTCGGCGGTAATCAGCTTCAGGCCCCTGGCCGTGCCCATCCCCGCCTTCAGCGCCGCGATGCCCGGCGCTGACCCGTCGGCCGCCAGAACCGGCGCAACGGCCGCCAGCGGGAAGGTGAAGGTCCCGGCGCCGCAGAACAGGTCGGCGATCTTCTTCGCTCCATTCACCGCCTCGACGGCGCGCTCGACCATGGCCGCCTCGGCCTCGGGCACGGCCTGCAGGAAGCCGCCGGCCGGAAGGGGTACGGTGGCGGCGCCGAACATGATCTTCGGCTGACGCTCCATCATCAGGGTCTCGCCGGCGAGGCTGAGGCGCGCCACGTCTGCCGCGGCCGCCGCCTGGATGGCGCGCATCTGCGCATCGCCGGACAGCCCGCCCGAACGCCGCTCGACTCCCGTCACATCGACGTCCAGCCCCGTCAGCGTCCAGGTCACATGCAGCGTCGGCGCCGACTTCGGATGCTCCAGGAAGGGCGCGGCGATCCGCGCCAGGGCCGGGAAGGCCGCCACCAGCCGGGGATCAGCCACGGGGCAGACAGTGACCTCGACCAGCCGCCAGCTCTTGCGCGCCTTGAAGCCGAGCATGACGCGCCCGTCCTCGCCGCGCCGGGCGTGCAGGGCAAGCCGTCGCCGCGTGCCCGGCGGCACGGCGACGGTCGGTTCGATCTCGGTCTCGATCCGCTCGCGCGCCAGGGCCAGCCTCACCTGCTCGGCCTTCCAGTCCAGATAGGGGCCGCTGGCCCAGTGCTGCAGGGAACAGCCGCCGCAGGCGCCATAGTGGGGCGAGGCGGGCGCGACCCGGTCCGGGCTGGCCGTGAGTATTTCGATTGCCTCCAGCCGACCCTCGCGCAGCTCGCCGCGCACCGTCTCACCCGGCAGGGTCAGGGGCGCGAACACGGGACCTTCGGGCGTTTCGGCGATCCCGTCGCCCTGCCCGCCCACGCGCGCGATCGTCAGCGTTTCCGTCATGGACCGTTCCTAGAGGTTCCGGGCCGCCCGGGAAACCTGAACGAAGATGAACGGCGCGCTCAAAAGCCGTTCAGCTTCACACGCCTATCTCTTGCGGACAGAAGCCCAAGGATCGACGCTCATGTTCGCCCGCCTGCCCCTGAAGACCGCCACAACCGCCACCGCCCTCGCAGCCGTGGCCGCCCTGCTGGCCCCTGCCTCGGCCTCGGCCCAGACGTACAGCTATCAGGGCCCGCAGAACTACGGCTCGGGCGCCTATGATCGCGGCTATGACTACGATCAGTCGCGTTACGGCTATCAGGAGCCCGCCTACCGCGACGGCTATGGCCAATGCCGTAGCGACCGCAGCAGCCGTCAGGGCGGCGGTCTCGCCGTTGGAGCCACCCTCGGCGCGGTGGCCGGATCGCAGCTCGCGGCGCGTGGTCGCCGGACGGAAGGCAGCATCCTGGGCGGCGTGCTCGGCGCGGTGATCGGCGCCGGCGTCGGCGGAAGCTCGGCCCGCGACTGTGGCGAGAACTACGGCCGCTACGACTACCGGTACGACGAGCCTCGCTATAGCCAGTCGCAATACGGCTACCAGTCCTACGACCGCGGCTATGAGACCGACCGCTACGAGCGGTCGTACCAGTCCGGCTATGACCAGTCGCGCTACGGTCAGTCCTACGACCCCTATGGCTACAGCCAGTCCGGCTATCAGACCGGCTGCCGCACGGTGGAGGTCCGCAGCCGCGACTACAACGGCCGCTATGTGACCCGCTACGAGCAGTCCTGCCCGAGCCGCTACTGAATCACGGAATTGCGTCGCCGGTTATTTTTCAGCCCCCCTGTCGATCGGCGACGTGACGGAGACCCCCGGTGGAGCAATCCACCGGGGGTTTTTCCATTCTGGGCGCTACCGCAGGCGACGCGGTCGCCCGCTGTTCGAGCGCGTTTGGGTCAGACCCGCTTCGCCCAGAGCAGGTATTCGACGTTCCCGTCCCCGCCCGTGATCGGGCTTTTGGCCGTGTCCTGCACGGCCCACCCCTGCGTCTCCAGCCATTCAGACACAGACTGCAGCGCAGCCTGCTGCGTCGCCGGGTCTTTCACCACGCCCTTTTTCGTCCCGCCCGGCCCGGTCGCCTCGAACTGGGGTTTGACCAGGGTGACCAGGTCCGCTCCCGGCGCGGCGAGAGCGAGCGCGGCCGGCAGCACCTTGGCAAGGCCGATGAAGCTGGCGTCGCAGACGATCAACCCGGGCGGCTGCGGGACAAGATCCAGTGTCAGATCCCGGGCGTCGGTCTGTTCAAGATTGACCACGCGGGTATCCGCGGCGACCCGCGCATGCATCTGGCCCGAACCGACGTCGACGGCGAACACCCGCGCCGCGCCGCGCTTCAGACAGACCTCGGTAAAGCCTCCCGTCGAGGCTCCGACGTCCAGCACCGTCCGCCCGGCGACCTCGACCGGCCACAGGGTCAGGGCATGGTCCAGCTTCAGCGCGCCCCGGCCGACCCAGCCGTGGGCGTCGGCGTAGGTCACGACCGCATCCTCCGCCACCGGCTGGGACGCCGCCTTCGCCGGCGCGCCGTCCACGGTCACGCCGCCGGCCTCGATCGCCGCCTTCGCGCGCGACCGGCTCTCCGCCAGACCACGCGCGACCAGCAGCTGGTCGAGCCGGGTCTTCACCCCACCGCGTCCAGACGCGCCAGAGCCGCCTGCAGCTTCGCCTTGCCGGCCTCGGCCTCGGCCAGCTTCTGGCGCTGTTCATCGACGACTTCGGGGGCCGCGCGGTCCACGAAATTGGGGTTGCCCAGCTTCTTGTTCACATGACCGATGTCGCTGTCGAAGGCGGCGATCTCCTTGGTCAGGCGGGTGCGTTCCGCCGTGACGTCGATGATCCCGGCCAGCGACAGGGCCGCCGTGGCGCCGCCCGAGACGAAGGTCACCGCGCCATTGGGCGCCGCATCCACCGTGGTCAGTTCGCCCGCCCGGCCCAGCGTCAGGATCAGGTCGCGGTGCCGCGTCATCCGCTCCGCTGTCGCCCCCTCGGGCGAGACGAAGGCCAGCGGCGGCTTGGCCGACGGCGGCACATTCATCTCGGCGCGCAGCTGGCGGATTTCGGTGACCAGGTCGACCAGCCAGCCGATCTCGGCCTCGGCCTCGGCGTCGATGAAGGCGTCGGGCAGGTCGGGCCAGGCCGCGCCGATCAGCGTGGCCTCGGCGCGAGGCGCGCCCTCCCCGGCCAGCTTGTCCCACAGCTCTTCGGTGATGAAGGGCATGAAGGGATGCATCAGCTTCAGGGTCTGGTCCAGGGTCCAGGCCGTCATGGCGCGGGTCTCGGCCCTGGCGACCTCGTCCGAGCCCATGAAGACCGGCTTGGCCAGTTCCAGATACCAGTCGCAGAAGACGTTCCAGACGAAGCGGTACAGGGCCGAGGCGGCGTCGTCGAAGCGGCCGCCCTCGATGGCCTCGCTGACGGCGCGCTCGGCCTTGGTCAGTTCGCCGCGGATCCAGCGGTTGATGGTCTGGTCGACATTGGCCGGATCGAAACCCTCGATGCGGCGGGCCTCGTTCATCTGCGAGAAGCGCGCCGCGTTCCACAGTTTGGTGCCGAAGTTGCGATAACCTTCAATACGTTGGCGCGACAACTTGATGTCGCGCGTGCCCGACAGAATGGCCATGGTGAAGCGCAGGGGATCGGCCCCCAGCTCGTCGATGATGCCGAGGGGGTCGATGACGTTCCCCTTGGACTTGCTCATCTTCTGGCCCTTCTCGTCGCGGACGAGGCCGTTGATGATGACGCGTTTGAACGGGACCTCGTCCATGAAGTGCAGGCCCATCATCATCATCCGGGCGACCCAGAAGAAGATGATGTCCGCGGCCGTGACCAGATCGCTGGTCGGATAGAAGCGGCGCAGGTCCTCGGTGTCGTCCGGCCAGCCCATGGTCGAGAACGGCCACAGGGCCGAGCTGAACCAGGTGTCCAGAACGTCTTCGTCCTGGGTCAGGACGACCTCGGAATCATAGTCCGCCATCGCCTGTTCGCGGGCGTCGGCCTCCGTTTCGGCGACGTAGATCTCGCCGTTCGGTCCGTACCAGGCCGGGATGCGGTGGCCCCACCAAAGCTGGCGCGAAATGCACCACGGCTCGATGTTGCGCAGCCATTCGAAATAGATCTTCTCGTAGCTCTTCGGCTCGAAGACCGTCGTGCCGATCAGGACGGCGTTCATCGCCGGCTGGGCCATGGTGTGGGCGTCGACGTACCACTGGTCCGTCAGCCACGGCTCGATGACCACGCCCGAGCGGTCGCCGTGCGGGATGACGTGGCGGGTCTTCTCGATCTCTTTCAGCCAGCCGTCGTCCTCGGCCCTTGCGACGATGGCCTTGCGCGCGGCGAAGCGGTCCATACCTTCGTATTCGGCGGGCACGTCGAGCGTGTCCGCGGCGGTGATGCGGCCGAAGGCGTCCATGATGTTCAGCGCCGCCAGCCCTGCCCGCTTGCCGACCTGGAAGTCGTTGAAGTCGTGCGCCGGGGTGATCTTCACCGCGCCCGAACCCTTGGTCGGATCAGCGTAGTCGTCGGCGACGATGGGGATGCGGCGGCCGACGATGGGCAGGGTCACGAACTTGCCGACCAGCCCCGCATAGCGCGCGTCGTCGGGGTGCACGGCCACGCCGGTGTCGCCCAGCATGGTCTCGGGCCGCGTCGTGGCGACGACGATATAGTCGCGCGTCTCGTATTCGGTGGGCTGCCCATCCCCGTCGTAAGCGACCGGGTGCTGATAGGTCACGCCGTCAGCCAGCGGATAGGCGAAATGCCAGTAGGACCCGTCCATCTCGCGCTGCTCCACCTCGAGGTCCGAGATGGCGGTCTGGAAATGCGGGTCCCAGTTCACCAGCCGCTTGTCGCGATAGATCAGGCCGTCCTTGTGAAGCTGGACAAAGACCTTGCGCACGGCGGCGTTCAGGCCCTCGTCGAGAGTGAAGCGCTCGCGGCTCCAGTCGCAGGACGCGCCCAGCCGGCGCAGCTGCTGGACGATGGTGCCGCCGCTCTCGGCCTTCCATTCCCAGACCTTGGCCAGGAAGGCCTCGCGGCCCATTTCGCGCCGCCCGACATTGCCCGCGGCGGCCAGCTGGCGCTCGACCACCATCTGGGTGGCGATGCCGGCGTGGTCCGTGCCCGGCAGCCACAGCACCGCCTTGCCCTTCATCCGGTGATACCGGGCCAGGATGTCCTGCAGGGTGTTGTTCAGCGCATGGCCGATGTGCAGCGACCCCGTCACATTCGGCGGCGGAATGACGATCGAATAGGCCTCGGCGGCGCCGTCAGTTTTCGGGGCGAACAGGCCGCTGTCCTCCCATTGCTTGTAGATGCGCGGTTCGGCGGCGGTCGGGTCGAAGGTCTTGTCGAGCATTGGAACGGTCTTCAGACAAAAGATTAGGGCGGCCCCGACTGGAGCCGCCCCGGAATGATCTAGCCTTGATCAGGTCGCAGGTGAAGCTAGCCGGCGGTGCGGGCGATGCGTTCGACTTCCTTGCGTACCTGGGTCTCGACGATGGCCGGCAGGTTGGCGTCCAGCCATTCCTTCAGCATCGGGCGCAGCAGGCCGCGCACCATCTCGTCGATGGTCGGGCCCGAGGGGAATTGAACGTCGGCCGGTTCCGGCTTCTTCAGGGTCGAGGCGAATCCGGCGAAGGCGGAGGCCGCGCTGGCCGCAGCGCTGTCGCCCACTAGGGGGTCGTAGGACGCCGTCGCCGCCGGATGATCGGGCGACTGGGTCGCGACCGGCTCGGCGTAGACCGACTCGCTGACGGGGAAGGGTTCCGGCTCGGCGGGGGAGACATCCAGATCACCGATGGTTTCGGCGACCGGGGGCTCATAGGCCTCGGTCAGCTCCAGCACGTCCTCATCGGCGGCCTCGGGCTCCTGCATCGACGGCGTTTCGTCCATCAGGGCGGGCGACGGCGCGGCTTTTGCTTCGGCTTCCGGCTCGGCCGGAGCGGCGGCGGTCGCCGTCTCGGCGGGCGCGTCGTCCTCGGAGATGATCCGGCGGATCGACGCCAGGATTTCCTCCATCGTCGGTTCCTGGGCGGCGGTCGTGTCGGTCATGTCGAAACCCCGGGGCGAATGGCGGCTGGGCCGGCGAACCGCCCCATGTACGGCTGTCGTCGCATCTCAGCCCGCTGGAATCAACGGGCGTTTTTCGCCTGACCGGTTAACCGCCGGGACGAAAGTCGCCCGGCGGGCGATGCCGGCGATGTCAGTCGCGCGGCGCGGTCTGGACGACTTCGGACTTCAGCTGCGTGTCGATCGGCGCGTCAGCCGCGTCGTTGGCCGGCATGATCGAAGGCGCGGCGATCCGGTCGATCGACTCGATCAGACCGTCCCACGGCAGGCCGCCGCGGTTGCGCACGCGGTTGTAGTTGTCCGCCGGATCATAGACCGGGATCGAGGCGTCCAGATCCGGGCCTTCCAGCCGTCCCATGGCGGCCAGCAGATTGGCTTGTGCGACGTATTCATTGCGGCGCGCGCTGGCCAGGGTGACCTCGGCGTTGCGCAGCTCCAGTTCCTGGTTCAGCACGTCCAGCGTGGTGCGCAGGCCGACCTGGGCCTCCTGACGCACGCCCTCGGCGGCGACGGTGGCGGCGCGGACGGCCTCCTGACCCGCCGTCAGCGTCGAACGCGCCGACAGGGACTGGGCGTAGGCCGAGCTGACCGACTGCAGCGTGCTGCGGCGTTCGCCCTCGACGTTGATCTGGGCGACGTTGGCGCGCTCGCGGGCCTGGGCGACCCGGGAACTGTTCAGACCGCCCGTGAACAGCGGCATCGAGAGCGAGGCGCCGGCCTGGAAGGACTGGTTGTCGGCGATGTCGGCCGGGCTGCCGATGTCGTCGGTGTCACCGCCGTAGGAGGCCGTCAGCCGGACCGACGGCAGATATTCCGCCTTGGCCGCCGCCACATTGGCTTCCGCGGCCTGCAGGTTGTAGCCGGCGGCGCGGATGCTGGGATTGTCGACCATGGCGACGTCGAGGGCAGCGTCGAAATCGGTGGGCAGGTTCGGCAGGACCGGCATGGGGGCCAGATCGCCCGGCGCCTGTCCGACGACGGCGGCATAGACGGCGCGCGACACGGACAGCTGGGCCTGGGCGTTGGCCAGATCCGCCTCGGACTGGGCCAGACGGGCTTCGGACTGGGCCACGTCGGTGCGGGTGATCTCGCCCACCTCGAACCGGGCCGACGATTCGTCCAGCTGGCGGCGAAGGACGCCGAGGTTGGACTGGCGGATGCGCAGAACGTCCGTGTCACGGATCACGTCGGCATAGGCCTGGATGACCGAGGCCAGAACCGTCTGCTCGATCTCACGCAGGTTCTCGCGGCCGGCCAGGATGTTGGCTTCCGCCGCCGTGATGCCGTGGCCGATCCGGCCGCCCGACCAGAGCGTCTGCGACAGACCCAGCGAGGCGCCGGCGCTGGTGCCATCCTCGGACGACGCCGGCACATTGATGGTGGTGTCAGGGACGCCGTCGTTGTTCGTGTCGACCTCGCGCGTACCGGCGGCGGTCCTGCTGTAGGCGTAGCCGCCGCGGGCGGTGATATCGAGTTGGGGCCGCAGGCCGGCGCGCGCCTGGACGATCGATTCGTCCAGCGCCCGCTGGCTGGCGCGCTGCGCCAGAAGCGAGGGATTGGTCTGATACGCCAGAGCCAGCGCTTCCTTCAGCGTCTCGGCCCACGCGGGGGCGGCGACGCCGGAGAGGATGGCGATAGCGGCCACCGAGGCCAGCGCGCGCGAACGTTTGAGCATTGTAGTCCTGAGCCCCTGGGCGCGGGGAAGCACGCCCTCTGCATACATAGGTCTGATGCGGGACGGTTTACCCCCGCGCCAGTTAAGTTTTTTTCACGCGAAGGTTCTGCGGATTCCGTCGCTCCGGCGCTACAGCGCGAAGGCTGGCTCCGGAGCCAGGTCGGTGAGAACCGGCGGAGTCGAATCGAAAAGCTCACGACGCGACACGCCCTGCTCGCCGCGGATATAGAGCACCGCCTTGCCGACCGGCCCGCCGCGCTCGACGACCGCCATCCGGCCGCCGATCTTCAGCGCGTTCAGCCAGGCTTCCGGTCGCCCGGGGACGCCCGCTTCGGAAACGATCAGGTCATAGCCCTCGCCCGATGGCGTCGACAGCGGCGCGACGACCGTATGGACGCCCTCCTCCGCCAGCACGGCGCCCGTGACGCCGAACACGGCGTCGTCGGCTTCCTGAGCCGTCACGGCCAGGCCGAGGCGCGCCAGCACCGCCGCGCCATAGGGAGCGGCGATGGCCAAGGCGGTCTCGCCCGGCTTCGCGTCCAGCGCCATCAGCAGCTTGGACAGGTCGCGGGCCATCATCAGCCGGCGGCCGGCCGCGATCTCGGGCTCGATCTCGGCATAGGCGGACCATGCGCGGTCAGCGGGCAGGAAACGTTCGCGCGGCACGGCCAGCAGCGCCGCCTGCAGCGAACGGTCGGTGACGTCGTTCACGCGGACCTGGCTGTCGACCATGACCTTGCGGGCGGCGGCGAAATCCATGGGGCGACGATCCTGCGACTGTGGGCGCCCGGCGACACGCCGGGAAATCTGGCGCGCTTATAGGTCTGTGCGTTGCGGGCGACAATCCGATCTGATAGCGAACGCCCCTCGCGATGGCGAGGTCGTCTCCGGACGACCCAGGGCCTGATGGCGGAGTGGTTACGCAGAGGACTGCAAATCCTTGCACCCGAGTTCGATTCTCGGTCAGGCCTCCATCGCGATTTTCTTCAGAGCGGTCAGACCGGCGCGGTGATCCAGCCGATCACCGAGGCCGCGCTGACGCCGGCCGTGACGATGCCGACCGCCAGCGCGAGGCGCGCATTGCGGTGGATGAAGACGAAAACGCCGCCAAACATGATGAAACCCTCCCGGACGCGGCCACACCGACACAAGCGTGGCGGTTCATCAAGGTGTACAAAGCGTTAATCGCAAATCCGTGATCGTTTCACGCCTGTCGGGTGAAATGATGCAGCGCAATTCCACTGGCGACCGAAACGTTCAGGGAATCGAAGCCGCCGGACATCGGAATTCCAACCGGTCGGCAGCGCGCGATAACCTCCGGCGACAGGCCCGGCCCCTCCGGACCCAGAATCAGCGCCACCCGCCCGCCGCGCGGCATCAGATGCAGCGGCGTCTCGGCTCCGGGGGTCAGGGCCATGACCGAGAAGCCGGCCCGCTCCAGACCGTCGATCATCGCGGACGCGTCCAGCCCCGTCGCCATAGGGGTGCGCAGCACGGCTCCGACGGAGACGCGGATAGCCTTGCGGTAGAAGGGGTCGCAGCAGGTCTGGTCCAGCAGCACCGCCCCGGCTCCGAAGGCGGCGGCGTTGCGGAACAGACCGCCCATGTTGTCGTGGTTGCCGATGCCGCAGGCCGCGACAACGACGGCGTCCGGCCCCAGCGGCGCCAGCACCGCCGCCAGCGTCGCGTGCTCGGGCTTCCGGCCGAGAGCCAGGATGCCGCGGTGCAGGTGGAATCCGGCGATGGCGTCGAGAATCGGCTGGTCGGCGACATGGACCGGGACGTCATCCGGGACCCGGGCGACCACTTCGGCCAGCCCGTCCACCCGTTTCGCATCCAGCAAAAGCGCGACGGGCCGACACAGCGATTGCGGCGACGTCAGCCCGTTCAGCACCACCTCGCCCTCGGCCACGAACAGGCCCTGCCTGCCCGTCAGGTCCCGTTCCTTGATGTCGCGGAAGCCCGCGATGCGCGGATCACAGGGGTCGTCGATGCGGATCACGGCCAAGATCGGATATTTCCCGTTGCGTCACTCTGACTCGCGCTGCTATAGCGCCCGCCTTCCCGAGAGGAAGTGTTCCGCGGTAGCTCAGTGGTAGAGCAGCCGACTGTTAATCGGCTGGTCGTAGGWCGCGCGCGCCGGGCTGAAGAAGTTCGGTGATGGTGGGTGTCCTCGAAGAAGAGAAGACATCCCTCCGATGGATTGAATTGGTTAACCGGGCGTAAACCGTCTCAGGCCGCATCCGGCAGCCAGGTCGACTGCCGCGCGCCGTCAGCCCCCGTCCAGGCGACCCGCCAGCCCTGACCCGCCCGTTCGACGCGCGGCGCGGGGCCCCTTGAAGCATCGCCCGGCCAGTCGAAACGCGCACCGCCCGCCTGGATCTCACCGGGCCCGTCCGCCGATCTCAACATCAGACTCCAGCGCCCCTGCGCGTCCGGCGTGACCCGCACGGCCTCTCCGGCCGCCTGCACCAGCACCGGCGCTCGCCCCGCGGCCCTTCCAGACGCCAGTCGCATGCGGCTGTCGCTGTCGACCGCGCCAAGCGCCGGCGCGCGGTCCAGACGACGCGTCGGCCCGCCGCTGCGCAGGATGGCGATCGGTCCCTGCCCTCCGGCGACGATCAGCAGCCGGTCGGGAGAGGGCGCCGAATCCTGGCCAATCTGCGTCTCGGGCCGCAGCCACAGATCGCCCGCAGGCGCGGTCATGCGGATCTCGAACCGGCCGCGCTCGTCCGCCGCCGCCGCATAGGCCGCGCCCGAATCGCTGCGCAGGACGACGCGCGCGCCCGGTTCGGCCGCGCCGGTGAAGATCAGGCTCGAGGAGGCCCGCTGCACGGCCTGGATCTCGGGCGGCCGGCTCCAGCCCGACGCAGCGCTCTCGACCCCGGCAGGCGCTTCCGGCGGGGCGGGCGGCGCGCAGGCGGCGGCCAGCGACGCCAGAAACGCCGCCAATCCCGCCTTGCCGAACATGGCCCGTTTCATCGCGTCGATCCGACCGCTAGGAGTAGTCCCCCAGATAGCGCGCCCGGGGGGGCGCTGTCTCCCACCGTTCCCGAGGCCCCATGTCCACGCCTGCCATCCAGCCCTTCGACGGAAAGTCCGTCTGCCTGTTCTGCGGTTCATCGGACGCCTCCGACCCCGCCTACACCGAGGCGGCCCGCGCCTTCGGCGAACAGACCGCCCGGGCCGGGTGGCGGCTGGTCTACGGCGGCGGCGGGGTCGGCCTGATGGGCGCATCGGCGCGCGGGGCGCACGAGGCCGGCGGCCGGGTCCTGGGCGTCATGCCGGGCTTCCTGCGCAGCCGCGAGCGCCTGTTCGACGACGTCGAGACCATCGTCGTGCCCTCGATGCACGAGCGCAAGACGATCATGTACGATCAGTCGGACGCCTTCGTGGTCGCGCCGGGCGGCGTCGGCACGCTCGAGGAAGCCATCGAGGTGCTTTCATGGAAGCGACTGGACCTGCATTCCAAACCGGTCATCTTCCTGAATCTGAACGGCTTCTGGGACACCCTGCTGGCCATGCTGGAACACAGCATCGAGTCCGGCATGACCCCGGCCACCTTCCGTCAGGCATGGGTCGTCTGCGACACAGTCGAGGCGGCGATCGAGACCATGAAGGGCGCGGACGCCATGCCGCACTTGAAACATGATCAGCGATAAGTAATCACTGGTCAGTCAGCTGGTGTCCGTGCGTCTCTTTTGGAAACGCGCCTTGACAGTTTCCTATAACAACGGACATTGGCGCTGCGGGAACGATGGTCGTTTCCGCCTGCCCGGAGACCTCCCCATGCGTGCTCTGCTCATCGCCGCGGCCCTGTTCGTCGCCGCTCCCGCCGTCGCCCAGGCTCCGGCCTCGAGCGCTGTTCTGACCGATGCCTCGAAGGCGCCCGCCTCCGCCACTATCATCGACGGCGCTTCCTGGCGCTGCACGGGCGGTTCCTGCACCGCCAACGGCGGCGCCAACCAGCCTGCCCCGCGCGCCTGCCGCCGCGTCGTCGCCCGCTTCGGCGCCGTGTCCTCGTTCAGCTACAAGGGCGTCGCCCTGTCGGCCGAGCAGCTGGCCGTCTGCAACGCCTGATCCGAAAGGATCGGAAACGGAAAAAGGCCGCCCCTCGCAGGGCGGCCTTTTTGTTGGGCGTATGCCTATAAACCGCTCATCCCGGCGAAAGCCGGGACCCAGTACTTTGGGTGATGCAGCGATTCCTCGACCCGCCATTGTCAGTCCTGAGACACCGGCGTCACGCTGGACAGGACTGGGTCCCGGCTTTCGCCGGGATGAACGGAAAGGGAAATCCCGCGCCTACGCCGTTTCGCCCTTGAGCCGCTTCACGATCCGCTCGCGGCCGATCATCGGCGCCAGCGTCGCCATGTCCGGGCCGTGCGACTGGCCCGTGATCATCAGGCGCAGCGGCATGAACAGCGCCTTGCCCTTGGCCCCGGTCGCCTCCTTCACCGCCGCCGTCCACACCGGCCACAGGGTTTCGTCGATAGTTTCCGGCAGGGCCGCCAGCGCCGCCTGGGCGAAGGCTGCATCCTCGATCTCCGGCGTCACCGGTCCGCGAACGATCTTCGCTATATCAACGACATCGGCGAACTTCTGAAGGTTTCCTCGCACGCCGTTCCAGAAGGTTTCGCCCAGATCGGCGTCCAGTTCGACCAGCCGCGGCTGCGCCACGGCGTAGGGCATGGCGTGCAGGGCCTGGGCGTTCAGTCGATCCAGATCGGCAGTGTCATAGCGCGCCGGCGACCGGCCCATCTTGGCGAAGCCGAAGCTCGCGCCGAGGGCGTCGATGGACTCCCCCACCTCCAACGGATCGCTGGTCCCGATGCGGCCCAGGTGGCTGGTGATGGCGATCGGCTCATAGCCCTTGTCGCGCATCTCGGCGATCGACAGCGAGCCCAGACGTTTGGACAAGGCCTGCCCGTCCTCGCCGACCAGCAGGGGCATATGGGCGAACTCGGGGACCGGACCGCCCAACGCCTCGAAGATCTCGATCTGGGCGCCGGTGTTGGTCACGTGGTCCTCGCCGCGGATCACATGGGTGATGGCCATGTCGATATCGTCGACGACCGACGGCAGGGTGTAGAGGAACAGGCCGTCCTCGCGGATCAGCACCGGATCCGACATCGAGGCCGTGTCCACCTCGGCATGGCCGCGCGACAGGTCTTCCCAGGCGACGCGGCGCCCGTCCAGCCTGAAGCGCCAGTGCGGCTTGCGCCCCTCGGCCTCATAGGCCGCCTTTTCCGCGTCCGTCAGCGCCAGACCGGCGCGGTCGTAGATCGGCGGCAGGCCGCGCGACAGCTGCACCTTGCGGCGCCGGTCCAGTTCCTCGGAGGTGTCGTAGCAGGCGTAGAGCCGCCCGGCGGCCTTCAGGCGCGCCGCGGCTTCTTCGTAGCGGTCGAACCGCCTGGATTGATTGTGGCGTTCATCCCAGACGAGGCCGAGCCAGGTCAGGTCGTCCTCGATGCCCTGTTCGAACTCGGGCGTGGAGCGCGCCAGATCGGTATCGTCGATGCGCAGGACAAAGCTTCCGCCCTGCCCTTTGGCGAACATCCAGTTCACGAGAGCGGTGCGGACGTTGCCGACGTGCAGCTTACCCGTCGGCGACGGGGCGAAACGGACCTTGACGGACATTGAGCAGACCTTGAGACGCGAGGCGCGCTAGGTCGCCCCCGAAACCGGCCAAGTCAAGGCGTCGCCGCGTTTGTCAGTCGTCGCGGTGGACGCGTTCACGGCGCTCGTGACGCTCCTGGGCCTCGACCGACAGCGTCGCCGTGGGGCGCGCTTCCAGCCGTCCGAGGCTGATCGGCTCGCCGGTCTCCTCGCAATAGCCGTAAGAGCCGTCCTCGATGCGGCGCAGCGCCTCATCGATCTTGGAGATCAGCTTGCGCTGGCGGTCGCGGGTGCGCAGTTCCAGCGCCCGGTCGGATTCCGACGACGCCCGGTCGACCAGATCCGGATGATTTTCCGTCTCGGCCTTCAGATTGACGACGGTCCCCTTGGACTCACGAAGGATGTCGTCCTTCCAGTCCATCAGCTTGCCCTTGAAGTAGGCGAGCTGCCGCTCGTTCATGAACGGCTCGTCGTCGGTCGGCCTGTACGAGGCCGTGTCGACGATCGCAGACGCCAATGCGGTCATGGTCGCACTCACGCTTTCAAACAGCGCCCCCCTGTGGCGCAGCCCTGCCTATAGGGTCGGCGAAGAGTCGCGGCAACAACGCTCGCAAGACCGTGACCCGTTAAGCTGTGAGTCGCGATGAAAGCGTGACATTTCTTCATCACCCGGCGCTCGGCGACCGAGGCTTTTATCAGCGTTTACGGCGACTTATGCTGCACTGCGGCGTAGCTCGGCCTTGGCGAGCTCGACCGCGGCCCGCAGGTCAATCTGGTCCAGAAGACCGTTCAGCCCGGCGTCGGCGTCGACCGGGCGTTCCTCCCGCAGCGTCCGCGACAGGCGATCCAGCGCGCCCTCGCCCGCTTCGCCCTGCAGCAGGGCCAGCTTCAGTTCTTCCAGCCGGTCCAGCAGGCCTCCGCCGCGGCGAATGGCGCGGCGGCGGCGTTCCGTCACGTCCTCGACGCCCTGCAGGGCCATCAGGGCGGACACGTCGCTGACGTTGGATACGCCGGACGCAGCGGCGGTCGGCCCCGCACCGGTGCTTGATGCCGTAGACGGCAGGGAGAAACCGCCGCTGGCGCGCGCGGGGCGGCTGCCTTGCGGCGACGACGGTCCGGACGGGCCTGTGACCTTCATACGATGCGACTCCAGCACATGCCGGACCATCGTCGGCGCCGCGTCACCGTTTGGTTAACGCCCCGGCAGATTCTGCCGCGGCTTCCGGCACCCGAGCGACCGCCGCCCTTGTTTTTATAGAGGTTTCCGACTGGCACGGCTCTGGCAACGTCGTAAACGCAACAGTACCTGGACGCCCCGCCCATGCAGAAACTGCTCGCCTCCCTCCTGACAGCCGCCGCGCTGGCGGGATTCGCCGCGCCCGCCTCGGCGCAATCGCGGATCAAGGACATCGCGGCCATCGAGGGCGTCCGCACCAACCAGCTGGTCGGCTACGGACTGGTGGTTGGACTGAACGGCACGGGCGACTCCCTGCGCAACTGCCCCTTCACCCGCCAGTCGCTGGAAGGCATGACCGAGCGGCTCGGTGTCAACATCCGCGGCTCGAACGCCAACTCCAAGAACATGGCCGCCATCATGGTGACGGCCGAACTGCCGCCCTTCGCCACGCCGGGCGCCCGCGTCGACGTCAATGTCGCCAGCATGTGCGACGCCAAGAGCCTGCTGGGCGGCACCCTCCTCGTCACCAGCCTGCAGGGCGCAGACGGTCAGGTCTATGCGGTCGCCCAGGGCTCGATCCAGACCGGCGCCGTCTCGGGCGGCGGCGCTTCCGGCTCTTCCGTCACGCGCGGCGTGCCGACCGCCGGCCGCATCGCCTCGGGCGCCACGGTCGAGCGCGAGACCGGCTTCCAGCTGGCCAATATGAACGAGGTGCGGCTGACCCTGCGCAATCCCGACTTCACCACGGCCCAGCGTGTCGCCGCCGCCATCAACCAGACCTATCCCGGCACGGCCCTGGCCGAGAACGGCACCGTCATCGCCCTGCGCGCGCCCGGCCAGATGGGCATGGCCGGCTTCATCAGCATGGTCGAGAACATGCCGGTCCAGGTCGACGCCCCCGCCAAGGTCATCATCGACGAGGTCAACGGCGTCATCGTCATGGGCGAGGCCGTCCGCGTCTCCACCGTCGCCATCGCCCAGGGCAATCTGACCATCTCGGTTCAGGAAAGTCCGCAGGTCAGCCAGCCCGCCCCCTTCAGCCGCGGCGAGACCGTGGTCGTCCCCTCCTCCTCCGTCGCGGTCGAGGAAGAACTGGGCCGCCAGATGCGGATCGTCGGCGGCGGGACCTCGCTGTCCACCCTCGTCAACGGCCTGAACGCGCTCGGCGTCAGCCCGCGCGACATGATCAGCATCCTGCAGGCCATCAAGGCCGCGGGCGCCCTGCAAGCCGATATCGAGGTGATGTGAGCATGGACCCGTTGACTGCCGCCGGAGCCGCCAGCCTGCTCCAACCCGTCGCCGGCGCCGCCGCCCGCGTCGTCACCGACAAGATGCGCGAGACCGCCGAGGCGTTCGAGGCGTCCTTCCTGTCGCAGATGATGAAGCCCATGTTCGAGGGCCTTTCGACCGAGGCTCCCTTCGGCGGCGGCGATGCCGAGGGCTCCTGGCGCGGCTTCCTTGTCGAGGCCATGGCCAAACAGACCGTCAAGGCCGGCGGCATCGGCCTGGCCGATCAGGTCGTCGCCCAGATGCTCAAGATGCAGGAAGCCGGGGAAACCGCCGCATGACCGAAGCCGCCACCGTCAACGCCCGGGCCCGCGTTCGTCAGCTGACCGACCTGACCGCGCGCCTCACCGAACGCCTGGTCGAGGAGTCAAAGGCTTTCGAGGCCCGCCGCCCGCAGGACGCGGCCGCGACCCTGTCCGAGACCCAGCAACTGGCCAATGTCTATCGCCGCGAGTCCGCCCAGGTGAAGGCCGATCCATCGGTGCTCTCCGCCGCGCCGGCCTCTGATCGCATGGCCCTGATCAAGGCGACGGAGGGGTTCGAGGCCGTGCTGTCCCGCCACGCGCGCGCCGTCGAGGCCGCCCGCATCGTCTCCGAAGGACTGGTCAAGACCATCGTGGCCGAGGTCGCCAGCCAGCGTGGTTCGCCCTCCGCCTACGGAGCCTCGGGTCAGGCCAACGCCGGCGACGGCCGCGCCGTCGCCTTCAACCGCAAGGCCTGAGGGCCAACGTCCGCTCGACGCCGATCGCCTCGAGGAAATCGGCGTCGTGACTGACCACCACCAGCGCCCCGTCCCAGGCCCTGAGCGCCGCCTCGACCGCCGCGATCGAGTCCAGATCCAGATGGTTGGTCGGCTCGTCGAGGATCAGCAACTGCGGCGGCTGCACGCCGCTCATCACGCAGGCGAGGGCCGCACGCAGTCGCTCGCCGCCTGACAGGCTCGCCACAACCCGTTGCGCCACCGTGTTGCGGAACAGGAAGCGGGCCAAAGCCGCATGGGCGGCGTTCGGCGTCGCCTCGGGGTTCAGCCGCCGGTACGCCTCGACCAGCGTCTCATCCGGCATCAAAATGTCCGCCGCCTGATCCAGCAGGGCCGAGGCGACCGGCCTTTCGACCCCGCCCGACGACGGCTGCAGGTCTCCCGCTATCAGTTTCAGCAACGTCGTCTTGCCGGCGCCGTTCGGCCCGGTGACCGCCACCCGCTCCGGCCCCGTCAGCCGCAGCGATAGCGGCCCCAGGATCCGCCGCCCATCCGGCGCGTCCCACGCCGCTTCGTGCAGCACCAGCACCGTCCGCCCCGACGCCAGCCCCGTCGGCGGCATTGGAATGTCCAGCGCCCGCACTCGCTCGACCCGTTCACGCGCCACGGCCAGCGCCGCCTCGGCCTCGGCCGCCTTGCGCTCCGCCAGCCGGTTGTCGCGCGCGCCGCTGTTCTCCGCCCGCTCGGCCATGGCCCCCAGCAGGATTTTCGGCTCGGACTTCCTCGCAGCGAAGGCCCGACCCGCCCTGTCGCGCCGCGCCTTCTTCTCCAGCGCCGCCTGGCCTTCGCGCGCCACCCGGCCTGTCTCGCGCTCCGCCGTCTCCAGATCGCGCGCCGCCGCCGCCCGCTCGGCCGCCTTGCGCCCGGCGTAGAGGTCGAAACCGCCCCCTAGATCGCCGCGCCCAGCGACGACAGCTCGACGATCCGGTCCATGGTCCTCAGCAGCTCCCGGTCGTGACTGACCACCACGGCCCCGCCCTTCCACCGCGCCAACACCCCGGCGACAATGGCCCGGCCTTCCGCGTCCAGATGGTTGGTCGGCTCGTCCAGCACCAGCAGGTCAGGCCGGGACAGCAGCAGTGCAGCCAACCCCAGCCGGGTCTGCTCACCGCCGCTCAGCGAGGCGGTCGGCCTCTGCAGGTCCAGTCCCGACAATCCCGTATCCGACAGGGCGGGCTCGATCCGCTCTTCCAGCGTCCAGTCGGCCTCGGCGAGGTCGTCTTCCGACGCGTCGCCGGCCAGAACCCGCGCCACGACCGCCAGCGGCTCTGCGACGCCCAGCGCCTCCGCCGCCGTCTCGCCCGGCCCGGGTTCGCGTCGCTGCTCCAGCCAGCCGATCCGCCCGACGCGCGCCACCGCGCCCTCGGCAGGTTCAGCCAGGCCCGCGATCAGGCGCAGCAGCGTGGTCTTGCCCGCGCCGTTACGGCCGACGACGCCCGTGCGTTCGCGACCGAACGTCAGGCCCAGATTGTCGAAGAGTGTGGAACCGTCAGGCGTGCGGGCCGCGACGCGATCGAGCGTCACGAGTGCGGATGCGGACGGGTTTGGGCTTGGGAGCGAGGGCATAGGCGAGCACGAGCAGCAGAGGAGCGGAAAGGGCGATACCGATTTCCAGCGCGCTGATCATGTTCGTCGGGCCTCCAGTGAACTCACTCGAAGCAGCGAAGATGAGGTCGAAGTCGCCGGGGCGCAAGCCATTTCGGCAATGGCGCCGCTGACGAAGCCGTGTGACGGTGGCCCCGGAGACCGGATCATGCGCCATCGCCCCCTGCTCGCCGCCCTCGCTCTTGGGACCGCCCTGACCGCCTGCGCCCACGCGACGGAGACGGCGTTGGCGCCGCCGGACTACAGCCCCATCGCGGGCGATCCGGCCCCGGCGAACGCCCGTCTCTACGCCGACTGCATCGGCCAGGCCGCTGCGGCGGGAAGCTACCGACGGGCCTCCGACGGCGGCGGCGACGAACTGATCCTGTTCACCTGCACGGGCGCCCCGGCCCGCGCGTTCTACGACGCTCTGGCCCCCTGGAGCGCCCGGATCGGCTCGGCCTTCGAGCACGACGGCCGCAGCTATCGTTCGACGGCGAAGGTGCAGGCGAACATGTTCGGCGTGGATTCATGCTCGGCCGCAAACGGAAGCGACCATCGGTGCGTTCTCACCTTCAACGCCGGCGATTTCGTCGACCAGTGACAGTATCTGTCAGCAGGGCCTTGATGTTCCCACAATGTTCTTGCTGATTTCGCCGAATTGATCCCCATATAGCGGCGTCGCGCCGGACCTCCCCCGGCCCCACCGCGTTCCCGGACTCCATGACCGAAAAGCACAACTTCATCCGCGTGCGCGGCGCGCGCGAGCACAATCTCAAGGGCGTCGACCTCGCTTCGACACCATCTACGCCGAGGGGCAGCGCCGCTACGTCGAGAGTCTGAGCGCCTACGCCCGCCAGTTCCTTGAGCTGATGGGCAAGCCCGACGTCGACCTGATCGAGGGCCTGTCGCCGGCCATCTCCATCGAACAGAAGACCACCTCCAAGAACCCGCGTTCGACCGTCGGCACGGTGACCGAGATCCACGACTACATGCGCCTTCTCTGGGCGCGCGTCGGCGTACCCTATTCGCCCGCGACCGGCCTGCCGATCGAGAGCCAGACCATCTCCATGATGGTCGACAAGCTGACCGCCCTGCCCGACGGCGAGCGTCTGATGCTGCTGGCTCCAGTCGTCCGGGGCCGCAAGGGCGAATACCGCAAGGAGATGGCGGAGTGGCAGCGCGCCGGCTTCCAGCGCGTCAAGATCGACGGCGAGTACTACGCCATCGAGGACGCCCCGACGCTCGACAAGAAGTTCAAGCACGACATCGACATCGTCGTGGACCGGATCGTTACCAAGGAGGGCCTTGAGGGCCGCTACGCCGACAGCCTGCAGACGGCGCTCGGTCTGGCCGATGGCATCGCCGTGGCCGAATGGGCCAATGTCGCCGAGGGCGAGAAGGAGCCGCGCCGGCTGACCTTCTCCGAGAAATTCGCCTGCCCGGTCTCCGGCTTCACCATCAGCGAGATCGAGCCGCGGCTGTTCTCGTTCAACAACCCGTTCGGCGCCTGCCCGGCGTGCGACGGCCTCGGCGTCAAGCTGGCGTTCGACGCCGATCTGGTCATCCCCGACCGCGACAAGACCCTGCACAAGGGCGCCGTCGCACCGTGGTCGCGCGGCCCCTCGCCGCTCTACACCCAGACGCTGCAGTCGCTGAGCCGCCACTACGGCTTCTCGATGGACAAGCCCTGGCGCGAACTGCCCGAGAAGGCCCAGGACGTGATCCTGCGCGGCTCGGGCGGCGACAAGATCAAATTCACCTATGACGACAACGCCCGCAAATACGAGGTCTCCAAGGCCTTCGAGGGCGTCCTGCCGAAGTTCCAGTCCGAGACCCCGTGCGAGGTCTGCCACGGCAAACGCCTCAAGCCCGAGGCCCTGGCGGTCAAGGTCGCCGCCACGGACATCGCCGAGGTGTCCTGGCTGTCGATCAAACAGGCCCATGAATGGTTCACGGCCCTGAACGACAAGCTGACCGACAAGCAGATGGAGATCGGCCGCCGCGTCCTGAAGGAGATCACCGACCGGCTGCGCTTCCTCAACAACGTCGGCCTTGACTACCTCAGCCTGTCGCGCGCCTCGGGCACCCTGTCCGGCGGCGAGAGCCAGCGCGGCTCGGGCCTGACCGGCGTGTTGTATGTGCTCGACGAGCCGTCCATCGGCCTGCACCAGCGCGACAACTCCCGCCTGCTGGAAAGCCTGCGCGGCCTGCGGGACCTCGGCAACTCGGTCCTCGTCGTCGAGCATGACGAGGAGGCCATCCTGACTGCCGACTATGTCATCGACATGGGCCCGGCCGCCGGCATCCACGGGGGCGAGGTCTGCGCCCAGGGCACGCCCGCCGAGGTCATGGCCAATCCGAAGTCCCTGACCGCCAAATACCTGACCGGCGAGCGCGAGATCGAATTGCCGCCCGAGGGCCGCCGCCCCGTCGACCGCAAGAAGATGCTGAAGATCAGCGGCGCGACCGGCAACAATCTGAAGAACGTCACCGGCGAGATCCCCGCCGGCCTGTTCACCTGTGTCACCGGCGTGTCCGGCGGCGGCAAATCGACCTTCACCATCGAGACCCTGTACAAGGCCGCCGCCCGCCGGCTGCACAACGCCTCGGACGCCCCGGCCTCCTTCGACCGCATCGAGGGGCTGGAGATGTTCGACAAGGTCATCGACATCGACCAGTCGCCCATCGGCCGCACCCCGCGCTCGAACCCCGCCACCTACACCGGCGCCTTCGGCCCGATCCGCGACTGGTACGCCGGCCTCCCGGAGTCCAAGGCCCGCGGTTACGGCCCCGGCCGCTTCTCGTTCAACGTCAAGGGCGGCCGCTGCGAAGCCTGCCAGGGCGATGGCCTGATCAAGATCGAGATGCATTTCCTGCCCGACGTCTACGTCACCTGCGACGTCTGCAAGGGCAAACGCTACAACCGCGAAACGCTGGAAATCGTCTTCAAGGGCAAGAGCATATCCGACGTCCTGGACATGACGGTTGAAGAGGCTGCGTCCTTCTTCAAGGCCGTGCCGTCCATCCGCGACAAGATGCTGACCCTGAACCGGGTCGGCCTCGGCTACGTCAAGGTCGGCCAGTCCGCGACCACCCTGTCAGGCGGCGAGGCCCAGCGGGTCAAGCTGTCGAAAGAGCTGTCCAAACGCGCCACGGGCAAGACCCTCTACATCCTCGACGAGCCGACCACGGGCCTGCATTTCGAGGACACGAGGAAGCTGCTCGAGGTGCTTCAGGAGCTGGTCGAGAACGGCAACACCATCGTGGTGATCGAGCACAATCTCGACGTCATCAAGGTGGCCGACTGGCTGCTGGACTTCGGCCCCGAGGGCGGCGACGGCGGCGGCGAGATCGTCGCGGTCGGCACCCCCGAACAGGTCGCCGCCAATCCGGCCAGCTGGACCGGCAAATATCTCAAGGAGGTCCTCGACCGCCACGAGAGCCGCCGCAAGGCCCGCGTCGCCGCCCTGTCCGAAGACAAGCCGGTCCGGGCGAAGAAGCGGGCCTAGGCGGCCGGCGTCGCCCTGCCCGTGATGTCGCGATAGGCGGCGGCGAACGGCGCATACATGATGCCGACCGTCAGGGCCGAGACGATCGCCTCGACCACGGCCTGACCGATCACCCAGGGATTGGTCACGTCGAGGGCTGCGCGAACGGCCTCGGGGTCCTGGCCGGAGCCGAACGACCAGCTTTCCAGACCCGAGATGATGGCCAGCGGCATCGTAACGATCGAAGACAGCAGCTGGATCAGCAGCACCATCACGACCGCCAGAACCGCCATGCCCAGCAACGGCCAGAAGCGGCCCTTGGTCACGGCGAAGGAGTCAAAGAAGGCGAACCGCTTCTCGGCCACGGTGATCGGCGCCGCGAGACTGAGGCGAACGGCCAGCCAGACGAAACCGCAGACAATGGCGAGGAAGCCGACGATCGCCGCGATGGCCGCCACGCCGTCGCCGCCTCCGGTCTTGGCGGCCGCGATCAGCAGGCCCCAGGCCAGGAAGGCGACAAAGGCGCCGAGGCCCATGACCAGCCCCAGGACGAACGTCACCACCAGCACGCGCACCTCGTCCATGCCGAGGCGCAGATAGCCGAAACGATCGCGCGACGGGCTCAGAACGCCGCGCGCCACCGCCGCGCTCAGCATCGCGCCCACGATCAGGCTGACCGGCAGAAGCCAGGCCACCTGGGCCATGATCACGCCGAACTGCGACATCAGGCCCATGATCTGATCGAGGCTGGGCTTGTCGACCGACTCCATCGCCTCCGCCTGCGCGGTCCACGCCTCCAGCGGCCCGATCATGGTGGACAGGGAGAACAGCGCCGTCAGCGTCAGGACGGCGTACAGCAGCGTCCAGGCGACCAGCGCCAGCGGATTGCGCCGAACGAGGCGGAAGCCTTCGAAGGCGGCGTCTGTGGCTGAAAACGCCATGGTACTCTCCTGTCTCTGACCGATGCTGGCTTAGGCGACCGGCGCGGGCTCGTCCACGGGGGACGGCGCTCCGCTTCCGGCCAGCTGCCGGCAGGCCGAGGCGTAGGGGACGACGTGCAAGGTCACCATCGCACCATAGATCATCGCCACGACCAGGGATCCGACCGCAAACCACGGCCAGTTGGCTGCAAACATGGCGGTCAGGCCCTCGAACGGATTGGCTTCCACGCTATCCGACCGAAGCGAAGCCCAGTCGAAGCCGCCCGACATCCCGGCTCCAACGACCATCGAGAAGCCGATGCCGTAGACGACGAACTGGATCACCATGAGCACAAGGAAGAGCAGGAGCATCATGCCGAACAGGCTGCCGGTCTGCCCCCGCCCCAGCCGCCAGCCTTCGGTGAACGCGAAGGTGCGGTACAGCACGCTGGCCGGCATGATCAGACTGACCCGGGCCAATGCGATAAAGACCGCTACAAACGCGGTGACGACCAGACCGGCGATTACCAGCCAATTCATCGGCGAGCCCGCGCCCCAGACGGCGAAGCCGATCGCGCCTCCGATGAGCACCAGGATGATCATGGCTGCATAGATGCCCACGATCAGCGCCAGTCCGACGACTGCGGTCCGCAACTCGTCCATGCCGAGGCGCAGCGAGAAGAAGCGGCTCTCCGCGGGCCGCAGGACGGCGCGCATGATCGCCGTATAGACGACCACGATCAGCAGCAGCTGGATGATGTTGAACAGCCCGGACATGGCCTGGAACTGCATCATCTCCGCAAAAGCCGCTTCATGAGCGGCGCCATCCGCAGGCTGGAGCTCCATGGCGACGACCATGTCGCCCATCATCGGCAATATGAGCACCAGGGCGGCCGCCGACGGCACGACCAGTATCAGACCCCAGACAAACACCGACAACGGCCGCCGGCCGATAAGGCCAAAGGCGTCGTTGATCGCCGTCCCGATTGAAAATCGCGCCATTTCGTCCCCCATCCCGCGCGCAGCCTAGCCCACGACGGCCCGCCCCGCTAGAAGCCGCGCATGACGGAAACCCTGAAGCCCATCCACGTCGTCGGCGGCGGACTCGCCGGCTCGGAAGCCGCCTGGCAGATCGCCAAGGCGGGCGTCCCCGTGGTCCTGCACGAGATGCGCGGCGTCCCCGGCGTGAAGACCGACGCCCACCAGACCGACGGCCTCGCCGAACTCGTCTGCTCCAACTCGTTCCGCTCGGACGACTGGGAATACAACGCCGTCGGCCTGCTTCACGCCGAGATGCGGGCGCTCGATTCCATCATCATGAGCTGCGGCGACGCCCATCAGGTGCCCGCGGGCGGCGCACTGGCCGTCGATCGCGACGGCTTCTCGCAGGCCGTGACGGCAAAGCTGGAAGCCCACCCGCTGATCACCATCGTCCGCGAGGAGATCGCCGGCCTGCCGCCGGAAGAGTGGGACAATGTCATCGTCGCCACCGGCCCCCTGACCTCCCCCGCCCTGGCCGCCGCCATCCTCGAAACGACCGGCGAGGAGAGCCTGAGCTTCTTCGACGCCATCGCCCCCATCGTCCACGCCGACTCCATCGACTTCGACATCGCCTGGCGCCAGTCCCGCTATGACAAGGAAGGCCCGGGCGGAGACGCCGCCGCCTACGTCAACTGCCCGATGGACAAGGTCCAGTACGAGGCCTTCATCGACGCCCTGCTGGATGGTCCCAAGGCCGAGTTCAAGGACTGGGAAAACGTCCCCTATTTTGACGGCTGCCTGCCCATCGAGGTGATGGCGGAACGCGGCCGCGAGACCTTGCGCCACGGCCCGATGAAGCCCGTCGGCCTGACCAATCCGCGCGATCCGCAGGTGAAGTCGTACGCCATCGTCCAGCTGCGTCAGGACAACGCGCTGGGCACCCTGTTCAACATGGTCGGCTTCCAGACCAAGCTGAAGCACGGAGCCCAGGCCGATGTCTTCCGCATGATCCCCGGCCTGCAGGACGCGCAGTTCGCCCGCCTCGGCGGCCTGCACCGCAACACCTTCTTGAACAGCCCGAAGCTGCTGGACCGCCAGCTGCGCCTGAAGGCCATGCCGCGCCTGCGCTTCGCCGGTCAGGTCACCGGCGTCGAGGGCTATGTCGAGAGCGCCGCCATGGGCCTGCTCACCGGCCGCCTCGCCGCCGCGGAACGGCTCGGCAAGCCGCTGGAGGCCCCGCCCGTCCACACGGCCATGGGCGCCCTGGTCGAACACATCACCGGCGGCCATCTGGAAGGCCCCGGCGGCATCTCCAAATTCCAGCCGATGAACATCAACTACGGCCTGCTCCCGCCGCTGGAGGCGCCGAAAGTCGACGAGGCGGGCGTCAAGATCCCGATGAAGGAACGCGGCCGCGCCAAGAAACGGCTGATGAGCATCCGCGCCATGGAAGCGCTGAAAGCCTGGCGGGACGCGTGATGGCGGAGACCGATCTCGACCGCCTGAAGGCACGGCGCGTCACGGCCCTGTACCGGCTCGACCTGATCGCCCGCGGCGCGCAGCTCTCGTACGAGGATGGAACCCCGATCGACATGGCCTCCGAGAAGGATCGCCTCGAGTCTGTCGTCGCCGACCTCGACCGCCGCATCGAGATCCTCGAGCGGCCGCTGAACTAGGTCAGTCCGGCGTCACCGCATCGATCCATCCGGCGGTGTCCGTATACTGCTGGAAAGCCGTCACCTTGCCGTTGGCCACGGTGAAGACATGGGCGAACTGGGCGTCGAGGGGCTCGCGCGTGACGATCTCGGTTCCGGCGTAGCGGCCCAGAACCACCACCCGGTTTCCGCTGGGCAGGAAGGTCTCCGGCGTGATGCGGAAATCCCGGAAGTGGACCCCGATCCGCCCGAATACCCCGTCAAACACCGCGCTGAGTCCCCGGTACGGATTGCGGTCGGCGTAGGGACCGCCCTCGGCCTCCGTCCAGACCACATTCTCGTCCAGCACCCGGGCGATGGCCGGCGCGTCGTTCGCCGCAAAGGCCCGGTACAGCTCTTCCACCACGGCCTGGTTTGCAGCCTCCTGGGCGGGAGCCGCAGTAGCGGCCGGCGCGGTCTGAACCGCAGCGCGGACCGGCCCGCCTGTCAGCAGAAGCGCCGCAATCAGGACGGAACGCATCATCGTATCGACCCCGTGATTTCAACCGTTCGGCGATCCATCAAACGTGCGCCCTTTCCCGACGCCGGTCGATGATGGTTTTCCCTGACTTCGCCTCGGGTCGGCGTCCGGGTGTAGGATGGCGCCCATGCCGTTCAGCGCCATCCCGATGTCGCCGCCCGCACCGAAGGCCGCTCCGGCGCCGACGGACCTCCAGGCCGTCGTCCGTGTCGACCGCCCCCTCGTCTGCGCCATCAACCACGACAAGGACCGCGAGCGCGACGGCCGCACCACGGTCGTGGTCATGCAGCCTTTCGCCTATGAGCACAGCCCGACCGGGCGGACCATCTGGGTGCCGGCGTCCTACGTCACCGACTTCGCCTCCATCCCGCAGGTCGGCCGCTGGCTGATCCCGCCGTTCGGGCGGCACGCCATCGCCGCCGTCGTCCACGACTGGCTGTATTCGGTGGGGGAACCCGGCAAGCGCGGCGAGGCCGACGACATCTTCCGCGAGGCGCTGACCGAACTGGGCGTCGACATGGCCCGACGGAACATCATGCACGGGGCGGTGACCGCCTTCGGCGCCGGCGGCTACGACCGCGCCGAGGCGACCTGGCCGACCCAGTTCATGGATTGGCGCACGGGCAAGCCCCTGCCCCCTCCGGCTCCACGGGCGGCCTTCTTCGGCGAGGGCGACCCTGCGGTCATCGAACGGGTGAAGTCACAGTCTGCCGCGAACTGCGGCCCATAGCAGCCGCAGCCGCCTTCCGGTCGGCCCGGCCTCCGGGCTGCGGGCCAGAGTCGCCGGCAGGACCGCGGGAAACGCCCCGACGGGAAGCGCCCTCGCCGCGCGCCCCGCCTCCGTCAGCGCCGCGCGCGCCTCGTCGAACCGGCCGGTCTGCATCAGACCCCAGACCCGCCCCGCCGGAATTGCGTCGACGGGGTTGTCGGCGCCCAGCACCCTGGCGGCCAGTTGCATGGGCCCGGTGTAGAAGGCGTCCAGATCGTGCGGCTCGCCATGAACCCGGCCGATATGGGCCTCGATCAGGGCGTCGAACGGCGTCCGGTCCAGACCGTGCCGCGCAACGATGTCGGTCAGGGCCTCAAGGACCGGATGGCCCTTGCGCGCCACGCCCGCGAACACCCCGTCCATCTGCTCGCGCCACCAGACGTACCGCATCTCGGCCAGCAACGGCTGGGTGACGCGCGTCGGAATCGCCAGCAGTTCGGCCTCGAAGGCGTACAGGGCGATCAGGTCCGCGCGCAGCCGCTCATCGGCCACGAAGCGGCTGGACAGCCACCGGTCGGGATCGGCGGCGCGAACCTGTTCGTCGAGACTGTTGGCGGGATCAGCCAAACAGCGTCTGGTACATCGCCATCGACGTCAGCATCGGCAGCGACAGCAGCAGGTTGGTCCGGCTGGCCAGCATGGCGATCCGGGCGGCCTTCGCCTTCACGTCATCCGCGGCGGGGACGATGCCGAGCGCGCGCTTCTGGTTCGGCCAGATGATGCCCCAGACGTTGAGGAACATGATGATCGCCAGCCAGACGCCGATCCCCATCAGGGTGAAGCCCTTCTGGTCCTCGGTCAGGCCCTGCGCCAGGCCGAAGGTCAGCACCTCGGCGGCGTAGGCGTGGCCGCGGGTGAACATCACGGCCAGACCGGCCAGCACCGTCACCAGCGCCGACCAGCGGAACCAGAACAGGGCCTCGGGCGCGATATGCTTGCCGATCGCCGGCTTCAGCTCGGCCGGAATGTTGGGCATGACGCGGATCTGGACGAAGTTGAAATAGTACAGCAGCCCGATCCACAGGATGCCGGCCGCGACGTGCAGCCAGCGGAAGGCGGCCTGCCAGAACGCCTCGCCGAAGCCGCCGGACACCTGTCCGAAGGCGAGGATCATGATCCCCGCGAGCACGAGGCTCAGCAGGATGGTCGTGCGGAAATTCGACAGCAGCTTGCCCATGGTCAGCCCCTCCCAAGGCCGTTCGATTCGTTAAGCGGCACCATAGCTCTCCCTCCCCCTTGTGGGGAGGGTGGTCGCAAAGCGACCGGGTGGGGAATGTCAGACGCACCCCACCCTGTCGCCGCTTTGCGCCGACATCCCTCCCCACAAGGGCAAGGGAGAGTTCTGACTACGGCCGCGAGGCCATCCCCAGCTTGACCGGCTTCAGGTCTTCCTTGTCGCGGTTGCCGCGCTTGACGCCCCACAGCAGGATGATCGGCGCGCCGACATAGATCGAAGAATAGGTGCCGACGATGATCCCGAACATCAGGGCGATCGAGAAGCCGAACAGGGCCTCACCGCCGTAGACGGCCAGAGCCGCCAGCACCATGACCGCCGTGATGCCGGTGATGATGGTCCGCGACAGGGTTTCGTTCAGCGACAGGTCGATCACCTCGCGCAGGGGCATGGTCTTGTACTTGCGCAGGTTCTCGCGAAGACGGTCGAACACCACCACGGTGTCGTTCATCGAATAGCCGATGACGGTCAAGATGGCGGCGACCATGGTCAGGCTGAATTCCAGCTTGAACAGCACGATCAGGCCGAAGGTCAGGATCACGTCATGCAGCAGGCCGGCGATCGCGCCGAAGCCGAACTGCGGTTCGAACCGGAACCAGATGTAGGCGAACATAAGCAGGATCGCGACGCCCAGCGCCATCAGACCCGACTGGAACAGCTCGCCCGATACCTTGGAGCCGACGACGCTGACGCCCGAATAGGTCACCTCGCCCACGGCGCCGCTGATGGCGCTCTCGACCTGGTTGACCACGGCGGTCTGGTCGCGGCCTTCCGGCACCTGGAACCGCAGGATGGCGGTCGAGCCGTCGTCGATATTGGTGTCGCGCCGCGCGATGCCCTGCACCTGGACGTCACCCAGATCCAGTCCGTTGGCGGCGCTGCGGACGCGGTCGAGCTCGATCACCTGACCCGCCGGCTTGGACACCTCCATCGAGGCGCCGCCCCGGAAGTCGATGCCCATGTTCAGGCCGGGATAGAAGCAGGAGACGATCGCCGCGACGCACAGCACGACCGACAGGACGGCGGCGTAGCGGGCGTATTTGACGAACTGGAAATTCGTCTTCTGCGGCAGCATTCGGATAAGGGGCCATCCACGCATCGCCATCACTCCGCGATCGGCAGTTTTTTGGGTTTGGCCACTTTCAGCCAGTAGGCCAGCAGCACCTGGGCGACCAGCACGGACGACAGCACCGAGGTGAACACCCCGATCGACAGCGTCCACGCGAAGCCCCGCACGGGACCGGCGCCGAAGATGAACATGATCGCCGCCGCCACCAGGGTGGTGACGTTGGCGTCGATGATGGTGCCCATGGCCTTGTTGAAGCCGGCGTCCATGGAAGCGATCACGCTTCGTCCGGCCCGCGCCTCGTCGCGCATCCGCTCATAGATCAGCACGTTGGCGTCCACCGCCACCGCGAAGGTCAGGATCAGACCGGCGATGCCCGGCAGCGTCAGCGTCGCCTGGGTGAAGCTCATCGCCGCGATGATCAGCAGGCCGTTCAGGACAAGGCCGATCACCGAGATTCCGCCGAACAGGAAGCCGTAGGCCAGGATCATGAACAGCACGATGATGCCAAAGCCGATGGCCGTGGACAGGCCGCCGGCCGAAACCGCGTCCTCGCCCAGTTCGGCGCTGACCGTGCGGCGCTCCTCGACCTTCAGCGGGGCCGGCAGGGCGCCGCCGTTCAGCAGGTTCACCATCTCGGCAGCCTGCTGGATCGTGTAGCTGCCCTCGATGATGCCCGAGCCGCCGGTAATGGCGCTGCGGATGTTCGGGGCCGAGATCACCTTGCCGTCGAGGATGATGGCGAAGGGCTTGCCGATATTGGCGGCCGTGGCCTCGCCGAACCGGCGGGCGCCGGCGCCGTCAAAGCGGAAGCCGATGGCGGTCTGGTTGTTCTGGTCGGCGGTCACCTCGGCCTTGGTCAGGTTCTCGCCCGAGACCAGCACCCGGCGCTTGACCAGATAGAAGGCCGGGCCGCCGGGCTCGGCGCCGGGGATCAGTTCGGAGTCGGGCGGCACGGCCCCGGCCATGGCTTCCTCGACCGAATTCTCGACGTCGACCATCTGGAAGGTCAGTTGGGCCGTCTGGCCGATGACGCGCTCCAGCTGGGCCGGATCGCTCTCGCCCGGCGCCTGGACCACGATGCGGTCCGAGCCCTGACGGGTGATCGAAGGCTCGCGTGTGCCCAGGCTGTCGATCCGGCGGCGCACCACCTCGATCGACTGGGTCACGGCGTCCGAACCCATGGAGTTCAGGGCTGCCTCGGTGAAGCCGTAGCGGATGCGGTCGCTGCCCAGACGCTGGACCGAACGATCCGCCACGCCGGTCGAGCCGGGGCTGACGAGGGCGCGCATCGACTGCAGCGCCAGATCCATCTGCGTCGGGTCGGCCAGGGCGACGATCACGCCGCCCTCCTCGCGCCCGATGCTGTTCACCCCGACCCTGGCCTCGGCCAGAACCGTGCGGGCGTCCTCGCCCAGGTTGGTCAGGCGCTTCTCGCGCATGGCCGGGACGTCGACTTCCAGCAGCAGATACGATCCGCCCTGAAGGTCCAGCCCCAGGTTCAGACCGCTCTTCGGCAGCCAGCCCGGCAGGGCCTCGCGCTGGGCAGGGCTCAGCAGGTTCGGATAGCTGAACAGCAGTCCGAACAGCAGCGACAGGACAAGAAGGATGACCTTCCAGCGCGACAGATGGATCATGCGGGCGTCCCCGACCTTTTCAGAACGGTGTCAGGACTTGGCGATGGTCTTGGTGTCGTTGGCGGCGATCGCGGTGCGGTCACGCACCTGGGTGATCATCTGCTTGACCACTGCGACGTTCACGCCCTGGGCGATCTCGACCATGGCCTGGTCGTTCTCGACGCGGGTGACCTTGCCGATCATGCCGTTGGACAGGACGACCGTGTCGCCGCGCTTCAGACCGGCGACCAGCGCCTGATGGGCCTTCATCTGCTTCTGCTGCGGACGGATCAGCATGAAGTAGAACAGGATGATCACGGGGACGAAGAAGATCAGGGTGCCGAACGGCCCCGCCAGTAGTTCCTGCACGATGGTCTCCGCGAACGTCTCGAGCCGCCCGACGCGGCCCTTGAAAATGAGGCGCGGAAACTAGGGTGCGGCGCTGCACTTTGCAACGCGACGTGTGTCCGCGGCAGCGCTTTGCGTTATCGCGGCAACACGGTCAGCGGATCGACGGCGTTCGGCTGGTCCCCGCGCATGCGCCAGGTCTCGAAATGCACCGAGGGCCTTCCATCTCCCGCGGTCATGCCGACGGTGCCGATCTGCTGCCCGGCGCGGATCTCGTCCCCGTCGCGCACCACGGCCGAGCCCAGGTGCCCATAGACCGAGCGCCAGCCGTCGCGGTGCACCACCAGCACGGTCAGCCCCTGCCCCGCCAGATCGTCGCCGACGTAGCCGACGCGCCCCGCGGCCGCCGCACGCACCTCGGCTCCCGCCGCGGCGCCGATGTTGATGCCGTTGTTGCGCTCGCCCACGCCCACCGGCCCGAAGCGCCGCAGGATGTCGCCGCGCACCGGCCAGTCCAGAGCGACCGTCGTGCTCGCCGCAGCGGATGCAGGAGCCGGAGCGGCGGCCTCAACCGTCGGCGCGGGCGCCGGATCGTAGCGCGAGGCCGGCAGGGCTGCATTGCCCGACGGCGGAGGCGGCGGCGGCGGAGGCGGAGTCCCCGCTTCAGGCACATAGACGCCGCTGGGCGACGGACCGGTCGCATAGGGATCGCCGCCGATATCGACCGCCGTGGCCGGCAGGATCAGCCGTTGCCCCGGCGCGATCGTCGCGCGCGGGCCGAGGGCGTTCAGGTCGATCAGGTTCTGCACCGGCGTCTGGAAACGCCGCCCGATACCCGAGATCGTGTCCCCGGGCTGGATCTCGTAGACGGCGCCCGCCTCGACGGCCCTTGAGCCGGAAGCCGGCGGCGGCGGCGTGCTGAACCCTTCGGAGGCGGGCCCGGCGGCGGGCGTCACAGTTTCGGAATAGACCCGCGACTCCGTGCTGACCGGCGCGGACAGCGCCCCGCCCTCGATGGCCTCGACCGGCGCGGTGCGTGGCGGCGGGACCTCGTCGGCCGGATTTGTGGCCCCGCGCACGCCTTCGCCGCTCGGCGCCGGAGCGGTCGACAACGGCGGAATGGTCGAGACCGACGCACGCGCCGGCGCGGGGGCCGAACCGTCGGCATGGATCGAATAGCGCGGCTCGGCCGGATAGCTGACGCAGGCGGCCAGCGTCATCACCCCGCCCAGCACCGCCAGGACCCTGATCCCGAATCGAATCTTCATGCCGTCTCCCGCCCCGTGGTCGTCATCCGGTGTGCCTCGCCCGTCGCCCCAAGCCAACCCGCCAAAGAGCGCGAAAGTTGGGCGCGAAGGTTAACGGCCCGCCGCGCACGCCCGGCGAACATCAACGAACGAGCGCCGGTTCAACGGCTCGGCGACCTCATCCACTGTAGGGCGGGCGAGACGCGTCTCGCCATACCAGCGCACCTGCGTGTCCTCCCACCGGACGCCTTGCCGCACCAATTCCAGCGCGATGTTCTCAGCCCGGCGCCGGCTCAGGTCCATATTTGCCCCAACGCTCCCGACGGTGTCGGTATGCGCCTCGATGCAGTATTTCGTCTCCCCGGGACGGTAGTCCGCCACGATCGATCGCATTGTCTCGCGCTGGTCTGCGGAAATCGCATCGTCTCCAGACGCAAAATAGGGTCCCCAGTAGTGCCACAGGCCTCCGAACGACCGGCTCCGGTCGATCTCGACGGTCAGGCAATCCGACTCCTCAACTCCGCCTTCAAGGACCTCCATCCGCCCGAAGTCCACGCCTTCGCGCCGAAGTTCCAGTCTGATCTCATATCGTCGACGATCGTTCAGGGAGAGGGTTTCGCCCAACCCTGCCGGGCGACGCTGAACAATATGCGTCGGTCCGACAGCGGCCCCTATCCGGGCGGCGATGCGGCGGACCTCGACATAACCTTCGGGCGTCAGTCGGGTTGTCCCGGGGTCAAAACACACCTGGCCTGAATCCTGCGCCGCGGCCGGATATGCGCGGCACACGCACAGGAGCGTCAGCAGGATCGCAAGGGCTCGCCAGACCATCGCGAGAGGTTGCGCGCATGCCCTGCGGCTGTCACCCCTCCTTGGCCGTCCCCTCGACCAACGGCACGAACCGCACCTCGCTGAGGCTCTCACGGCGGAATGACCCGTCCGGCTGCCCCACATAGCGGTGCAGCATTTGCACCGAGCTGCGCCCCACCGGGCAGACCAGAATCCCGCCCGGCTTCAACTGGTGCAGCAGCTCGGTCGGCTCGCCCGGCGCCGCGGCCGTGACCATGATCCGGTCGAAGGGCGACTGCTCGGGCCAGCCAAGCCCCCCGTCGCCATGCCGGGTGATCACATTGTCGATCTTCAGTTCCTTCAGCCGGCTTTCGGCCTCGGTCAGCAGGCTGCGGTACCGCTCGATGGAATAGACATAGCGGGCCAGCCGGCTCAGCACGGCGGCCTGATAGCCGCTGCCGGTGCCGATCTCCAGCACCCGGTGGCGCGGCTGGACGTCCAGCGCCTGGGTCATCAGGCCGACGATATAGGGCTGGCTGATCGTCTGGGCGCAGTCGATCGGCAGAGCCTGATCCTCCCACGCCTGATCGAGGAATTTCTCATGCACGAAGACGGCGCGGTCGACGGACTCCATGGCCGTCAGCACGCGCGGATCCGTGACCCCCTGCTGCCGAAGGCCGAGGATCAGCCGTCCCGCCCTGTCGTCGTTCAGCTTCATCCGCCGACCATGCCCTTTGGCGGCGCCCCGCCCAGCACGCCCTTCAGGTCGTGGATGCTTGGCGCATGGGTCAGGTCGATATGCAGCGGCGTGACCGAAATCTTGCCCTCGTCCATCGCCCGCAGGTCGGTGCCGGGCGCATGGTCCTGTTTCGAACCGCGGAAGCTCATCCAGTAGTAATCCCGGCCGCGCAGGTCGGTTCGTTTGACCGCATGCATCTCGCCGATGTCGCGGAAGCCCTGACGCGTCACCTCGACCTCCTTCACCTCGTCCGGCGCACGCGCGGGGAAGTTCAGGTTCATGACCACCCCGTCCTGCCATGGCTGGGCGAGCAGGCGGCTGATGATGGCGGGCGCATAGGCCTCGGCCGTCTCCCAGTGGGCGGTGACCTCGTCGTGGAAGCGTTCGAGGCTCTGGCTCAGCGCGATCGAGCGGATGCCGAAGGCCATGCCCTGCAGCGCGCCGGCCACCGTGCCCGAGTACGAGCAATCCTCGCCGACGTTATGGCCCCGGTTCACGCCCGACAGCACCAGATCGGGCCGTTCGGGCATCAGGTCGTTGACGGCCAGAACAACGCAATCGGTCGGCGTCCCGGTCACCGCGAACCGTTTCTCGCCCATGCGATTGACCCGCAGCGGCTCGGTCAGGGTGATGCCCCGGCCCTTGCCCGACTGTTCGACCGCGGGTGCGCACACCCAGATGTCGTCGGACAGGGTGCGCGCGATGCGCTCAAGACACTCCAGGCCCTCGGCCTCGATGCCATCGTCGTTGGTCAGAAGAATGCGCATGCCGCCCGCGCTCTTGCAGTGCGTCGGCCCGTCGCGCAACCGCCTTGGGTCAGTTGGCGGGCCGGATGTCGTCGGCGACCACGACGAAGGCGGCTCCGCAGTCGTTGCGGATGTTCGAGCCCCGGTGTTCGATCCGGTGGTTCGTCGCCTCGTTCCAGGGCACGGCCCGGCCGGTGATCTTCACCTTCTGGCCGCGCAGATCGCCCCGCGCCTGATCCATCTCGCCGCGGGGGGCCGCGCCCGAGACGCAGCCCGGCGCGATCGGACGGCGCGCATCCTGCTCGTCGCCATACAGCTGGAACTCGCCGTTCGAGAACCGGACCCAGCCGATGAACTCGGTCTGGTCGGCGGTGTAGGGCCCGTAGGTCGGGTCAATCAGCGCCGGCGCGGCGGCCAGCGCCGCCAGACTCAGGATCAGGCTCATCATCGGACTAACCTCCAACGTGGGTTATACCACCCATGTAGGGCTGCAGCACGGCCGGCACAGCGATCCGCCCGTCACTTTCCTGATAGTTCTCCATGACAGCGACCAGCGTCCGGCCCACGGCCAGGCCGCTGCCGTTCAGCGTGTGGACGAACTCGGTCTTCTTCTCGCCGTCGCGCTTGAACCGCGCGTCCATCCGCCGGGCCTGGAAGTCCCCGCAGTTCGAGCAGCTGGAAATCTCGCGATACATCCCCTGCGACGGCAGCCAGACCTCGAGGTCGAAGGTCTTCTTCGCCCCGAAGCCCATATCGCCCTTGCAAAGCAGCAACCGGCGGAAAGGCAGTTCCAGCTTGCGCAGGATGGTTTCCGCGCATGCCGTCATCCGCTCGTGCTCGGCCTCGCTGTCCTCGGGACGCGTGATGGACACCATCTCCACCTTGTAGAACTGGTGCTGCCGGATCAGGCCGCGCGTGTCCCTGCCCGCCGAACCCGCCTCGGCCCGGAAACAGGGCGTCAGCGCGGTCAGCCGGATCGGCGTGCGCAGTTCGCTCTCCGGCAGCAACTGCCCCATCACCGTCGCCGTAAGGGACACTTCGGCCGTCGGGATCAGCCAGCGCCCGTCCGTCGTGTGGAAAAGGTCGTCTGCGAATTTGGGCAGCTTGTCCGTGCCATAGGCCGCCGCATCGTTCACAAGCAACGGCGGGTTGACCTCCAGATAGCCGTGCTCATTCGTCTGCACGTCCAGCATGAACTGGCCGATGGCCCGTTCAAGCCGCGCCAGCCCGCCCTTCAGCACCGCGAACCGCGAGCCCGACATCCGCGCCGCCGCCTCGAAGTCCAGCAGGCCCAAGGCCTCGCCCAGGTCGGCGTGATCCTTCGCCGGGCCGCCCTCGCGGGGCTTGCCCCACGGCTGGCCGACCACAACGTTTCCGGTCTCGTCCTCGCCATCAGGCACGTCGTCCGCCGCCAGATTCTTCTGCGCCGACAGCAGGTCGCGCAGTTCGCCGCCCGCCCGCGTCGCTTCCTCGGCCGCCGCGGCGATCTCGCCCTTCAGGCTCTCGACCTCGGCCTTCAGCCGTTCGGCCTCGGCCATGTCCTTCTTCGCCATGGCGGCGCCGATCAGTTTCGAGCTTTCGTTACGCTTCGCCAACGCCGTCTGCTCGGCCGTCTGCGCGGTACGCAGGGCCGTATCCAGCGCCAGAATCCGCTCGACCAGGCCGGCCGCATCATCGACGCCACGCGACGACCAGCCGCTCACGAAGGCGGCGGGATTGTCTCGAATGGCTTTGATGTCGTGCATGGTCGGTCTCTCGGGAAGGAAGCGATGCTCTAGCGGGCGCGGCGGTTTCCGCCAACCCGCCTTCCCTTTTCGCCATATCGGGCGAACGAGGCGGGGGACCGTGAATGATGCTGAAACGGGCGCCAGCAATAAACTTCCAGCCAGACGAACTCGCCGCCCTATCCGGTTGAAGTCGTTGGACGGGAGGCTGGAAGCAGCGTCAGGAACGCGCCGCAGGAAGAACCCGTGCGACAGTAGGCTGTTCGGGTCTTTGACAATCAATTTCCGCCCATCGACCCGTGGGTCCGATGAGACTCATGAGACTCATGAGACTGTTTTTTCGGCGCGCGTCGTGCGCTCGGCGCCCCTCGGCGCCGTCTTTTTCAGACAGCCTAGATCAGCCCGCTCAGCGGCGAACTCGGGCTCGCATACATCCGCCGCGGCATCCGACCGGCCAGATACCCCTGCCGTCCCGCGATCACCGCGTGCTTCATGGCCGACGCCATCATGATCGGATCGGTCGCCCCTGCGATGGCCGTGTTCATCAGCACCGCCTCGCAGCCCAGTTCCATGGCCAGCACCGCGTCCGACGGCGTGCCCACCCCGGCGTCGACCAGCACCGGCACCTTCGCCTGTTCCACGATCAGCCGGATGTTGACCCGGTTCTGGATGCCCAGCCCCGAGCCGATCGGCGCCGCCGCCGGCATGATGGCCGCGGCTCCGGCCTCTTCCAGCCGCCGGCACATCACCACGTCGTCGGTGCAGTAGACCATGACCTGGAAGCCGTCCCTGATCAGCAGGTCCAGGGCCCGCAGCGTCTCGATCATGTCCGGGTACAGGTGCGCCGTGTCCGACAGCACCTCCAGCTTGACCAGATCCCAGCCGCCGGCCTCTCGCGCCAGCCGCAGCGTCCGCACCGCGTCCTCGGCCGTGAAACAGCCGGCGGTGTTGGGCAGGAAGGTGAACCGGTCCGGCTTCACATAGTCGACCAGCATCGGCTGGTTCGGATCAGTCAGGTTCACCCGCCGGACCGCCACGGTCACGATCTCGGCCCCCGCCGCCTCGGCCGCGTCGGCATTCTCCTGATAGGTCTTGTACTTGCCGGTGCCGACGATCAGCCGGCTGTTGAAGGTCCGGCCGGCGACGGTCCAGGAATCTGCGGAAATCTGCGAATGGGCGTTCATGCGGCCGTTCTTAGCCCCCGCCGACGAACTGGACCAGTTCGATCCGGTCCCCCTCGACGAGCGCCGTCGTCGCATGCAGGGACCGGGGCACAATCTCCAGATTGCGCTCGACCGCCACCTTGCGAACGTCCAGCCCCAGTTCCTCGACCAGGGCCAGAATGGTGGTCGCCGCCACCTCGCGGACTTCTCCGTTGACCTGAACGCGCATGCCGTTACGTCACTCTTCGAGCGCTTCGGTTTGATTACCGTCACGCCTCAGCTAAAAGGCCGGTCCGATTCCGGTCGGACCCGCAGTTCCACGAGCTCATGCCCGAACCAACCGTCCTCTACGTCCTGAACGGCCCGAACCTCAACCTGCTTGGGGTGCGCGAACCGGACATCTATGGACATCAGACGCTGGCCGACGTGCAGGCGCTGTGCGAACAGGCCGCCGAGGACGCTACGGTGGTGTTCCGCCAGACCAATCACGAGGGCGAACTGATCGAACAGGTCCAGGAGGCCCGCGAAAAGGCCTCTGCCCTGATCATCAACGCCGCCGGCTACACCCACACCTCCGTGGCCCTGCTGGACGCCCTGAAGGCCCTGACGATCCCGATCGTCGAGGTCCATCTCTCCAATCCGGCGGCGCGCGAGCGCTTCCGCCATCGTTCCTATGTTTCGCCCGTCGCGTCGGGCGTGGTTTCGGGCTTCGGCTCATTCAGCTACGAACTGGCCGTCAAGGCCGCCCTCAAGCTGGTCCGTGAGCGTTCGCAGGAACGCGCCGGGGCCGCGGGCCGTTCGGTTTAAAGGACAACAGAGGCTCACATGGCCGATTCCAAGACCCCCGCCCCCAAGCTCAAGAACGAAGCCGAGATCGACACCACCCTGGTGCGGCAACTGGCCGACATCCTGAACGACACCTCCCTGACCGAGATCGAGGTCGAGCGCGGCGAACTGCGCATCCGCGTCGCCCGTGAAATCGTGGCCGCCCCGGTCATGCAGTACGCCGCCGCTCCCGCCCCCGCAGCCCATGCGCCGGCTCCGGCCGCCGCGGCTCCGGCCGCGATGCCCTCCGATCCCGCCACCATCGTCGCGAAGTCGGGTGAAGAGGTGAAGTCGCCCATGGTCGGCACTGCCTACCTCCAGGCGTCGCCCGAGGCTCCGCCGTTCTGCCAGCCTGGCGACAAGGTCAAGAAGGGCCAGACCCTGCTGATCGTCGAGGCCATGAAGACGATGAACCCGATCCAGTCCCCGCGCGACGGCGTCGTGAAGGAGGTCCTGGTCGGCGACGCCCAGCCGGTCGAGTTCGGCGAGCCGCTCGTCCTGCTCGAGGCGTAAGCCATGTTCACCAAGGTCCTCATCGCGAACCGCGGCGAAATCGCCCTGCGGATCCACCGCGCCTGCAAGGAGATGGGCATCTCCACCGTCGCCGTGCACTCCGAAGCCGACCGTGGCGCCATGTGGGTGCGGCTGGCCGACGAAAGCGTCTGCATCGGCCCGGCGCCGGCGGCCAAATCCTATCTCAACATCCCCTCGATCATCGCGGCGGCTGAAATCACCGGCGCCCAGGCGATCCACCCCGGCTACGGCTTCCTGTCCGAGAACGCCCGCTTCGCGGAGATCGTCGAGGCCCACGGCATGACCTTCATCGGGCCCAAGCCCGAGCACATCCGCATCATGGGCGACAAGATCACCGCCAAACAGACGGTGCTGGACGCGGGCATCCCCTGCGTTCCGGGCTCGAAGGGCGAAGTCGAAACCGTCGAGGCCGCGATCGAGGCGTCGAAAGCCATCGGCTTCCCTCTGATCGTCAAGGCCGCCGCCGGCGGCGGCGGACGCGGCATGAAGGTGGCCCTGACCGCCGACGATCTGGTCGAGGCCGTCCAGACCGCCCAGTCCGAGGCCGCAGCCGCCTTCGGCAACGGCGCCGTCTATATGGAGCGTTACCTCCAGAAGCCGCGCCACATCGAACTGCAGGTCATCGCTGACAGCCACGGCAACGTCGTCCACCTCGGCGAACGTGACTGCTCCCTGCAACGCCGTCACCAGAAGGTGCTGGAAGAGGCTCCCTCGCCCGCCCTGTCGGCCGCCGAGCGCGTGGCCATCGGCGAGACCGTGAACAAGGCGATCGCGGCCATCGGCTACCTCGGCGTGGGCACGATCGAATTCCTCTGGGAAGACGGCGAGTTCTTCTTCATCGAGATGAACACCCGGCTGCAAGTCGAGCATCCGGTTACGGAAATGATCACCGGCGTCGACCTGGTGCGCGAGCAAATCCGCATCGCCGCCGGCCTGCCGCTGTCGTTCCGGCAGGAGGACGTCCACTTCGAGGGCCACGCCATCGAGTGCCGGATCAACGCCGAGAACGCCGAGACCTTCACCCCCTCGCCCGGCACCATCACCGACTTCCACGCCCCGGGCGGTCTGGGCGTGCGGCTGGATAGCGCCATCTACGCCGGCTATTCGATCCCGCCCTATTACGACAGCCTGATCGGCAAGCTGATCGTCCACGGCCGCGGCGGCATCGACACCACCATTCCCCTGTTCCAGAAGCTGCTGCAGGAGCCGGACATCCTCTCCGGCGACTACGACATCCACTGGCTGGAGAACTGGGCCAAACGCCAGAAAGGCGACGCCTGACGGCGTGGTGGACGAGCCCGGCTTCAGCGCCAGCAGCCCGTTCGGCGGATTCGGCCCTGACGAACTGCTCCAGTGCTACGCCACGGGCGTCTTCCCAATGGGCGAGGGTCGCGACGACCCGCGCATCTTTCTGGTCGAACCCGAGCAGCGGGGCGTCATCCCGCTGGACCGGTTCCACATCCCGACCCGGCTGAAGCGCACGGTCCGGTCCAACCCGTTCGAAATCCGGGTCGACACCGCTTTCGACGCCATGCTCGACGCCTGCGCCGCCCCGGCGCCGGGGCGTGAGGACAGCTGGATCAATGGGCCGATCCGCCGCCTCTACATCGAACTGAACGCCCGCGGCCGGGCCCACTCCGTCGAATGCTGGAATGACGAACGACTGGTCGGCGGCCTCTACGGCGTGACCTTGGGCGGGGCCTTCTTCGGCGAGAGCATGTTCAGCCGCGAACGGGACGCATCAAAGGTGGCGCTGGTCCATCTGGTCGCGCGGCTGAGGCGCGGGGGCTGGCGTCTGCTCGACGCCCAGTTCCTGACCGAACATCTGACCCAGTTCGGGGCCGTAGAGACGCCGCAGGCCGCCTATCTGAAAATGCTGAAGGCGGCGCGGACCGTGCAGCCGGATACCCGATCCCTGTTCAAACCGATGACGGGCGCCGAGGCGGTCTTCTACGCCTTGCAGCCCACGACCCAGGCGTCATAGACCGGATGCTGCAGGCCGCTGATCGCGGGCGCCGAGGCGAACATCCAGCCGCGGAAGATCTGGCGGGGTTCGCTGACCTGGATCACGCCGCGCGGCTGAAGCGACACCTCCAGATAGGCCACAGAGTCGGACACCTGCTCGTCGGCTGCTGACACCTCGCAGGCGCGGGCGGTGAAGATCAGGGTCTTCTGGAACCGCACCGGACGGCCGCCGACCTCGACCTCGAACCGCATGGATTCGGCGGTGATCTTGTCGATGGCCTCGACGATGGCGACCCGGCGACGCTGGCGGCGGGCCGGTTCGACCGGCGTCTCCACGCGCTTGACCTCGGGCGTCTCGGCCTTTTCTTCCTCGACCGCATCCTCGTCGATCGGCTCTTCGGCAACGACGATGGCCGGGGCTGGCGGAGTCACCGCGACCGGCGAGGCCGGAGCCGGCGTGCCCTGAGGGGCGGGCTCCACAGGCGCAGGCGGCGTGGGTTGGGCATTGAGCGCGGCGGTCGGGTCCTGAACCGGCACGGCGTCCTGGGGCAGGTCATTCAGGGCCGAAGCGACGACGGCGCCCGACGCACCGAGCGCAAGCACGGCCGCGCCGGCCAGAACGAAGCCGCGACCCGTCATTCCGGGCGCCAGGCTTCGTAGTCGCCCGTCGCGGCCGGACGCTTGCCCTCAGCGGCGAGCGAACCCTGCGGACGCCAGGCCATCGGCGTGCCGGTCAGGTTGGGAAGGTGGTCCTCCTCCCATTTGCGGCGCGGCAGCGGATGTTCGCTGGGCAGTTCGTCAAAGGTGTAGTGCAGCCAGCCGTGCCAGTCCGGCGGAACCTTGGAGGCGTCGGCGTAGCCGTTGTAGGTCACCCAGCGACGCTGGCGGCCGTCATAGCTGCTCTTGTCGCGCGACAGGTAATAGCGGTTGCCGAACTCATCGGTCCCCACGTGCTCGCCGCGCTTGGCGATGGTGAAGAAGGTGCCGATGGTGGCGCCGCTGGTCCAGCCGAAGATTCTGCCTAGCACGTCGGGAAATCCACTCACGATCCGTCGGGCGGCGGAGGCCGGCGACGCAGGCGCAAGCATAGAAACCGGCGAGGCTTCCGTCCAGCGTCCCGGCGCCGTCGCGAACCTCAACATCCTGGGGGTAACCATTCCCCGACACGCCAGATTTATTGCGGTTGACCGACGAAGGCCTCTAGGCTGGCCCACAGGCCACGCCGAGACCGCCGTATGCGCTTTCCCTTCGCTTCACACGCCACCGCCCTGCCGCGCCCCGCGCGCCAGATAGAGCGGTGCGGACGGGTCGTCTCGGTACGTGCACCAGACAGCTGGACCGATGTGCAGATCGAAGCCTGGCTCGACTGGGCCGACGCCGAGGGATTCGCTGTCACCGACGGGGACCCGCTGGCCGAGACCATGGCCGGCTGGGCGGCGAACCTGTCTGCCGCCGATGCGGTCGATCTGACGGCGACGCTCCTGCTGGGATTGGTTTCCCCGGCCTTGCCGGCGCGGGTCACCACGGATGTCCTGAACCTGTCCGATCCCGGCGCAGACGAGACGCTCGCCGCCGAGGGCGCGCGCCGGCGAGCCGGGCGTCGCGCGACCGGCGCAGTCGAGGCGCTGGCGACCGCCCTGGCGGCGGTCTCCGACGCCGTAAGCCGGTGCGAGGGGCCGCGTGCGGACTGCGCCGATCCAGCCTCCAATCCGGCGTTGGCGAGAGCCGCCCTGGCTGCACGACGCAGCGGGGCGTCGGACGCTGACATCCTCCGGGCCATTGCGGGCGAGCAGTTCAGCTCCGTGCCCCTGCCCCTCTCGCCCCCGCCCGTAATCGTCGCCTTGGCGGATCGGGCCATGATCGCTTCGGGCGCGCCGTACACCCTGTTGGCGGCCGAAGCGGCTTTGGAAGGGGATCTACTTCTCACCTTCGAGCCCGACGATGCCGAGAGCGCGGCCAACCTGGCCCGTTCGCCAGCCATCCTGGTGTCCTTGACGGCGCTGCAAGCCATCAGCGGCGCAGCCATCGAGCCCGCGCTCGGCGAACTGGTCCGGCTGTGGTCGCGCGCCCTGACTGCTCAAGGCGCGTCCTCCGTGGCGATCGGCCTCGGCGGGCTGGGCGATCTGATTTTGAAAGAGGGATCGGACGACGCCGGGGCACGGGCCGCCCAGCTGGCCGGAACTGTCACCGCCGCATGCGAGACGGCTCCGTCGCTGTTCGTCGATGACGTGGAGGCGTCATTGCGTCTCGGCCTCAGCCCGCTTTCCGCACTGGAGGTCTGGCAGACCGGAGACGGCGAGATCGTCCGTCGTCTGCGCCCGTCGCTTGCCGCGGCAATCCGCAGGGCCGGCGGCGAAATCGATTCCGCCGAGCGGCATCTGTTCGGACGGCGCACGCTGGTCGACGCGCCGGGCCTCGATCACTCAGCCCTGAGAGCCAGGGGCTTTACGGATATCGAGCTCGAAGCGGTGGAGATCGCCCTGGCGCAGGTCGATGACCTGGGTGACGCCTTCCGTTCGCCGGTGCTCGACGCCGGCTTTGTGCGCGACGTGCTGGGCATTGAGGTCGTTGACGGCAACCTGCTGAGCCAACTGGGCTTCTCCGACGAGGCGGTGCTCGACGCGCAGGCATGGGCTCTCGGACATGCCGATCTGGCCGGATGGACGGAAGCGCCGGAAGCGTTGAAGCCCGTTCTTGCCGATCCCGCAGCTTTTGACGCAAGCCTGCGCGCGATCGTCGAACAGGTCAGTGCGGCCCCGGATGCCGCGCCGACGCTGATCGACTGGCGCACAACGGCGATTCAGGCTGCGCGCCTGCTCGGCGACGCGGCCCGGGAGGGGCGGCGCGCGGTCCGGCTGCAGAGAACGGCACCGCCCGCCGGCCCGCTGCTGAGCCTGACGGAGGCTGAAGAGACGATCCGCCAACGACGCTGGGAGCCGGAAACCCGAGCCGTAGAGCGGGTTGTCGAGAAGGTCATCGAGCGCGATCGCACCCGACGCAAGCTGCCTGACCGCCGCAAGGGCTATATCCAGAAGGCCGCCGTGGGCGGGCACAAGGTCTATATCCACACCGGCGAATACGAGGATGGAGAACTCGGCGAGATCTTCATCGACATGCACAAGGAAGGCGCCGCCTTCCGCAGCCTGATGAACAATTTCGCCATCGCAATCTCGATCGGCCTGCAATACGGCGTGCCGCTGGACGAGTTCGTGGACGCCTTTGTCTTCACCCGGTTCGAGCCGGCAGGTCGCGTCACGGGCAACGATTCAATCCGCTCGGCGACCTCGATCCTCGACTACATCTTCCGCGAGCTGGGCGTGTCGTATCTGGACCGCGGCGAGCTTGCGAATGCTGACGCAGAGAGTCTGAACGCCGATGGTCTGGGGGCCGGAAAGGCCGAAGACGGCGAGCCCGAAACCGTGCCGGCGGCGCGTTTCATCTCCAAGGGGTTCGCCCGCGGCGCGGCGCCTGACAACCTCGTGGTCTTGCCCTTCGGCCAGTCCCGGGGCGCGCCCGCGCCCGTCACGGGAGCCACTGAAGCGGTCGCCTGCCCGTCCTGCGGGGATTTCACCCTGCAACAGCGGGGCGCAGGCTGGACGTGCGACACCTGCGGCGCCGCGCCGTCCATGCAGGGTTGATCAAGGTTTGTGCGCCATGATGGCCTGCATCTTGCATATCCGAAGGCGAGACCGGAGCCCGTCATGAAACCCATCCTGACCGTTACCCTGACCGCCGCCCTCCTGGCCGCCGCCCTGCCCGCCGCAGCGCAGAACGCCGGCCAGATCGCGCGGGTGCGGGGCGGGGCAAGCTGTTCCGGCTGCAACCTGTTCCAGGGCAATTTCGGCGGGCTGGAAGCCCGAGGCCTCAACCTGGCGGGCGCGCGCCTGCGTCAGGCTGATCTCAGCCTCGCGGTGATGAACCGGACACGCTTCTCAAACGCGGACCTTCGCGACGTGGAAGCCTACGGCGGGGTGTTCTCGGGTTCCAATTTCGCGGGCGCGAACCTGTCGAACAGCAGCTTCGTCGGCGCTCATCTGGACGGCGCTTCCTTCTCAGGTGCGACCCTGACAGGGGCCAATTTCTCGGGCGCTTCCTTGCAGGGAGCCACGGGCCTGACCCAGGGCCGCCTGAACCAGGCGTGCGGCGATGAAACCACTCGTCTGCCGGGCGGCCTGACCATCCGTCACTGCTAAGCTGACGGATTGCAGCCCTGCACCTTACCGCGATTTAAGTAGGGTTCATCGGGGTTTGGCCTCATGAGAGGGGTGTGAAAAAACTCGCTGTTTCCATGACCCGCCGCCTTTCCAACGCCAGCCTTGCGCTGGGCGCGGCCGTCGCCGTTCTCGCGAGCGCCGGATCGGCGAGCGCCGAACTGCGGTTCCAGTTTGGTTCACAGGACCGCGACGTGGCGCGGATGGTGTCCCTCGGCGGTTCCTGCAACCGCTGTGAGCTGTCCGGACGCGACCTGACGGGCGCAGCCTTCACCGGCGCCGTCTTCCTCAACGCCACCCTGGTGGGCGCCAATCTTCGCGGCGCCGAGTTGCAGGGCTCGAATTTCACCGGCAGCGACTTCAGCCGGGCCGACCTGACCGGCGCCGAGATGATCGGCGCCAACTTCACAGGCGCCAACTTCAGCAACGCGCAGATGTCCGGCGCCGAGGTTTCGGGCGCCACCCTGGTCCGGGTTCGGATGGCGGGGACGGACCTGAGCGGGGCCGAGTTGAACGGCGCCAATATGAACGGGGCCGTCCTGACCGGCGCTGATCTCTCGTCGACCGAGATGAACGCCACGACCCTGGCGAATGTGAGCGCACGGTCTGCGGACATGCGCAGCGCCGAGATCGCCATGTCGAACCTGTCGAACGGCGACTTCCGCAACGTCTCGTTCCGCGACGCGACGCTGAACGGCGCGCGGCTGACCGGCGGAAACTTCGCCGGGGCCGACTTCCGGGATGCGGAAATGCACCGCACCGACATCCGAGGCGCCGACCTGTCAGGCGCGCGCGGCCTGACGCAGGAGCAGGTCCAGCGGGCCTGCGGCGACGCCAACACCCGCCTGCCCGGCAACCTCACCCCGCGGGTCTGCCGCGGCGTCACCGGGGTCCGTGTGGTCCCGCATCCGCGCGCCGTGCCGACGCCGCCCGCGCCGCCGGTTCCTCCCCGGGTTCGCAATCTCGTGGTCGCCAGCTCCGGCCACTGAAGACAAAGGCCGCCGTCCCCGGGGACAGCGGCCTTTTTCATGCCCGTGATACAGGCCCCGATCAGGGCTTCAGCGGCAGGGCCGCGCGGATGTGCAGTTCCTTGTACTGACGGTCCTGCGCCTCGGCCGGCGCGCTCATCAGAAGGTCCTGGCCCTGCTGGTTCAGCGGGAAGGCGATGACCTCGCGGATCGCCACCTGATTGGCCAGCAGCATGACAATGCGGTCGATGCCGGGGGCCAGACCGCCGTGCGGGGGCGCGCCGTAGCGGAAGGCGTTGAGCATGCCGCCGAACTGGTCCTCGACGACCGAGGCGTCGTAGCCGGCGATCTCGAAGGCCTTGAGCATGATCTCGGCCTTGTGTAGGCGCGGATGGTGAGCGGGTCCTGCGTCTCCAGCGCCTCGAGGCCGCCCTGCGGCATCGAGAAGGGGTTGTGGCTGAAGTCGACCTTCTTCTCTTCCTCGGACCATTCGAACATCGGGAAGTCGACGATCCAGCAGAATTTGAACTGGTCCTCGTCGATCAGCTTCAGCTCGGTGGCCACGCGGGTGCGGGCCAGGCCGGCGAATTTGGCGAAGACCGACGGCAGGCCGGCGGCGAAGAAAGCGGCGTCGCCCTTGCCGAGACCCAGCGCCGTCATCAGGGCGTCGGTCGGCTCCTGACCGAGGTTCTTGGCGATCGGACCGCCCCAAGCCTGCTGGTCGTCGGACCAGAAGATGTAGCCGAGACCGGGCTGACCCTCGCCCTGGGCCCAGGAGTTCATGCGGTCGCAGAAGGCGCGGCTGCCACCGGTCGGGGCCGGGATGGCCCAGACGGCGTTCTTCTCGTCCGCGCCGAGGATCTTGTTGAACAGGCCGAAGCCCCCGTCGCGGAAATGATCCGAGACATCCTGCATCTTGATCGGGTTGCGGGTGTCCGGCTTGTCGGTGCCATACCACTTCATCGACTGTTCGTAGGTCAGGCGCTCGAAGCCCTTGTGCTCGAGGGTCTGGCCGAAGTCGTTGGTGAAGGTCTGCGCGCCATCGATCGGCGAGACCGGCTTGCCGTCGGCGAACTCCTCGAACACGCCGTGCATGACGGGTTCGATGGCGGCGAAGACGTCTTCCTGGGTGACGAAGCTCATCTCGACGTCGAGCTGGTAGAATTCCAGCGAACGGTCGGCGCGCAGGTCCTCGTCGCGGAAGCAGGGGGCGATCTGGAAATAGCGGTCGAAGCCCGAGACCATCAGCAGCTGTTTGAACTGCTGCGGGGCCTGCGGCAGGGCGTAGAATTTGCCCGGGTGCAGGCGCGACGGGACGAGGAAGTCGCGCGCGCCTTCGGGCGACGAGGCCGTCAGGATGGGCGTCTGGTACTCGAGGAAGCCCTGACCGACCATTCGCTGGCGGATCGAGGAGATCACGCGCGAACGCAGGACGATGTTCTTGTGCAGGGTCTCGCGGCGCAGATCGAGATAGCGGTGCTTGAGGCGAATTTCCTCGGGGTATTCCGGCTCGCCGAAGACCGGCAGCGGCAGTTCCGCGGCTTCCGACAGGACCTCGACGCCGGAGACGCGCAGTTCGATCTCGCCGGTGGGCAGGTTGGCGTTCACGACCGAGGCCTCGCGGGCGACGACCTCGCCGTCGACGCGAATGACGCTCTCGGCGCGCAGGCGTTCGACGGCCTCGAAGCCCGGGGTCTCGGGGTGCAGGACCAGCTGGGTCAGGCCGTAGTGATCGCGCAGGTCGATGAACAGCAGGCCGCCGTGGTCGCGCTTGCGGTGGACCCAGCCGGACAGGCGGACATTCGAGCCCGCATCGGTCAAACGGAGGGCGCCGCAGGTGTGGGAGCGGTAGGCGTGCATGGTCGGTACGTCTTGGATTGAGGGCCGCGAGGGCCGCAATTCGGGAGGCCGGAGGGGCGCATCATCGCCCCGGAAAGTCAAGGTTTGCGGCCTCCCGGAGCACGTGTGCGGCGTCCCGCCCGCAAAAAATGTCAAAACCGCCACTCTCGAGACATTCGCCCCTCCTCCATCCTGATCATCCGTATGGAAGCATGGCGGTACGTCAGGATCGGACGCAGGGGTCCAGGAGCCCGCGTCGTGGGCCTTTCAAGCCTGCCCGGGTCGTCTCCATGACCACTGCAACGTTCTGGAGCGCCCTTTGCCCTTGGGGCCCGATCCAAGGGGATCACGGGGCGAGAGTCTCCATTTCCGGTCGTCAAAAGGGCGGACGGGGCGGCGCAGGAGTCTCCATGCGGGCGTCCACAGGCGCGTGGCCTTGTCCACGGGCTTGAAGGAACCTGCGCCGCGGTCTGCTATAGCTGTCCCATTATGACCGCCCGCCCTTCTCCTCCCGGCCAGATGCGACTGCCGCTGCAGAGCGACCTGCCAGACGGGGCGGAGGGCTTCGTCGTGTCCGACTGCAATCGCGCGGCGGTGGCGGCGCTGGAGGACTGGCCGAACCTGATCGGCGGGGCGATGGCCATCTGCGGGCCAGCTGGATGCGGCAAGAGCCGGCTGGCGCAAATCTGGGCCGAACGCGTCGGCGCCGTGGCCCTGCACGGGGCCGAGGCGGCGCTGATCGATCCGATGGAGATCGAGGGCCGACCGGTGCTGCTGGACCGGGCCAAGGACGTGGACGACGAGACCCTGTTCCACCTGATCAACCTGGCCCAGGCCCCGGGCGGCGCCCTGCTGATGGTGGCGCGGTCGGCGCCGTCCAGCTGGGAGGTCGCCCTGCCCGACCTGCGCTCGCGGCTGGACGCGGTGATCAGCGTGCCGATGGAGGCGCCGGATGACGCCGTCCTGGCCGCCATGCTGGATGCGCGCTTCGCAGAACGGGGCATCCGGCCGCAGAAGGACGTGGTGCCCTATCTGCTGCGCCGCATCGACCGGTCGGCGGCGGCGGCGGAGGCCGTGGTCGAGACGCTGGACGCCCTGCACAAGCCGGTGACGCGGGCGCTGGCGCGGGAGGCGCTGGAGGGGACGGACGGGAGTGGGGAGTCGTTCGAGTAGTTCTTCGCCCTTCTCCCCTCCGGGGGAGAAGGTGTCAGGCGGAGCCTGACGGATGAGGGGGATGTCGGCTAACGCTCGCCGCATGCCGACGGATCGCATCCAGCAGGTCGTTCGGGTTTCGCAGGAAACCTTCGTTTGCAAACCGCAAGACGGTGAACCCGGCTTCCGCCAACTTCAGGTCCCGCTCGGCGTCTTCGACCTCTCGAAGGCGATGGACGCCGCCATCGAGCTCAATCACGAGCTTGAGCTCCGCACAGAGAAAATCGGTTATCGACCCGGCCACCGGCGCTTGGCGTCGAAACTTCAGGCCTTCGAACTGCCGTCCCCGCAGCATCTCCCACAGACGGCGCTCCGCACCGGTCATGTCGGAGCGAAGACGACGCGCCTGGCGGGTTCTGTCTTCCGTCTGGTGCAACGCTGAGAGCCCCCTCATCCGACCCGCTTCGCGGGCCACCTTCTCCCCCGGAGGGGAGAAGGATCAAGATGGCCTACAGCCCCAGCTTCGCCTTCAGGATGTCATTCACCGCGGCCGGATTGGCCTTGCCGCCGGTGGCCTTCATGACCTGACCGACGAACCAGCCGAGGGACTGGGGCTTCTCGGCGACGCCGGCGGCCTTGTCGGGGTTGGCGGCGATGATTTCGTCGATCGCCTTTTCGATGGCGCCGGTGTCGGTGACCTGTTTGAGGCCGTGCTTCCCGACGACCTCTGACGGGCTGCCTTCGCCGTTCCAGACGTGGTCGAAGACCTCCTTGGCGATCCTGGAGGAGATGACGTTGGTCTCGATCAGCTCGACCAGCTGGGCCACGTGGGCGGCCGGCAGGGTGTTCTCGCTGAAGTCCTTGCCGTCGGCGGTCAGGCGGGCGGAGACCTCGTTGGTCACCCAGTTGGACACCAGTTTGGCGTCGCGGCCTTTCGCGGCGGCCTCGAAGAAGTCGGCCTTGGCCTGTTCCGAAATCAGGACCACGGCGTCGTATTGCGACAGGCCGTAGTCGGCCATCAGCCGGCGGCGCTTCTCGTCCGGCAGTTCGGGCAGGTTGGCCTTGATGTCGTCGATCCAGGCCTGCTCCAGCTCCAGCGGCAGCAGGTCGGGGTCGGGGAAGTAGCGATAGTCCATCGCCTCTTCCTTGGAGCGCATCGAGCGGGTCTCGCCGGCCGTCGGGTCGTAGAGGCGCGTCTCCTGGATGATCTTGCCGCCGTCCTCGAGGATCTCGATCTGGCGCCGGGCCTCGTAGTTGATCGCCTGGCTGATGAAGCGGAACGAGTTGACGTTCTTGATCTCGCAGCGCGTGCCCAGATGGCTGAAGTCGCCGGTCGCCTTGTATTTGGCGTACTGGCCCTCGCGGCAGACCGAGACGTTGACGTCGGCGCGCAGGTTGCCCTTCTCCATGTCGCCGTCGCAAGTGCCCAGATACATCAGAATGGTTCTGATCTTCTTGACGTAAGCCACGGCTTCTTCAGGAGAACGGATGTCCGGACGCGACACGATCTCCATCAGGGCGGTGCCCGCGCGGTTCAGGTCGACATAGCTCTCGGTCGGCGACAGGTCGTGGATCAGCTTGCCCGCGTCCTGCTCCAGGNGGACGCGACACGATCTCCATCAGGGCGGTGCCCGCGCGGTTCAGGTCGACATAGCTCTCGGTCGGCGACAGGTCGTGGATCAGCTTGCCCGCGTCCTGCTCCAGATGCAGGCGTTCGATGCCGACATTGAAGAAGGAGCCGTCCTCAGCCTCCACCTCGACGACGCCCTCGCCGACGATGGGGAAGTAGAGCTGGCTGATCTGATAGCCGGTGGGCAGGTCGGGGTAGAAATAGTTCTTCCGGTCGAACTGGCTCTTGCGGTTGATCTGCGCGCGCAGACCCAGGCCGGTCTTCACGGCCTGTTCGACGCAGTGGCGGTTCAGGGTCGGCAGCATGCCGGGGAAGCCAGCGTCGACCAGCGACACCTGCTCGTTCGGCCCCGCGCCGAAGCCGACGGCCGCGCCGGAGAACAGCTTGGCCTTCGACGCCACCTGGGCGTGGATCTCCAGCCCCATGACGATTTCCCACGGGCCGGTGCGGCCCTGGATGAGTTTGGTGTTCTCGGTCATGCTCACCACCACTTCTCGGGCTTGGCCACAAACCCCGCCGCGTCTTCCAGCGCGCTCGCGACCTGGAAAACGGTCGCCTCGTCCAGCGCCTTGCCGATGACCTGAAGGCCGAGCGGCAGGCCACCGCTGTCGACGCCGGCGGGCACCGAAATGCCCGGCAGGCCCGCGAGGTTGGCGGTCACGGTGAAGATGTCGTTCAGATACATCTGCAGCGGGTCGATCTGCTTGTCGCCGAGGGCGAAGGCGGCCGACGGGGTGGAAGGCGTCAGGATGGCGTCGACCTTGTCCCAGACGGCGTCGAAATCCATGGCGATCCGGCGCCGGACCTTGAGGGCGCGGACATAATAGGCGTCATAGAATCCGGCCGACAGGACATAGGCCCCGATGGTCAGGCGGCGCTGGACCTCCTTGCCGAAGCCCTCGGCGCGGCTGGTCTCATAGAGGTCGGTGAGGCTGGTCGTGCCCTCGGCGCGGTGGCCGAAGCGCATGCCGTCGTAGCGGGCCAGGTTGGACGAGGCTTCAGCCGGGGCGATGATGTAATAGGCCGGCAGGGCGTATCTGGTGTGCGGCAGGCTGATCTCGACGATCTCGGCGCCGCCGTCCTTCAGCCACTGGACGCCGCGGTCCCACAGCTGCTGAATCTCGGCGGGCATGCCGTCGACGACGTATTCCTTCGGCACGCCGATGCGCAGGCCCTTGACGCCCTTGTTCAGGGATTGGGTCCAGTCGGGCGTCTCGACGTCGAGGCTGGTCGAGTCCCTGACGTCGAACGAGCACATCGAGCGCAGCAGGATGGCGGCATCCTCGACCGTCTTCGTGATCGGGCCGGCCTGGTCCAGCGAACTGGCGAAGGCGACCATGCCGAAGCGGCTGGCGCGGCCGTAGGTGGGCTTGATGCCGACGGTGCCGGTGAAGGCGGCGGGCTGGCGGATCGAGCCGCCGGTGTCAGAGGCCGTGGCGGCCAGACACAGGTCGCCGGCGACGGCCGAGGCCGAGCCGCCGGAGCTGCCGCCCGGGGTCAGGTCGGCGTTGGACGTCGACGACTTCCACGGATTGACCACCGGACCGAAGGCCGAGGTTTCGTTTGACGAGCCCATGGCGAACTCATCCATGTTGAGCTTGCCCAGCATGACCGCGCCGTCGCGCCACAGGTTGGCGGTGACGGTGGACTCATAGGGCGGGACGAAGCCGCGGAGCATGTTGGAGCCGGCCGTGGTCTGGACGCCGTCGGTGCAGAACAGGTCCTTGATGCCCAGCGGCGCGCCTTCCAGCGCCCCGCCCTCGCCTTTCGCCAGTCTGGCGTCGGAGGCGCGGGCCATTTCGAGCGCCTTGTCCGTGGTCTGGACGACGTAGGCATTCAGGCGCGGGTTAGCGGCGTCGATGTTGGCGACGAAGGCTTTGGTGATCTCCTCCGACGAGAAGGATTTCGCCTTCAGGCCGTCGATGGCGGCCTTGAGGGTCAGTTTGGTCAGGTCGGACATTCTATTCGACCACCTTGGGCACGACGAAGAAGCCGTCGGCGGACCGCGGCGCATTGGACAGGACGGCGTCGACCATGCCGCCGTCGGTGACGACGTCGTCGCGCAGACGCATCGGCTGGGCCACGTTCGAGGTCATGGGCTCGACGTTCGTGACGTCGACCTCGTTGAGCTGCTCGATCCAGGCGAGGATGCCGTTCAGCTCCTGGGCCAGCGGCTCAAGGCGTTCCTCGGGGGTCTTGATGCGGGCGAGGTGCGCCACCCGGCGCACGGTCGCGGCGTCGATGGCCATGCGGCCCTCCAATTGCGAAACCTGAGCGGGCGGGATTAGCCGCCCGGCCTCGATTTCACAAGGATTCTGACGTTGCGGGCTCTATTGCGCCGGGGTGACGGTGACCGTGGGCGGGGCGGAGCCGTCTGCGGCCACAGCCCAGCCCACGATGACGCGGCGCGTGCGGCTGCCGATCGAGCCGGCGGCTTCGTCCATGACGCTTTCCTCGATCTCCAGATCAACGCGACCGCGGGCTTCCGACAGGACACGGTATTCGAGGACGTCGCCGAGGCGGAATACGCGCCAGCCCTCGGCCGGGCCCTGGAAGAAGGCCAGGTGGGTGTAGAGGCCGTTCATGGCCGGGTCGCCGCCGCCCGTGCCGAACAGTTTGGCGGTGAGCTGACCCTGCGCCTTCAGTTCGTCGAGCTGAACCACCGCGGCAGCCTGTTGCACGTCGGGCGCCGTTTCGGGCTGGAGCGTCGCGGCGGGACCTGCGGCGGTCAGGGACGCGGCGGCCGGCGCGGGCGTTGCAGCCTGTTCGGCAGCCGGAACGACGTCCTTGCGGGTCTCGACCTGGGTGTCGCAGGCGGCGAGCGCGAGCAAGGCGGCGAGGAAGGTGACGGGCTTCATCGAAAGGTCCCCCAAACAGCGATAGGCCACCTTGCACTTTGACAGGGCGGCTCGCCAGTCCTACCGCCAGACCGTGACAGTTCTCTCGCTCGAAGACCTCGCCGCCTCGACCCCGCCGGGCACGCCCTGGCTGGGGCTGGATCTCGGCGAGAAGACCATCGGCGTGGCCGCGTCCGACACGACGCGGATGATAGCCAGCCCCCTGTCGCTTATCCGCAAGACGAAATTCACCGACGACGCCCATGCGGTGCTGAAACTGATGGACGGGCGCAAGGCTTCGGCTCTGGTCATCGGCCTGCCGCTGAACATGGACGGGACCGAAGGCCCCAGAGCGCAGTCGTGCCGCGCCTTCGCCCGCAATCTGCAGCGTATCCGCGCCGTGCCCTGCGCCTTTCAGGACGAGCGCCTGTCGACCAGCGCGGTGGAGCGGTTCCTGATCGGGGAGCTGGACCTGACACGCAAGCGCCGCGCCGAGGTGGTCGACCGCACCGCCGCCGCGTGGATATTGCAGGGCGCGCTGGACCGGTTGCGCGGCTGATGGGCGCGCTGATCGCGGGCGTGCTGCCGGTCTTCGTGCTGATCGCCATCGGCTATGGCCTGCGCAAGTCCGACTTTCTGCCCGACGCAACCTGGCGGCCGATCGAGAAGCTGTCGATCCATCTGCTGTATCCTGGCTTTCTGATCCCGGCGATCTGGAACGCCGATCTGTCGGGCGGAAGCGCCGGGGCGGCGGGGGCCAGTGCAGTGATCGCGGTGCTGATCGTGGCGGCCGTGACGCTGCTGTCAAAGCCGTTGATCAAGGTCGACGGCCCGGCGTTCACCAGCGTGCTGCAGGGGGTGATCCGCTGGAACAGCTTCGTCTTCCTGCCGGTGATCCAGTCGGTATTCGGCACCGAGGGGCTGGCGCTGGCCGCGGTGATGATCGCGGCCATCATTCCGGTGACCAACATCGTCTGCGTGGTGGCTCTGGCGCGGTGGGGCGCGGACCAGAGGGGCACGCGGCCGCTGGCGTTGGCGAAGGCGGTCTTCTCCAATCCCATACTGCTGGCCTGCCTGATCGGGCTCGCGCTCAATTTCGCCGGCGTGCCGAGGCTGGCGGGGATTTCCGACACGCTGGAGCTGCTGGGCGCGGCCGCCCTGCCGCTGGGGCTGATCGTGGCGGGCGCCGGCCTGAGCTTCGCCGAAGTGGCGCGCAGGAAGTGGACCGTGGCCGGCGTCAGCTTCGTCAAACTGGTGATCATGCCGCCGCTGATGTGGGGGCTGTGCGTGCTGTTGGGCGGTGATGAGCTGGCGCAGGGGGTGGCCCTGCTGTGCGGCGCAGCGCCGGGCGCGGCGGCCAGCTACATCCTCGCGCGGCAGATGGGCGGGGACGCGCCGCTGATGGCCGGGATCGTGGCGCTGACCACGGTCGGAAGCGCGTTGAGCATTCCGATCCTGCTGGCGCTATTCCATCTGGCGTAGATGCGCCCTATAGGCGGGCCTCGATGAGCCAGCCTGCCGCACTCACCGATCTGATTCTCGAGCGGCTGGCGCCGTTCCCGCGCAGCCATTTCCTGTCGGCGGGCGATCTGAACGCCGCCACCACGCCGCCGCTGCTGGATCTGGCCGACGCCTTCGTCGACTTCAACCGCCAATCCTCGAAGTCGCTGGACCTGATGCGCGGGCGCACGGTCATGAACCTGTTCTTCGAGAACTCGACCCGCACCAGCGCCTCGTTCGAGATCGCGGCCAAGCGGCTGGGCGCCGATGTGACAGCCCTGAGCCCCCGCACCTCGTCGGTGGCCAAGGGCGAGACGCTGATCGATACGGCGGCCACGCTGAACGCGATGAAGCCGGACGTGCTGGTAGTCCGTCACGGCGCCTCGGGCGCGGCGGCCCTGCTGGCGCAGAAGGTCGGCTGCGCGGTCGTGAATGCGGGCGACGGGCGCCATGAGCATCCGACACAGGCGCTGCTGGACCTGCTGAGCCTGCGCCGCGCGTTCGGCGACGTGGGCGGGCTGACGGTCGCGATCTGCGGCGACATAGCCCACAGCCGCGTCGCGCGGTCCAATGTGTCGATGCTGTCGATGATGGGCGCGCGGGTGCGGTTGATCGGGCCGCCGACGCTGGTTCCCGGCGACGCTGACCGGTGGGGCTGCGAGGTCTTCCATGACATGCGCGAGGGTCTGAAGGGCTGCGACGTCGTGATGATGCTGCGCCTGCAGCTGGAGCGGATGGAGGGGGCGCTGGTGCCCTCGACCCGCGAGTATTTCCGTTTCTGGGGTCTGGACCGCGAGAAACTGTCCTGGGCCAATCCGGGGGCGAAGGTGATGCATCCGGGGCCAATGAACCGGGGCGTCGAAATCGACTCCGACGTGGCGGACGATCTGACCGTCTCCCTGATTCAGGATCAGGTCGAGATGGGGGTGGCGGCGCGGATGGCCGTGCTGGCGGCCCTGTCTGCGCGGCTGGATGGAGCGTCAGCATGAGCGCGATCGCCATCCTGAATGCGCGGTTGCTGGATCCCGCGACTGACTATGACGGCCCCGGCGCCGTGCTGGTCGAGGACGGCCGGATCACCGAAGTCGTCCATGGAGCCGGCGCGGTTGCGCCAGAGGGCGCGACAGTCATCGACGCGGGCGGCCTGTGCCTGTCGCCGGGGCTGATCGACATCCGTGTCAAGACCGGCGAACCGGGCGCGGAGCCCAAGGAGACGTTGAAGTCGGCCAGCCTGTCGGCGGCGGCGGGCGGCGTGACCACCATCGTCATCCAGCCCGACACCGACCCGGCGCTGGACGATCCGGCGATGATCGAATTCATCCAGCGGCGCGGCGCGGCCCTGAACCTCGTCAACGTCCGGGCGGCGGGCGCGGCCACCAAGGCGCGCGACGGGGTCCGCATGGCCGAGATCGGCCTGATGGACGAGGCCGGCGCGCTTTATTTCACCGACGTCGACAAGGTCATCGCCAATACCAGGACGCTGCAGCGGGTGATGAGCTACGCCGCCGCCTTCAACGCCCTGATTTCCTGCCGTCCGGCCGAGCCGTGGCTGAGCGAGGGGTCGGTGGCGACCTCGGGCGAATTGGCGACACGGCTGGGTCTGGCCTCGGCGCCAGCCATCGCGGAACGCATCCAGCTGGAGCGCGATCTCGCCCTCGTCGAACAGACGGGCGCGCGCTTCCTTGTCGACCAGATTTCGACCGAGGGCGCGCTGGAGACGTTGGCGCGAGCTCGCGCAAAAGGGCTGGAGGTCGCCGCCTCGGTGTCGATCAACCACCTGTGCTTCAACGAGATCGACATCGGCGATTACCGGACCTTCTACCGGCTGGACCCGCCGCTGCGTCCCGAGAGCGACCGGCAGGCCCTGATCGAGGCCGTTCGGGACGGGCTGATCGACGCCATCACCAGCGCCCACGCCCCCGCCCCCGCCGAGGACAAGCGTCGGCCGTTCGCCGAGGCGACTCCGGGCGCGGTCGGGCTGGAGACCCTGCTGGCGGCCGCCCTGTCGCTGCACCACGAGGACGGGCTGGACCTGCTGGACATCCTGCGGCCCTTGACGCTCGGGCCGGCGACCCTGCTGGGACTGGACGCCGGCGTACTGACCGCGGGCGCGCCCGCCGACCTGACCCTGTTCGATCCGGGTGCGCCGATCGTGGTCGATGCGGATGCGCTGAAGTCGAAATCGAAAAACTCCCCCTTCGACGGACGCCGTCTTCAAGGCCGGGTGTTGCTTACCGTCGTCGGCGGACGCATCGTCCACGACGCACGCTAAGAGGGAGCGAATCACTTGCAGGATCTGGTCGGACCCGCTCTCGGGACGCTCGCCCTCGTGGCGGTCGGCGGCTACCTGCTGGGCTCCATTCCGTTCGGGGTGATCCTGACGCGCCTCGTCACGGGCGAGGACGTGCGCAGCATCGGTTCGGGCAACATCGGCGCGACCAATGTGCTGCGGACCGGCCGCAAGGATCTGGCCTTCGCCACCCTGATCCTGGACGCCGGCAAGGGGGCCGTCGCCCTGCTGATTGCGCGACAGCTGTTCGACAGCGAAGTCGCGGGGGCCATCGCCGGAGGCGCGGCCTTCCTCGGCCACCTGTTCCCCGTCTGGCTGGGCTTCAAGGGCGGCAAGGGCGTGGCGACCTTCTTTGGCCTGCTGCTGGCCGCCTGCTGGCCGCTGGGTCTGCTGGCGGGCGCCACCTGGCTGCTGGTCGCGGCCCTGTTCCGGATGTCCTCGCTCGCGGCCCTGATCGCCGCGGTCGCCGCGCCGGTCTACGCCATCCTGCCGCTGACGGCGCTCGGCCTGCCCGCGCCGGCGCCGGTCGCGGCCCTGTCGGTGTTCACCGCGGCCCTGATCTGGATCCGCCACCATGAGAACATCGCCCGCCTGCTGAAGGGGACGGAACCCCGCATCGGCGCCAAAAAGGGGTGAGCCCCTCGCCGCCCCTGTCGGAGGCGGAGCGATTCGCGCGGCTGAGGCTGGCGCGCACCGACCGGGTCGGCCCGGTGACCTTCCGCCAGTTGCTGGACCGGTACGGAACGGCGGAACGCGCGCTGGAGGCCCTGCCCGAACTGGTGCGGCGCGCAGGCGGCAAGGGTGAAGGCCCGCCTGCCGTTGGCCTGATTGAACAGGAACTCGCCGCAGGCGACCGGATCGGCGCGCGGCTGCTGGCGCTGGGCGACGCAGACTTTCCCGAACCGCTCGCGGCGACCGACCCACCGCCGCCCGTGCTGTGGACCATAGGCGACGCCAGCCTGATGCGCCGGCCCTGCATCGCCATCGTCGGCGCCCGGATCGCCTCGGCGGGCGGCCAGCGGATCGCACGCGGGCTGGCGCAGCAACTGGGCCAGGCCGGGCATGTCGTCGTCTCGGGTCTGGCGCGCGGGATCGACGCGGCGGCGCACGCCGGGTCGCTGCCGACGGGCACAGTTGCGGTGCTGGGCGGCGGGGTGGATGACATCTATCCGCCGGACAACGCCGACCTCTATCGCCAGATCGTCGACCAGGGCTGCGTCGTTTCCGAAAGCCCGGTCGGGGCGCGGGCGCAGGCGAAGGATTTCCCGCGCCGGAACCGCATCATCTCGGGCCTGTCGCGCGGGGTGATCGTCGTCGAGGCGGAGCTGAGGTCCGGTTCGCTGATCACGGCGCGGCTGGCGGCGGAACAGGGCCGCGACGTCTTCGCCGTGCCGGGCTCGCCGCTTGATCCCCGCTCGAAGGGGCCGAATGAGCTGCTGCGGCAGGGCGCCATCCTGTGCGAGGGGCTGGAAGACGTGGAGCGCGCCTTCTCGACCTTGCGTACGCTGCGGGAGCCCGGGGCTGACGATCCTTTCCGGGGCGCGCCGGACGAGATCGACGCGGCGCTGATCGAACGGGTCGCAGCCCTGCTGTCGCCCACGCCGACGCCGCGCGACGAGCTGGCGCGGGCGACGGGTGCTCCGGTCGGGGCTGTGGCGGCGGCCCTGCTGGAGCTCAGCCTGGCGGGGCGGGCGACGCTGTTGTCCGGCGGCCTGGCGTCCAGCTAGGCGCTGCGTTTGAGGGGCGTAGCCACCACGACAGGATGGACCAGCGGACGGTTCGAGAGCACCACGGCCGCCTCCAGCGCCTGCGCCAGTGCCTCGTCGCCCGCCTCCCGCGCCATCAGAGCCAGTTGCCCGGCGAAGTCGCCGACGTATTCCCGGACCGGGTCACGCGCCGGAGCGCCCACGGTTCGACGGGAAGACGGCGCAACGGGCGGGACAGTCCGGTCGGTCATGTCTGACTCCTGTAGACGCGTCGGGTTATGCACAACTTCTACGTGTTTTACAAGATCAAACGCCGTATTACGGGTTGCGGTTCTGATACGCCGATTGACAGCGAGGCTCGCTCCAACCACGTTCCGCCCCCTTTCCGCCAAGGCCCCCTCCCCGCATGAACCTCGTCGTCGTCGAGAGCCCCGCAAAGGCCAAGACCATCAACAAATATCTGGGCCCGGACTTCACCGTCCTGGCGTCCTACGGGCATGTCCGCGACCTGCCGTCCAAGGACGGGTCGGTGCTGCCCGACGACGACTTCGCCATGACGTGGGAGATCGACGCCAAGGCCTCCAAGCGGCTGAGCGAGATCGCCGAGGTCGCCAAGAAGTCCGACCGCGTCATCCTGGCCACCGACCCCGACCGCGAGGGCGAGGCCACGTCGAGCGGGTCACCTTCAACGCCATCACCAAGAGCGCCGTGCTCGAGGCGATGGCCAATCCGCGCCAGATCGACATGGAGCTGGTCGAGGCCTATCTGGCCCGCCGCGCGCTGGACTATCTGGTGGGCTTCACCCTGTCGCCCGTGCTGTGGCGCAAGCTGCCCGGCGCGCGGTCGGCCGGCCGGGTGCAGTCGGTCGCCCTGCGCATCGTCGTCGATCGCGAGATGGAGATCGAGAAGTTCAAGGCGCAGGAATACTGGTCCGTCGAGGCCGACCTGAACGCCGACAGCCCGCCTTTCACCACCCGGCTGGTCAAGCACGCCGGCAAGCGGGTGCAGCGGCTGGACATCACGTCGGAAGCCATGGCGACGGCGGCGCGGGACGCCATCAACGCCGGGACCTTCACCATCGCCTCGGTGGAGAAGAAGCCGGTCAAGCGCGCCCCGGCTCCGCCGTTCATGACCTCGACCCTGCAGCAGGAAGCCTCGCGCAAGCTGGGCTTCACGGCGCAGCGGACGATGCAGGCGGCGCAGAAACTGTATGAGGGCGTCGACGATCAGGGCGGTCTGATCACCTATATGCGGACCGACGGCCTGTCAGTCAGTCCCGAGGGCATCGCCCAGGCGCGCGAGGTCATCGGCGACCGGTTCGGGCCAGCCTACGTTCCGGAACAACCCCGCTATTACAAGACCAAAGCCAAGAACGCTCAGGAAGCGCACGAAGCGATTCGTCCGACCAACATGACCCGGGCGCCCGAGACCCTGCGTCTCGATGGCGACCTGCAGAAGCTGTACGAACTGATCTGGAAGCGGACCATCGCCAGCCAGATGGAGTCCGCCCGTCTGGACCGGACTACGGTCGAGATCGAGGAGCCCACGGGCCAGACGGGCCTGCGCGCCACCGGTCAGGTCGTGGCCTTCGACGGCTTTATGGCCGTCTACGAAGAGGGCCGTGACGACAAGCCCAAGGACGGCGCGGAAGACGAGGACGAGACCACCCGCCTGCCCGCTCTGAAGGAAGGCGCTGTGGCCAGGGTCGAGGCCATACGCACCGAACAGCATTTCACCGAGCCGCCCCCGCGCTATTCGGAAGCGACGCTGGTGAAGAAGCTGGAAGAACTGGGCATCGGCCGTCCGTCGACCTACGCCTCGATCCTGACGACGCTGCGCGACCGCGAATACGTCCGTACCGACAAGAACCGCTTCTATCCCGAGGACAAGGGACGGCTGGTCACGGCCTTCCTCGAGGAGTTCTTCGCCAAATGGGTGGAGTACGACTTCACCGCGGCGCTGGAGACCCGGCTGGACGAGGTTTCGGCCGGCGAACTGAACTGGAAGGTGCTGCTGCGCGAGTTCTGGTCCGACTTCTATGTCGCGACCCAGGCCGCGGGCGAACTGCGCACCACGGCGATCCTCGACGCCCTGAACGAGTCGCTGGGTCATCACATCTTCCCGCAGAAGGAAGACGGGTCCGATCCGCGCGAATGCCCGCTGTGCAAACAGGGCCAGTTGAGCCTGAAGACCAGCCGGTTCGGCGCCTTCATCGGCTGTTCGCGCTATCCCGACTGCAAGTTCACGCGGCCCGTGGCCACGCCTGACGCGGCCGACGGCGGTGCAGATGGCGGCGATCGGGAACTGGGCGTCGATCCGGTCACGGGCCAGCCCGTGTCGCTGAAGATCGGCCGCTTCGGGCCGTATGTGGAAACCACGCCGCCCGGCGAGGAGAAGCCGAAACGCTCGTCCCTGCCGAAGGGCTGGTCTCCGGCGTCGCTGAGCCTCGAGCAGGCGGTGCTGCACGCCGGGACCTACGCCAATGTCGCCGACATCGACGAGGTGTTCGAGGTCGGGCTGAACCGCGCGGTCGTGCTGCTGGCCGAGAAGCGGGCGGGCAAGTTCGCCGGACGCGGCGCGGCTGCGGCGCCGCTGAAGGATCTGGGCGCCCACCCGGAGACGGGCGAGCCTATTCACGTCATGGCGGGCCGCTTCGGCCCTTATGTGAAGTCGGGCAAGATCAACGCCACCCTGCCCAAGGGCACGGCGCCGGAAGATCTGACGCTGGAAGACGCCCTGCCCCTGCTGGCGGCGCGGGCTCTGGCGGCGCCGTCCAAGGGCAAGAAGGCTCCGGCCAAGAAGGCGGCGGCGAAGAAGCCCGCGGCCAAGAAACCGGCCGCGAAGAAGGCTGCGGTGAAGAAGCCGGCCAAGCCGAAGGCCTGATCCAGCGTTCTCCCTCCCCTTCATGGGGAGGGACGGCGGAGCGGAGCGGAGCCCGGGTGGGGCAGTGTGAACCTGCCGCTGTCCGCGCCGGAGGCTGCAATTCCCCACCCGGATCGCTACGCGATCGTCCCTCCCCACTTCGGGGGAGGGAGAGGTGGTGCGTTCACCGCTTCAGCAACCTGTCTCGCGCCGCGTTCAGCCGCGACGCCAAACCTTCCGTCCCGCCCTGATCAGGATGGGCGCGGCCCATCAGGCGTTTCCAGGCGGCGTTGATGTCCTGAACCGTGGCGTCGGCCGATACGCCGAGGATGGCGCGGGCTTCCTTGTCGCTGATCGCATCGCTGCGGGGCGGTACGGAGCGCTGTCGGGAGGCGATCGTCAGCCACAGGCTCGCGCCGATCAGGCCGACAGCGGGGACCCAGGCGCCGCGGGAGGCCAGCAGAACCCCGCCGGCCAGCATCACCGCGCTGAACAGGGTGGCGGCGACCCGCCACTGGCCCCGGCCTCTTCCCTCGCTCTGGCGGCCCAGCCGGACCAGGGCCCAGACGGCGATCGCAGCGAGGGCCAGCCAGATCAGGCTCAAGACGTCATGCCGCCGCGTCGAGCGGGGCGTCCAGCGCGCCGCCGTCGAGGCCGAGCGCGTGCATCAGACTGCGCATCTCCTGACGAGCGGCGACGTGGGCCAGGGACACGGCCACGGGCCGGATATCGTTGGACAGGTCCGCGACGGTCAGGCCGAACGGGAACAGCTCGCGATAGATGACGCGGTCGCGCAGGCCGGGGCCCATGCGGAAGCCGACGCGGCGCGCCAGCTTCTCCATCCGCTCTTCCAGACGCTGGCGGTTGCGGGCGGCCGCGACGGCGAGGCGGTTGGTGACCACGATCCAGTCGATCTGGGCATGACGGCCCTGGGTGATGGCGCGCTGCTTGCGGGCCTCCCAGACGCTCTCGGAATAGATCGAGGGCTTGAGCAGGTCGAGGGTGACCGGATCGACCGAACCCAGCAGGTCGAAGTCGACGAAGCTGTCGTTCATCGGGGTGACGATCTGGTCGGCGAGGCCGTGCGCCGTGCGCGACAGCAGGGTGTCGCCGCCCGGTGTGTCGATCAGGATGACGTCCGAAGAGGCCTTGGCTTCGGCGAAGGCGGCTTCGAACCGGGCCAGCTGTTCGGCCTCGTCGGCGCGGGCGAGGACCTTGCCGTCGCCCATGTCGGGCTCGACCGGCATGGGCAGGGGTTGGCCGTTGGCCGCCGTCCAGGCGGCGCGGTTGGCGAAGAATTTGGCCATCGACCGCTGGCGCAGGTCCAGATCGATGATGGCGACGCGCTTTCCGGCGTGCAGCAGGGCGGTGACGATGTGGATGGCGAGCGTGGACTTGCCCGCTCCGCCCTTTTCGTTGCCGACGACGATGACCGTGGGGTCAGCCATGGAGACTCATACCTGTGTGGGGCCGCCGACTCAGACGCGCGGCCAGAACAGGCAGAATCGCGGCCGGCGGGGCCGGCGTCAACGCAGACGGACCGAAGGTCTGTGGATGCCGGCTAGACGGCGCGGCGGCACCAGGGATCGTCGATCCCGGCGGCGGCGCACACAGCGGCGGCGCCGGCGGCGGGCGTGCGCACCTTCAGCCGGGTCAGACTGCGACCGCCGACATCGACGGCCTCATAGACGGGCGACAGGCCGTCGAGGGCCCAGGCCGCCTGTCCTGCCTTGAGACGGGTCCAGGCTTCGCGCGCCGAGGCTTCGCTGGAATAGGCGCCCAGTTGCACCAGACCGCGCGCGGCGGCCGGAGCAGCGGTTGCAGCGGCCGGACTGGCCTGAAGAGCGGGACGAAGACCGGCGCGTGACGCGGCGGCGTCAATACGGGTCGAGACCTGCTGGACGGCGGCGTCAGCCATCGCGGGCGCGGCCGCAGCCACGAGACGCGGGGCGTTGCGTTCGACCATGCCGTTCAAATCGGCGTCACGGGCGTCCCAGAGGGCGTGAGGATCCAGAACCTCGACGCGAATGGCGGGGCGCAGACGAGTATCGGTCGCCGTGCGTTGCATCGCAGGCGTCGCCTCGACGCGCGGACCGTCGTCGAGCGGGATGGCGGCGACGGATTCGGCCATGTTCTCGAAACGGTGCGGGTCGGCGTCGACCATGCCGCAGGCGGTCAGGCCCGAGGCGGCGAGAAGGACAAGCACTGGACGGATCAGGAGGCTCGGCGTCATAAGCCAACCCTTGCATGGCGGGTTTTGCCGCACGGTTCACAAGCAGGCTTAAGCCGAAGGGTTAATCCGTTCATCATGACCGAGCCCACGTCCCTTCCCGTCGTCCGCACCATTGCCGCACTGCGCGAACAGGTCAGCGCGTGGAAGCGGCAAGGGTTCACCGTCGGCTTCGTTCCGACCATGGGAGCGTTGCACGAAGGTCACTTGACCCTTGTTCGGGAAGCCGGCCGCCGGACGGACCGCATCGTCGCCAGCGTTTTCGTCAACCCGACCCAGTTCGCGGCGCATGAGGATCTGGGCACCTATCCCCGGCGCGAGGCGCAGGACGCCGAAATGCTGGCGGGCGCCGGCTGCCACCTGCTGTTCGCCCCGACGGTCGAGGAAATGTACCCGGAAGGCTTCGTCACGGCCGTCAGCGTCGGCGGTCCATCCGCGGGGCTGGAAACCGACTTCCGGCCGCACTTCTTCGGCGGCGTGGCCGTGGTGGTGGCCAAGCTGCTCAATCAGGCCCAGGCCGACGTGGCTGTGTTCGGCGAGAAGGACTATCAGCAGCTGATGGTCGTGCGACGCATGGCGCGCGATCTGGACATCCCGACCGACATCGTCGGCTCGCCGACCGAGCGGGACGGCCACGGACTGGCCCTGTCATCGCGCAACGCCTACCTCAGCGAGGCCGAGCTGGAGACCGCGCGGCGGCTGAACGGCGTGCTGGCCGAGGCCGGCATACAGGCGTCGGCGCGGCTTCCGCTGGCCGTGGTCGAACGCGACGCCCATGCGGCGCTGCTGAAGGCCGGGTTCGAACGCATCGACTATGTCGCTGTCCGTCGCGCCGACGATCTGGCGCCGTTCGGCGACGGGTTCGTGGATGCGCCCGCCCGCATTCTGGCGGCGGCGTGGCTGGGGCGGACCCGTCTGATCGACAATATGGCGGTCGCCGCGCCGTCCTAGGCCAGCTTCAGGTCCATCGGTCCGCCGATCCATTCGACAGCCGCCTTGCGGCGCGCGTCCGCTGCGGCCGACGGGTCGCCCAGCACTGTCTCGGCCTCGGCGAGGACGAAATAGCTGTACGGGTCGCCGGGCCAGTCCTCGAGCAGTTCAAGAATCTTCGCCTTTGCGCCCGCCGCATCGCCCTTCAGAAGCATGGCGGCGGCGAGGCTGCGACGCGTCGGGTACCAGAGGATCGGCGGGTCGCCGCCCTCGGAATCGCCACTGGCCTGAATTTCAGCCGCCCGGGTGAAGGCGGCGATGGCCGCGTCGGCGTTGCCCTCGATCATGGCGGCGCGGCCTTCCAGCACGCGCTGCGAGACCTCGGTGAACTCGTTGCGCATCTTGCCCTGAGGCCCGGCGGCGAAGTCGGGCGCCCCCCGAAGGGCGGCGATCGCCACGGCCTCGGCGCGGACGGCCGCCGCGTCCCCTGCCCGCGCCGCGGCCTCGCCCCGGGCGAAGCGCCAGCTGACGCGCAGCATGGGATGGCGTTCTGCCGGCTCGGTCAGCGAGGCGACCTTCTCCGGCGAGCCGAAGCGGCCGTAGATGGCATAGGCATTGTTGGCCATGGCCTGACGCCAGACATTGGTCGCGGGAATTTCGGGATAGGTGGCCAGGAACCAGTCGGCCAGCTTCAGCCCCTCCTCGCCGCCGCCCGCCATCAGCGCGCCGCCCATGCCGAAGTGGATGTTGTGCCCGTGCAGCGGCATGCCGGGCACGCCCCCCGGCGGCCGCGCCAGCCCGTCGTAGCGCCGGTCGAGCGCCACGGCGTTGACGTTGGACATCATGGCGTCCTTGTACCGGCCCACGCGATAGAAGGTGTGCGACGGCATATGCACCAGATGGCTGGCGCCGGGGGCGAGCGCCGCCAGACGCTCGCCATAGGGAATGGCCTTGTGCGGATCGTCCGACCATTCGGTCAGATGGATATACAGGTGGATGGCGCCGGGATCGTTGGGGGCCTGGGCGAGGGTCTGTTCGAGAATCGTCATGGCGCGGGTAATGCCGGGATCGGCGGCCTTGCCGTCGTGATCCCACCATTCATCAGCGTTCAGCATCCATGCGTCCGCCGTGAGTGCGGCCACCGTGACGTCGGTCGGATTGTTGCGAGCGATCCGGTCCATCGACTGGGCGAACCGGCGGCTGCGCGAGGATTTCCAGCCCGAATAGCGCTGGACGAGTGCGTCAATCATCTGGCGCTGCATCGGCGTCGCCTTGCGTGACATCCGGCGGGCTTCCCGCGCGGCCTTGAGCGCGGCGGCGAGGCTTTCGTCGTCGTTTCCGCCGCCATTCAGATTGGGGCCCAGCGCCCATGCCTCGCCCCAGGCGCACATGGCGCAGGCCGGATCCAGCAGCCGGGCCTTGCGGAAGGCGCGCACAGACTCCTTGTGCTCGAACGCCCAGCGCAGGCGGACACCATGGTTGAACCAGGCCTGGGCCTCGGGGTTGGCCGTGTCGATGGTGAAGCCGCCCGTTCCGAAGCCGTCGACCATGACCATGTCGGCGACCGGCGTGCCGGCGTTGGCCGAGCCAGCCTGACCGCAGACCTGCGGACGTTCCAGCAGGGCGCGCACGGCGCTGTCGGCGGTCGCATCGGCGACGGCGGCCGGTCCGATCAGGGCGGCGGTCAACGCCACCCCGGCCATAAGCATCCTGCGCATCAACCCGTCTCCCCGTCCCTCACGCCACCCTGCCGCGAAAGACGGGGAACGCCAAGCGGGATCAGCCGCAGTCGACGCGTTCGATGATGCCGGTGGCCTGATTGAAGCGGACGTTCAGCCGGTCAGGACGCAGATCCTTGGTCGTCGGACAGGTGGTGCAGACGACGCGGACGTTGGCGTCGGCCGGGAACGACACCGCCCCGACGTGGGAGCCGATCAGCGACTGCGACGCCGCCGCGTCACAGCGTTGCGGAATCGGGGTCGTTTCGGGCGTATCGACCGGCGCGCACGCCGCCAGCGTCAGGCCCGTAGCCCAGAGAAGCGCCCTCATCCGCATTTGACCTCGCGGATGATCCCGGTGCGTTCCTCGTAGAGGATGTTGAGGCGCGAGGGGCTGTAGTCCATCGTCACCGGACAGGTGGTGCAGGTCACGCGCCAGTTCTCGTTGGCGGGCTTGGCCGGCAGTTCGGAGCGGTTGCGGCCGACGTAGCGCTGGTACTGGTCCGCCCGACACTGGGTGGGACCGTCCGACGGCGTCGTCGGGGCGGTCGGTTCGACCGGAGCGCAGGCGGCCATCAGGCTGGCGGCCCCGAGGATGGGTGCAAGGGTCTTCATCGGCGGAGTCTCCCTGGGTGCGTCAGCCGCAGCGGACCTGTTCCACGATCTGCGTCTGCTCGTTGAAGAAGATGTTCAGGCGCTGGGGCGCATAGTCCTCGGTCACGGGGCAGGTCGTGCAGGTGACCCGACGGTTCACAACATCAACAGGAACGGGAATGTCGGTCTTCGGTTTCCCGACCAGCCACTGAAGCTCGCCCGCCCGGCACATGTCCACGGTCGGATAGGTGGGCTGGGACCCGACCGGCGGGTTCAGCTGGGCCTGCTCAATGGCGCGCGGCGCCGAGGCGTCAGAAGCCGGCGTCGTACAGGCCGCCAGCGCCGTCAGGGCGATCAGGCCGCCTTTTCCCAGCGACCTTCGGGCGACTGTTTCCAGTAAGCGAGGTTCGCGCCCTGATCCTTCAGCGTCTTCCAGCGGACCCGCGCGCCCGACAGCGCCTCGTCGTTCCGTCCGTCGAAGATGATGAAGCATCGGTCGAAGCCTTTCGTGTCGCCCAGTTCAGCACTGTCCACGATGAACAGCGCCTGAGCCGCGTTCGGGTTCTCGGTCGAGTCGGTCAGCAGGATGGGCTGACGCGCCGCCTCGGGCTCGCCGGCGCGGCCATGGGCGAGGAAACTGTCGTCGCGGTACGTCCACAGCCGCTCGTCGATATCGTCGAGCAGATGCGGGTCGGATGCCCGGACGAGCGCCTTCCAGCCCCGCTCCCGCGTCTTTTCCAGCAGACCGGGCAGGACCTGGTCCAGCGTCGAGCGCTCGAGATGGTAGAACCAGATTTCCGGCGTTGCGTCAGACACCCGGTTCTACCTCTCGAAATGGATCAGGACTCGTAGGAGTCAGCCACCATCCGGTCGAGCGTGCGCACGCCCCAGCCCACGGCGCCGTCCGGCACGGTCGGGCTCTTGGAATCCTTGACCCAGGCCGTCGGCGCGATGTCGATGTGAGCCCAGGGCGTGCCGTTGGTGAAGCGCTGCAGGAACAGGGCGGCAGTGATCGAGCCGCCCGCGCGGCCGTTGCCGGTGTTCTTCACATCGGCGATCGGGGTGTCGATGTGGCGCTCGTAGGCGGCCGGGATCGGCATCCGCCAGGCGTTCTCGCCGACCTTGGGAGCAGCGGCCAGGAAGTTGTTGGCCAGTTCGTCCGAGTTGGAGAAGACGCCGGCGTATTCCAGACCCAGAGCGACGATCATGGCGCCCGTCAGAGTGGCCAGGTCGAGCATGAATTTCGGCTTGAAACGCTCCTGGGTATACCAGAGGCAGTCGGCCAGAACGAGGCGGCCCTCGGCGTCGGTGTTCAGGACCTCGACCGACTGGCCCGACAGGGACATGACCACATCGCCCGGACGCTGGGCCGCGCCGTCGGGCATGTTCTCGACCAGACCGATGACACCGATGGCGTTGACCTTCGCCTTGCGGCCGGCCAGCGCATGCATGAGGCCGGACACGGCGGCGGCGCCGCCCATGTCCCATTTCATTTCTTCCATGCCGTCGGCCGGCTTGATGGAGATGCCGCCGGTGTCGAAGCAGACGCCCTTGCCGACGAAGGCGATGGGCTGTTCGCCCTTCTTGCCGCCGTTCCATTTCATGATGGCGACCTGGCTTTCGCGCACGCTGCCCATGCCGACGGCCAGCAGGGTGTTGAAGCCGAGCTTGGTCAGTTCCTTCTCGCCGAGAATTTCGACCTCGAGGCCGAGTTTTTCGAGACCCTTCACGCGCTTGGCGAACTCTTCCGGGTACAGGATGTTGGCGGGTTCGCTGACCAGATCGCGCGAGAACTCCACGGCCTCGGCCACCGCGGCGAAGGAGGCGTAGGCGGTCTCGGCGGCCTTCGGGTCGGCAGCGACGACCTTGATCGTCTCGATCGACGGCGTCTTCTCGGGCTTCAGCGTCGTGCGGTATTTGAGGAAGCGGTAGCTGGCCAGACGGGCGGCGAAGGCGGCGCGCGCGGCCTGGGCGGCCGACAGGTGCGAGGCGTCGATGGTCAGGGCGGTCGCGCCCGACATCTTCACCGCGTGATAGGCGGCGCCGGCGGCGGCCTCCAGGGCGAGGTCGTCGAACTTGCCCGGATCTCCCGCGCCGGTCAGCACGATGGTCGAGGCGTCAACGCCCGCGGGGGCGGCGACGACAAGGGTGCTGTTCGATCCACCGGTGAAGCGGCTCGCGGCCATGGCGCGGGTGAGCGCCCCGGACGTCGCGGCGTCGAGCTGGCTGCCCGCACCGACGAAGGCCCGGCCTTCGTTGACGAGGACGGCGAGAACCTCAGGGGCGCTCGCGGACGCGACGAATTCGATCTTCATTTACTGCTCCCGCCGGGCATTACGCACCCGGTGATGGTGTCGACAAGGATGAGCGCGCGCGGTTTCACCGGCGCGGTCGGGTGTGTATTAGATGCTCTCCCTCGCCGCCGCCTGCAACGGGCGATTTCTCCCGAACATGACCCTGATCCAAGGCTATCTTTTCCGGCAGATCGCGCGTCCCGTCGTCGGCGCGTGCGCAGCGCTGACCGGAATCGGCATTCTCAGCCAGAGCCTGGATCAGCTGGAGGTCATCGTCGAACGCGGTCAGAGCCTGTGGGTGATGATCAAACTGACCCTGTTGGCTGTGCCGCAGCTGCTGGCGGTGATTGTGCCGATCGGCATGTTCGTGGGCGCCCTGATCGCCCTGACGCGGCTGCAGCGCGAGCAGGAACTGACCGCCGTCTTCGCCTCGGGCGTGACGCGCTGGTCGGCGATCCGGCCGGCGATCCGGCTGGCGGTGATCGCCGCCCTGCTGACCCTGTTGATCACCACGGTGCTGCAGCCCTGGGGCCAGCGTCAGGCCCGCGCCGAGGCCTTCGCCATCCGCACCGATCTGGCCGCCGTGCTGATCGAGGAGGGCCGTTTCGTGCAGGGCCCCGAAGGCCTGACCGTCTACGTCCAGCAGATCGAACAGAACGGCCTGTTGAAGAACCTGTTCGTCTACGTCGACGAGGGCGACAAGGTCACGACATGGGACGCCGCCGAGGCCCGGTTCGGACGAATCGACGGCACGCCCGTGCTGACCCTGCTGAACGGGTCGCGGCAGAGCTATTCGTCGCGCGGCGTGCTGGAATACATCTCGTTCGGGCGCACCGTGGTCGACCTTGCCCCCTATGCGAACCTGACAGACCGGATTCGCTACAAGCCGTCGGACCTGTATCTGCCGCAGCTATTCAATCCGTCGCCCCAGGACCTCGAGACCGTGGGATCGGCCGGTGAACTGGTGGCCGAGGGCCATTCGCGCCTGTCCACCCCCCTGTACGCCTTGATGGCCATGGCGATGGCCCTGACCGCGATCATGGGGGGCCAGTTCAGCCGCACGGGCTACAGCCTGCGAATCGCCAAGGCCGCCGGCGCCTTCCTGATCGTACGCGTGGCCGGCTACGGCATCGTGTCCGCGAGCGCGTGGAACGGATGGCTGAACATCTTCCAGTATCTGCTGCCGATCCTCGCGACCGTTATCGCGCTGAGGCTGCTGTTCCGGGCGCTGAAGCCCCGCCACAGCCGCTCATGGCCCATGCTGGACCAGCTGAAGGCGAGGTTCGCGTGAGCCGTATCGCCCTGCCCGTTCCGTGGCTCCGCCTCGGCCGTATCGAGCGTTATGTCCTGCTCCAGCAGGCGCGCTCTCTGGCCGTTGCGATGGGCATCATCAGCGCCCTGATCATGCTGATCGACTTCGTGGAGATTTCGCGCGGAGTCGGATCCGACGTCGATCTGTCGGCGCCCCACATCCTCGGCCTGATGTTGCTGAAGTCGCCGCAGGTGATCGTCCAGCTGCTTCCGTTCGTCTTCCTGTTCGGGACGCTGGCGGCCTTCGTCGGGCTGAACCGGCGCAGCGAGCTGATCGCCATGCGGGCGGCCGGCGTCTCGGCCTGGCGGTTCGTCCTGCCCGCGGCCGGCGCGGCCCTGATGTTCGGCGTGCTGACGGTGGCTGCGCTGGGACCGCTGGCCGCCTCAGCGGACGGCCTGTTCCAGCGCGAGCGGTCGCGCCTGTCCGGATCGGCGACCGCGGGCGACGCCGAACAGGCCATCTGGATCCGTGAAGGCGATGACACCCGGCAGATGGTCATCCGCGGAGCCCGGCAGGACCGCACCAACGCCCGCCTGCTGGGCGTGAGTTTCTTCATCTACACGACCGACACGGCGGGGATGCGCACCTTCTCCGAGCGGATCGACGCCGCCTCGGCCACGCTCGCCGCCGGCCGCTGGCGTCTGGTCGACGCGGTCGGGGCCCAGATCGGCCAGCGCGCCGTGCGTTACGCGACGCTGGATCTGCCTTCGAGCCTTGCGGATGACGAGGCGTTCGAGCGGTTCGCCCGCCCCCAGTCCACCTCCTTCTGGTCCCTGCCGGGGCAGATCGCGCGTGTTGAGGACGCGGGTTTCTCGTCCACGGCCTACCGGCTGCGATTGCAGCAGCTTCTGGCGACGCCCCTTATGTTCGCGGCCATGTCCATTCTGGCCGCCGCCTTCTCGCTGAGACTGATGCGGCTGGGCGATCTGGCGAGGATGAGCGTCGCGGCCGTGGTGCTCGGATTCGGCTTCTTCTTCGTCAATCAGGCCGCCTCGGCCTTTGGTTCGGCCGAGGTCATCCCGCCTTGGCTGGCGGCATGGCTGCCGCCTTTGTTGACCGCGCTCGCCGCCTTCACCTTGCTGTTCTATACCGAAGACGGCTAAGCGAACCCTCGTCGCCCCTCCACGGCCAGAGTGATTTTTTGCATGCAGCGTGACCGCCGCGCGCCCGACACGGCAGCCTTGCGCCGCCGGCTTCTGGCCGGCGCGGCCGCCGTCGCCCTGACCATGTCGGCATCGATCGCACACGCGCAGACGGCGCCCGCCGCGGCCACACCGCCGCCGAACGTGGCCGGCCCCGACGGCCTGACCCCGGACGCGCTCTATCTCGAGGCCGACGCCGCCTCGCGCGAAGGCGATGTCATCACCGCCAGCGGCGCCGATGACAGCCGGGTTCTGGCGCGATTCCGGGGCTCGACCCTGAGAGCCGGCGAGATCAGCTATGATCTGGCGCAGGGCGTCGCGACGGCCAATCGTCGGGTCGAGTTCACCGACGCCGGCGGCACGGTGATCTTCGCCAGCTATCTCGAGCTCGACTCGGACATGAAGGCGGGCGTCGCGGTCGACCTCGCCAGCCGCTTCGCCAACGGCAGCAGCCTGATGGCCGCGACCGCCGTGCGGCGGAGCGAAAACGTCAACGAGCTGAACTACGCGATCTTCACGCCCTGCCCTATCTGCGACGCGGAAGGACGGCCGAAACAGCCCAGCATCTCGATCCAGGCGGAGAAGGTCGTCCAGAACGAGGAACTGCGGGCGGTCCTGTATCGCAACGCCGTTTTCCGGCTGGGCGGCGTGCCGGTGCTCTACCTGCCTTACTTCGCCCATCCGGATCCGACGGTTGAGCGCGCCTCGGGCTTTCTGGTCCCCATTCCCAGCTATGACGACGGGCGGGGCCTGAGCCTGGAGACGCCCTATCTGCGCGTCATCTCGCCGTCGGAAGACTGGCTGATCAGCCCCCAGTTCAACACCGACGTGGCGCCCTTCCTGAACCTCCAGTGGCGCCGCCGGTTCTCGAACGCGACCGTGGTGGCCCGGGCGGGCTATACCTACGAAGAGAATTTCGGCGACTTCGACGGCGCCGACCCCGATTCCCTGCCCGACATTCCGATCGAGGCCGAGCACCGCAGCTATCTGCTGGCGTATGGCCGGTTCGATCCCGAGGGTCCGTGGCGCGCCGGTTTCACCGCCGAGCGGACGTCGGACAAGACACTGTTCGACCGCTACGACATCCACGATCCGTATCAGGACAATGGCCTCTACTACGGCGACCGTCGCCGGTTGATCAGTCAGGTCTATGCCGAGCGCCAGACCCTGCGGTCCTATTTCTCGATCGCCGCCTTTGACCTGCAGAGCCTTCGCGTGGCCGTGCCGAACGAGGACGCGCCGGGCCTGAACGAATTCGAGGCCGACGGCAGCCTGCCGTTCGTCGCGCCGTTGATCGAGGCGCGTTGGGAGCCTGACGGTCCCGTGCTCGGCGGCCGCCTGAGGCTGCGGAGCACCGCTGTCTCGCTGTATCGCGACAACTATGTCGGCAGCCCGGTCCTGCGGCCCGAAGCCATACCGCCCGGATCGGTCGTCGGCCTGCCCGGCGTGGACAGCCGCCGGATTTCGGGCCAGGCCGAGTGGCGCCGGACCATGATCTCCCGCGCCGGGATCCGGTGGGAACCCTTCGTCGACGTGCGGGCCGACGCCTATTCGGTCTCCGATCTGCCGCCCGGCATGGGCCTGGACGATGAAACCATCACGCGCGGACGCGCCACCGCCGGTCTGGATGTCAGCTATCCACTGATCCGGCGCATGAGCGACACCGCCGATCTGATCCTCGAGCCGATGGCGCAGTTTTCGGCGTCAACCGATCCGGATCTGGACCCCAGTATTCCGAACGAGGACAGCCAGACGCTGGAACTCGACCAGAGCTCACTGTTCCGGACCGACCGATTCCCCGGCTACGACCTGCTGGAGGGCGGTTTGCGCTTTACGGCCGGCATGCGGGCCACCATGCGCTGGGATGAAGGCCGGGAAGCCAGCCTGTTCGTCGGGCGCAGCCTGCGCGACGCCGAGGAGCCCGGGTTCCGGGTCCCCGTGCCCGACGCGCCGAACCTGCTCTACGATCCTTCAGGACTCGCGACGACCACGTCGGACTGGGTCGTTCAGGGGACGTTCGCGCCTTCCGACCGTATTCGCGGCTGGGGCCACGCCACGATCGATTCGTCGGGCGAGGTGCGCCGCGCCGAAGTGTCTGCCGACGGACGCTGGGGCCGCCGTAATCTGGCGACCGTGAGCTACATCATCGACCGGTCCAATCCGGTCGAAGGTCCGCTGAATCGCAACTACGAATTCGTCCAGCTGTCAGGCCAGCAGTTCATCTACGGCAACTGGGGCGTGACCGTCGCCGGCATCGCTGATCTCGAACAGGACGAGATCACCCGCTCCGATATCGGACTGCTGTTCGATGACGATTGTTTCCGGTTCGAACTCGGCTGGCGGCGCGACAACACCCGCGTCCGCCCCACCGGCCCCTCAGAGGGCATCTATGTGCGCCTAAACCTCGCCACTTTCGGCGGTACAGGGTATTGACGCTGCGACAGGCGCTGGACGCCGCGTGACCCGGGGGCGCGCGGAAAGATTATCCGGATTGAATCCGGGCCAACGCCGCTTGAGGAATACGGACTGACATGGGTTTGATGCGTTATATGACGGGCGTGGCGATGGCCGCCCTCCTGGCCGGTACGGCCGTGGCGCAGACCGCGCCGGTACAGGCCCCGGCCGCCGCTGGCACCCTGAATCCGGCGGCCGAGGCGGCCCCGGTCGCGGCGCCGGTCGCACCGGCGTTCCAGATGTCCGACGGCATCCTGGCCACGGTCAATGACAGCGTCATCACGGGCTTCGACCTGCGTCAGCGCATGCTGCTGCTGATCGCCATGACCCAGGTCCAGCCGACGCCCGAAAATATCCCCGCCATTCAACAGCAGGCCCTGAACCTGCTGGTCGACGAGCGGCTGCAGGCCCAGGAGCTGACCAAGTACGAAGACCTCGTCGTCTCCGACGAAGAAGTCGACGCAGAACTGGCCACGATGGCCCAGGAAGTCGGCGCCTCGCCGGCGACCTATATCGAATTCCTCGCCCAGGGCGGTATCCGCCCCTCGACCCTGCGCGAACAGCTCCGCACCCAGATCGGCTGGGGGCAGCTGGTCGGCGGCCGCTTCCAGAGCCGCGCCCGGGTCAGCAAGGCCGCAATCGACGCCGCCCTGCGCCAGGCCTCCGAAGCCGCGTCGAAGAAGCAGTATCTGATCGGCGAAATCTACATCGAGGCCAGCCGCGTGGGCGGCCCGCAGGCCGCGCTGAATGGCGCGACCCAGCTGGTGCAGCAGATGGTCCAGGGCGCGCCCTTCCAGGCGGTCGCCCAGCAGTTCTCGGCCGCCCCGTCGGCCACCCGCGGCGGCGACGCCGGCTGGGTCGTCGAAGGCACCATGCAGCCGGCCCTGCAGCAGGCGCTGGATCAACTCGAGGTCGGCCAGCTGTCGCGGCCCATCCCCGTCGATGGCGGGGTCTACATCGTCTATATGCGCGACAAGCGCGACGGCGCCTCGGCCAGCCTGGTTCAGATGAAGCAGATCATGGTCGAGCTGCCGGAAACCGCCAGCGATGCGGACGTGGCCGCCGCTACGGCCCGTCTGGAAGCCCTGCGGCCGCAACTGACCTGCGACACCATGTTGGCGCGCGCGACGTCCGAACAGGGCCTTCTGGGCTCCGATCTGGGCGAGGCCGATGTGCAGAACCTGGCGCCGCAGTTCCAGCAGGTGGCCCGTTCCGCCGAGGTCGGCTCTGTCAGCACCCCGGTCCGCACGCCGCTGGGCGTCCACCTGCTGGGCGTCTGCGGACGCCGCGCCGGCGGGGTCGAGGCGCCTGACGCCCGCGCGGTGGAAGGCCAGCTGTTCCGCCAGAACCTCTCGACCCTGGCCAAGCGTTACATGCGCGACCTGCGTGAGGACGCCCTCATCGAGATGAAGTGATGACCGGGCCCGCGCCGCTGGCCCTCTCGATGGGCGAACCGGCGGGCGTGGGACCCGAGATCATCGCCGCGGCCTGGACGGCCCTGAAGGCCGAAGGCCCGGTCTTTGTCGTCGTGGGCGACGCCGCCCTGCTGCGCGCGCAGGGCCAGCCGGTACAGACCGTCCTGGCGGGTTCGGAGGCGGCCGCCGTATTCGGACGCGCCATACCGGTGCTGGACATCCCCCTGCCCGCCGCGGTCACAGCCGGACGGCCCGAGGCCGCCAATGCCGGCGCCGTCGCCGACTGGATCGAGCAGGCGGTCAATCTCGCCATGTCGGGTGAGGCGTCCGGCGTGGTCACCGCCCCGATCGCCAAGGCCCCGCTCTACGCCGCCGGCTTCCGCTTCCCCGGACACACCGAGTTCATCGCCGAACTGACCGCCGATGCGCCGTTCTCCGGCACGCGGGGCCCGGTCATGATGCTGACGGCGAAGGACCTGCGCGCCTGTCTGGTCACGATCCATTCGCCGCTGGCCGAGGTGCCGGAATTGGTCACGGTCGAGCGGGTCACCCGCACGGCGCGGGTCGTACAGGAAGCCCTGAAGCGCGACTTCGGCGTCGCGGCGCCCCGGCTGGCGCTGGCCGCCCTGAACCCGCATGCGGGCGAAGGCGGCTCAATCGGGCTGGAGGAGATCGAGGTGCTGGCCCCGGCGGTCGCGCTGTTGCGCGCCGAGGGGATCACGATCACCGATCCCCTGCCCGCCGACACCCTGTTCCACGACGACGCGCGCGCGACCTACGATGCAGTCGTGTGCCTCTACCACGACCAGGCCCTGATCCCGGTCAAGACGCTGGACTTCTGGGGCGGGGTCAACACGACCCTGGGCCTGCCCGTCATCCGCACCTCGCCCGACCACGGCACCGGTTTCGACATCGCCGGCAAGGGGGTGGCGCGGGCCGACAGCCTGATCGCGGCCATCCGTCTGGCCGGACAGATGGCGGCGACGCGCGCGGCGCTGTAAGCAGCGCGTGTGACCGATCTCCCCAGCCTCCGCGAAACCCTCGACGCCCACGGGCTGTCGGCCAAGAAGAGCTTCGGTCAGCATTTCCTGCTGGACCTGAACGTGACGCGGAAGATCGTCCGTCTGGCCGGCCCGTTCGAGGGTCGCGCGGTCATTGAAGTCGGCCCCGGACCTGGCGGCCTGACTCGCGCCCTGCTTGAGAGCGACGCCGGCAAGGTGGTGCTGGTCGAGAAGGATCCCCGCTTCCTCCCCCTGCTGGCCGAGCTGGACGACAGTTCGGGGCGGTTGACCGTGGTCGAGGCCGACGCGCTGAAAGTGCGCGAGGCCGAACTGGTCGAGGGGCCGGCGCATGTCGTCTCCAACCTGCCCTACAACGTCGGCACGCCGCTGCTGATCAAATGGCTTACGGGCCCGTGGACGCCCCACGCCCTGACCCTGATGTTCCAGAAGGAAGTGGCCGAGCGGATTGTCGCCGCCCCGGGCGACGACGCCTATGGCCGGCTGGCGGTGATCAGCCAGGCGGTGTGCGAGGCGCGTCTGGTCATGCACCTGCCCGCCGCCGCCTTCACCCCGCCGCCCAAGGTGGCGAGCGCGGTGGTGCATCTGGTCCCCCGCGCGGATCGCCCGGACGCGGAGACGTTGAAGCGGCTGGAACGGGTCACGGCGGCGGCGTTCGGGCAGAGGCGCAAGATGCTGCGGTCGAGCCTGAAGACGCTGGGCGGGGCGGCGCTCTGCGAGGCGGCGGGGATCGAGCCGGACGCGCGGGCGGAGGTGGTGGACGGGGCGGGGTTTTTGAGGCTCGCAAGAGCGCTAGCCTAGTCGGTCCGAACCCTGGAAACGAGTGGCCGCGCCGCAACCGGTAAAGAGCCGCTACATCCGGGGCGCCGCGGTCATCGGGCACGCACCGACACCCGCACGAGGACCGCTTCCCTTCGCATCCGCAACGTATCTGCCCCCGAGAGTTCACAAACCATCGAAACTTGACGACTGCAGAGCTTCGTCGGAGGGTGTCGCGCAACAGGGAGACAACGAATGCGTGTTGGTCTGGCTATCGCGTCGGCATGCCTATTGGCTACTGGTTCCACCGCTCTGGCTCAGGTGCCCCCGAACTCGCTAGAGCGAAGGGTGCAGGGGTTTTATGAACAGGTCAGCCCGACCCGACTGACCGAGTACAGCATCGTCGGCTTCGCGCAGCCGCTGAATGCGGGCTCCCCTACCGTACCCCCACGTATGTATTTGATGCCCTCGTTTACGATCGCGACCGACGGGGTGCGGTTCATCAACGACGTTGGCAATACGTACACGCCGAGCGACTGCTCCGTGCAGCCGGCGCAATCCATAGTTTTCACGGTGCGGGTCAGGGCGGCCCTGCCGAACGCGACCCAGAAAGTCGCGGTCGGAGCCGCCCTCTCAGGCGAGAACCCGCAATACTTCTATCCGGACTGGCCCGTTGACGGGATGGGCAATCCCGCGATGTGGGGGCCCGGTGCGACCATGCCGGGGGTCTACGCCGCCGTCAGATCCCTGCGCGAAGGCCAGTACAAGGGCTTCCTCGATCAACAGAACCTCTGGCGAGCAACGTACGACAGATACAACGTCTCGTTCGCCACACTGAATGAACTGGCGCTTGATCTGTACGTCGACGGCGAACGGGTCGCGATCTCGGAGTACCCCGGGTCAACGGTGGGCAATAACGGCAATCTTAATCTCACCTACAGACGCCCAAGTATCTACAACTGCAATCTTGTCAGGGGCGGCAACTACGAAGTCCGGGCCCGATACAAGTTCAATGATACACTCAACAGAACAGTCAACGCCCGGTTCGACAGCAGACAATCTGTCCAGACCTTCCTGCGAGAGACGCAGAAGGCCACAGCGAAATCCAGAAGCTCGGGATGGCGGGTTCTCGGCATAGGTAGCCGGAAATCGCGGATGAAGAGTTCTCTCGATCAAACCTTGCGATTGAACGAGGACCGGGAGGTTATCGAAGGGACCAGCATCGTTACTTTCGACGCGGACGATTCGATGATCGCCGACTTCGAAAACCTGTTCTTCCCGACCCTGTCGAAGCAGCGGGCTATCGAAAATCACAGGGAGGCCGCCGTCGCTGCAGAAGCCAACGGAAACACGGCGCTGGCCGAAGCCCATCGCAAATATGCCGACGCGCTCACCAATGGTTCAGAAGATCTGGAGACGGACGCAGTAGGGGCAGCCGCAGCCCTGAACGAGGGGGACTATGCGACCTTCATGGCGAAGGGCGTCAGATTCTCGCAGAATAACGACTCACGGACAGACAACTTCAGACGGACTGTCGACTTCGAAGTCGTCACGACTGAGATGCGGACGTGGGACCAGTCGAAGACGGTCACGGTGCAGCGCGAGTCCGTCACCGCGGTACGCATTCTCGGGCATGAAATCGACGAGCCCACCTTGGGCGCCTATGCCGGGTTGCCCTATACGTTCCCGTTCGTCCGCAGCGCCTATCCTCTCAATGTCACCAACGAAACCGGCCTGCTGCTCGGTGGAATCATACCGAACAGCCCACTGGGCCAGGCTGGCCTGCAGCCTGGAATGATCATTACCGAGGTTGACGGTGTCAGCGTCAGTTCAAGAGCTGACCTGGACGATGTGATCGCCAATCGATCGCCGGGAGACCGCATCGAGGTTCGAACCCTCCAATACACCGGCATGGCGCCGCCCTACGCGCCTACGGTCACCCTGGGAAGCGAAGCCTCGCATTGGGTCACGGTCGGTTCCAGACCAAAGCTCCGGGAGGACTGAACCGCCTCCAAGGGCTGACGGCGTCTGTCTGCTTGCCCGCCGCGGTCAGCCTCTTGGCCGGCAACCGCGCACGCGTCCGGCCGGGGCCGGATTGGCTTGGAGCGCTCTGCGGCAATCGCCGGATGTGGCGTGCTCACTTACCGTGACGCACCCCATATAATTTGTCCCGCAGTCCTCAAGGAGCCAGACAGAGGCAGCCGGAGCGCGGCTCTGCAAGGCAGCAGACGTTTCAATCCGTTCGGAACCGGGGTTGGCGCATCCGACAAGCAGAACGCCAACAGCCAATGAGGCGACCGTGTTGCGCATACTCTCTCCTGACAGCAGCATGCCGACTGGTATCGGCTGCAGAATCTGATCCGGGGGGCGCCACCACAATCGCACCCCGCCGCTCATTAGTAGCGGTGGCGGACCCGAGAGCAAGACTCAGCCCTCCTGTACGACCATTCCTCACGCCGCTCCGTAGGCAAAAGAGCCGCTCCCTCGCGGGAGCGCCCTCTATTGTCAGCCTTCAAACGGCTTCTCAGGCGACAGACGATGCCCGGTTCGACGAGCGCACCGGGGCGAGCCGGTGGCGGGACCGGGCCGATGCGCTGGTCTCGGCGGTGACGGACCTGCTGATCGACGGCGCCGGGCTTGGGCCCAGTTCCAGGGTGTTGTGACCCGCGCGCCTAGACCGCCTCTTCCAGCAGGGCGTTGCGATAGGCCTCGACCCAGACGTTGCGGAACCGCTTCGAGCGTTCGGCGTGATAGATGTGCGCCAGTTCGGCATAGCTGCGGTCGAAGTCGTCGTTGACGAAGATGTAGTCGAAGTCCCCGCAGTGCTCGATCTCGCCCTTGGCGTTGGCGATGCGGCGTTCGATGACTTCTTCCGCGTCCTGCGAGCGGGTCACCAGACGGCGGCGCAGTTCCTCGAGGCTGGGCGGCAGGATGAAGACGCGGACAGCATCCTCAGGGCATTTCACAGCGATGTCGCGCGCGCCCTGCCAGTCGATGTCGAACAGGACGTCGCGGCCCTCGGACAGGGCCTTGTCGATCGGGGCGCGCGGCGAGCCGTAACGGGCGCCGTGGACATCGGCCCATTCGAGGAAGGCGTCGGCGTCGATCAGGCGCTGGAATTCAGCGTCGTCGACGAAGTGGTAGTCGCGGTCGGCGACCTCGCCCGGGCGGATGCCGCGGGTGGTCATGGAGATGGAGAGCTCAAGCCCGCCGTGGTCGGCCATCAGGCGGCGGCACAGGCTGGTCTTGCCGGCGCCTGACGGGCTGGCGACGATCAGGAGGACGCCGCGGCGGGGCGTGCGTTCATTCGACATTAGCTCGAGGCCGATTCCGGTGAGCGCGGTCGTAGCCGATTTCGAGCAGAGGGTGTTCGCCTCTCTCATGAATTCCTGCATCAGGAAGTCGAGTTTTCGGCCGGCGGGGGGTTGCTGCAACAGGGTGCGGGCCGAGGCGACGTGGGCGGTCAGCCGGTCCAGCTCCTCGCGGACGTCGGCCTTGGTCGCCAGGGCGGCGGCCTCGAGGAAGATGCGGTCCTGAAGGCCCGGCGCATCGGGGGCCAGTTCGGTCATGCGGCGGGTGAAGCGTTCGCGGATGGCGTCGGTCTGGGCGACGGCCTCGGTTTCAGCCTGCGCGGTCAGGGCGTCGATACGGTCGATGAAGTCGGTGATCACGGGGAGAAGCTGGCCGCCCTCCCGGTCGCGAGACAGCTTCAGGGCGTCCAGCGCCTGATCGATGGTGGTCGCCATGGCGGCCTCGACGGCGGCGCGGGCGTCGGCGTCGTCGGCCTCCTCCGGCGCTTCCAGCACGCCGCGCAGCGACAGCAGGCCATCGGCCGAAGGCGGCGTCGCCCCCTCCTCCGCCAGCTCGTTGGCCAGGGCGAGGTAGCGGGCGAGGATGTCCTGGTTGACCTTCAGCGAGGCGGCGCCCTGTTCGGCGCGCTTTGCCTGAATGCCCAAGGTCACCTGACCACGGTTCAGGCGGGTCTGGGCCGAGGCCTTGGCGTGGCGCTCCAGCGTGTCGAAGCCGGGCGGGCCGCGGAAGCGGACCTCCAGGTTGCGGCCGTTGACCGAGCGAGCCTCGACGGACCATGTCCAGTCGCCTTGGGCGCCGTCCGCCCGCCCGAAGCCGGTCATGCCGGAGATCTGGCTCATCGGGCGGGCGCCGGGGTCGCTTGCGGGATGGTGATGACCCGCGCGCCCGGGGGAACCGCGACACCCGCAGGAGCAGCCGCGCCCGATGCGGCGTCGGTCGGAGCGTTGGGAACGCCGGGAACCGTACCGGGCACAGCGGGCGGTGCGGCTTCCGGGGGAAGGCCGGCCTTGCGCCGCTCGATCTCGCGCCAGCGCGCGACATTCGTCAGGTGTTCGTCATAGGTGCGGGCGAAGACGTGTCCGCCAGTACCGTCGGCGACGAAGAACAGTTCGTCGCTGCGGGGCGGGTTGAGGACGGCGGCGACGGCGTCGCGGCCGGGGTTGGCGATGGGCGTCGGGGGCAGGCCGTCGATCTGGTAGGTGTTCCACGCCGTCGCGCGGTCCAGTTCCGAGCGCCGGATGCCCCGGCCCAGCGGGCGGCCGCGGGTGATGCCGTAGACGATGGTGGGATCGCTCTCGAGCCGCATGCCGGCGCGCAGGCGATTGGTGAAGACGGCGGCGACGCGCGGACGTTCGGCCGCCAGACCGGTTTCCTTCTCGACGATCGAGGCCAGCACCATGGCCTCCTCGGGCGTGCGCACGACCGTTGTCGGGCTGCGGGCGGCCCACAGGCGGGCGAGATTCTCGTCGCGGGCGCGGCGCATGCGGGCGACCACGGCATTGCGGGTCTCGCCCCGGCTGACTTCATAGGTGTCGGGCCACAGGGAACCTTCATCCGGGGTGACGTCGACGGTGCCGATCAGGATCGGCTGCCGGTTGAGAATGTCTACCGCCTGGGCCGAGGACCAGCCCTCCGGCAGGGTCACGTAGTGGCGGACGACCCGACCCTCGACCAGCAGAACGATGACGGAGCGCAGGGACGCCTTGCTGGGCACCTCATATTCACCCGCCCGCAGCTTGCGGTCAGCGCCGGTCATGGTGGCGGCGGCCTTGAACATGTCGGTGGAGCGGATCACGCCCGCCGACTTGAGCGTCGCGGCGATGGCCGAAACGCCCGCGCCGCTGGGCAGGGTGACGATGGTGGTCTCGCGACCATCGCGCGCAGCAGGCCCGGGTGCGTAGAAGACGCTCCAAGCCGCGACCAAGGCGGCGATGATGAACAGACTGAGGGTGGCCGTGGCGGCCAGGAAGGCGGTCCTGCGGCCCGATCTCCGTTCGACCCCCACCTAGCTCACCTTGCGGAAGATGACGGTGGCGTTGGTGCCGCCGAAGCCGAAGCTGTTCGACATGGCGACGTCGATCTCCATCGGCTGGCCCTTGTCGCGGACCATGTTCAGGGCGGTTTCCTGCTCGGGATTGTCGAGGTTGATCGTCGGCGGCGCGATCTGGTCACGGATGGCCAGGATGCAGAAGATGGCCTCGATAGCCCCGGCGGCGCCCAGCAGGTGGCCGGTCATGGACTTGGTCGAGGACAGGGCCACGTTGGGGGCGTGATCCCCCATCAGCTTCTCGATGGCGCCGGCCTCGATCCAGTCGGCCATGGTCGAGGTGCCGTGGGCGTTGACGTAGTCGATGTCGGAGACCTCGATGCCGGCCCGCTTCACCGCCATCTGCATGGCGCGATAGCCGCCGTTGCCGTCCTCGGCCGGGGCGGTGATGTGGTAGGCGTCGCCGCTCAGGCCATAACCGATGACCTCGGCGTAGATGGTCGCGCCGCGCGCCTTCGCGTGCTCGTACTCTTCCAGCACCACGATGCCCGCGCCCTCGCCCATGACGAAGCCGGAGTGGTCCTTGTCCCATGGCCGCGAGGCTTTCTCCGGCTGGTCATTATAGGCGGTGCACAGGGCCTTGCAGGCCAGGAAGCCGGCGATGCCGATGGGAACGATGGAGCTTTCCGCCCCGCCGGCCACCATGACGTCGGCGTCGTCCATCATGATCATCCGGGCCGCGTCGCCGATGGCGTGGGCGCCGGTGGCGCAGGCCGTGACCACCGAGTGGTTGGGGCCCTTGAGGCCGTGGCGGATCGAGATCTGGCCACTGGTCAGGTTGATCAGGGCCGAGGGGATGAAGAAGGGGCTGACGCGGCGCGGGCCCTGTTCCTTGAGGATGATGGCGGTGTCGGCGATGGGGCCCAGGCCGCCGATGCCCGACCCGACCATGACGCCGGTCCGTTCGCGCTGTTCCTCTGTCTCGGGCTTCCAGCCGGAATCGGCCAGGGCCTCGTCCGCGGCGGCGATGGCGTAGACGATGAAGTCGTCGACGCGCTTGCGGTCCTTGGGCGACATCACCTTTTCATGGTCGAAGACGCCGGGCTGGCCGGGCGCGCCGCCGCCGCGGCCGTCCACGGACGGGATTTCACCCGCGATGGTGCAGCCGTAGCCTTCGGTGTCGAAGCTGGTGATCGGGCCGATGCCCGAGCGACCCTCGAGAATGCCCTTCCAGTTGTGGTCCACGCCCCAGCCCAGGGGCGTAAGCAGACCGAGACCGGTGACGACGACGCGGCGCATGAGCGCTCCTCGCTACAGAATCCTGACCCCAAACAGTAATGGCCGCCGGGCGGCCCCGCTAGGGGCGCGCCACGGCGGCCATCAAAGCCGTATCGAAGGTGGCGGCGATCAGCCGGCCAGCTTCTCGTCGATGAACTTCACGGCGTCGCCGACCGTCTGGATGTGTTCGGCGGCGTCGTCCGGGATTTCGATGTCGAATTCTTCTTCGAAGGCCATCACCAGCTCGACGTTGTCGAGCGAGTCGGCGCCCAGATCGTCGATGAAGCTGGCTTTTTCAACGACCTTTTCCGGATCGGCGTCCAGGTGGTCGATGACGATCTTGCGGACGCGTTCCAGGGTGTCGGACATGGGAGTCTCTGCTTTTAGGGCCGCCGGGGCGGCTGTTGTCTCAGTCACTGCCGTATGACGACAGCGGCGACGGCGCAAGCCTTCAACGAAGACTCAGGCCTGTCGGTTGCGTGGCCTTTAGCACAGCCGAGCTGGCGGGAAATAGCCCCGCCAGGATCAGATCATCGCCATGCCGCCGTTCACGTGCAGCGTCTGGCCCGTGACATAGGCGGCTTCGTCCGAGGACAGATAGACGGCGGCGGCGGCGATCTCGTCGCCCGTGCCGAGGCGGCCGGACGGGATGTTCTTGAGAATGGTCTCGCGCTGGGCGTCGTTGAGGACGTCCGTCATCGGCGAGGCGATGAAGCCCGGGGCGATGCAGTTCACGGTGATGCCCCTGGAGCCCACCTCTTGGGCCAGCGACTTGGAAAACCCGATCATGCCGGCCTTGGAGGCGGCATAGTTGGTCTGGCCGGGGTTGCCGGTGACGCCGACCACCGAGGTCACGCCGATGATCCGGCCCGAGCGGCGCTTCATCATCCCCTTCATCGCGGCGCGCGACAGGCGGAAATAGCTCTCCAGATTGACCTTGATGACGTCCTGGAAGTCCTCGTCCTTCATCCGCATCAGCAGGCCGTCCTTGGTGATGCCGGCGTTAGCGATCAGGATGTCCAGCGGAGCGCCGGCGGCTTCCTCGGCGCGGGCGATCAGGCCGTCGACCGATTCGGCGTCGGACAGGTTGGCGGCGGCTGCGAAGGCGCGTTCACCGAGCTCCTTCGCCAGATCCTGCAGCACCGCCTCACGCGTGCCGGACAGGACGACGGTCGCCCCCTGTGCGTGCAGGGCGCGAGCAACAGCGCCGCCGATGCCGCCCGTCGCGCCGGTGACAAGCGCAGTCTTTCCAGTGAGATCGAACATCTTCTTTTCCTTGTGTCTCAGAACGACGTGGCGAAGGCTTCCAGCTCTTCGGGCGTATTCAGGGCGGTGCTTTCGGCGTCGGGGGCGATGCGCTTGGCCATGCCGGTCAGGACCTTGCCCGAGCCGATCTCGGCGAAGCGGGTGACGCCGCCTTCGCCCGCCATCCATTCCATGCTTTCGCGCCAGCGGACGCGGCCGGTGACCTGTTCGACCAGCAGGCGCCGGATGACCTCGGGATCGGTTTCCGGGCGAGCGGTGATATTCGCGACCACGGCGACCGAGGGCGCGACGATGGTCGCCGAGGCCAGGGCCGTGGCCATTTCATCGGCGGCAGGCTGCATGAGCGGGCAGTGGAAGGGCGCCGAAACGTTCAGCGGAATGGCCCGCGCGCCCAGCTCCTTGGCCTTCTCGATGGCGCGGTCCACGGCGGCCTTGTCGCCCGAGATGACGACATTGCCGTTGTTGTTGTCATTGGCCACGACGCAGACGCCGACCTCGGAGCCGGCCTTCGCCGCCTCTTCCGCCAGCGCGAGGTCGGTTTTCGGTCCGATCAGCGAGGCCATGGCGCCCCGGCCCACGGGCACGGCGCGCTGCATGGCCTGACCGCGCAGCTTCAGCAGGCGCGCCGTATCCGCCAGCGAGATCGCTCCAACCGCGCACAGGGCCGAATATTCGCCGAGGGAATGGCCGGCGGCGTACGTTGCCTTCGCCAGATCGAAGTCGAACTCGGTCCTCAGCACCCGCATCGCCGCCACCGAGACCGACATCAGGGCCGGCTGGGCGTTCTCGGTCAGGGTCAACTGGTCCTCGGGACCCTCGCGCATCAGCTGGCTGAGATTCTGGCCCAGGGCCTCATCGACCTCGGCGAAGACGGAGCGGGCCGAGGGGAAGGCGTCGGCCAGGGCCGCGCCCATGCCGACCGACTGGCTGCCTTGTCCCGGGAACAGGAGGGCGAGGGTCATGAGCGGGCTCCGGCGGTGTTGAATCGAGGCGGCATGGCTAGGCCGAACAGGTTGTGCGGGCAAGCCGGGCGATCAGAACAGAACGCCCGGGTTCATGATGCGGTTCGGATCGAAGGCGGCGCGTATGCCCTGCATGGCCGCGATTTCCAGCGGAGACTTGTAGCGGCGAGCCTCCTCGGTCTTCAGCCGGCCCAGCCCGTGTTCGGCCGAGATGGAGCCATCGTAGCGGGCCACTATGTCGTGGACGATCTGCGAGCCCTCGGCCCAGCGGGCGAGGAAGGCCGGAAGGTCGCCGCCGAGGGGACACAGCACGTCGTAGTGCATATTGCCGTCGCCGACATGGCCGAAGGCGCTGACCCGAGCGCCCGGATGGAAGCGCTCCACGGCTGTGGTCGCCTCCTCGAGGAAGTCGGCGATGCGCGAGACCGGCACGGACACGTCGTGCTTCCAGCCGCCGCCTTCGGGCTTCTGGGCCGCCGACTGCTCCTCGCGCACCTTCCAGAAGGCGGCGCGTTGGGCGTCGTTCTGGGAAATGGCGGCGTCGGTGATCAGGCCGGTTTCGAAGGCGTGGGTCAGCAGCCGCTCCATGGCGGCGTCGGCGGCGCCGGGTTCGCCCGAGACCAGCTCGATGAGCACGTACCAGGGCGGGGTGCTGTCCAGCGGCTCGGGGGTGTCCGGAATGTTGGCCAGGACGAAGCCCATGCCGATCCGCTTCATCAGTTCGAAGGCCTCCACGCCCCCGCCGGTCTCGGCCTTGGCTCGGGCCAGCAGGTCGATGGCGGCGGCCGGCGTCTCCAGCCCGACCATGGCGGTGGCCCGGCTGCGCATGACGGGAAACAGCTTCACGGTCGCGGCGGTGACGACCCCCAGCGTGCCCTCGGCGCCGATCAGCAGCTGTTTGAGGTCATAGCCGGTGTTGTCCTTCCGCAGCCGCTTCAGGCCGTGGAATATCTGGCCGTCCGGCAGCACGGCCTCCAGACCCAGGACCAGATCGCGCATGACGCCGTAGCGGATGACGGCGGTGCCGCCGGCGTTGGTCGAGACCACGCCGCCGATGGTCGCCGTGCCCTCGGCCGCGAGGCTGAGCGGGAACAGGCGGTCGGCGGCGGCGGCGGCCTGCTGGGCTTCCAGCAGGGTCACGCCGGCCTCGACCGTCATGGCGTCGTCCAGAGGAGTCACATCGCGGATCGCACGCAGCTTCCGCGTCGACAGCAGGACCTCGCCATAGGGAATCTGGCCACCCACCAGACCGGTGTCGCCGCCCTGAGGGGTGATGGCGACGCGGTGCTCGGCGCAGATGGCGACCAGCCGGGCCGCCTCCTCCGTCGAGCGCGGCGTCAACATCAGCGGGGTATGCCCCTGCCAGCGGTTGCGCCACTCCGTCAGCCATGGCGCGATCTCGGCCGGGTCGTCGGTCCAGCCGCCGGTTCCGGCCGCGGATTTCAGGGTTTGGAGCGCGGCGGCGGAGGGCGGGGTCATGAATCCCTTGTCTCAAAGTCATGGACGCAGCGAAAGGGTCAAGCCACGTTGGCGCGATGACCACCGCCCTGCCGTCGCCTGTTCCCGCCGTCGGCGTCGTCTGCCTGCGCGGCGACGAGGTACTGCTGATCCGGCGTGGAACGCCGCCCCGGCAAGGCGAATGGAGCCTTCCGGGCGGTCGGATCGAGCCGGGCGAACGCGCCGTCGACGCCGCCCTGCGGGAACTGCGCGAGGAAACGGGCGTCGAGGCCGAGATCACCGGCCTGATCGACGTCGTCGACGGCGTATTCCCGGAAGCACGCCGCCACTATGTGCTGATCGACTACGCCGCCCGATGGATGTCGGGCGAACCGCTCGCCGGCGATGATGCGACCGAGGCGCGATTCGTGCCGCTGGACGAGGTCGAGGCGCTGGTCAGCTGGTCGGAGACGCACCGGATCATCGCCATGGCCGCAGCGTCCCGTGATTTGGGACGCGACCCGCGTTCTGCGACGTGACAAGGTCCCCGTCCGGCGATCGGCCGGTTGGGGAACACCATCATGCACATCCGTAGTCTCGTGGCGGCGCTCGCCGCCTCGGCCGCCCTGCTTGCGCCGGCCGCCACGGCCCAGACCGACTCCATCGACTTCACCCTGACCAACGGCACCGAGCACGTGTTGACCGCCCTGTTCATCTCCCTGCCTTCGACCAATGAGTGGGAAGAGGACATCTTCGGCGCCGACGTTCTGGGCTCTGGCGAGAGCTTCGAGATCTCGATCGACGATGGTCTGCCGGAATGCGTCTACGACATCCGCGCCGACTTCTCGGACGGCGATTCGGTTCAGGTCGCGGAGGTCAATTTCTGCGAACTGCAAGGCGAGGAACTGATCATCGAGGAATAGTTCGACGCGTCAGCGTGGACTGCAGGGGCGGCTTCCGACGGGGGCCGCCCCTTTTCATTACATGGATGTCATCATGGCCATGTCCGGTTTCTGTGGCGCGCGGGTCACAGGGTGCTAACCTGAACGGGATTTGGGAGGCTTTATGGACACGTCAGTTATCTTCACCCTCGCTCTGGTCGCGCTGGCCTTCGTTCTGCTGTTCAGCGTGGTCAAGATCGTGCCCCAGGGGCGCGAGATGACCGTCGAGCGGTTCGGCAAATACACCCGCACCCTGTCGCCCGGCATCAGCATCCTAACGCCCTTCGTCGAGCGGATCGGCCGGCGCATGAACATGATGGAGCAGGTCCTGGACGTGCCCCAGCAGGAGGTCATCACCAAGGACAACGCCATGGTGAAGGTCGACGCCATTGTCTTCATCCAGGTGATGGAGGCCTCGGCCGCCGCCTATCGGGTCGAGAACCTGCCCTACGCCATCACCCAGCTGTGCATGACCAACCTGCGAACCGTGGTCGGCTCGATGGAGCTGGACGAGGTCCTGTTCCAGCGTGACTCGATCAACTCGCGGCTGCTGACCGTGATCGACGCCGCGACCGAGCCCTGGGGCGTGAAGGTCAACCGGATCGAGATCAAGGACCTGACCCCGCCGGCGGACATCACCAACGCCATGGCCCGCCAGATGAAGGCCGAGCGCGAGAAGCGCGCCGTCATCACCGAGGCCGAGGGCGAGAAACAGGCCGCCATCGCGCGCGCCGAGGGCGCCAAACAATCGGCCATCCTCCAGTCCGAGGGCCGCAAGGAAGCCGCCTTCCGCGACGCCGAGGCCCGTGAACGCGCCGCCGAGGCCGAGGCCAAGGCGACCGCCATGGTGTCGGAAGCCATCGCCCGCGGCGACGTCAACGCGATCAACTACTTCGTGGCCCAGAAATACGTCGAGGCATTCGCCGAACTGGCGCGCAACCCGACCGCCAAGACCGTCATCGTCCCCGCCGAGATGAGCGGACTGGTCGGCACCATCGCCGGCCTGGGCGAACTGGTCGGCCTGGCCCGCGAACAGCAGCAGAGCCGCACCGAAGTGCGCCGCGACGCCCCGCCGGCTCCGCCCAAGCCTCCCGCGCCCCCGCGTCCCCCGCGTCCCGCCGTTCCGAGGACCTGATCCATGGAAGCCCTGACAGACCTGCACGCCGCCCAGCCGTTCTGGATCTGGCTGGCCCTGGGCGTGATCCTGCTGGCGGTCGAGGCCGCCTTCTCGACCGAGTGGCTGTTGTGGCCGGCGGTGTCGGCGGGGATGGTGGCCGTGGTCACCGCCCTCGGCCTGCCGCTGGGCGTCGTCGGCGAGGTCGCCCTGTTCGCGGTCCTGACCGTGGCCATGACCCTGCTGTCGCGCCGCCTGATCCAGCGCGTGAACCCCAGCGACAGCCCCGACATCAACGCCCGTGACAGCCGCCTCGTCGGCCAGCGGGCGCAGGTCGTCCAGCCGTTCGTGGACGGCCGCGGACGGGTGTTCGTCTCGGGCGCCGAGTGGGTGGCCGAGATCGACGGCGCGGGGCCGCTGATCGGCGAGAGCGTGATCGTCGACCGTGTCGACGGCTCGAAGCTGAGGGTGCGGAGCGCCTAGCCCCGCATCTCCGTGATCCCGCGATTCGCCAGACCGTCTGCGCGCTCGTTCAGCTCGTGGCCGGCATGGCCCTTCACCCAGTGCCATTTGACGTCGTGCCGGGCGCGGGCCTCGTCGAGACGCCGCCACAGGTCCTCGTTCTTGACCGGCTTCTTGTCGGCCGTCTTCCAGCCGCGCGCCTTCCAGCCCCGGATCCATTCGGTGATTCCGGTCATGACGTATTTGCTGTCGGTGTGCAGATCGACGCGGCACGGCCGGGTCAGGGCCTCCAGCGCGCTGATTGCCCCCATCAGTTCCATGCGGTTGTTGGTCGTCAGCGGTTCGCCGCCCCACAGTTCCTTCTCGTGGCCGCCGCCGGTCTGAAGGATCGCACCCCAGCCGCCGGGGCCGGGATTGCCCTTGCAGGCGCCGTCGGTGTGGATGATGACGTGACTCATGGGCGCGTCCTAACAGGTTCGCTTGGCGTCGCGCCACTGAACGGCCTATATGCGGCGAGAGATTTCGACCGGGCCGACCCGGCCTGACTGAGGAGAGTTGTCCGTGGGTTCATTCAGCATCTGGCACTGGGCCATCGTCGCCATCATCGTGCTTCTGCTGTTCGGCGGTCGCGGCAAGCTGTCGGGCCTGATGGGGGACGCCGCCAAGGGCGTGAAAGCCTTCAAGGACGGCCTCAAGGACACCGACGAGGACAAGCCCCGCGACGAGCGCGCGGGCGCCCTGCCCCGCACCGACGCCGAAAAAGAAGACCTGAAGTCGTAAGCCGCATTGACGTCGGAGACCTGACGGATGGGTGGTTTGGGTCCCGGCATCGGGGGCTTGGAATATCTGGTGATCGCAATCGTGGCCCTCGTCGTCGTGGGCCCCGAACGCTTGCCTTTGCTTTTGCGGAAGCTCGGCAAGCTGGTCGCCAAGGCGCGCGGCATGGCCAACGAATTCCGCTCCAGCTTCGACGAGATGGCGCGGCAGTCCGAGCTGGACGAGCTGCGTAAGGAGGTCGAGGCGCTGCGCACGCATCAGGGCCTCCACGCCCTGGGCGCCGACGCCGACGCAGCCTTCCGGGAAATCCGCAACGATCTGAACAAGCCGCTGGATGCGCCCATGCTGTCCGCGCCTGACGAATGGCCCGACAGCCCGCCGGTCATGGCGCCGCTGGATGCGCCGGCCGTCGTCGCCGAGCCGGTGAAGAAGCCGGCCCGCAAGACACCTGCGAAGCCGAAGGCCGCCGCCAAACCCGCCGCCTCGCGCAAGGCTGCCGACGCCAAGGCCAAACCCGTCCGCGCCCGGAAGGTCGAGCCGTGAGCGCCCTGGATCGCGACGAGGATGAGATCGAGGCGTCGCGCGCGCCCCTGATGGATCACCTGATCGAGCTGCGTGGCCGGCTGGTGGTCTGCGTCATCGCCTTCGTGCTCGCCTTCCTCGTCTGTTTCTACTTCGCATCCCAGATCCAGCTGTTCCTGATCCATCCCTTCCAGGTCGCGGCGGCGCTGCATGCCGCAGCCGGACCGGACGGGCACGGCGCCTCTCCGATCGACCTGATCGAGGCGACGGCCTGGCTGAAGCCGATACCCGCGGGCGGGAAGTCGACCGTGGAACTGATCTCGACCGCGCCGCTCGAACAGCTCTTCACCAAGATGAAGATCGCCGGTTTCGGGGCCGTGGTCCTCGCCTTCCCGATGCTGGCCTATCAGCTCTACCGTTTCGTGGCGCCCGGCCTGTACCGCAACGAGAAGGGCGCCTTCCTGCCCTTCCTCCTCGCCGCCCCCCTGCTCTTCCTGCTCGGCGGCGCGCTGGTCTATTTTGTGATGCTGCCGTTCGTCATGTGGTTCTCGTTGAGCCAGCAGGTCGTCGGCGAAGGCGTGTCGGTCGCCCTGCTGCCCAAGATCTCCGAATATCTGAACCTGGTCACCGCCCTGCTGCTGGCCTTCGGCCTGTGCTTCCAGCTCCCCATCGTCATGACCCTGCTGGGACTGGCCGGCATCATCTCGTCGAAGGTCATGGCCGAGGGCCGCCGGTACGCCATCGTCGCCGTGGTCGTGGTGGCCGCTATCGTGACCCCACCCGACCCGATCAGCCAGCTGATGCTCGCAGTGCCGCTGGTGCTCCTGTATGAAATCTCGATCTGGTGCGTGCGTCTGATCGAGCTGCGTCGCAAGACGGCTGACGCCGCCGCCTGAGAGCCGGAGTGAGAGCATGACTGCACCGGTCTTTTCGCTGACGCCCCGTCCCGCGGCCGTTCTGGCGCGGCTGCAGGCCGTTCCGGGCGCGCGCTACTGGGCCGCCGGAGTGCTGGTCCTGCTGGCGCTGGCGGTCCGGCTGACGCTGTCTTCGGCCATGGGCAACGGCTATGGCTACACCTGTTTCTATCCGGCGGTGATCCTTGCCGCCTACTGGCTGGGCGCGGGTCCCGCCCTGCTGGCTACGGGCCTTTCGACGGCGATCGTCTACGCCTTCCTCGGCCCCGTGCCCCTGCACTGGAACGTCGATGGCCGCGGGCTGGTGGCGCTGGCCTTCTTCCTGGTATCGTCGCTGCTGCTGATCCACATCCTCAGCACGATCCGGGCCCAGTTCGCCCTGCTGGCCGCCACCCATGCGCGGGTCGAGGCGCTGGCCACCGGGCAGGCTGAACTGTTCCACGAGCACGCCCAGAGGACGACCGACCACCTGCAGCTGATCTCGGCCATCCTCCAGCTGCGCGCCCGCGAAGAGGCCGATCCGATGGTCTCGCGCGTCCTCACCAACGCCGCCTCGCGCACCCTGCTGATCTCCCGCGCGCACCGCGAATTCACAGGCAATCCCGACCGCCGCATTCCGTTCGAGGCCTTCGCCCACAAGCTGGTTCAGGCCTCCGCCTCCCGCGGCGGTCTGCCGGTCGAAAAGGTTCGCATCGCCGGGGGCGATCTCGACGTGCCGCTGGAGCATGCGACGGCGCTGGGACTGGTGCTGCTAGAGTATCTGACCACGCTCAAGGGATGCGCCTCGGCCACCAGCCTGGCTGTGATACTCGCCGACACCGGCGATCAGCGGACGCTGAACCTGGTGGCCACGGGCGACGGCAATGTCGCGCCGCCGCGCGACATCCCGCTGTTCGAGGCCGTGTCGGAGCAGTTGGGCGGCGAACTCCTGATCACCCGGGGCGCCACCGGCTGCGGCGTACGCATCAGCTTCCCGGCGACCATCCAGCCCGCCCTGCCATGGGAACCTGTGTCCGTCAGCCTGCACTAGAGAAAGCGTAGCCGGAACCGGCGAACGCAGCGGGTGTTTGGATGGGAACGTCCATCCGGAGCCCACGCCATGACCGCCATTTCCCGTATCGTCGCGACCAGCGCCCTCGCAGCCCTCGCCCTCGGCGCCGCGGCCTGCACGCAGCAGGAAGCCGCACCCGCCGCTGAACAGGCGGCCGCGCCGGCCGCTGCGCCTGAAACCCGCACCATCGTGGAAACCCGCGAGGTCGCCGTGCCCGTGCCCGTCGCGCCCCCGACTGTCGTGGTGGAACGCCCTGAAGTCCGCGCCGGCGACAGCACGACCGTCCGCGCGGGTCGTGACGGGATCGAGGTCGAGACGACCAACCGCTAGATCCCGAAAGACAAAAAGCAACGGCGCCGGAGGGCTTCCCCTCCGGCGCCGTTTTCGTTCAGCCTCAGCCGTCGATCAGCAGCTGTAGTACATGTCGAATTCGACGGGGTGCGGGTGCAACTGCAGACGCATCACCTCTTCCATCTTCAGCGCGATGTAGCTGTCGATGAAGTCGTCATCCATGACGCCGCCCTTCTTGAGGAAGGCGCGGTCCTTGTCGAGGTTCTCAAGAGCCTCCTTCAGGCTGCCGCAGACCTCGGGGATGTTGCCCCGCTCTTCCGGCGGCAGGTCGTACAGGTTCTTGTCGGCGGCCGCGCCCGGATCGATCCGGTTCTCGATGCCGTCCAGCCCGGCCATCAGCAGGGCCACGAAGGTCAGATAGGGGTTGCCCATCGGGTCCGGGAACCGGGCCTCGATACGCTTGGCCTTGGGCGAGTTGACGAACGGGATGCGGATGGACGCCGAGCGGTTGCGCGACGAATAGGCCAGCTTCACCGGGGCTTCATAGCCGGGAACCAGACGCTTGTAGGAGTTGGTCGTCGAGTTGGCGAAGGCGTTGATGGCCTTGGCGTGCTTGATGATGCCGCCGATGTACCACAGGCACATGTCCGACAGGCCGGCGTATTTGTCGCCCGCGAACAGCGGCTTGCCGCCGTTCCAGACCGACATATGGACGTGCATGCCCGAGCCGTTGTCGCCGAAGGTCGGCTTGGCCATGAAGGTGGCCGACTTGCCGTAGGCGGCGGCGACGTTGTGGATGACGTATTTGTACATCTGCAGACGGTCGGCCATCGTCAGCATGTCCGAGAACTTCAGGCCCAGTTCGTGCTGCGCCGGGGCGACCTCGTGGTGGTGCTTCTCGGGCTGCATGCCCAGGTCGCGCATGACGCCCAGCATCTCGCCGCGCAGATCCTGGGCGCTGTCGGTCGGGTTGACCGGGAAATAGCCGCCCTTGTGCGTCGGGCGGTGGCCCATATTGCCCTCGGAATATTCCGCACCCGTATTGGCTGGCAGTTCGATCGAATCGTAGGCGTAGCCGGTGTCATGCGGCGCCGTGCTCCAGCGCACGTCGTCGAAGATGAAGAACTCGGCTTCCGGGCCGAAGAAGACCGTGTCGCCCACGCCCGAGGACTGGACATAGGCCAGCGCCTTCTTGGCCATTGAACGGCTGTCGCGGTTGTAGGGCTCGCCCGTGTCGGGGTTCAGCACGTCGCAGAACAGGAACAGGGTCGTCTGCTGGTAGAAGGGGTCGATCCAGAAATTGTTCAGGTCCGGCTTCAGCAGCATGTCGGACTCGTTGATCGCCTTCCAGCCAGCGATCGAGGAGCCGTCGAACATCGTCCCCTCTTCGAGGAACTCGTCGTCCACCAGGTCGATGTCGAAGGTGACGTGCTGCATCCGCCCCTTGGTGTCGGTGAACCGGAGGTCGACGTATTTGACGTCCTTTTCCTTGATCTCTTTGAGGATCTTGCTGGCGCTCATGGTGGTCGACGTCCTGTGGCTCGGGGAGGTTACAAGAAACGGCCGCCCCGAGGGGACGGCCGGTGAAAGGGTCAGACGGCCTGTGCGCCCGTCTCGCCGGTGCGGATACGGATGACGTCGATGACGTCGGTGATGAAGATCTTGCCGTCGCCGATCTTGCCGGTGCGGGCGGCCGCCTGAATCGCGTCGACGACGGAATTGACCATGTCGTCCGACACCACCACCTCGATCTTGATCTTGGGCAGGAAGTCGATGACGTACTCTGCGCCGCGGTACAGCTCGGAGCACGGTCATGCCTTGCACGCCCGCGTCCTGCAGCGCTTCCTTCACTTCATCCAGCTTGAAGGGCTTGATGACGGCTTCGATCTTTTTCATTGGCGGTCCCAGGCGGGCGTTATCATGCCGCGCGCACGGGACGTAAAGGGACATTGCATTGCACAATAAGGCAAGCGCTTTTCGCTCCCCGTCGCCATCCGTGAACGGAGGACCGGCGCGATGACAGAAGGGGCTATCCCGGACTGGCGCGAAGCGCTGCCCTGGCCGAGCGAAAACGCCCACAAACACGCGCGGGGGCGGCTGGGCGTCGTCTCGGGCAAGGCCAGCCAGACCGGCGCGGCGCGGCTGGCGGCGCGGGCCGGTCTGAGGATCGGCGCGGGCGTGGTGCGTATTCTCTGTCCGCCGGATGCGACCGCCGTGATCGCCTCCGCCATCGAGGCCGTCATGCTGACCCCGTTCGGCTCGGCCGAGGCCCTGACCGAGGCGGTCGAGGGGATGGACGCCGTGGTCATCGGTCCGGCCGCCGGGGTGACCGACGCGACCCAGGCCCATGTGCGCGCCCTCGCCGGGACCGGGGCGGCGCTGGTGGTGGATGCCGACGGTCTGACGGTCTTCGAAGGCTGGCCCGCCGACCTGTTCGACGTTCTGGACCGGGACGATGTCCTGACCCCGCACGAGGGCGAGTTCAAACGGCTGTTCCCCGGCCTGCTCGACAAGGGCCGGGAGGTCGGGGCGCGCGAAGCGGCGAAGCGCGCGGGCGCCGTGGTCGTGCTCAAGGGACCCGCCACGATCATCGCGGCACCCGACGGTCGCCTGGCGATCAACGACAACGGCGTCCCATGGCTGGCGACCGCGGGAACCGGAGACGTGCTGGCGGGCATGATCGGCGGCCTGATGGCGCAGCGGATGGACAGTTTCGACGCCGCCCGCGCCGCCGTCTGGATGCATGCGGAGGCGGCGCGCGGCTTCGGGCCGGGCCTGATCGCCGAGGACCTGCCCGACCGCCTGCCCCAGGTTCTGGCCGCCCTCTATTCACAGGATCGCTGAACGGGACAAAGGGTCCGGTTCAATTCGTCATCGAACGGGCCTATCTGCACGCGAACGCCGCCGGAGCCTTTTCCCTTGCTGATCGTCCTGTCCCCGGCCAAGCGGCTGGATTTCACCGAGGCCCGGCCCGATGCGGCCGCATCTGAACGCCGCTTTCAGGACGACACCGCCAGCCTGTCGCGGACGGCGCGGGCGCGGACGGTGTCCGAGCTGCGCCAGCTGATGAGCATCTCCGACGATCTGGCCCGGCTGAACCGCGAACGCTTCCAGGCCTTCGACGCCGCCTCGACCGACGGCGTCCAGGCCGCCTTCGCCTTTGCGGGCGATGTCTATGAAGGCTTGAAGGCGCGCGAACTGGACCAGCCGTCATTGGCGTGGGCGCAGGATCATCTGCGCATCCTGTCCGGCTTCTACGGCCTGCTTCGGCCTCTCGACCGCATCCAGCCCTACCGGCTGGAGATGGGAATACGGCTCAAGACGCGGCGCGGATCCAGCCTGTACGACTTCTGGGGCGACCGTCTGTCGAAACAGCTTAACGCCGACGCCGAGGGCCAAGCCGATCCGACCCTGGTCAATCTGGCCAGTCAGGAATATTTCGGCGCGGTCGGCGCCAAGGCGCTGAAACTGCGTGTCGTGACCCCGCAGTTCCGCGAATCACGCGACGGCGAGAGCCGGATCATTTCCTTCTTCGCCAAGAAGGCCCGGGGCGGCATGGCGCGTTTCGCCATCGACGAGCGGATCGAGCGGGCGCAGGATCTGAAGGCCTTCGACCGCGACGGCTACGCTTTTGACAAGGCGGCCTCGAACGACACAGAGTGGATATTCACCAGATCGGGAAATTAAACCCGACTGTCGCCTTCGCAAACGCGAACGGCTAGGCTGACCAGACTGACGCACGGACGAGATACCCATGTTCCAATGGCCCAAACGCGGTGACGGCTCCCAGACCTCGAGCGAACCCTTCCGCGACATCGGCGACCTGAAGGGTCAGGTGGCGGTGATCTCGGGGTCGACCTCGGGCATCGGCCTGGCCTTCGCCCGCGCCATCGCCTCGCGCGGGGGCGACGTGGTGCTGAACGGGCTGGGCGACCCGTCCGAGATCGAACGCACCCGGGCTGAGATGGAGGCCAGCTGCGGCGTCCGCGTCCGCTATCACGCCGCCAACATGCTGCGGGGCGACGAGGTCGCCGACATGGTGGCCTACGGCAAGCACCAGCTGGGCCGCGTCGACATCCTGATCAACAACGCCGGCGTCCAGCACGTCGAGGCGGTCGAGAAATTCCCGGCTGACAAGTGGGAACAGATCATCGCCATCAACCTGTCCTCGACCTTCTACGCCACGCGTGCGGCCATTCCGATCATGAAGGCCCAGGGCCGTGGCCGGATCATCAACGTCGCCTCGGCCCATGGTCTGGTCGCCAGCCCGTTCAAGTCGGCCTATGTCGCGGCCAAGCACGGCGTCATCGGCCTCACCAAGACCGTTGCCCTTGAGGTCGCGCAGGACAACATCACCTGCAACGCGATCTGCCCCGGTTTCGTCGAGACGCCGATCGTCGAGAAACAGATCGCCGATCAGGCCCGCACGCGCGGTATGTCGAAAGAAGCGGTGCTGAAGGACGTCATACTTGGCTCGCAGCCGACCAAACGGTTCGTCACCACCGACGAGCTGACCGGGATGATGCTGTATCTGGCCTCGGACCTCGGCGCTTCGGCCAACGGGGCCAGTTTCTCCATCGACGGCGGCTGGACCGCCCAATAGGCACGGAGGCGAGCGCGGATGTCGAAGCGAAAGCCGACTGCCCCGCAACGCCGCCCCATCAGCCTGGCCCTTCAGGGCGGCGGCGCGCACGGCGCCTTCCAGTGGGGCGTGCTGGATCGCCTGCTGGAGGACGACCGGCTCGACATCCGCGCGGTTACAGCATCGTCCGCGGGGGCTATGAACGCTGCGGCCCTGATCAGCGGCCTGCACACCGGCGGAGCCGAAGGAGCCCGCCGCCAGCTCGACCTGCTATGGCGGGAGGTAAATCTGTCAGGCGGCCGAAACGTCTTCGGCGACTCGGCGATCTGGAGCGCGGCCGTACCTCCGGGATGGCTCAAGGACTCCAGCCTCTGGCGCTCGGCCGAGAACGCCGCAATGTCGATGAGCCCATATCAATTCAATCCCTTCAACCTCAATCCTCTCAAACGCGTTCTGGGTACGGCGATCGATTTTGAGGCGGTGCGGGCCTCCTCCATCCGGCTGTTCGTCGCCGCAACGGCGGTCCGGCAGGGCCGGGCGCGACTGTTCGAGACACCGGAGATCACGGATCAGGTCCTGCTGGCCTCGGCCTGCCTGCCACACCTGTTCCAGGCGGTCGAGATCGACGGCGAGCCCTATTGGGACGGCGGCTATCTGGCCAACCCCGCCCTGTGGCCGCTGTTCTACGCCGACACGCCCGACGACATCCTGTTGCTGCCCCTGAACCCTTTCGTGCGCGAGGAGACGCCGCGCGTGGCCGGGGACATCATGGACCGGCTCAACGAGATCGTTTTCAACGCCCCCCTCGTCGCCGAACTGAGGGCTATCGCCTTCGTCCAGGACATGATCGCGGACGGGCGGTTGAAACGCGCCGGCGAGAACCGCTACCGCCAGCTGATGTTGCACGCCATCGAGCCGGGCCCGTGGCTGGGCGCCCTGTCGCTGGGCACCAAATTCGACACAGAATGGACCTTCCTCAACGATCTCAAAGGTCGAGGGCGCGCCGCGGCAGGCGAGTGGCTGGAGCAATGCTTCCCCGATGTCGGCCAGAGGTCCAGTATCGATATCAAGGCCCGCTTCCTGGCCTAGCCCACGAATCCTGCCGCTCGTCGCAGCCGGTCGTTGATCGCCTCGCCAAGGCCCTGCGCGGGGATCGGCGAGACGGCGATGCCCGAGGGGCGTTCGCGATCCGCCTCGCGCAGGCGGCGGAACAGATTGGCGGCCGCCTCGCGCAGATCGCCCGAAGGGCTCAGACTCCAGCGCGGATCGCCGGCGCCCGGACCAAAGCCCAGCAGGATCTCCCCGTCGCGCACCGTCTGCGCCTCGATGCGTACGGGCGCGTCCGGCGCGTAGTGCAGCGTCAGCCGGCCGGGCGAGCGATGGCCCTCCCCGCCCCGATCAAGCGGCCCGACGACGGCCTCGAGTTCTTCGCGTGTCACCGACCCCGGCCGCAGCAGGGTAACCCGGCCGTCCAGCACCGAGACCACCGTGCTCTCTACCCCCACAGCGCACGCCCCGCCGTCGAGGGCGGCGCCGGCCGCGAAGCCCGTCTCCTCCACCGCGTCAGCGAAGGTGGTCGGGCTGGGTCGTCCCGAGCGGTTGGCCGAGGGCGCCACCAGCGGCCGACCGAAGGCGGAAATCAGGGCGCGGGCGCGGGCGTGGCCGGGCACCCGGACGGCGACGCTGTCCAGCCCCGCCCGGGCGAGATCGCACACACCGGTCCGGTCACGGACGGGGGCGACGATCGTCAGCGGACCGGGCCAGAAGGCCTCGGCCAGCGCTTGGGCGCGACCGTCGAACACCGCCACCGCCCCGGCCTGGACGGCGTCAGCGACGTGGGCGATCAGCGGGTTGAAGCGCGGACGGCCCTTGGCCTCGAAGATCGCCGCCACCGCGCGGGCGTCGCCCGCGTCGGCGGCCAGACCATAGACGGTCTCGGTCGGCAAGATGACCAGACCGCCGGCGCTCAGGACCGCGACGGCCTCGGCGTCGGACGCGCTCACGCGGGGCGCGCCTGAAGCGCCCGCACCGTCATTCGCTGTCCGACCAGTCCGTTCCACGGTCCCGCGTATCCAGAAAATCCGCGCGATCCAGCATCAGCGCGCCCGCCAGATGCGCCGCCCGCTTTTGATGCGCAAGTCCGGCACGCAGGCCGGCCGGCCTCACGGACGGCGCGGGATCCCCGGAATCATCCGGTGCAGCACATTGTCCCGGTCGACGAATTGGTGCTTCAGCGCGCCGATCACGTGCAGGGCGATCAGGACGTACAGCCCTTTGGCCGCCAACTCGTGCAGGTCCATCAGCTGGCCCGCGACCTCGCGGCCACCGCCGATCGGCAGAAGCGGCCATTCGAACAGGCCGAACCAGACGATATCGCGCCCGCCCGCCGACGACGCCGCCCAGCCCACCAGCGGCATGGCGATCAGGAAGACATAGAAGAGAACGTGGGTAGCCCGCGCCAGCAGCTTCTGCCAGCGCGGCATCGCGTCCGGCAGCGGAATGGCGGGATTGGCCAGCCGCCAGAAGATCCGGCCGAGGGTCAGGACGAGGATGGTCAGGCCGACCGACTTGTGGATCTGGACGAACTCGCGCGACAGCGGCCCCTCGGTCGCCTCATGCGCCGTGATCAGCAGCACCTGGGTCACGATGAGGGCGGCTGTCAGCCAGTGAAGGGTCAGCGAGACGGTGGAATAACGGTTGCGCGGTTCAGCCACGGGCAGCTCCTTCGAACCCTGTCACTCTGACCCGACCCGTCCCGTTCGCCAAGCCGCCGCTTGCATGCCCCGGCGGCAAGACGGCATGAACGTGGAACAGTTCGAACCGGATTCCCGCCATGACCTACCGCGCGCCCGTCCGCGACATCGCCTTCGCCCTGCAGGCCGTGGCCGGCATCGACCAGGTCGCCGCCACCGGCGCCTTCCCCGACTATGACGCCGAGGTGCTGGGCGCGGTGCTGGAGGCCGCGGCGCAGTTCTCCGAAGGGGTGCTGGCGCCGCTGAACCGCATCGGCGACCAGAAGGGTTCGACCTACGCCAACGGCTCGGTCACGGCCGCCCCCGGGTTCGCGGAGGCCTATCGCCAGTTCGCCGCGGGCGGCTGGACCGGCCTGTCCGCCCCCGCCCACGCCGGCGGCCAGGACCTGCCCAAGGCGCTGGAGCTGGCGGCCTATGAGACCGTCCACGCCGCCAACATGGCCTTTGGCCTGTGCCCCATGCTCTCGCTGGCCGCGATTGAGGCGCTGGAGGCCCATGGCACGCCCTCACAGAAGGAAATCTACCTGTCCCGGCTGGTATCCGGCGAATGGACCGGCGCCATGGTGCTGACCGAGCCGCAGGCGGGATCCGATCTCGGCGCCCTGACGGCCACGGCGACGCCGAATGGCGACGGGACATACGCCCTGAACGGCCAGAAGATCTTCATCACCTGGGGCGACCACGACGCCACGGACAACATCGTCCACATGGTTCTGGCCCGCCTGCCGGACGCCCCGACGGGGCCCAAGGGGATCAGCCTGTTCCTGGCCTCCAAATATCTGGTCAAGGACGATGGCTCGCTGGGCGACCGCAATAGCTTCCGGCCTGTCGGGGTCGAGCACAAGCTGGGCATCCACGCCTCCCCCACCTGCGTCATGTCCTATGAGGGCGCGACCGCGGAACTGGTCGGTCAGCCCAATCAGGGTCTGGCCCACATGTTCGTCATGATGAACGCCGCCCGCCTCGCCGTGGGCGTCGAGGGCGTCGGCATCGCCGAGCGGGCCTATCAGCATGCCCTCGCCTACGCACTGGACAGGCGTCAGGGCCGATCGGTCTGGACCGGCGAGGCCAACGCTCCGATCGTCGACCATCCCGACGTGCGCCGCACCCTGTCGGTGATGAAGGCGAAGGTCGCGGCCGCCCGCGCCATATGCCTGTCCACGGGCGTCGCCGCCGATCTGGCGAAGCATTCAGCGACCGAGGAAGAGCGCCGCCGCTGGAAGGGCCGCGAGGACCTGTTCACCCCCATCGCCAAGGCCTGGTCCACCGACGTCGGCTGCGAGGTCGCGTCGCTGGGGGTCCAGATCCACGGCGGCATGGGCTTCATCGAGGAGACCGGCGCGGCGCAATACTATCGCGACGCCCGCATCGCCCCGATCTACGAGGGCACCAATGGCATCCAGGCCATGGACCTTGTCGGCCGCAAGCTGTCGATGGACGGCGGCCAGTCCGCCCGCGACCTGATCGCTGACATGAAGGCGACGCTGGCGACACTGCCGCGCCTGTACTCGGGCAAGCCCGTGGAGCGGTTCGCCGCGGCGATCGAGGCCGTCGAGGACGCCACCCTCTGGTTGCTGGATCGAAAGGCAGCCGTCGACGGCGCCGCCGACGTGCTGGCCGCGGCCGACGCCTATCTCAAGCTGCTGGGCGACGTCACAGGCGGCTGGATGCTGGCCCAGGGCGCCCTCTACGCCCGCGACCAGCTGGACGGCGGCCAGGGCGACCCGACATGGCTGGAAGGCAAGATCAGTCTTTACGAGGTCTACGCCGCCAATGTGCTGGGCCACGCGTCGAGCCGCCTCGCGGCCGTGGGCCAGGGAGGTGAGTTGCTGGAGCGGATGCGCCCATAGGCGTCCAGCGCCGCCTCGTGCATGGCCTCGGACATGGTCGGGTGCGGATAGACGATGCCGTGGATGTCTTCCTCGGTCGCTTCCATGGCGATGGCGGTGACATAGCCCTGGATCATCTCGGTGACCTCGTGGCCGATCATGTGGGCGCCGATCAGGGCGCCGGTCTTCGCGTCGAAGATCACCTTGACGAAGCCTTCGATCTCGCCCGCGGCCACGGCCTTGCCGTTCACGCGGAAGGGGAAGCGGCCGACCTTGACCTCGCGCTTCGCCTCGCGCGCGCCCTGTTCGGTAATCCCGACCGAGGCGACCTGCGGCTGGGCGTAGGTGCAGCCGGCGATGGGCGAGTTGACGTTGGGGGTCTTGTAGCCGGCGATGTGCTCGGCGGCGTGGATGCCTTCGTGGCTGGCCTTGTGCGCCAGTGGCCGCGGTCCATGTTGACGCCCAGCGCCTCAAGACCGATGCCGTCGGTGTTGGCGGTGATGCCGACCGCCGAGATGCAGACCTCGGCCTCCAGCGTTTCGGCCTTGCCGCCGGCCTCGATGGCCACCTGCACGCCCTTGCCGTCCTTCGACACCTTCGTGACCTTGCAGCCGGTGCGGAACTTCATGCCGCGCTTCTCGAAGGCCTTCTGCGCCGCCTTGGACACTTCCTCGTCCTCGACGGGCATGATGCGGTCGACGGCCTCGACCACGGTCACCTCGGCGCCCAGCGCCCGATAGAAGCTGCCGAACTCGACGCCGATGGCGCCCGAGCCGATCACGACGATGGAGGCAGGCATCTTCTTCGGCGCCATGGCCTCGCGATAGGCCCAGATCTTTTCGCCATCGGCCTCAAGACCGATCTGCGGGATGGCCTTGGCCCGGGCGCCGACCGCCAGCATCACAGCCTTGGCCTCGACCGTGCGCGATCCGCCGGCTTTCAGCGCCACGACGACCTTCGGTGCGGCGACGCCCTTCTCCAGCTTTGCCGTGCCTTCGATCACCTCGATCTTGTTCTTCTTCATCAGATAGGTGACGCCCTTGTTCATCGTGGCGGCCACCCCGCGCGAGCGCTGGATGATGGTGTCGAAATCGAAGCCGACCTTGTCGGCGGACAGACCGTAGTCCTTCAGGTGCGACAGGCTCTCGTACTTCTCGGCCGACTTCAGCAGGGCCTTGGTCGGGATACAGCCCCAGTTCAGGCAGATGCCGCCCAGGCTCTCGCGCTCGACGATGGCGACCTTCTGGCCCAGCTGGCTGGCGCGGATGGCGGCGACATAGCCGCCCGGGCCCGAACCGATGACGATGAGGTCGAATTCAGCGNCGCTCGACGATGGCGACCTTCTGGCCCAGCTGGCTGGCGCGGATGGCGGCGACATAGCCGCCCGGGCCCGAACCGATGACGATGAGGTCGAATTCAGCGGCCATGTCAGATCAGCTTCTCGATATCGGCCTTGATGGCCTCGGGTTCGACCTGGGGGGCGTAGCGCGCGACCACGCGGCCCTCACGGTCGGTCAGGAATTTGGTGAAGTTCCACTTGATGTCGCGACTGCCCAGGAAGCCCTTCTTCTGGCTGGTCAGCCAGTCGAAGAGCGGGTGCCGGTCGGGGCCGTTGACCTCGACCTTGTCGAACATCGGGAAGTCGACGCCGTAGTTGGTGGAGCAGAAGCTGGCGATCTCGGCCGCCTTGCCGGGTTCCTGCTCGCCAAACTGGTTGCAGGGGAAACCCAGCACCTCGAACGGCTTGTCGGCGAACTCGCGATGCAGCGCCTCCAGCCCGGCGTACTGGCCGGTAAAGCCGCATTTGGAGGCCGTGTTGACGATCAGCAGGGCCTGGCCACGATACTGCTCCAGCGCCTGCTCGGCGCCATCGATGGCCGTGGCGCTGAAATCATAGACCGTGGTCACAACCCGCCTCCGCTTACGCCAGCATCGTCACAGGATCTTCGATCATCGCCTTGAAGGCCTGAAGGAATTTCGCGCCGACAGCGCCGTCCACCACGCGGTGATCGCAGGTCAGGGTGACGGTCATCACCGTGGCGACGGCCAGCTGGCCGTTCTTCACCACGGGACGCTGCTCTCCCGCGCCTACGCTCATGATCGCGCCCTGCGGCTCGTTGATGATCGAGGCGAAGGCCTTGATGCCGAACATGCCGAGGTTGGAGACCGAGAAGGTGCCGCCCTGGAATTCCTCGGGCTTCAGCTTGCGGTCGCGGGCGCGCTTGGCGAGGTCCTTCGACTCGGTCGCGATCTGCGACAGGGACTTGGTCTCCGCCGCGCGGATGATCGGAGTGATCAGGCCGCCGTCGATCGCCACCGCCATCGCCACGTCGGCGTGGTGGTGCATGGCGATGCCCTCGGGCGAATAGCTGGCGTTGGCTTCCGGCACGGCCTTCAGCGCCATGGCCGAGGCCTTGATGACGAAGTCGTTGACCGAGACCTTCACGCCCGACTTCTCGAGCATGGCGTTGACCCGGGCGGCCTTGATGACGAAGTCGTTGACCGAGACCTTCACGCCCGACTTCTCGAGCATGGCGTTGACCCGGGCGCGCGACGCCAGCAGGCCGTCGATCTCGCAATCGATGGTCAGCGGGAAGTGCGGCACGTCGCGGAAGCTGTCGGTCAGGCGCCGCGCGATGGCCTTCCGCATGCCGTCCAGCGGGATCAGGTCGTAGCTGCCGTCCGGAATGCCCATCTGGGCCAGCGACTGGACCTTGCGGACCTCACCGGCCGGAGCCGAGGCGGATGCAGCGGCCGGAGCCTGCGCCCCGCCCTTCGCGCCCTCGACGTCGCGTTTGACGATGCGGCCGTGCGGCCCGGTGCCCTTGACGGATTTCAGGTCGACGCCGTTCTGCGACGCGATGCGACGCGCCAGCGGCGAGGCGAAGACGCGTTCGCCGTCGGCCTTGGCCCGAGCGGGTGCGGATTTCGGAGCAGCGACGGCGGGCGCTGTAGCAGCCTCGACCTTGGGCGTTTCAGCCGGAGCCGCGGCGGCCTTGGGCGCCGGAGCGGCCGCGCCGCCCTCGTCCTTCAGGCGGGCGATGGGCGTATTGACCTTCACCCCTTCCGTGCCTTCGGCCACGAGGATGTCGGTGACCTCGCCCTCATCGACGGCCTCGACCTCCATGGTCGCCTTGTCGGTTTCGATCTCGGCGATGACGTCGCCGGCCTTGACCGTGTCGCCGACCTTGACGTGCCACTTGGCCAGAACGCCCTCTTCCATCGTGGGCGACAGGGCGGGCATCAGGATGTCGGTCATTACACGCTCCCCGGCTGGGAGGCCGGTTCGGCCACTGTCTGCACGTTGTCCGCCTTGATCACGTCGGACAGCCCCTGAAGGATCCGCTGATAGGCCTGCCGTTCATCGTGGCCATGCCGCACCGCATAGCCGTGCGCCATGTGTTTGGCGGCGTAGGCCAGCATCTGGCCGAACTGCTGTGGGTCGTTGAAGGCGGGCTTCACCGACATGACCGGCTCACCCTTCGACCACCACATGCGCAGGAGTTCGACAGCCTCGGGATCCGCGGCGACGCTGTCCGGCGTGGTCAGCTGGAACTCGGGATTCCCGCTCATGCCATCACCTGCTTCACAGCGGCGACGATCTTGTCCACGCCCGGCAGCGACAGGGCTTCCAGATTAGCGGCGTAGGGCAGCGGCACGTCTTCCTGATGCACCCGGACCGGCGGCGCATCCAGATAGTCGAACGCATGTTCGATGACCCGGGTCACGACCTCGGCGCCGACGCCCATCGGACCCCAGCCTTCCTCGGCCGAGACCAGACGGCTGGTCTTCTTGACGCTTTCCACGATGGTCTCGTGGTCCAGGGGACGCAGGGTGCGCAGGTCGACGACCTCGCAGGAGATCCCCTCCCCGGCCAGCTGTTCGGCGGCCTGCAGGGCGAAGCCGACCATGCGACTGTGCGCCGTGATCGTCACGTCCGTGCCTTCGCGGCGAACCTTGGCCTTGCCGATCGGGACCAGATAGTCCTCGACCTCGGGCACGTCGAACTCCAGCCCGTACATCATCTCGTGCTCGAGGAAGACGACGGGGTTGGGATCGCGGATGGCCGACTTCATCAGGCCCTTGGCGTCGGCGGCGTCATAAGGAGCCACGACCTTCAGGCCGGGCACCTGGGCGTACCATGCCGAATAGTCCTGGCTGTGCTGGGCGCCCACGCGGCTGGCGGCGCCGTTGGGACCGCGGAAGACGATGCCGGCGCGGATCTGGCCGCCCGACATGTACAGGGTCTTGGCCGCCGAGTTGATGATGTGGTCGATGGCCTGCATGGCGAAGTTGAAGGTCATGAACTCGACGATCGGCTTCAGCCCCGCCATGGCGGCGCCGACACCCAGGCCGGCGAAGCCGTGCTCGGTGATCGGGGTGTCGACGACGCGCTGGTCGCCGAACTCCTGCAGCAGTTCGCGGCTGACCTTGTAGGCGCCCTGATACTGGGCGACCTCCTCGCCGATCAGGAACACCTTGTCGTCCCGGCGCATCTCTTCGGCCATGGCGTCGCGCAGGGCGTCGCGGATGGTCGTCTTGACCAGCTTGGCGCCGGCCGGGATTTCGGGGTCGCGCAGTTCGACCTTCGGGGTCGCGGCGACAGGCGCCGCAGCCTTTTCAGGCTCGCCGGACGCTTCGACTTCGGCCTTGGGAGCCTCGGCCTTCGGAGCCGGAGCCGCAGCCCCGTCCTCGCCGGCCAGACGGGCGATCGGGGTGTTCACCTTCACGTTCTCGGAGCCCTCGGCCACGAGAATTTCCAGCACCTCGCCCTCGTCCACAGCCTCGACTTCCATCGTGGCCTTGTCGGTTTCGATCTCGGCGATGACCTGGCCGGCCGAGACGGTATCACCCGCCTTGATGTGCCATTTGGTCAGTGTGCCCTCTTCCATCGTGGGCGACAGCGCCGGCATGAGAATGTCGGTCACGGTCAGGCCTCCACGTAGACGTCGGTGTAGAGCTCGGACGGATCCGGCTCCGGGCTTTCCTGGGCGAACTGGACGGCGTCCGCCACGATGGTCTTGATCTCGGCGTCGATGGCCTTGAGGTCATCCTCGGTGGCGCCGGCCTGCTCCAGAAGGAGTTTGACATGGTCGATGGGGTCGCGGGTCTTCTTGACCTCGTCGACCTCTTCCTTGGCCCGGTATTTGGCCGGATCGGACATGGAGTGGCCGCGATAGCGGTAGGTCTTCATCTCGAGGATGTAGGGACCGCCGCCTTCACGGGCGCGCTTGACCGCGCGGGCCGTGGCCTCGCGGACCGCCAGCACGTCCATGCCGTCGACCTGCTCGCCGGGGATGCCGAAGCTGGAGCCGCGCTCGCTGAGCTGGGTCGTGGACGACGAGCGCTCGATGCTCGTGCCCATGGCGTACTGGTTGTTCTCGATGATGTAGATGGCCGGCAGCTTCCACAGCTGGGCCATGTTGAAGCTCTCGTAGACCTGACCCTGGTTGGCCGCGCCGTCGCCGAAATAGATGAAGGCGACCGAGTCATCGCCGCGGTACCGGCCGGCGAAGGCAAGACCGGTGCCGAGCGCGACCTGCGCGCCCACGATCCCGTGGCCGCCGTAGAAGCCCGTGGCTGTGTCGAACATATGCATCGACCCGCCCTTGCCCTTGGACGAGCCGCCAATGCGGCCGGTCAGCTCGGCCATGACCTCTTTCGGGTCCATGCCCGCGCACAGCATGTGGCCGTGGTCGCGGTAGCCGGTGATGATCTTGTCGTGACCCTGTTTGACGCTCTCCTGAACGCCCACGGCCACGGCTTCCTGGCCGATGTACAGGTGGCAGAAGCCCCCGATCAGACCCATGCCGTACAGCTGGCCCGCGCGCTCCTCGAACCGCCGGATGAGCACCATCTCGCGATAGAAGCGCAGCAGGTCCTCCTTCGAGGCCTTCGGCGTATTGGGCAGTTTGGTCGCCTTGCTGGAATCAGCTTTGGCGGCGGGGGCTTTCGCCATCCGTCATCTCCCGGCTGGACCCGCCGTTGCAGGCCTCTTGTCGTTACGGAAAGGGGCTTTAGCAGCCTTCGTTCCCGAAACGCAAAGCGCACCGGTCAAGCTGTAACGAAAGTTCACGCCTTGGGCGTGGAGCCCTTGGTCGCGACCGGAGCAGACACCCGGATCACATAGTCGCGCGGATCGCTGAAGCCCAGCACGGCGCGCGCGCGCTCTTCCAGCAGATCACGCGACAGGCTGTCCGTGCGCAGATAGCGGACGCGGACCTCAAGGTCCCGCCGCTGTTCCAGAATCCCGGCCAGCTGGGCCTCGCGGCGCACCAGCATGGCGTCGCGCGCGTGACCGCTCAGCAGGCCGCGCTCGCCCGTCAGGGCCTGTACGCCCAGATAGACGATAAGCAGCGCCAGGATGGCGGAGGGGAAATACGGCTTCATGCGCTCGGGCACTGGGGGACGCTCCTTCTGAGCGTGGACTCAAGATTGAAGGAGTCTGACCGAAAATGCCTAACGAACCGTAGCTTGGCCGCAGAAACTGCGAACCGGCGCCTACCGGTTCAGCAGCATGCCGTCGCCGAAATAGGCGCCCTGATCGCCCAGCATCTCCTCGATGCGGAGCAGCTGATTGTATTTGGCCGTCCGGTCCGAGCGGGCCAGCGAGCCGGTCTTGATCTGCCCGCAGTTGGTGGCGACGGCCAGGTCGGCGATGGTCGAGTCCTCGGTCTCGCCCGAACGGTGGCTCATCACGGCGGTGTAGCCAGCGCGGTGCGCCATATCCACAGCGTCAAGAGTCTCGGACAAGGTGCCAATCTGATTGACTTTTACGAGGATCGAATTGGCCAGACCCTCGCCGATGCCGGCGGCCAGACGGGCCGGGTTGGTAACGAACAGGTCGTCGCCGACAATCTGGCAGCGGTCGCCCAGACGCTCGGTCAGCATGCGCCAGCCGTCGAAGTCGTCCTCGGCGCAGCCGTCCTCGATCGATACGATCGGGAAGCGCTCGCACAGGTCGGCCAGATAGTTGACCATGGCGTCGGCCTCGAGCGTCTTGCCCTCGCCGGCCATGACGTATTTGCCGTCCTTGAAGAATTCGGTCGCCGCGACGTCCAGACCGAGGTGGAAGTCCTCGCCGGCCAGATAACCGGCCGCCTGCCCCGCCTTGGTGATGAAGCTCAGCGCCTCCTCGGCCGAGGCCAGGTTTGGCGCGAAGCCGCCCTCGTCGCCGACGTTGGTGTTGTGACCGGCGTCCTTCAGCTGCTTCTTCAGGGCGTGGAAGATTTCCGAACCCATACGCAGGGCTTCCGAGAAGCTCTCGGCGCCGGTGGGCAGGATCATGAACTCCTGGATGTCGATCGGATTGTCGGCGTGGGCGCCGCCGTTGATGATGTTCATCATCGGGGTCGGCAGGATGCGGGCCGAGACTCCACCCAGATAGCGGTGCAGCGGCAGGCCGGACGAGATGGCGCTGGCCTTGGCGACGGCCAGCGACACGCCGAGGATGGCGTTCGCGCCCAGCCGGCCCTTGTTCTCGGTGCCGTCCAGCGCGATCAGGGCCTCGTCGATACGGCGCTGGTCCTCGGCGTCCATGCCGGACAGGGCGTCGAAGATCTCGCCGTTGACCGCGTCCACGGCCTTGCCGACGCCCTTGCCGCCCCACAGGTCCTTGTCGCCGTCGCGCAGTTCCACGGCCTCATGTGCGCCGGTGGAGGCGCCCGAGGGCACCGCCGCGCGGCCAAAGCTGCCGTCGTCGAGGATCACATCCACCTCGACCGTCGGATTGCCACGGCTGTCGAGGATCTGGCGGGCGACGATGTCGGCGATGTCGGTCATGGGAGCGCTCTGCTGTCAGGAGTTCGGCGGGGTTTAGCGCAGCCCCCGCCGAATCGCCAACCTTCAGGCCTCGGGGATCAGGAGCATCCCTCTACCAGCTGGATCGCCGGCCCGCCCACATGGACGATGCCGACCTTGCCCGTGCTCTCGATCTCGTAGCGAACGCCGCGCGCCGCCGTGTCCTGGACATAGGCGTTGGCGGTCGCCGGCCCGCCGGTGGCCCAGACGAAGATGTCCTCTGCGGGGGGCGAGGAATATTTGTGGGGCTGCGACACAGCGCTCGCGCCGTAGGCGGCCTTGATCGCTACCGCGGTATCGCCGACGCCGAAGCCGCGATCCGTCTTCAGGGTGGAAGGCGATGCGACCGAGATACGGGTCAGGACGCCGTTCTGGATCATGACCAGCAGGCCTTCCGGCGCACGCTGGGGCCGCCACTGGTCGCAGACCTCGGGCTCGGCGCCGCCCACCGACCCCGGATCGCTGTCGGCGCCCATCGCCGCCTCGACCTCGGCCCTGGTCATGCCGATGCGCAGAGGACCAAAGCCTTGGGCGGTGAGCGCGTTCGCGGCTGCCACAGGCGTCCCCGGATCGACCTGCTGCGGCGCGGGCGCGGGTTCGGGAACAGGCTGTTCGGCGGGCGGCGCATTGCAGGCCGCCAGCGACAGCAGGACGGCGGAGCCGAGGGCGGTGAAACGGATCATGGGGCGTCTCCAGCTTGGGATGCCGACAGAACGCACGAAAACGGCGCGCGAGTCATCGCGCGCCGTAACTTGGGCGTCAGAACCTGACGGCCGCGATAGGTGCCGGTCTTCAGGTCGATGTGGTGCGAGCGGCGCAGCTCGCCCGTGTCCTTGTCCTCGGTGTAGGCGTTGACGCCCAGCGAGTCGTGCGAGCGGCGCATGTTGCGACGCGAGGGCGATACTTTGCGCTTCGGAACGGCCATGTCCGTCTCAATCTTCTTAGTCGGCGCTACAAGAGCGCGAAAACAACAGCGGCGGCCCGAGAGAGCCGCCAGCGAGGGCGGGCTTATGCCTGAACCCGTCCCGAAGTTCAAGCGGGAGCTTTTGTCTTCCGATCCGAGCGCGACAGGGCATAGAAGACGCTGTCCTTCCAGACACCGCCGACGTTCCAGGTGCGCTCCCCAAAGCCCGTCCGCACGAAGCCCAGTCGCTCCAGCAGCCGAATCGAGGCGGCGTTCTCCGGATCGACGTCGGCGGTCAGGCTTTCGATGTCGCGGGTCGCAAAGACATGATCGATCGCGGCGCCCACAGCCTCGGCGGCCAGTCCCTGCCCCCAGAGATCGGGGTGCAGGATGTAGCCGACATCGGGCAGCCGCCAGAAGCCGGCCTTGCCGATCACGCGGCCGTCCAGCTCGATGACGAAGTCTGGATGATCAGGGCCGTTGGCGATCATACCGTCCAGCCATGCCGCCGTTTGCTCGAGCGTCTCGTGCGGCGGCGTCGACCACCACAGGGTCGCGCGCGGGTCTGACAGAACGGCGTGCATGCCTTCCAGATCGTCCGGGCCGGCGGAACGCAGGGTCAGGCGGGGGGTGCGGATCTCCACCGGTTCAGACCAGCTCGTGTTCCATGACGACGAAATGCAGGTCGTCACGTTTGGGGAGGCCGAAACGCGGGTCGCCGTAAGGGAACGGCAGGGTCGCCCCTGTCATGTGGTAGCCCAGCCGCTCGTACCAGCTGATCAATGTCTCGCGCTGAGGGAAGACGGAGATGCGCACGCGGCGGGCGCCGAAGCGCTCCGCCAGCGCCCGGTGGGCGGCCTCGACGAGACGACGACCCAGACCGCCGCCCTGCAGCGTCGGGCTGACCGACAGCATGCCGAAATAGCCCGTTCCCTCGCCCCGGTCGGCGATCAGAACGCAGCCGACCAATTCCTCACCACGCCAGGCCGACAGCAGGGCCTGTTCCGGATCGGCGAGGATTCCCGCCAGATCTTCGGGATCGGTGCGCTGGCCGTCCAGAAGGTCCGCCTCGGTCGTCCAGCCGGCGCGCGAGGCCTCGCCGCGATAGGCGCTCTCGATCAGGCGATGCAGGGTGGGAATCTCCGCCGCGACCGCCTCGCGGATCTTGATCTCAGTCATGGGCCAGCGTTTCGCTGACCGCCTCGCCGATCGCAAGCGAACTGGTCAGGCCGGGGCTCTCGATGCCGAACAGGGCGACCAGACCGTCGAGGCCGTGATCTTCGCGCCCTCGCAGCTGGAAATCGGGTTGAGGTTCGCCCGGCCCGTGCAGCTTGGGCCGGATGCCGGCGTAGTCAGCGGTCAGGGCGCCCTCCGGCAGGCCCGGCCAGAAGCGGCGGACATAGCGTTCGAACTCCGCCGCCTTGGACGCATCGACCGAATAGTCCTCGGTCTCGACATAGACGAGGTCGGGTCCGAACACGGCCTGACCGCCCAGATCCTTGCGGTAGTGAGTGCCCAGCGCGCCGGGAATGGGCGGCGGATAGACCAGCCGCTCGAACGGCGCCTTGCCCGTCAGGCGGAAATAGACGCCCTTGCCGAAATGGCCCGCCGGAATGCCGTCGGCGGGATAGCCGACGATGCGGCCCGCCACATCCTGCGCGCCGAGACCCGGCGCAGTGACGAGCAGGCGCGTGGTCAGGGCCGCCCCGCCCTCCCCGCCGGCCATGAGGGTGAAACCGCCGCCCGCCATCGGCTCCGCGCGTTCGAACGGCGTGGAGACGACCACCGAACCGCCCGCGTCCTCGATCTCGCCCTGCAGGGCTAGCATGTAGCCGTGGCTGTCGAACACCCCGCTCTCGGGCGACAGGATGGCCGCGTGGGCGTTCAGGCCCGGCTCCAGCGCCCGCGCCTGCGCGCCGGTCAGGTGATCCAGCGCCTCGACCTCATTGGCCACACCCTGTTCGAAGATGGCCTCGATGCGATCGACCTCGGACTCATTCGTCGCCACGACCAGCTTGCCGCATTTACGGAAGTCGACCTTGTGGCTCTCGAGGAAGGGATAGAGGACGCGGCGGCCCTGAACGCAGAACCGCGCCTTCAGAGATCCGGTCGGATAGTAGAGGCCGCCGTGGATGACCTCGGAGTTGCGCGAGGACACGCCCTGCCCGATGTGCGGCTCCTTCTCAAGGACCAACACCGAGAGACCCCGCTTCGCCAGCGCGCGGCCGCAGGCCAGACCGACCGCGCCGGCGCCCACCACCGTCGCGTCGAAATCGAAACTCACGCCTGCGGACCGTAGAGTTTGGCCGCCCTAGCCTCGAAGCAGTGCATCAGCTTGCTGACCGCCCGGTCGAAATTGGCGTGCAGGACCCCATCCAGGATCCGGGACTTGAAGGCGAAGTCGATGAAGAACTCGACCCGCGTGCCTTTGGGATCGGGGAAGAACTCCCAGCGGTTGTTCAGATACCTGAACGGCCCGCGCAGCAGACCGACCTCGACGACAGCGCGGTTCCGGTCATGCCGAACCCAGGTCGAGAATTTTTCCTTGAGGAAGGAGAAGCCGACGGCGGCCTCGGCGTCCAGAACCGACACGCCCGGCGCCTCTTCCCTCGGAGCCCATGTGCGCATCGCCGTCACCCACGGCACGAACTCGGGATAGGCGCGCACGTCGGCCACCAGCGCGGCTAGCTGCTCGGGCTTGTAGGGCAGGATTTTCGTGACGCGGTGGACGGCCAAGCGCGGCTCAGCGTCCGGTCTGCGCCAGACGCGCCGCGCGCAACCGGGCGAAGTCGTCGCCGGCGTGGTGCGAACTGCGGGTCAGGGGCGACGAGGACACCATCAGGAAGCCCTTGGCGCGGGCGATCGCCTCATAGGCCTTGAACTCTTCCGGGGTGACGAACCGTTCGATGGCGGCGTGTTTCCGGGTCGGCTGCAGGTACTGGCCGATGGTGATGAAGTCGACGCCGGCGGAACGCATGTCGTCCATCACCTGCATGACCTCTTCGCGGGTCTCGCCCAGGCCGACCATGATGCCGGACTTGGTGAACTGGTTGGGGTCGCGTTCCTTGACCATCTGCAGCAGGCGCAGGCTGTGGAAGTAGCGGGCCCCGGGCCGGATCTTCAGATACAGCCGCGGCACGGTCTCGAGGTTGTGGTTGAACACGTCCGGGGTGGCGTCGATCATCACCTCGGCCGCCCCGTCCTTGCGCAGGAAGTCGGGCGTCAGGATTTCGATCGTGGTGTTCGGGGCCTGAAGCCGGATCTGGCGCACGACCTCGGCGAAGTGGGCCGCGCCGCCGTCGGCCACGTCGTCCCTGTCCACCGAGGTGATGACCACGTGGTTCAGGCCCAGCTGGGCCACGGCCAGACCAACCTTGCCCGGCTCTTCCGGGTCCAGCGGCTTGACGTTGCAGAAGGCGCAGGCCCGCGTGCAGGTGTCGCCCATGATCATCAGGGTGGCGTGCTTCTGGCTCCAGCACTCGCCGATGTTCGGGCAGGCCGCCTCTTCGCAGACCGTGACCAGACCCTTGTCCTTCACGATGGCCCTGGTCGCATTGTACTGGCCCGAGCCGGGCGCCTTGACGCGCAGCCAGTCGGGCTTCTTGAGAACAGCCGTCTCCGGTCGGTTCTGTTTTTCCGGGTGACGCAGTTCGGCCGGCGTCTTCGTCAGGGTGTCGATCAGCGTGACCAAGGCGTCGCGGGCTCCGGACTGTGCGAAACCGCTATGTCGTCCTTCCTCGCGGCGAAGGCAAGGCAGGGGCCAGGCTCACGCAAGGTAACGTATCTTTTCAACGGAGCCTCGCCGCCCTAGTTTGCGCGTTCAGCATAACGGGCCGGACCCAACCGGGCCCCACGGAGGATGGTTTTGCGCGTACCCCTGGATACCAAGGCCGGTGAGCAGACCATTTTCGACGCCCTGATCGCGGCCCGCGAGAAGTTCGGCGACAAGGAAATCCTCGAGGACCAGGACCGCAAGCCCCTCACCTACACCGGCCTGATCCGCGCCGCCTTCGTGCTGGGCCGCAAGATCGCCGCCATGACGGAGCTGTCCGAGCGGGTGGGCATCCTGCTTCCGTCCAGCATGGGCGTCGTGGTCACCTACTACGGCCTGCACGCCCACGGGCGCGTGCCGGTGATGCTGAACTTCACCTCCGGCGAGGCCAACATCAAGGCGGCGATCAAGGCCGCGGGCGTGAAGAAAATCCTGACCGCCAAACGTTTCGTCACCCAGGCAAAGCTGGATGATCTGGTCGAGGACATTGGCACGATCGCCGAGATCGTCTGGCTGGACGACGTGCGCAAGACGATCGGCATCCAGGACAAGGTCTACGGCCTGATGGCGGGCCTGATGCCCAAGCGGTTCCGCACGAAGACCGAGCCGTCGTCGCCGGGCGTGGTCCTGTTCACCTCGGGCAGTTTCGGCGCGCCCAAGGGGGTGGTGCTCAGCCAGTGGAACCTCGTCGCCAACTGCCGTCAGGTGGCCCAGCACATCGACCTGCTGCCGGAGTGGGTGATGTTCAACCCGCTGCCGACCTTCCACTGCTTCGGCCTGACCGGCGGCGTCCTGCTGCCGATCCTGCACGGGATGAAGGCGTTTCAGTACCCGTCGCCCCTGCATGCCAAACAGATCGTCGAACTGCTGCCCGAGGTGAAGGCCTCGATCCTGTTCGCCACCGACACCTTCCTGAACCAGTACGCGCGCGTCGCCGCGGCTGATGACTTCGCCACCCTGCAGTTCGTCGTCGCCGGCGCCGAGCGCGTGCGCGACGAGACCCATCACCTGTTCAATACCCGCTTCCACGGCCTGAAGCTGCTGGAAGGCTATGGCGCCACCGAAGCGGCGCCGGTCGTGGCGGTGAACCACCCCGACCGCAACCGTCCGGGTACGGTCGGCCAGATGATGCCCGGCATGGAATGGCGCATCGATCCGGTCGAGGGCATCCCCGAGGGCGGGCGGCTTTATCTGCGCGGCCCGAACGTCATGCACGGCTATCTGTCGGCCGACGATCCGCTGTCGATCGATCCCCTGCCGGGCGGCTGGCACGATACGGGCGACATCGTCGATATCGACAAGGACGGCTACGTCTCGATCCTCGGACGGGTGAAGCGGTTTGCGAAGATCGGGGGCGAGATGGTGTCCCTGGCCGCGGTCGAGGGACTGGCCAGCGCGGTCTGGCCCGACGCGCGCCATGCCGTCGTCTCGATTCCCGACAGCCGCAAGGGCGAGAAGCTGGTGCTGGTCACCGATCGCAAGGACGCCGACGTCTCGCGCCTGGCCGAATGGGCGCGCAGCCACGGCGCCCCGGAACTGGCCGTGCCCAAGAAGATCATGCGCGTGGTCGAGGTGCCGGTCCTCGGCACCGGCAAGACCGACTACGTCGCGATCCAGCAGATGGCCGAGGTCGACAAGGCCGCCTGAGGCTTGGCTTTTATATGCAGCCGACTCGGTTGCAGACTGGCCTTCTCACCAAGGGAGGGTTCCATGTTCGACAGGTTCTCCGCGTATCAGCCTCAGCTTCTCAGCGTCCTGCGCATCATCGCAGGCCTGCTTTTCCTCTGTCACGGCACGGCCAAGGTGCTGGGCTTCCCCGCCGTCGAAGGCGTGCCGCCGCCCGGCCTGAGCCTCGCAGGGCTTTCCGGCCCGCTTGAACTGGTGCTCGGCGCCCTGCTGGTCCTGGGGCTGTTCTCGCGTCCGGCCGCCTTCCTCGCCTCGGGCTTCTGCGCCGTCGGCTACTGGGCGATCCACGGGATGCAGAACCCCTTCCCCATCCTGAACGGCGGCGAGACGATCGCGCTCTACTGCTTTGTCTTCCTGTACCTGACGGCGGCGGGCCCCGGACCGTGGAGCGTGGACGCCGCCATGCGCAAGAAGCCCTACGCCTGACCGATCCGCACGCCCGTCATCGAGATTGAACCGCCCTCGATGACGTCGTTGAAGAAGCTGACGTCGTCGTCCGGCCTGCGCTGGGCGGCGACGTACAGCAGCGGCAGATAGTGTTCGTCGGTCGGCACGCTCATCTGCGCATCCTCGGCCAGACCGACCCAGTTGATCAGCGCCGCGTCGTCGCCCCGCAGCAGGGCTGACTTGACCGCCTCGTTGAAGCCAGAGGCCCAGCCATAGGCCTCGCCGCCTGCCCGCTTCCAGGTGCGCAGATTGTGGACGAAGTCGCCCGAGCCGGCGATCACCACGCCCTCATCGCGCAGCGCAGACAGTTTCCGCGCCAGATCGAAATGCCCCTGCGCGTCCAGTCGGCGGTTCAGCGACAGCTGCACCACCGGGACGTCGGCCGCGGGCCAGACATGGGCCAGCACCGACCAGGTCCCGTGATCCAGACCCCATTGGGTGGTCTGCGTCGCTCCGGTCAGTTCGGCGACCCGCGCCGCCAGCGCCGGCGATCCCGGGGCGGGATACTGCATCGCATGCAGTTCTTCGGTGAAGCCGCCGAAATCATGGATGGTTTCCGGGCTCGCCTGCGCCGTCACGCCCAGCCCGTCGGTTTCCCAATGGGCGGAGACCATGACCACGCCCCTGGGCTTGCCGACCGAGGCGCCGACCTCGCGCCAGACGTCCGCATAGGGGCCGCCCAGGGCGTTCATGGGCGAGCCATGACCGAAGAAGATTGCGGGCTGGGACATCAAGACCTCCTGAAACGCCGGACGCTATTCCGTAACAGTGTCAGTGCTTGATATAGGTTCGACCGAAGACGCCGCAAGGGGACGGCCGATCGGACACACCCGGTCGTAGAAGGCCTGGTCGCCCGGCGTCGGCAGGCCCCGCGACAGGCGAAACCGGTGCTCGACCACCATGGCCTGCTGCTCGATGTTCAGGTCGGCCCAGCCGCAGTTCATGCCCACGGGGTACTCATAGGACGACGGCCTGTCCCCGGCCTTCAGCTTTCCCGTCAGCAGATTGACCCCCTGCTGCGCCTGCCAGACATGGGTCAGCTCATGGATGAAGGTCGCCTGCTGCTTCAGCGGCGACGAAGCCATGTCCGCCGGCAGGAACCGGCCTGGCCAAACGATCCACTCACGCCCGAACCAGCGCCCGGCGACGAAGGCCCGATCAAAGGGTTTGGGCGATGAGAGAATACGGACGGTGTCATAGATCAGGGCGTCGCCGAACGCCTCTTCCGCCAGCGCCCGCTCTCCGACCGTCAGCTCACGGATCATTGCCCGGCATAGCCTCCGGTCGGGCTGATCCACTCCCAGTGCCAGGGCTCATAGACGTAGGGGGTGAAGCCAAACCGTCCCGCGTTCTTGACCAGCCAGCGATAGGTCGGAGTGCGCGTCATATGCAGCCGGCTGGACGCCGAGGTGTTGTCGACACCGAGTCCCGACAGCTGGCCAACGTACAAATCCACCGCCGTCCCGGTCCGGTGCGGCGAGCAGACCGCCCGCCTCAGCCCGTCGCAATTGCCCGACGCCGCGCAGCGAGCCGCGTCGGCCTCGGGGTCGCGGAAGCCCGAGAAAATCTGCAGCAGCTCGGGATCATTGGCGACCTCGGGCACCTCGGCGCGCGCGGCGGCGACCAGCTGGCGATAGGCGTCCAGCACATCGCGCCGCAGCAGGCGGGTCAGGCGGTCCGCGTGCTCTTCGGATTCGACCAGATAGCCGAGCTGGTAGAGCGGCGGCGGATCGGGGCACGGGTCCTCGCGCACCCGCGCCATGATGAAGGGCCGCCGCTCCTGCCAGAGGCCGCGGAAGGTCTGGAAGGTCGCGGCGTCGAACCAGCCCGTCGGCGGAAGGCCGTGGCCGAACTGGAACTCCGCCAGCTTGCGCGCAAACACCGGCGAGCTGGGCGCGCAGTCGGTGCCCAGCTCGTGCTGGATCAGCGGCAGATAGGTTTCCCAGCCATATTCCGTCGGGCCGAACGGCGTCCATTCCATCCGCTGCCACGAGACGCTGTTGGCGAAGGCGGGGCCGGCCCATTCGATGGAGTCCGAGTCGCAGACCTCGGCCTGACCCGGCCGCCCGCGAGTCTGCGCCTCGGCTCCCGTCGCCGCGAACAGGCCGGCGGCGGTCAGCAGCAACAGGATCAGACGCATCAGCATGGGGGGATGGTGACCCCGACTGTGTGGCCACGGCAAGGCCCTTCGCGGACGCCCGCAAAGTCGGCATGGTGAGGCTACGGCCGACTCGGGCCGGATCGCCGGACCTGTCCATGACCGACGCACCCGTCGCCGCCGCCCCCGCCCGCCGTTCCAATGGCGTCCTCGCCGCCTTCTCCGGCCCCTGTCTGCCGCTGGCGGCCTTCGGCGTCGCCCTGCCGGTCACCCTGCCCGAGTTCTACGCCACCTATGTCGGGCTGGAGCTGGGCGTGGTCGCGGCGGTGTTCATGGCGGTCAGGCTGATCGACATCGTCTTCGACCCCTTCATTGGCTGGGGCATGGACCGGACGAAGACGAAATGGGGCCGTTACCGCCCGTGGATGGCGATCTCGACGCCGATCCTGATGCTGTCAGCCCTTATGATGTTCGTGGTGGTCCAGCCCGGCGCGGGGGCGGCCTACCTCTTCGGCTGGCTGCTGGTCCTCTATCTCGGCTTCTCGATCGGCACCCTCGGCCAGCTGGGCTGGGCCTCGGTATTGGCCCCGCAGTACGACCAGCGCAGCCGCGTCTACGGCTGGTGGCAGGTGTTCAACATCATCGGCGTGATCCTGATCCTGATCCTCCCGACCGTGGTGGTGAAGACCGGCCTCGGCGACTACGCCGACGGCGTGCGCATCATGGGCTGGGCTATCATGATCGCCCTGCCCGTCACCATAGGCCTGGCCATGTTCGTCGTGCCTGAGCCGGTCAACGCCGGCGCCGCCCCGCACGGCGGGCCCAAGGCCTACCTCGGCCTGTTCGGCAAGAAGACGGTGCGCAAGCTGCTGTTCGCCGACCTGCTGCTGGGCGTGGCGCCCGGCATCACGGGCTCGCTGCTGTTCTTCTTCTTCGGCCAGATCAAGGGCTACGACCACACGCAGGCCTCGCTGTTCATGCTGTTCTATTTCGTCGCCGGACTGGTCGGGGCGCCGTTCTGGGCCTGGCTGGCGACGCGGATCGGCAAGGACAAGGCTCTGGCGACGGCCAGCCTGATCTTCGCGGTCTTCTACATCGGGGCGACGCTGGTCCCGGGCGGCAGTTTCGCCCTGACGGCGGTCGCCATGTTCATCGCCGGCCTGCCCTATGCGGCCGGCCTGTTCCTGCTGCGGGCCATGATGGCCGACGCGGGCGACGAGATCCGGCTGGAGACCGGCGTGGACCGCACGGGCCTGATGTTCTCCATCCTGTCCGCCACCACCAAGATCGGCCACGTCGTGGCGCTGATCCCCTATCTGATCCTGCAACAGGTCGGCTTCCGCGCCATCCCCGGCGTCGAGGGCAACAGCGAGAGCGCCCTGCTGACTCTGCAGATCCTCTTCATCCTCGTCCCCGGCCTGCTGCTGGCCGCGGCGGCGCTGGTGCTGAAGGGCTATCCCCTGACGCCGGCCCGCCATGACGAGATCCGCAAGGCGCTCGAGGCCCGCGACGGCGCGGCGACGGATCCGGTGGCGGAGCCCGCATGACGCCCATCGACCGCCTGACCGCCATCATGGCCCGGCTGCGCGACCCGGTCGGCGGCTGTCCGTGGGACGTGGAGCAGACCTTCGCCACCATCGCCCCCTATACGCTGGAAGAGGCCTATGAGGTCGCCGACGCCATCGAGCGGGGCGACATGGACGAGCTGCGCAGCGAGCTGGGCGACCTGCTGTTCCAGGTCGTCTTCCATGCCCGCATGGCCGAGGAACAGGGGCTGTTCGCCTTCGACGATGTCGCCAACGCCATCGCCGACAAGCTGGAGCGCCGCCATCCGCACGTCTTCGGCGACGAGGCGGCGAAACCGGACGGCGCCGCCCAGAAGGCGCGCTGGGAGGATATCAAGGCCGCCGAACGGGTGGCCAAGGCCCAGCACGGCGTGCTGGACGACGTCCCCGTTTCTCTGCCCGCCCTCGCCCGCGCCGCCAAACTGACCAAACGCGCCGCCCGCGTCGGCTTCGACTGGCCCTCGACCGACGAGGTCTTCGACAAACTGGACGAGGAGGTGGCGGAGCTGCGCGTGGAGATCGCCGCAGGGGATCTGGACAAGGCGCGAGACGAGGTCGGGGACCTGCTGTTCGTGGTCGCCAATCTGGCGCGGAAACTGGGGGTCGAGCCTGAGGACGCGCTGCGCGGGGCGAATGCCAAGTTCGTCCGGCGGTTCGGGTTTATCGAGGCCGAACTGGCTAAGGACGGGCGGGGTCCGGAGCAGAGCGATCTGGCCGAAATGGACGGGCTGTGGGACGCGGCGAAGGCGCACGAAAGAGGCTGACTTTATAGCCTTAGGCTGTATCGGCTGGCGTCGCAAGTTGCCGCCGGACAAGCTGGCCCTCCGTCTCCTCCCTGTGGCGTAGCCATGGGGAGGGGGACCACGAAGTGGTGGAGGGGTAATGACGGCGCTGCTGACGATCGAGAGGGCCCGCGAACTTCGTCGGCGCATGACGCCACCCGAGGCGCGGTTATGGGTCTGCCTGCGGGGCAAACGACTGGCGGGTCTCAAGTTTCGCCGCCAGCATCCGATCGGCCCCTATGTCCTGGACTTCTACTGCGCGGCAGCAAAGCTGGCGGTGGAGGTGGACGGATCGAGCCACGAACGGTCGGAGCAGATCGCGCATGATGCGCGCCGGACAGCCTGGCTGCGCGAACAGGGCGTAAGGATCGTCCGGCTCGCCGCCGAGGATGTCCGGGTGCATCTGGATTGGGTCGTGGACTTCATCAAGCGAACGGCCCTTGAGCGGTGCGGCGGCTGATACCCCTCCACCGCTTCGCGGTCCCCCTCCCCATTCGCTTCGCGAACAGGGAGGAGACTAGGTCGCCGTCTGAAACTGCCGCTCAAACCGCCCGAGCGCCGCCGGGTGAAGCCGCACCACCACATGCGTCCGACCCTCGTCGTCCGTCTCGCGGCCTGTCACTCGCCCGTTCTCGTACAGCCAGGCCAGCGCCTCGCCCTGTGAGGGCAGCAGCACCAGTTCCGTCTCCGGATCGTCGTCGATCAGGCTCGCGATGGTGTCGCGCAGGGGTTCGATCCCCTCCCCGGTCCAGGCCGAGACAGCGACCGCCTTGCCCTGCGCCCGCAGACGTTCGGCCTGACCCAGTACGGCGTCGCGCACGTCCTCGGCCAGCAGGTCGGTCTTGTTCCAGACCTCCAGCACGCGTCGCGTCTTGCCCTCGGGCGTCGGGATCTGCTTCAGCACCGCCTCGACGTCCTTCGACTGGGCGTCGCTGTCCGGGCTGGCGATGTCGCGGACATGCAGGATCAGGTCGGCCTCACCCACCTCTTCCAGCGTGGCGCGGAAGCTCTCGACCAGTTCGTGCGGCAGGTCCGAGATGAAGCCGACGGTGTCGGCCACGATCGCGGGCCGGCCCTGCGGCAGGCGGATGGTGCGCTGGGTCGTGTCCAGGGTGGCGAACAGCAGGTCCTTGGCGAACACTTCGGACCCCGTCAGCCGGTTGAACAGCGTCGACTTGCCGGCATTAGTGTAGCCGACCAGGGCGATGGTCGGGAACGGGACCTTCTGGCGCTGCTTCCGGTGCAGGCCGCGGGTGCGGCGCACCTCGTCCAGCTCGACCTTCAGGCGGTCCAGTTCGATCTGGGTTTCGCCGGGGCCGCCGGTCGAGCCGGTGCCGCCGCGTTGCCGCTCAAGGTGGGTCCAGGTCCGGACCAGCCGCGACTTCTCATAGTCCAGCCGCGCCAGTTCGACCTGCAGCCGGCCTTCCTTGGTCCGCGCCCGGCGGCCGAAGATTTCGAGGATCAGGCCCGTGCGGTCGATGACCTTGCAGTCCCAGGCCTTCTCCAGATTGCGCTGCTGCACCGGCGACAGGTCATCGTCGACGACCACCGCCTCAGCCTCGGCGGCGCGGACAAGCGCGGCCAGCTCCTCGACCTTGCCGGTCCCGAACAGGGTGGCGGGCGTGGGCTTGCGGATGCGCACGATCTCCTCGGCGCGCACGTCGAGGTCCAGCGCCCGGGCAAGGCCGACGGCCTCTTCCAGACGCTCTTCAGCCAGCCGCGAGCTTTCGCTGCGGCCGTCCGGGTGAATGACGACGGCCCGGATCAGCGGGACGGCGTGGTCGATGTGTTTGGTGGTCAGGTCTCGGGCTTTCTCTACGCCGTCATCCTCGGGCTTGACCCGAGGATCGGATGTTGTGGTGCTGATCGACAGATAGGAAGTCGACGACCGTTGGGCCATCCCTGACGCACAGGCGCACCACGTCCGGCCCTCGGGTCAAACCCGAGGGTGACGGTCGAAGGGGATAGAGCGATCAGTCCTCGTCGGCTTCCGGCTCGTACAGCTGTACGGGCGCGGACGGCATGATGGTCGAGATGGCGTGCTTGTAGACGAGCTGCGACTGGCCATCGCGGCGCAGCAGCACACAGAAGTTGTCGAACCAGGTCACGATGCCCTGCAGCTTGACGCCATTGACCAGGAAGATGGTCAGCGGCGTCTTCGTCTTGCGGACGCTGTTGAGGAAGGTGTCCTGAAGGTTCTTGGACTTGTCTTGCGACATGGCAGGTTCAGCCTGTTCTTGTTTGTTTTCGGGCCTTGGGAGCGGCGCTGGCGCGGATCGAGTGTCCGGCCGCTCCAACATAGGCATCGGCGGCGGCCGATCAATCTCATTCCTTGCATCCCGACATTCGTCGGGTTGAGCGGTGGATCGGTCAGATAGCGTCGCGGATCGCCTGATCAAGATACAGGGTGCGCAACCGGGTGGCGATCGGGCCCGGCTTGCCGTTGCCGATCTTCGTCCCGTCGATCGACACCGCCGGCATCACGAAGCCGCTGGCCGAGGTGTAGAAGGCTTCCTTCGCCCGCTTGGCCTCGTCGACGCTGAAGGCCCGCTCCTCGAACTCCAGCCCCTCTTCCGCGATCAGCCGCATCACCGCTGCGCGTGTGATGCCGCGCAGAATGTTGGACTGGGAATCCCGGGTCCGCAGCTTGCCGCTCTCGTCGACGATCCAGGCGTTGGTGGACGAGCCCTCGGTGACCAGACCCATCTCGTCGACCATCCAGGCCTCGGCGGCGCCCTTCTCCTTGGCCGCCTGTTTGGCGAGGACGTTGGGCAGCAGGCCCACGGTCTTGATGTCGCATCGGCCCCAGCGGATGTCGGGATGGGTGACCACCGCCACCCCCTTCTTCGCCGCCGCATTGCCTTTCGACAGCGGCAGGGAGCGGGCGGTGACGATGACACTGGGCGGCGTGCCCTCGGGCGGGAACGGGTGGTCGCGCCGGGCCGTGCCGCGCGTGACCTGCAGATAGACCAACCCCTCGTTCACGCGGTTGCGCCGAACCGTCTCGTTGAGCACGCGGGCCAGCGCCTGCGCCGTCATCGGGATGGGGATGCGCAGCTCGTTCAGGCTGCGGTGCAGGCGCGTCATGTGCCCGTCGAAGTCGGCCATGCGGCCGTCGAACACGGACCAGACCTCATAGACGCCGTCGGCGAACTGGAAGCCGCGGTCCTCGACATGAATCACGGCCTGCCCGTGCGGCTGGTACTGGCCGTTGACGTAGGCGACGCGGCTCATTCCTCGATGACCTCTTCGATGTCTTCCTCGCCGCCGCGCGCCGGGGAGACGCCCAGCGACTTCAGCTTCCGGTGCAGGGCTGACCGCTCCATGCCGATGAAGGCCGCGGTGCGCGAGATGTTTCCGCCGAAGCGCATGATCTGCGCCGCCAGATATTCCCGCTCGAACACCTCGCGCGCCTCCCGCAGCGGCAGGGCGATGATGCGTTCGCCGCCCAGGGTGCCGGTGGAGTTGGCGTTGGTCGCCTCCTGAGGCAGCATGTCGGCGCTGATCGGCTCGTTGACGTCGCCGGTGGCCAGGATCAGCAGCCGCTCGACGTTGTTGCGCAACTGGCGGACGTTGCCCGGCCAGGGATGGACCTGCAGCACGGCGATGGCGTCGTCGCCGATCCTGCGGCGGGGCAGGCCCTGCGACGACGAAAGGGTGTCGATGAAATAGTCGATCAGCTCCTGGATGTCCTCGCGCCGCTCGGACAGGGCCGGGACACGAATAGGCACCACGTTCAGGCGGTGGAACAGGTCCTCGCGGAACCGGCCCTCGGCGATCTCCTGTTTCAGGTCGCGCGAGGTCGAGGTGACCACACGGATGTCGACCTGGACGTCCTGCTCGCCGCCCACGCGGCGGAAGCGTTGTTCGACCAGCACGCGCAGCACCCGGCTCTGGCTCTCGCGCGGCATGTCGCCGACATCGTCCAGATAGAGGGTGCCGTTGTGGGCGCGTTCGAACACGCCGATCTTGCGCGGACGCCCGTCGACGCCCTCCTCGCCGAACAATTCGATGTCCAGCCGCTCAGGCGTCATGCCCGCGGCGGCGATGGCGACGAACTCGCCCTTGGCCCGGGCGCTGGCTTCGTGGATCTGGCGCGCCACCAGTTCCTTGCCCGAGCCCGGAGGGCCCGAGATCAGCACGCGGCTGTTGGCCGGCGCCACCTTGGCGATGGTGCTGCGCAGGGCCTGGGCTGCGGCGGAGCGGCCGATGAAGCCCGTCGGCGCCGCCACCTGGGCGCGCAGCCGCCGGTTCTCGCGCTTCAGCGAGCTGGTCTCCAGCGCGCGTTGAACCACGACCACCAGCCGGTCGGACTTGAACGGCTTTTCGATGAAGTCATAGGCCCCGCGCTGCAGCGCCGTGACCGCCGTCTCGATATTGCCGTGGCCCGAGATCATCACCACCGGCAGGTCGGGATCCAGCTCCTTGATCACATCGAGCAGCTCCAGTCCGTCCAGACCGCCGCCCTGCATCCAGATGTCCAGCAACGCCAGCGACGGCTTCCGGGCCCGGATCGCGGCCAGGGCCTCGTCGGAGTTGGACGCCGTGCGTACGGCGTGGCCCTCGTCCTCGAGCAGGCCTGAAACCAGCTCGCGGATGTCGGCCTCGTCGTCGACGACCAGAATATCGGCTCCCGTGGATCTCATGACGCCTCGCTATTCGGCGGCCGGCAGGATCGGAGCCCGGGACGCTTTCGCGCCCTTCGCCCCGGCCGCGCCGGCCGATTCAGGTTGGGATTTCAGGGGGAAGATCAGGCACACGCGGGCGCCCGACAGGTTTTCTGCGTCAGCCAGCTTCAGCTCGCCGCCGTGTTCTTCACAAATGCGTTTGACGATCGCCAGCCCCAGGCCTGTGCCCTTCTCGCGCGTCGTCACATAGGGCTCGGTCAGGCGATCCCGGTCCTTGGCGGGCAGGCCCATGCCATCGTCCTCAATGACGAAGGTCGCCGTCCCGTCCTCCACGACCAGACGCGCCGAAATGCCGGGACGGTCGCCGTCCTCCGGCCGGGGTGCGATAGCCCGCCGCGCAGCCACGGCCTCGCCCGCGTTCTTGAGGATATTGGTCAGGGCCTGACCGACCATCGGGCGGTCGGCGTGCAGGGTGACCTTGGGCAGCGGCTCGACCAGCTCCACGCCGATCTCCGCCTCGGCCACCCGCTGGGCGAACACCGCCTCGCGGAGCAGCTCGGCCGGATCGGCCGCGGTGAAGCGGGGCGCGGGCATGCGGGCGAAGGACGAGAACTCGTCGACCATCCGGCCGATGTCGCCGACCTGGCGGATGATGGTCTCGGTGCAGCGGTCGAACACCTCGACGTCGTCCATCACCTGCCCACGATAGCGCCGCCGAAGCCGCTCGGCTGACAGCTGGATCGGGGTCAGGGGGTTCTTGATCTCGTGCGCGATCCGCCGCGCCACGTCGCGCCAGGCGGCATTACGCTGGGCCGTGACCAGCCGGGTGATGTCGTCGAAGGTCAGCACCATCTCGCCGCCGACCCCGCCCTCGATGCGGACGCGCAGACGGCGGGTCTCGCCCTCCAGGCTGACGTCGATCTCTTCCTCGATATGCGCCTCGGCCCGGCCGGCCAGTTCGCTGAGCTCGGGCGACACCTCGCCCAGCGGGCGGCCGATGATGTCTGGACTGCGGATGGCCAGCAGCTCCACGGCGCTGTCGTTGATAGCCGAGACGCGCCGTTGCCGGTCCAGACCGATCACCCCGGCGGATACGCCCGACAGCACAGTCTCGATGAACCGGCTGCGGCCCGTCGCCTCCTCGCTGGCGGCCCGCAGCGCGGCCTGCTGCGCCTCGAGGTCGCCGGTCATGCGGTTGAAAGCCGCCGACAGGGTCTTGATCTCGCCCGGTCCGTCCTCGCCGTCGACGCGCGCCGTCAGATCACCGGCTGCGACCCGGTCGGCAGCCTCGACCAGCCGCCCGATCGGCGCCGAGATGGCGCTGGCAGCGCCCATTCCCAGCCAGATTGCGCCGACCAGAACCAGCAAGGCCGTCTCGATGTAACTTAATGCGAAGGCGGCCTGAATGCGCTGCCGGCTGTCCTGCGCCTCGCGGTAGGCAATGATCGACTCCTCGCCGTTGCGCATCTGGGCGATCAGGCCGTCCTTGAGCGGTCTGACCAGATACAGATAGGCGTCGCCATAGGCCGGCAAGGCGATCAGGGATCGCACGGTGTCAGGCTTCTCGGTCACCTGCTGGGGTGGTTCACCACCCTCGGCCGCAGCCTCCAGAACCGCCCGCGGCGGCGCGACATAGGGCGGTGCGCCGGGCCCCTCGCCGCTGGCGAGAACCTCGCCCTCCGGGCCAAGAATGTAGATGGCGGGATAACCGAACAGGTCGGCGATCTGGGTCAGCGCGTCGGAAAACTGGATCCGGTTCTCGAACAGCGGCCGGGCGCCGACCAGTTGGTCGGAGATCACGCGAAGGTCGCCGTCCATCTCGTCCGACACGTCGTTCAGATAGGCATCGCCAATCAGGGCGCCGTTCTCGACCGCCGACTGGACGTTGCCGCTGAACCACTGATCCACGCCGCGGTTCACCAGCACCCCGAACACCAGCGCGATCACCACCGCCGGAACCAGCGCCACCAGAGAGAACAGGGTCACGAAGCGCAGGTGCAGCCGCGCGCCCGCATCTGTACGTCGCCGGAACAGGGACAGCGCTCGCCGCCCCACTGCCACAGCCAGACTGCCGATCAGCAGCAGATTGGCGCTCAGGATGATCAGCACCGCCTGGCTGATAGAGGCCCGCGCGCCCTCGCCGGCCCCGCCGGGGGCCACGGCGACCAGCCAGATGGCTGCGATGGTGACGAGGAACGCCAGGGCATAGGCGACGAGGAAGACCGTACGCCGTCGCTCTTCAGACCAGCCGGCGAACCAGCGAACCGCGCCGCGTCGATCTGCGGTGGGTCCGGGTTCTGCGTCGGCGGTCGGTGTATCCGTCATGCCACGCGAGCTTTGACCACCTGTGGCGAAATATCAACAGCGTGGTTGCCCGAATGCGTCACTGAACGCCACAGCGTTGTCAGCTCCTGCTCTACCTCCTCGGGGCTTTCGAGCCTGCAGAGTCGGGATTTCGCCGCGCGCCGCTCCACCGGTTCAGCCGGCCAGGGCGCCTGTTCGACATACCAGCCAAGATGTTTTCGGAACATCTTCAGGCCCAGCGGCAGGCCGTAGAAGGCGACTGACGCCCGCAGGTGTTCGATGACGATATCCAGCCGCTCTTCGCGTCCGGGTTCCAGCAGCACCGTTCCGTCCGCCAGCGCCCGCTCCATGTGCGCCGCCAGCCAGGGCCGGCCATAGACCCCGCGGCCCAGCATCAGGGCGTCTGCCCCGGACTGGCGCATGGCCTCGCGCGCATCATCGGCGGTCAGGATGTCGCCGTTGACGATGACGGGAATGCCCACCGCCGCCTTTACCTCGCCCACCGCCGTCCAGTCGGCGACGCCGGTGTAGAACTGCTGCCGGGTTCGTCCGTGGACGGTGACCGCCTTGATCCCGATTTCCTCGGCCCGCTTCGCCAGCAGGGGCGCGTTGCGGTGCGCATCGTCCCAGCCCAGCCGCATCTTGACCGTCACCGGCCGCGTCGTCGCCTCGACCGCAGCCTGCATCAGCCGGCAGGCCAGTTCGGGCGTCCGCATCAGGGCCGAGCCGCAGGCCGAGCCGGTTACTTCCTTGGCGGGACATCCGAAATTCAGGTCGACGATGTCGGCGCCGGCCTTCTCGGCCATGCGAGCGCCCTCGGCCATCGCGGCCGGATCTCGGCCCACAAGCTGGATCACGGTCAGAGGGAGGCCCTCGCCTACGGCGGCGCGGCGGACGACATCCGGGCGGGCCCGGGCCAATTCGGCGGCCGCCACCATCTCGGTCGCGACATAGGCGGCGCCCAGCCGCGAGGCCAACCGCCGGAACGGCAGGTCGGTGATCCCGGTCATGGGCGCGGTCAGCACCCGTCCGGGCACCCACACGTCGCCGATCTGTATGCCTGCAGCAGCCATAAGGCCCTTTCCGCGCCGTCGACGCCTCTCGTCAAGCGCAACCGCGGCGATTAGAAGGCCGGGATGACCACGCCCGCACCCGCCTTCGCCGCCATCGTGGTCGCCGCCGGCTCCGGCTCCCGCGCCCCTGCTGAAGGCAGGGGCCGAAGATGTCCTGGTGGTCGTTGCCCCCGGCTCGGACGCGGAAGCACGCGACGCCCTCGACGGTCTTTCCGGCTGGCGACTGACGCCGGGCGGAGACACCCGCGCCGCCTCGGTGCGCAACGGCCTGCAGGCGCTGGGCGGCGCTGGAGACCGGCCTGTCCTTATCCACGACGCCGCCCGTCCGTTCCTCGACGACGCCGTCATCCATCGCCTGATCGCGGCGCTCGACGACGCCGACGGGGCCCTGCCCGCCCTGCCCGTCGCCGACAGCCTGCGCCGCGCGGCCGACGGCCTGGTATCAGGCGCCGTAGAGCGCGACGGCCTGTGGCGCGCCCAGACCCCGCAGGCGTTCCGCTATCAGGCCATCGTCGACGCCTACGCCGCCTGGCCCGCTGGCGAGACCGCCACCGACGAAGCGGCAGTGCTGGAACGCGCCGGCGGCCGTGTCCGCATCGTCGAGGGCGATACACGGCTGATGAAACTGACCTTCCCCGAGGATTTCGCCATGGCCGAAGCGCTCATCCCCCGCCAGATCCGCGTGGGTCAGGGCTTTGACGCCCACCGCTGGGGGCCAGGAACATCCGTCTGGCTGTGCGGCGTCGAAATTCCGCACGACCAGACCCTGATCGGCCATTCCGACGCTGACGCCGGCCTGCACGCGCTCACGGACGCCCTGCTCGGCGCCATGGGCGACGGGGACATTGGCGATCACTTTCCGCCGACCGATCCGCAATGGAAGGGTGCGGCGTCCGACCTGTTCCTGATCCACGCCGTCGAACGGCTGACCGCGCGCGGCGGCCGGCTCGTCAACGTCGACGTCACCCTGATCTGTGAGCGGCCCAAGGTGAAGCCGCACCGTCAGGCGATGCGCGAACGGCTGGCCGACATCCTGTCGCTTCCGCTCGACGCCGTCAGCGTCAAGGCCAGCACGACAGAGGCCATGGGCTTCACCGGTCGCGGCGAAGGCCTCGCCGCCCAGGCGCTGGCGACGATCGAACTGCCCGCCTAGAGCGGCCGTTCCGCCGGCGGGAACATGCTGCGCCACAGCGAGCCGAACAGATTGACGTAGTCGTCGGTCCACGGCCTCACCGTCGTTGGCAGAGGCTGTTTCCACCGGGCGTCAGCGCGGAAGTCGGCCAGCCCCTCGGGCGTCGGCGACAGGATGAGGGCCTCCGTCGAGGCTTCGGCCATCTCGGGGGTCGAGTCCCCCTCGTAGTAGATCTGGTGCAGGCTGGACTTGCCGAGCGCCTGCGCCGCCGCGATGGCCGGCAGGGTGATGTCGAGGTTGCGGTTCGACAGGTGCAGCACCACCACCCCCTTCGGCTTGAGCAGCTTCAGATAGCCCTCGATGGCCTCGGCCGTCAGAAGGTGGGTCGGGACCGCGTCCGACGAGAAGGCGTCGATGATCAGCAGGTCGTACGAACCCGCCGGCTGCTTCGCCAGGGTAAGCCGCGCGTCGCCGAGAACCGTGTCGATCGGCCCGGCGGCGCAGTCGGAGATATAGCTGAACCATTCAGGATCGCGCGACAGCCGGTCGACCATCGGGTCGATCTCGAAGAAGGTCATCGAGTCCTCGGCGCGCTTGTAGGTCGCCATGGCGCCCGAGCCCTGACCGACCACGCCGATCCGGGCGGGGCCCCGCGCCTCGACCATCTCGGCCGCCTGGCCGATCGGCGTGGCGGGGGCGTAATACAGGGTCGGCACGCAGTCGAACCGCGGGTCCCGCGCCTGTGCCCCGTGCAGGGTCGTGCCGTGCATCAGCACATGCACGTCGCCGCCCAGTCGAGGGTCGGGCGAATTGGCCACCCGCATCACGCCGAAGAAGCTGCGGCCGGAATAGCTCCAGTCATAGCCCCTCGCGATCCACTGCGACGACAGGGTGATGGCCAGCAGGATGGCTGTGAAAGCCAGCGCCCGCCCGCGCACCAGAAAGGCGCAGATGGCGACCGGCAACAGCATGATCATCGCCAACTGCCCCATCTCGAAGGGCGAGGTGGCGTAGAAGGCGGCTCGCGCGCCGTCGTTGCTGTTCAACCACAGGGACAACAGCACTGGCGACGCCGCCACGACAAGGGCGGCCACGACGACCCCCGTCTGCGTGCCGTTCAACGGCCCCTTGCCCCACGGCCGGGCCAGGCCGACCAGCACCAGAACCAGCGGATACTCCCAGACCATGTTGAAAATGACCGGCGCGATCAGGGCAGTGAACGCTCCGCCCACGACGCCGCCCAGCGACATCAGCAGATAGAATTCCGTCAGCCGATCCGGCGCCGGCCGCCGCGCCGCCAGCAACTGGTGACACATCAGGGCGGCGAAGAAGAACGCTGCCAGGTGGATAGCGAAGGCGATATTCCAGTTGGCCGAGCGGAAGGCGACCGTCAGAACGCAGACCGCGCCGATCGCCGCCTGGATCGGCAAGGTCGCGTTTAGCGGAATCCAGGGCTTGTTCTGGAAGGCGATGACGAAAGTCAGCAGATACAGGGCCAGCGGCACGACCCACAGGAAGGGAGCCGAGGCTACATCGGTCGACAGGTGCGAGGTCACGCCCAGCATCAGGCTGGACGGCGCCGCAGCCAGCAGCACGAGAATGACCTTTTCGCGCAGCGTCATCGGCGGACTGGCGGCGAGCCGGGCGGGCTCGGCCGTGCGGTCCAGCCGCCGGCTCCAGACCACGAAGGCCAGCGCCACGACCATCAGCATGAAAGCGACATAGCCGCCGCTCCAGCCCCACCGTTGCCCGGACAGGGTCGCCAGCGGCTCGATCAGGATCGGGTAGGACAGCAGCGCCAGGAAGCTGCCGAGGTTGGAGGCCGCGTACAGCACATATGGGTTCTGGCCATCGGCGTATCCCGCGCGAACCCGGGCATACCAGGCCTGCAGCAGCGGGGCCGTCGCCGACAGCACCGCGAAAGGCGCGCCGACCGACAGCGCCAGGGTCCCCAACAGCCAGCCGACCGGCGCCGACGGGTCAGGGTCTCCCAGCCAGCCGTTGATATGCAGCGGCAGGAACAGGGCGGCGGCGACCAGCAGCGCCAGATGGATCGCCACCTGTGTCTTGATCGAGCCGACCTTCTGCAGGAGGTGGGCGTAGCCGTAGCCGGCCAGCAGCGCGGTCTGGAAGAAGACCATCGCCGTGTTCCACACCGCCGGCGATCCACCCAGCATCGGCAGGACCAGCTTCGTCACCATCGGCTGGACCACGAACACCAGCGAAGCCGAGGTGAAGATGGCCAGGGCGAACAGCAGCGGCGTCAGCCTGTCGGGCGCGCGCGTGTCGATAGCCGTGTCCCCGGTGGTGTCACTCATGCCCGCCCCGTATGCTGGCGCCGTTATCAGGCGCTTTGCCCTACCCTGGACCGACTCGCCGCCCCTTCGGAAGGCCCCTCGCCGCATGTTCCCCGACGATATTGACGCACTGGCCCTGCGGGTCGTCGAAGCAGCCGTCGGCCGCGGACTCATGATCGCTACGGCCGAGAGCTGCACGGGCGGACTGGTCGCCGGCGCCCTGACGGCGGTGGCGGGCTCGTCGGCCGCGCTGGACCGGGGGTTCGTGACCTACAGCAACGCCGCCAAGAGCGAGATGCTGGGCGTTCCCGCCGCTCTCATCGATGCCAAGGGAGCCGTCTCGGAAGCCGTCGCCCGCGCCATGGCCATGGGGGCGGTGGACCGCTCGACGGCGCTGGTGTCGATAGCCGTCACCGGCATCGCAGGTCCGGGCGGAGGCTCCGACGATAAGCCCGTCGGCCTCGTCCATTTCGCCGCTTCGGGGCCCGCCGGCGTGGTCCACGCCGAGCGCCGCTTCGGCGACCTCGGCCGCGAGGCCATCCGCCTCGAAAGCGTGCGCGTCGCCCTGCGCATGCTTCTGGACCGGATCGGCGCATGATCGTCGACGCCCGCGGCCACCGCTGCCCGACTCCCAGCCTGAAGCTTCAGAAGGCGATGCGCGAGACACCTGCGGGCGCGCGTCTGACCCTGCTGGCGACCGATCCGATGGCGCGCATCGACGTGCCCCATCTGATGACCGGCCTGGGAGGGAGGGTCGTCTCGATCGACGAAGCCGACGGCGTCCTGACTATCGTGGTCGAGACGCCCGGCGCTCCGACAGATTGACGACGCTTTCCGGGAGGGGCGTGTCCGGCTCGATCTCCGGCGCGCCGATCGACCGCGCCGCGATCTCCATCTCGGTGGTGAAGGCGCCCCCGTAGAAGATGGCGTTGACGTTCCACGACAGCCAGATCAGCAACACGACCACCGCGCCGACCGAACCATAGGTCGCCCCCAGCGGCGCGATCTGCTCGACATAGATGGCGCAAAGCCAGGACGAAATCGTCGACATCACCGTCGCCACGACTCCGCCGGCGATGGAGGGGACCCAGGCCACCGGCGTCCGGTGGGACATGGCGTAGCGGTAGAGCATGGTCAGGCCGATCGCGAGACCCAGCGCCGGCCACAGACCATCGAGCGGCAGGCCGCTGGAGGCGGGCGCCTCTCCCGGGCCGGCATGTTCCAGCAGCCGCGAGGTGACCACCGCACCGGACACCACGGTGAACAGCAGAAAGGCCGCCAGGGCCACGAAGAAGGCCAGCAGGTTGAACTTGAAGAAGCCGTGGGGCTCCTTCTCGTCATGGATCAGGTTAAGCCCCGCCAGCAGGGCCTTGAAGCCGCGATGCGCAGCGTATCCGCCGATGACGAGGGCGAAGAAGCTCTGGGCCGACACTGTCCGCGCCGAGGCGTTGGCCAGCCGCTCGATCTCCGCCCGGAAGATGGCCCGCGCCGCCGTGGGCATGACGTCGGCCAGGGCCGCCGCCTGCTCGCTGACCTGGGCGATAGACAGCACCGCCTTGTAGAAGCCGATCAGGATGGCGATGGCCGGAAACACCGCCAACAGGGCGAAGAAGGACACTCCGCCCGTGTACAGCATCACGTCGCGGCCCCAGCTGCGCGTGAACGCCTTGACCGCCAGCCGGCCCCACAACATGGGCGTGGCCCAGCGCGCGGCGACTTCAATGTCCGATTTGGCCTGCAATCCGGTCCCCACAACCGCCTCAAGCGCGCACTTCTAGCGTAATTCGGCCGGGGGGAAAGCGTTGGTCGGAAAGCCATCGCAGACCCGTTGCTTCCAACGGCCTGCGGTCGCTATGGTCCGCCGCCATGAAACCGCGCCAGGGGGCTGGGGCGGTTGGAGATTCCGATCTTGGGTTCCGATCCGCGCATTCTGGTCGTCGCCCCTGACGACGACCTGGTCGGCCCGCTGTGTCAGGGGCTGGACGCTCTCGGCTGGCGCACCGTCACGGCCCGCTCGCTCGCGGGGGCCGTCCAGACCCTGATCGACTGGCCGCTGGAGGCGGTGATCCTCGACGCCCGAATGCCCGACGCGACGCGGGGCGTCGAAGCCCTGCGTCAGACCGTCACCCCGCGCCGCCTGCCCGTTCTCGCCATCGGCGCGGACGCCGCCGGCTGGGAACCCGGGGTAGCCGACATCGCCATGTCCGCTCCGCCCCACGCGGCCCAGGCGGCGCTGCGTCTGGAGAATCTGATCCGCTCCGCCATCGCCGAGGAAGAGGTCAGCCTGCGCGAGGCCACCTTCGCTGCGCGCGGCCAGCCCCTGCCACTGTCCGATACCGATGCGACTCCGCTACGCGTCCTGGCGGCGGGCAAGCCCGACCGGCATTTCCTCGCCCTGTCCAACGCCCTGACCGCTCGCGGCTGCGAGGTCGTGGCGGCCCCGACGCCCTACACGGCCTTCGACTACCTGCACGAAAAGCCCTTCGACGCCGCCGTCCTCTGGGGCGCCGAAGACCACACCCCGGCCCTGTCGATCGCCTCGGGCATGAAGCGGAATACGCGCCTGTATCACATCCCGGCGGTGCTCTATCTGCGCGGCTCCGGCGAGATCAATCTGGCCGAGCTCTACAATCGTGGCTTCGCCGACGTCGCCGCCGCTGACACGCCCGAGGAAGAAACGGCCGAGCGCATCACCGCCCTGGCGCGCGCCCACCGCCGTCACGTCGCCATCCGCAAGGCGCTGGAAAGCGCACGCGGTTCGGACCTGACCGATCCCGCCACCGGCCTGTTCACGCCCCAGCTGTTCGCCAGCCATCTGGCCCGCGTCGCCGAGGGCGCCCGCCTGCGCCGCCGGCCGCTTTCGGTGGCGGTGCTGCGCGTGTCCGAAACCGAGGCCGTCGCCGAGGCCCGCAAGGGCGGCTGGCTCGACCGCGCCCTGCCGCAGATCGGCGCCATGGTCTCGCGCCTGATCCGCACCGAGGACACGGCGGCGCGCCTGTCTCCAGACGTCTTCGCCCTCGCCCTGCCTGCCACCCACGGGCCGTCCGGACGCATCGCCGCCGACCGGATCGCCGCCGTCATCGGCTGCACCGCCTTCGACGCGGGTCCCGACCGCTCGCCCTTCGTCGTCGAGTTCGAGGTTGGCGTGGCCGAGGTCGGATCGGGCGAGTCCCCCGCCGCGGTGCTTGAGCGCGCCTCGGGCAATGTCAGGTCGCAGGCCTGACGCCCATTTGACAATCTTATTTGTCTAATGCAGGTTCGCGTCATGACGGCGCGTCCCTCCGCCCTGCTCGACAACCTGGACACCGCCCTTCTGGCGCTGGCGCCCATACGCCGCCGCATCCTCGCCGCCCTGATCGAGCCAGCCTCCGCCGCCGGCCTGTCGGAAAAGCTGGGGCTGCCCCGCCAGAACATCGGCCACCATCTCCGCGCGCTCGAGGCGGCGGGCCTGATCCGGCTGGCCGAAGAGCGGCGCAAGCGAGGCTTCACTGAACGCCTCTTCGTCGCCGCCCAAAGCTACGTCTTCGACCCGGCCATGATGCAGGGGCCGCCCGACCCGGACGCGGTCGAGGCCCAGGATCGCCACGCCGCCGACCATCTGATCTCCACCGCCTCGACAATCGTCCGCGACGTCGCCCGCATGCGTCAGGACGCCGCCGCCGAGGGCTCGCGCCTGCTGACCCTGACGGTCGAGGCCGATGTCACCTTCGCCACGCCCGGCGATTTCGAAACCTTCACCGACGAGGTCAGCGCCGCCGTCGCGGCACTCGCCCGCAAATACTCTGCTCCTTCGGGCCGCCGTTACCGGCTCACCGCCGCCGCCCATCCGGCGACGCCCCGACCCGCTCCAGCCAGGAACTGACCGCCATGACCGACGCCGCCAAGCCCGTGGAAGACCACGTCCTCGTCGAGGTCACCGTGCCCGCACCCGCCGATGCGGTCTGGGCGGCCCTGCGCGATCCGAAACAGATCGCCAACTGGTTCGGCTGGGACACTGACGCCCTGAAGGACGAGATCGACTTCATCTTCGTCACGCACGCCGAGGCCGACGAAGCGCGCCGCACCGTCACCTTCGTCGGCGTCAACGACCGCTATGAGGTCGAGGCGCGCGGCGACACCAGCGTCGTCCGCGTGGTCCGCTCCGCCCCCGTCGGTGAATGGACCGACGTGTTCGACGGCATGATCGAGGGCTGGATTTCCTTCACCCAGCAGCTGGCCTTCGCCTTCGCCCGCCATCCCGGCCAGACGCGCCGCACGATCTTCTTCTCGGGCCCGCCTCATGCTGATCAGTTGGGCCGCTCGGTGCTGGGCCTCGACGCCGCCCCGGCGCCGGGCGAGCCCTATACGATGCCGCTGGGCCCCGACGATGCGTCCGGACAGGTCTGGTTCGTCTCGCGCCACCAGATCGGCGTCACGGTCGACGCCTGGGGCGACGGCCTGCTGGTCGTGGCGGAAAGCCCGCCCAAGGCGGACAAGCGTCCGCGCGGCGCGACCATGCTGACCCTGACCACCTACGGCCTGTCAGACACCGCCTTTTCCGATCTGGAGAGCCGCTGGAAGGGCTGGTGGGAGACGCATTTTGAAAACGCCGCCCCGCACGAGGGCTAGAGCCGCCGGTACATGATGTGCAGACCGACCAGCCCCTCACGGGGATGGTCGAACGCCTCGGGCGCGGTGCCGATGATCTCGAACCCCAGCGATCGCCACAGGCTCACGGCCGCATGGTTCGCCTCCACCACGGCGTTGAACTGCATGGCGTGATAGCCGGCTTCCGCTGCAGCCCGGACGACCGCCTCGCCCAGCGCGCTTCCCACGCCGCGTCCGCGGGCCTCGGCCGCGACCATGAAGCTGGCGTTGGCGATGTGGGCGCCGGGTCCCAGCTGGTTCGGGCCGAACTTCGCCGTGCCCAGCACCGCTTCGGCCTCGTCGACCGCGACCAGAACCACCCACGACGGCGGGTTCCACAAAGCCTTGCCGAACGGCTCGGTCAGGTCGCGCGGATAGGTGTAGGTCTCGCCGGCGGCCGCCGTCGCCTTCACGATCGGCCAGATCGCCGGCCAATCCGCCTCCGTCGCCTCGCGCACCCGGACCGTCACGCCGCATCGGCCACCCGGGCCAGATCGGCGGTGATGCGTTCGGCGACCTTCAGCCGGTCGGCCGCCGTATCCCACTCGCCCTTCACGACGATCTTCTGGTCGGGCCGGATCTTCCAGAAGGCGTGGTTCTTCTGGATCAGACCGACCAGCCCCATCGGATTGGGGAAGGCGTGGTTGCGCAGCGTCAGCACGGCGCCCTTGGGCCCGATGTCGATGCGCTCAATACAGGCCGTCTTGCAGTTGGCCTTGATGCCGACGATGCGCAGCAGTTGCTTCGCCTCGTCCGGTAGCGGCCCGAACCGGTCGATCAACTCGGCGGCCAGCGCCTCGCGCGTTTCCGAGTTCTCGGCGTCTGACAGACGGCGATACAAACTTAGACGTACGTTCAGATCCGGGACGTAATCCTCTGGAATCAATACGGCCGCGCCGACGTTGATCGCCGGCGACCAGCCGCGGTCGACCACGCCGCCGCCCTCGCCTGCCTGACGCAGTTCGGCGACGGCGTCCTCCAGCATCTGCTGGTACAGCTCGACCCCGACCTCGCGGATATGGCCCGACTGTTCGTCGCCGAGCAGGTTGCCGCCGCCGCGCTGGTCCAGATCGTGACTGGCCAGCTGGAAACCGGCGCCCAGATTGTCCAGCGACTGCAGCACCTGCAGCCGCCGCTCCGACGACAGGCTCATCGGCTTCTCGGGCGGGGTGGTCAGATAGGCGAAGGCCCGCGCCTTGGCCCGGCCGATCCGGCCGCGAATCTGGTGCAGCTGGGCCAGGCCGAACATGTCGGCCTTGTGCACGATCAGGGTGTTGGCCGTCGGCACGTCCAGCCCGCTCTCGACGATGGTCGTCGACAGCAGCAGGTCGTAGCTGCCGTCGTAGAAGGCGCTCATCACGTCTTCCAGCTGGGTCGGCGACATCTGACCGTGACCGACCACGAACTTGATCTCGGGCACCTGCTCGCGCAGGAATTTTTCGATGTCGGGCAAGTCGCTCAGGCGCGGCACGACGTAGTAGGCCTGACCGCCGCGATATTTCTCGCGCAGCAGGGCCTCTCGCACCAGCACCGGATCCCACGGCGTCACATAGGTCCGCACCGCCAGACGGTCTACCGGCGGGGTGGCGATGATCGACATCTCGCGGATGCCCGACAGCGCCATCTGCAGCGTCCGCGGAATGGGCGTCGCCGTCAGGGTCAGCAAGTGAACGTCGGCCCGCAGGGACTTCAGCTTCTCCTTGTGCTTGACCCCGAAGTGCTGCTCCTCGTCGACGATCACCAGCCCGAGGTCCTTGAACCCGACCTGTTCGCTCAGCACCGCATGGGTGCCGACGACGATCTCGAACGAGCCGTCCTTAAGGCCCGCGCGTGTTTCCGCCGCGTCCTTGGCCGTCACCATCCGCGACAGGTGCCGGACCGTGACCGGCCAGCCGGCGAACCGTTCGCTGAAGGTCTTGAAATGTTGCCGCGCCAGCAGGGTCGTCGGACAGACGATGGCCACCTGCTGTCCCGTCATCGCCACCACGAACGCAGCCCTCAGCGCCACCTCGGTCTTGCCGAAGCCGACGTCGCCGCAGATCAGGCGATCCATCGGCGTGCCCTTGCCGAGATCCTCCAGCACGTCGCCGATGGCGTTCAGCTGGTCGTCCGTCTCCTCGTAGGGGAAGCGGGCGCAGAACTCGTCGAACAGCCCCTGTGGCGGCGTGATCGCCTCCGAGGTCCGCAGCGACCGCTTGGCCGCCAGGGCGATGAGTCCCTCGGCCATGTCGCGCAGGCGAGCCTTGGCCTTGGCCTTGCGCGCCTGCCAGCCCGCCCCGCCCAGCCGGTCCAGCTGCGCCCCGTCGGCGTCGGACCCGTAACGGGTGAGCAGGTCGATATTCTCGACCGGCAGATACAGCTTGCTGTCGCCCGCGTAGAGCAGTTCCAGACAGTCGTGCGGCGCCTGCTGGATATCCAGCGTCTTCAGACCCTCATAGCGCCCGATGCCGTGATCCAGATGGACCACCAGATCGCCCGTCGTCAGGGCCGAAGCCTCGGCCAGGAAGTTCGACGCCCGCCGCTTCTTTCGCGGTCGCGCCAGACGGTCGCCGAGAATGTCGGTCTCGGAAATGACGGCGACCTCATCGGTCTCGAACCCGTGCTCCACCGGCAGGACGCCGCGCAGATAAAGGTCCTTCGGCGCCTTCTGCACGTCGGCCCAGTCGCGCACGGCGACCACATGCTCCAGACCGTGATCGGCCAGCATGGCGGCCAGACGCTCGGACGAACCCTCGGTCCACGACGCGAACAGCACACGCTTGCCTGCCGCCTTCACCGCCTCGGCGTGACGCGCCACGGCCTCGAACAGATTGACGCTGTCCTGCGCCCGCTCGGCGGCAAAGCTGCGTCCCAAACGGCCGCCAGCGTCCTCGCCCGGTCCATGGAACGGCGACATCCGCCACACCCTCCGGCCGGCCAGGGCGCTGTTCCAGTCGCCCTCGTCGAGATACAGCCGCTCGGGCGGCAGGGCGCGATAGGCCGACCCGCCCGCCTTCCGGCCCATCGCCGCATCGCGCCGCGCCTCATAGGCGTCGCGCGTCAGGGTCCAGCGTTCGGCCCGCGCCGCCTCGACCTGATTGTCCAGGAACAGGCTGGCCTCGTCCGGCAGATAGTCGAACAGCGTCTCCAGCCGGTCGTAGAGCAGCGGCAGCCAGTGCTCCATGCCCTGCCGCCGCGCGCCCTCGCTGATGGCGGCGTACAGCGGATCGTCGCCCGCGGCGCCGAACAGGCTCAGATAGCCGGTGCGGAACCGGGAAATGCTCTCGGGGTCCAGCAGGGCCTCGGACACTGGCGCCAGCGACACCTCGCGCCGCTGTCCGGTCGACCGCTGCGTCGCCGGATCGAAGGTACGGATCGACTCCAGCTCCGAGCCGAACATGTCCAGCCGCACCGGCTCGTCAAAGCCCGGCGGATAAACGTCGATCACCCCGCCGCGCACCGCGAACTCGCCGCGCTCGGACACCGTCGAGGCGCGCATATAGCCGTTGGCCGCGAAATACCGCTCCAGCGCCGCCGTATCGAGATCTAGCCCGACGGTCGTCTCGAACCCGGCCCCGCAAGTGACCTCGCGCGGCGGCGTCCGCTGGATCGCCGCACCGACCGTGGTCACGACCAGCGTCGGCTTGCGGTCGCCCTTCTGTCGCTGGGCCAGTTTCGTCAGCGCCGCCATACGCTCGGCCGACACAGACGAAGACGGGCTCAACCGATCGTAGGGCAGGCAATCCCAGGCGGGAAACTCGATGACCTCGATGTCCCGGGCGAAGAAGCCGAACGCCTGAACGAACTCGCCCATGCGCGCATAGTCGCGCGCGACGAAGACGGCGACGCCGCCGTCCGCCTTCAGCCGCTCGGCGACCGTCAGCGCGTCCAGACCCTCGGGGGCCCCGCCCAGTTCCTGATCGCCCCGCTTGGGCAGCACGGCGTCCATCAACCGGCGCCCTCGGCCACGGCGGCGGCGACGTGGTCGCGCATGAAGTCGCGGATCTTGCCCATCACCGGGGTCTCATGCTCGTCAGGGGTCGGCACGGTCAGCGACGGACCGACGCTGTCCACGAAGGGACCCAGCACCAGATCGGCTTCACGAAAGCCTCGGCGCCACGCGCGGAAGCGCGCGCGGGCGAGACGGGTCTGCTCACGGTCATCGGTCATGAAGCGGGGGATATAGCGGGGCAGGAGCCCCGCCGCCACCGTGCTCAGGCCGGCCAGATCGCCTTTCCGCGATTGGTCAGGGCGATACGCTCCGCCAGCCCCAGAGCGCCGCCATTGATCAGTCGGGTGACGCGGGCCACGTCGTCGGCGTCCGCTGGTGTGTTCAGCCCTCGCGTGCGCCAGTAGTCGATCGCGCAATGCACCGAGCCCGCCGGTGTCGTCACCTGATCCGGATCCGCCTCGTAGGTCGCGCCGGTGCGGGCGTAGTTGGCCCGCCCAGTCAGCTGAATCAGCCCCCTTCCCCGATAGCGCCAACCGTCCCCGGGCTGGGTGTTTCCCAGATTGGCCGCGCCCCAGGCGCCGCCATAGACCGCGTTGGCGATGGCCTGCTGGTCCGCCGGTCGCCCCGGCGCCCGGCCCAGCGCCTCGCACTGCGCCCGTGAAATCCGCGCCGAGGAAAAGGTCTGCTTGAGGCCGTCGACCGAGTAGTTCAGGTTCTCGGCGATCGGGCGGAAACCACTCTCATGACTGACCTGCGCAAAGAAATGGATCAGCCGCAGACGGGTGGTCAGGCCCCCCTCATCGGCGTACTGCGCGATCAGCGCGCCCGTACCCGCCGGCGCCCTGCCATCCGACATGTACCCGGCCAGGGCCTGAAAGGTGTTTGGCCCCAGTTGGCCGTCCGCGGGCCCGGGGTCGTATCCCTTGGCGCGTAGATTGTTCTGCAGATCCTGGACCGACATGCGCCTGCCCTCCGCCCTCGCCGACATCGACGCCTGCAAGATAGCGCCGACGATTCAGAAATACAATCTTAGGATGTATTCCTGACGATGCGCCCCGAGATTCTCTTCCCGTTGTTCGCCGAAGTCTCGACCCTCAAGGGCGTCGGGCCGAAGGTCCTGCCGCTGGTCCAGAAACTGGCCGGCCCGCTGGTGCGCGACGTGGCCTTCCTGTCCCCGGCCGGCCTTGTCGTACGGCGCCCCATGACCGCCGCCGACGCCGTTGAGGGTCAGGTCGGCATCTTCGAGATCAGCATCGACCGTCTGATCGTGCCGTCAAAGCCCGGCGCGCCGATCAAGGTGCGCGCCACCGACGCCACCGGCTTCGTCCACCTGATCTGGTTCGGCGGTTCGGCCCAGCACATCGACCGCCTGTTGCCCCGCGGGCAGACCCGGCTGGTGACCGGCAAGGTCGAGCGGTTCAACAACGAGGTGCAGATCGTCCACCCGGACATCTTCACCCCCCAACAGGCCGGCGACATCCCGGCCATCGAGCCCGTCTATCCGGCCACACAGGGCCTGACCTCCCGCGTCATTCGCAAACTGGTGCAGGCCTCGCTTCAGCACGCTCCCGACCTGCCCGAATGGCAGGATCCTGCATGGGTCGCGAAAACCCGCTGGCCCGGCTGGCGCGCCGCCCTGCAGCGCCTCCACGCCCCCGAAGCCGAGCCCGATCTGGAGCCCGACGCCCCGGCCCGCCAGCGGCTGGCCTATGACGAACTGTTCGCCCACCAGCTGGCGCTCGCCCGCCGCCGGCGCGCGCGTCAGATCACCCCGGCCCCGGTCATCCACCCCGGCGACGCCTCCACCCGCCTGCTGGCCTCCCTGCCCTTCCAGCTCACCGGCGCCCAGGATCAGGCCATCGCCGAAATCCGCCGCGACCTGGCCTCGGGCGAACAGATGGGCCGGCTGCTGCAGGGGGACGTCGGCTCGGGCAAGACCGCCGTCGCCGCGCTGGCCCTGGCCGACGCCGCCGCGTCGGGCTTCCAGTCCGCCCTGATGGCGCCGACCGAAATACTGGCCCGCCAGCATTTCCAGCGCATCGCGCCCATGATGGAAGCCGCGGGCGTCAGCGCCGTCCTCCTGACCGGCCGGGACACGCCCGCCGAGCGCCGCACGCGCCTCGCCGCCCTCGCTTCGGGCGAGGCGCAGGTCGCCATTGGCACCCACGCCCTGTTCCAGGACGCCGTCCGCTTCGACCGTCTGGCCTTGGCGGTCATCGACGAACAGCACCGCTTCGGCGTCAACGAGCGCCAGCGCCTTCAGGCCAAGGGCGACCCCCGCACCGGCGGCGTCCACCTGCTGACAATGTCGGCCACCCCCATCCCGCGCACGCTGGAACTGACGCAGTACGGCGAACTGGAGGTGTCACGCCTGACCGAGAAGCCGCCGGGCCGCACCCCGGTGACCACGGCCGTCCTGCCGCTGGCCCGGATCGGCGAGGTGGCGAAACGGCTGAAGGCCGCCATCGACGGCGGCGCCCAGGCCTACTGGATCTGCCCGCTGGTGGCCGAGAGCGAGGCCAGCGATCTGGCCGCCGCAGAAGCCCGCGCCGCCGACCTGCGCCGCATCCTGAAGGTTGAGGTCGGTCTCGCCCATGGCCAAATGCCCGGGGCCGAACGCGAGGCCGTGATGGCGGACTTTGCCGACGGCCGCATCCCGCTGCTGGTGGCCACCACCGTGGTCGAGGTCGGGGTCGACGTGCCCAACGCCACCATCATGGTCATCGAACACGCCGACCGTTTCGGCCTGGCCCAGCTCCACCAGCTGCGCGGACGCGTCGGCCGCGGGGCCAAGGCCAGCGCCTGCATCCTGCTGTACGGCGGCGGCGACGACGGCCTCGGCGAGACGGCGAAGACCCGGCTGGAGACCCTGCGCCGCACCGAGGACGGCTTCGAGATCGCCGAGGAAGATTTCCGCCTGCGGGGCGGCGGGGATCCGCTGGGGCTCAAACAGAGCGGATTCCCGGCCTACCGTTTCGCCGATCCGATCCGGCATCGCGCCCTGATGCTGACCGCGGCAGACGACGCGCGTCTGGTGCTCGGCCGCGACCCGGACCTCACCAGCCCGCGCGGCGAGGCGGTCAAGGTGCTGGAGGCCCTGTTCGACTGGCGCAACGACCGCCCGGGGATCGACTAGGCGGCCGGCCGCGCCTGCCACGCCGTCAGCCGCGCCTGAACATCGGCTTCAATATCGCCGTAGAACAGATTGTACGGACGAGATTTTCTTCGATCCGCCCAGCTGCCGGTCTCGCGGAAGGACTCGGTCGTCGGCTCCGAGTGCCGCAACAGGCCGTCCCGGCACTGTGTCTCGATCTCCCGCGCCATCAGCGCCGGTCGCGCGCCCCATTCCAGGCCCGTGGCGTTGGTCGCGCCCTTGTGGAACCGCGCCTCGACCGTGGCCATGTCGGTCGAACCCGTGACCGGGTTGACGCACAGGGCCGGCCGACCCGCCAGCTCGACCAGCCGCCCGCGCGCATCCCAGACCAGAGCCCTGCGCAACCTGCGCCGCGCCGCGCCGTCATTGCTCACGCCCACAGGCGACCAGCCCACGACGCAGCCGACCTGGTCCCGGCGCGCGCAGGCTGGAACCTGCGGCGAAAGGCCGTCGACCGCAGCCACCGTGTCGATCAGATAGGCCGCGACCAGCCGTCGACGCAGCGCCGGATCGGAAGCCACCCGCTCGCGCACCAACCGTTCGACGATGTCGCCGCCCTGCTCCACCCCGGCCAGCACGATCGGACCAGTCGGATGGTTGGCGATCCAGACATCGAACGCCGCCGCCGCATCGCCATAGGCGAAAGCCCGCGCCTCCCGTGCGTCCTCGCGGAGCGTCAGGCGGGTATAGAGGCTGCTCTGCCGGTAGCGCGGCGCGCTGATCGCGCCGGCCCGAGCGAACGGCCCGGCGTAGTTGGGCAGAACCACCCGGCTCAGATACGTATCGGCGCCGCGGTTTCCGATCGGTCCGTTCCACTCCCTGCCGCCGTCATAGGTGGTCGAATGGACGAAGAAGATCGCCGCCGGCCCCGCCCCCGGCGTCCGCGTCTCGCGCAGCGCCCAGGCCGCCGGTGCGCCGTAGTCGGGCGCGGGCGGCGGCGTATAGGTCTGGAACGGCACCTGCGGATCCAGCCCGGCCTTGAGGATGTCTCCCCGCCAGACCGCGACGGCGGTCACCAGCAACAGAACGATCGTCAGGCCGATCCAGCCGACCCACTGGCGAAAGGTCAGCCTGCGCAAACTCATCGATACGGGTCCGCCGTAGAGAGGAAGTCCTGCACATAGCGGCGCACGCCCTCTTCCAGAGGCGTGGACTGCCCGCTGAAGCCCGCCTCGCGCACACGCTCCATCCGCGCCTCGGTGAAATACTGGTACTTGTCGCGGATGCTCTCGGGCGTATCGACATATTCGATCCGCGGCGTCTTGCCCGCCGCCGCGAAGGTGGCGTTGGCCAGATCGAGGAAGGACCGCGCCTGACCCGAACCGGCGTTGAACACCCCCGAGACCTCGGGCGTCTCCAGCAGCCACTCGACCATGTCGACCACATCGTCGACGAAGACGAAGTCGCGCATCTGGCCGCCGTCGGCGTAGTTCGGATTATGCGAGCGGAACAGGGTGACCGGCTGATCGGCCTGAACCTTCGGCCAGATCTGCGCCACGACCGACTTCATCCCGCCCTTGTGGTACTCGTTCGGTCCATAGACATTGAAAAATTTCAGACCCGCCCATTGCGTGGGCGCCGTGCGTGACTGGGCCTGTCGCGCTGCATACTGATCGAACAGATATTTTGAATAACCGTAGGCGTTTAGCGGCCTGAGTGCAGTCAGGGAGCGAAGATCGTCCTGATCCTCGAACCCGAGGCCGCCATCGCCGTATGTCGCCGCCGAAGAGGCGTAGATCAGCCGGGCGTCGCGCAAGGCGCACCAGGCCCAGAGGTCGCGGGAAAGGCTGAAGTTCGTGCGCAGGATAAGGTCCGAATCGGGCTCGGTCGTCGAGGAAATGGCGCCCATATGCACCACGGCCTCAATGCGCTCCGCGTTGCGCTCCAGCTGGTCGAACAGCTCTTCCGGCTCCCAGAAGTCGGCGATCGGATGTTTGGCCAGGTTCTTCCACTTGCCCAGATCGGCCGTCTCCAGCCGGTCGCAGACGACGATGTCCCGCCGGCCCTCGGCGCACAGGCGCGCGACGATGTTCGAGCCGATGAAACCGGCCCCGCCCGTCACCACGATCATGCGCCGGATCATGCTTCGCCCTTCATTTTCTCGACCGTCTTCGTGGTCGAATAGCCGTCCTCGAACGTGGCCAGCCTGACCTCGCCGCCCCAGCTCTCGACCAGATCGCCGCCGACCACGCCCTCACGCGTATAGTCCGCGCCCTTGATCAGCACGTCGGGCCGCAGCCGCTCGATCAGGGCCAGCGGCGTGGGATCGTCAAAGGCCGTCACCCGGTCCACTGATTGCAGGCCGCCGATGACCACCGCCCGGCTGTCCAGATCGTTGATCGGCCGCCCCTCGCCCTTCAGCCGGCGCACCGAGGCGTCCGTGTTCAGCGCCACCACCAGCCGGTCGCACCAGCCGCGCGCCTGCGCCAGATAGGCCACGTGGCCCCGGTGCAGGATGTCGAAGCAGCCGTTGGTGAAGCCGACCTTCAGCCCCTGACGCTTCCAGCCCTCGACCACATGCGCCAGTTCCTCCAGCGGCATGACCTTGGCGTGGGCCCCGGCGGCGTGCTGGCTCATCTCGGCGTCGATCAGTTCGGCCGGCGTGACCACCGCCGTCCCCGCCTTCCCGACCACCACGCCCGAGGCCAGGATCGCAAACTCGACCGCCGTCTCCAGCGATGCGCCCGCGCCCAGCGCAAGACCAAGCGCCGCCAGTCCCGTGTCGCCGGCGCCCGAGACGTCGAACACCTCCCGCGCCCGACCGGGGAAATGTTTGGCTGCCTCGCCTCGCCGCATCAGGCTCATGCCCTTGCCGGCCCGCGTCACCACCACGGCCTTGGCCGTCGTCGCGTGCAGAAGCGCCTTCAGCGCCGCCTCGACCTCGGCGTCGCTCTCGACCGGCAGTCCGGTGGCGGCGGCCAGTTCGCTGGCGTTGGGCTTGATCAGATCGACCGCGCCATAACGGGCGAAGTCGCGACCCTTGGGATCGACCACGACCGGCGCACCGCTCTTCTGCGCCGCCGACAGGGCCTGGGCGATCACCAGATCGCTGACCACGCCCTTCGAGTAATCTGACAACAGATATACAGAAGCGCCCGTAAAGGCCTCGCTTTCATCGCCCATCAGCGCCGCCGCCTCCTCGTCCAGGCGCAGCAGCTGCTGGCCGGCGGCGACGAAGCGGGTCTTGACGATGGTGGCCACGCCGGCCCGCCGTTCGACGGCGTCCTCTATGCCCGGTTCCGCCGCGATCAGGGCGGTCAGCTCGTCGCCGGCCGCATCCTGCCCCGCCACGGCTCCGAGCCGCGCTGTGCCGCCCAGCGCCGCGACGTTGCGCGCCACATTGCCCACCCCGCCCGGCATGGCGATGGTCCGGCGCGTGCGCAGCACGGGGATGGGCGCTTCCGGCGAGATCCGGCTGACCTCGCCATAGACATAGCGGTCCAGCATCAGGTCGCCGACACAGGCGACCTTCAGCCCGCGCACCCTCTCTAGCAGCGCCTGCAGTTGTCCGAGATCGAGCGTGCGGTCAGCCATATCCTTGGCCTATCGGATTCAGGCGGCCTTCGCCATCCGCGCCTTGGTCAGGTCGTCATAGGCGATCAGGTCGGCGGCAAGGGCCTCGAACTGGTCCAGCGGCACCATGTTCGGCCCGTCCGACGGCGCATTGTCGGGGTCCTGATGCGTTTCCATGAAGACCGCGTCCACGCCCACGGCCACGGCGGCCCGCGCCAGAACCGGCACGAACTCGCGCTGCCCGCCCGAGGAGGTGCCCTGCCCGCCCGGCTGCTGCACCGAATGGGTCGCGTCGAACACCACCGGACAGCCGATCTCGCGCAGCACCGGCAGGGCGCGCATGTCCGACACCAGGGTGTTGTAGCCGAAGCTGGCGCCGCGCTCGCAGGCCATGACGTTGGGGTTACCCGCCCCGACCACCTTGGCGATGACGTTCTTCATGTCCCAGGGGGCCAGGAACTGGCCCTTCTTGATGTTGATTACCCTGCCGGTCGCGGCGGCGGCCAGCAGCAGGTCGGTCTGGCGGCTCAGGAAGGCAGGGATCTGCAGCACGTCGACGGCCTGGGCGGCGATGCGGCAATGCTCCTCGGTGTGCACGTCGGTGAGCACCGGCAGACCCGTGACCTCGCGGATTTCCGCGAAGATCGGCAGCGAGCCTTCAAGGCCGAAACCGCGCGCGGCGGTGGCGCTGGTCCGGTTCGCCTTGTCGAAACTGGTCTTGTAGATGATGCCGACATTCAGCCGCTCGCCGATCTCCTTCAGCGCATGGGCCATCTCCAGCGCGTGCTGGCGGCTTTCCAGCTGGCAGGGGCCGGCGATGAAGACGATCCGCTGACCGCCGCCGATGGTGACGGGCCGCGTCAGGCCTTCCTTGATGTCGATGACGGCGTTTGGCTTGGACAAGGCAGGCTTCCCGGATTTGCGGCTTGGAGACGCACGGTCGATGCCGCACTCATGCGGCCATCAGGTGGCGTCGGACGTATAGGTTCGCAAGCTATCACGGAGCCCGACCGCATGACCACCAAGGCCGACGACCGTCCTGTCATCCTCTGGTTCCGTCAGGACCTTCGTCTGGCCGACAATCCGGCCCTGACCCATGCTCTGGAGACCGGGCGGCCGATCGTTCCCGTCTACATCCTCGATCAGGGCGCGGCCGTCCGGCCGATGGGCGCCGCCTCGCTCTGGTGGCTGGACAAGTCCCTGCGCGCCCTCGAGGCCTCGCTGCGAGAGCGCGGTTCTCGTCTGATCCTGCGCCGCGGCGACAGCGAGGCGGAACTGCTCCGGCTGGTCGCGGATACCGGCGCCGACGCCGTCTATATGAACCGTCTGTTCGAACCGGACGCCTTCGCCCGCGACGCCGATATCGCCCACACCCTCAAGACCGAGGGCGTTGACTCGACCGGGCAGCGTGCTGAACGGCGCGGGCCAGCCGTACAAGGTTTTTACGCCCTTCATGAAGGCCTTGCTCGCCACAGCCTCGCCGCCGCCCCGGGCAGCCGGCCCGCGTGTGCTTGTAAGCCCGTCCACCCTTGCGTCCGATGACATCGACGCTTGGGCGCTGCATCCCGCGCGGCCCGACTGGTCCGGCGGCTTCGACTGGAGCCCGGGCGAGGCGGGAGCGTCCGCCGCCCTGGCCGCTTTCGTCGCCCATGGCCTCAAAACCTATTCCATCGGCCGCGATCGCCCCGCCGAGCCGGCGACCAGCCGCCTGTCGCCGCACCTGCACTTCGGCGAGATCAGTCCGTGGCGGCCGATCGACGCCGTACGCGCGGCGGCCGCCGACGGTCTGGCCCCGTCCGCCGAGGCGGAAAAGTTCGTCGCAGAGATCGGCTGGCGCGAGTTCTCGGCCCACCTGCTGCACGCCTTTCCTCATATGACCGATACGGCGTTCCGGCCCGAATATGACGCCATGCCGTGGCGCGACGACCCGGACGGCCTCGAGGCATGGAAGCAGGGCCGGACCGGCTATCCCATCGTCGACGCCGGCATGCGCGAGCTCTGGACGACAGGATTCATGCACAACCGGGTCCGCATGATCGTCGCCTCCTTCCTGATCAAACACCTGCTGATCGACTGGCGCGAAGGTGAGCGGTGGTTCTGGAACACCCTTGTGGACGCCGACCTCGCCTCCAATGTTCAGAATTGGCAGTGGGTCGCTGGATCCGGAGCCGATGCTTCACCGTACTTCCGAATCTTCAATCCGGTCATACAAACTCAGCCGATTGCCCGACCGCTGGCTCCACGCGCCATGGACAGCGCCGGCGGACATCGCTGCGGGGATTCATGACTATCCGGATCCGATCGTTGATCACGCCGAGGCCCGCCAGCGGGCGCTGGACGCCCTCAAGTCCGTCATCGCTGGCCGCGAGGCCGAAGGGGATTGACGCCCCTCGGCCGCCTGTCGGAGAGTTCCGCCCATGACGTCGGTCACCGCCGAGCGGCATGAGGCAGGCGCCCGCACCCCCCGCGGGTTCTCATTCCTGCTGCGCCTTCTGACCTCCAACTGGACCTTTGGCCGCCTGACTGTCCTGCTGCCCAACGGAAAGGTGCATCAGCTGGATGGCTCACAGCCCGGCGTATCTGCGATCTTCGATATCAGGGACTACCGCTTCGCCCGCCGCGTTCTGGCCTCGGGCGATATCGGCTTCGCGGAAGGCTATATGGCCGGGGAGTGGGAAAGCCCGCACCTCGCGGCCCTGCTGGAATCCTTCGCCAACAACTACGATCACATCCGTCGTCTGGTGGACGGCCACCCGGCCATGAAGGCGGTCCACTGGTTTTCCCACCGGATGAACCGAAACAGCCGCAAGGGCTCGCGGAAGAACATCCACGCCCACTATGACCTGGGCAACGCCTTCTATGCGTCCTGGCTGGACCCATCGATGACCTATTCCTCGGCCCGGTTCACGCGGGCCGGCATGGCGCTCGAAGCCGCGCAACGCGAGAAATACGCGTCCCTTGCCCGCCTGATGGACCTGCAATCCGGCCAGTCGGTACTCGAGATCGGCTGCGGCTGGGGCGGTTTTGCAGAGTTCGCCGCCGGGGAAGCCGGCGCCCGCGTGACGGCGGTCACCATCTCGCAGGAGCAGTACGACTTCGCCCGCCAGCGCATGTTCAACGCCGGTCTGTCGGACCGCGTCGATATCCAGCTGATCGACTATCGCGATGTCGAGGGGACCTTCGACCGGGTCGCATCCATCGAGATGTTCGAGGCCGTCGGCATCGAGTACTGGCCCGCCTATTTCGGCAAGATCCACGATGTGCTGAAGCCCGGCGGCAAGGCGGGCCTGCAGATCATCACCATCGATGATGACCTGTTTGGCGGCTACAACAAGCGCACCGACTTCATCCAGAAATACATCTTCCCGGGCGGCATGCTTCCGTCGGAGAAGGAGTTGAAGCCGGTCATCGACCGCGCCGGCCTCGACTGGCGCGTCATCGAGCGGTTCGGTCAGGACTATGCCGAGACCCTCAAGCTTTGGGACGAACGCTTCCAGACGGCCTGGGGCGACATCCGCCGCATGGGCGGATTCGATGAACGGTTCCGGCGACTGTGGCGCTTCTATCTGGCGTACTGCGAGGCGGGCTTCCGCTCGGCCCGGACCGACGTGATACAACTGGTCCTCGCGCGCGACTGACGGGCGTGCCGGACGCCTCCATGACCGACGCCTCGCCCCTGATCTCGACCGAAGACCTCGCCGCCCGCCTGGGCGACCCGGACCTCCGTCTCGTCGACGCCAGCTGGCATCTGGACGGCCGCGACGGCCGGCCCGACTTCGAGACGACCCGTCTCCCCGGCGCGGTCTTCTTCGATCTGGATGCGAGTTCGGACACGGCCAGCGCCCTGCCTCACATGCTGCCGTCTCCCGTCGCCTTCGCCGCGCGTATGGGCAGTCTGGGAATTTCGGATCGGGACGCCATCGTCGTCTACGACACGGTCGGCATCCGGTCCTCCGCCCGGGCCTGGTGGATGTTCCGCGTCATGGGCGCAGGACATGTGCGCGTGCTGGACGGCGGCTTGCCGAAATGGAGGGCCGAGCATCGGACAGTGGAACACGGCCCGGCCGTTCCCCGCGATCCCGCTGTCTTCTCGCTGCGCCTCGACGCCGGGGCCGCGGCCGCACTCGCCGATGTCCGGGATGCCTTGGCGAGCGGCGTGCAGGTGCTCGACGCCCGGTCTGCCGGCCGTTTCCACGCCCGTGAGGCCGAACCCCGCGCCGGCCTGCGCTCTGGACATATGCCGGGCGCGCTGAACCTGCCCTTCCCGGCCCTGCTTGAGGCGGACGGCACGATGAAACGGAGCCCGGCGCTCGAACAGGCGTTCCGCGACGCTGGCGTCGACCCGGATCGGCCCGTCATCACGACCTGCGGATCGGGCGTCACCGCCGCCATCCTCAGCCTTGGACTGGCCGTGCTGGGAAAGCCCTCCCGCCTCTATGACGGCAGCTGGGCCGAATGGGGCGGCCGGTCAGACACCGACATCGCCCCCTGAACGCCGTCTCAGACCGGCGGCGCGACCGGCTCCGGTCCCGCAACGTCCGCAGGCACGTCGACCTCGCCACGCGAGACCACGGTGGCCGCTACAAGGTCGCCCGTGACGTTCAGCGTGGTCCGGCACATGTCGAGGAAGCGGTCGACGCCGAGTATCAGGCCGATGCCCTCGGCCGGCACCCCGACCATGGTGAGGATCAGGGCGATGACCGGCAGCGAACCGGCCGGCACGCCCGCCGTGCCGATGCCGCCCAGGATGCAGACCAGCATCACCACCAGCTGCTGCTGCAGGTTCAGGTCGACGCCGAAGAACTGGGCCAGGAACAGGACCGTCACGCCCTCGAAAAGGGCGGTCCCGTTCTGGTTCGCCGTCGCGCCCACCGTCAGCACGAAGCGCGAGATGCGGCGCGGCAGCATCAGCTTTTCTTCCGCCGCCTTGATGGCGATCGGCAGGGTGGCGTTGGACGAGGCCGTCGAGAACGCCACCACGAAGGGTTCGCGAACGCCGTTGGCGAACTTCAGCGGGTTCATGCCGCCGAAAATCCAGACCAGCAGCGGATAGACGATGAACATGTGGATCGCCATCGCGCCTATGGCGACGCCGGCATAGGCGCCCAGCCGCACCAGCAGGTCCCAGCCGAACACAGCCGACAGGTTGAACATCAGGGCCGCGATCGCGAATGGAGCCAGTTTGATGACGAGGTTGATCAGCTTCATCATCACTTCCAGCAGCCCCTGCAGGGCGCTCTGGAGCGCGTCCGTGGCCGGGCTCTTGGCCATGACCATGCCGATGCCGAAGATCAGGGCGAAGACCATCACCGGCAGAATCTGGTTCTCCGCCGCGGCCGTGACGACGTTCGACGGGATCATGTCGAGGAAGAACTGACCGGCCTCGATCGACTTGGGCGCATTGCCCACGATAGCCGAGGCCCCCTCGGCGCCCTGCGCCAGCAACTGCTGGGCCAGCACCGGATCCACGCCGTCACCGGGACGGAAGAGATTGACCATGCCCAGGCCGATGCCGACGGCGATGGCGGAAACGACAATTGTGAACATCAGCGTCTTGAAGCCCACGCGGCCCAGCGACTTCAGATCGCCCATCTCGGCGACGCCGACCGCCAAGGCTGCGAACAGCAGCGGCAGAACCAGCATGAACAGCAGGCGCAGGAAGATCTGTCCGACCGCCTGGATGATGTCCATCACCTCGGGGATGACGGTCTGGCCGGTCAGGTTGACGTAAAGCCCGCCTCCCAAGCCCACCACGAAGCCCAGCAGCATCCAGAGATAGAGCGGCACGCCGCCCTTTTTCGTCGTTTCCATGCGTCCCCCGGCTCCCCGGCCGTTGTCGTTATCTGATGGGCAGGGCGTAGATCAGACCGCCCGGCGTTGCATTCCATTGTGCGTTAAGCCCACGCGTCAGGTCGAGCGATGAATCCGCCCCGACATTCCGCGCGAAGATTTCGCCATAGTTTCCCTCGGCTTCGATCGCCGACTTCGCCCAATCCCTGCGCAATCCCAACATGGCTCCGAAGTCGCCCTCGGTTCCCAGCAGCCGCCGTACCCGGGGATCGCGCGAATCCTCGGCCATGTCGCCCGCGTTGTCCTGCGTCACGCCCAGTTCCTCCGCCAGGATCACGGCGTTCAGGGTCCAGCGCACGATCGATGTCCAGACCTCGTCCCCGCGCTTGACCACCGGCCCCAGCGGCTCCTTGGAGATCACGTCCGGCAGCAGCGTGTGTTGCTCCGGGTTCGACAGGGTGGTGCGGGCGGCCGCCAGCGCCGAGATGTCCGCGCTGAAGGCGTCACAGTCCTCACGCCCGTAGGCCGCGCGCGCTGCTTCCTCGTTGGCGGTGATGACGGGGGTGTATTCCAGTCCCCTCGCCCGGAACCAGTCGGCGACGTTCAGCTCCGAGGTCGAGGCCCGCTGCACGCAGATCCGCGCGCCGTTCAGCTCCGCCGCGCTGGCCAGATCCAGAGATCGCCGCACCAGGAAGCCCTGACCGTCGTAATAGTTGATCCCGGCGAAACGCACGCCTTCGCGGGCTTCCCGCGTCAGCGTCCAGGACGTCGAACGCCACAGCACGTCGATGCGTCCGCTGCGCAGCGCCTCGAACCGCTGACTGCTGGTCAGGGGAACGAACCGCACCGCATTGGCGTCGCCCAGCACCGCCGCCGCCAGCGAACGGCAGAAGTCGGCGTCGAAGCCGCGCCACTGGCCGCGGTTGTCTGTGTAGGCGAAGCCGACCAGGCCCTCGTGCACGCCGCAATTCAACCGGCCCCGCCGCTGGATCGCAGCGAGAGTCGGGCTGGCGAAATCGGGGGCCACGGTGTTCGTCCGGGTTCCGGCGTCCACGCTGTCGGCCGCCCCGGCCTGCCGCTCGCCCCGCCCGCAGGCGGCAAGCGTCAGCATTGCGACTGCGATCGCTGCGGTCGCTATCCGGCGCGCCGTGAAACCTGCACTCATACCGCCTCGCCGAAGTCTCTCAGACCTTGCGCCCCGCCTCGCTTTAGAGGCCTTTGGACGTCGAACCGCAAGCCTTCCCCCACTCCAGTTCCGCGCCCCGAATGTCCGACCGCAGCGACCGCACCCGACTGATCGCCTCCGCCACCCGGCGCGGCCGAGGCCGCCGTCCGGTCGCCCCGCCGGTCGAACGGGCCTCGACGCTCCTCAACGACGCGCCCGCGGACATGCGCGACGCGACGCCAGGCCCCGTCTACGGCATTGAGGATCTGGGCGCCGCCCGCGAACTCCGCACGGCCTTGGCGGATCTCGAAGGCGGAACCGACGCCTACCTTGTCCCTTCCGGCCTCGCCGCCGTCACCGTGCCCCTGACCGCCCTGCTCAGGCCCGGCGACGAGATTGTGACCACCGACGCCCTCTACGGCCCCACCCGCCGCTTCCTGATGCGACATATGAAGGCGCGGGGCGTCACGACAGTCTTCCACGCGCCCGACGCCTCGACCGCCGACATCCTCGCCGGCCTGACAGACCGCACGCGGGTCCTGCTGATCGAATCGCCCGGCTCATTGACGTTCGAGATGCTGGACGTCCCCGCCCTCGCCGCCGCCTGTCGCGCGCGCGGCGTCCGCACGGTCATGGACAACACCTGGGCCGCCGGTCTGGCCTTCCCGCCTCTGGCGCACGGAGTCGACGTCAGCGTCCAGGCGGTGACCAAATATGTCGGCGGCCATTCCGACCTGCTGATGGGCTCCATCGCTGTCGCCGACCCGGCCGTGGGGCGCGCCATTTACGAGACGATCGAAGACCTCGGCTGGCGGGTCTCCCCTGACGACGCCTGGCTGGCCCTTCGCGGCATCCGCACCCTTCCCCTCCGCTACGAGGAGCAGGCCCGGTCGGCCATGACCGTCGCGACCTGGCTCCAGGCCCGCCCCGAGGTCGCTGAAGTCCTCTATCCCGCCTTGCCCGGCTCGGTCGGACACGATCTCTGGCGGCGCGACTACACCGGCGCCGCCTCCCTGTTCGCAGTCGTCATGCAGGGCGGCGACGAGACCGCAGCCCACGCCCTGATGTCGGCGCTGGAACTGTTCGGACTTGGTTATTCATGGGGCGGCTTCGAAAGCCTGATCACCCATGAGACAGGTCAACTCCCCGGCCGCCGCAATCCGCCCGCCCTGCCCGGCCAGTTGTTGCGCCTTCACGTCGGCCTCGAAGCGCCGGCCGATCTGATTGCAGACCTTGAGGCCGGTCTCGCAGCGTGGCGCGCCGCCGTCAGTTGAGCTTCACCCGCGCCGCCTTCAGCTTCGCCTTCAATGCGTCCCGCGCTTTCAACTGACTGTCGGCCAGCGCCGCCGCCTCCCGCTCCAGCGCTGCCCGCCGCTCCTCCAGCGCTTCGGCCTCGCGCACCTGTCCTGCCTCCAGTTCGGCCAGCTCCTCCTCCAGCAGCTCGACCCGGGCCACATCCTTCACACTGGGGCCGCGCGTCTTCACCGCCTTTGGCGCCCTGGTCTTCTCCACCTTGCCGATATCCACCGACAGCCCGCGCTCGATCAGTTCACCCGGCGCCTGCAGCGCAGCTTCCCTGTCCGGCCCCTCCACCGCCTCCACAGCAGAGCCGTCCTTGAACAGGTCCCGTTTCACGCCCCAAGCTTCCAGCGCCCTGGCCCGCGACGTTGCCGCCACGGTCCAGGAATGGAAGCCGTCGGAATAGGAGAAGACCTTCAGAGCGCGCGCCATGCGTCCTGAACGGCCACGCTGCGCCGCGGTTCAGTCCAGTACGATCCACGTCGGCGCATGATCGCTGGCCCGCTCTCGCCCGCGCACTTCGCGATCCACGCCCGCGTCGCTCAGCCGTCCGGCGACCGCCGGGCTCAGCAGCAGATGATCGATCCGCAGTCCGGCCTCCCGCTCCCACGCCTGCCGGAAATACTGCCAGAAGGTCCACGGCGGCGGGTCATGCGGAAACCGCTCCCGGATCGCATCCGTCCAGCCCTGCTCCAGCAGCCGCGCATACGCCGCCCGGCTTTCGGGCTGCAGCAGGGCGTCCTTCTTCCACGACCGGCTGTTGTAGATGTCCGCCTCGGTCGGCACGACATTGTAATCGCCCGCCAGCACCACCGGCGCCCCGCTCTCCAGCAGGTCCGCCGCGTGAGCGATCAGCCGCTCGAACCACGCCAGCTTGTAGTCGAACTTCGGCCCCGGCTGCGGATTGCCGTTGGGCAGATACAGGGAGGCGATCAGCACCCCGTCCACCGCCGCCTCGATATAGCGGCTCTGTACATCCGCCTCGTCGCCGGGCAGCCAGCGCCGCGTCACCACCGGCTCGGACCGCGACAGGATCGCCACCCCGTTCCAGCGATGCTCGCCCTTCCAGACGGCGTAATAGCCGGCGTCGCGGATGGCCGCCGCCGGGAACTGCGCGTCGGTCGCCTTCAGCTCCTGCAGGCAGGCCACATCCGGCCGCGCCTCTTCCAGCCACGCCAGCAGGTTGGGCAGCCGCGTATTGACGCCGTTGATGTTGAAAGTGGCGATCCGCATCGCCGCTGAATGCACGGGCGGCGGCGTGGTTCAGGGTTGGCGCGCCCAGCAGGACTCGAACCTGCAACATCCCGCTTAGAAGGCGGGTGCTCTATCCGGTTGAGCTATGGGCGCCCGGGGCTCAAGTAGCGCGAAGCGCGGTGACCGAACAACATCGCGGCTCAAGTAGCGGGAAGCGCGCTAGCCGGCACTTGAAATCAGTGCGTCCAGGGCTGCTTGCGGAAGGTGGCGAAATTGTCGGCGTAGGCCTTCAGGATCACCGGCGGATCCTGCGGCTCCTGCAGACGGAACGGAATGCCGTGCCGCTCGGCGTAGGCCACCGCCTCCTCCGCCGTGTCGAAGGTCAGACGCACCTGACCGTTCATGTCCGACGAGCTGGTCCAGCCCATCAGCGGATCGATCGTCCGCGCCGACGCCGGCTCGAACTCCAGACGCCACTCTCTCGATTTGGCCTTGCCGGACTGCATGGCGGTCTTGGCGGGGCGGTAGATGCGGGCGAGTGCCATGGGATGTCTCTTCAGCGGCGTGACGCCGTAATACAATGCATTGGCCGGAGCTCAAGCGAGAACCGGCCGCGGTCGGTGTTCGTAGACGCCCGACCGCGTCTCGTCGCAGGCGCCTCGCCCCGATTTTCCGATGTGCTACATTTGTAGCAGATCGTTATGAAAAAGGGGGCGGAGCGCCTATGAAATCGCAACTTCTGGCCGGTGGCTTCGCCCTGGCGATGGTGATCGGCGCCGCCCCTGCCCGCGCTGACGACCAGACCGATCGCGCGGCCGCCCTGTTCGCGCCGTTCGACAAATCCGACGCCCCGGGATGCGCCGTCTCTGCGACACAGTCCGGAAACGTCGTCTTCCAGCGGGCCTTCGGTCAGGCCGCCGTCGAGACCGGGACGCCGAACACAACCGCGACCGCATTCCACATCGCCTCGCTGTCGAAACAGTTCACGGCCTTCGCCATCCTGCTGCTTGAGGCCGACGGCCGCCTGTCGCTGCAGGACGACGTCCGTCGCTTCGTGCCCGAACTGCACGACTATCCGCACGTCATCACCCTCGACCACCTGCTCCATCACACCAGCGGCCTCCGCGACGAATGGATGATGATGCTGCAGGGACGCATGCCCGAGGACGGCGTCTCGCAGAGCGACATCCTGCGCACGCTCTACGCCCAGCGGGAGCTGAATTTCGTTCCCGGCGCGCGATACGCCTACGCCAACTCCGACTACACCCTGCTCGCCCTCGTCGTGGAGCGGGCGTCAGGCCAGTCCTTCAACGACTTCCTCACCCGGCAGGTCTTCGCCCCCCTCGGGATGAACCACACCTGGGTCCAGGACAACTGGCGTCAGGTACGGCCGGACGTCGCCCAGCTCTACGGGCCCGGACCCGGCGGGCTGGAACGTCGGGTCTTCTCTTGGTCCGGCTACGGCGCCGGCAACATCCGCACGACGGCCGAAGACATGGCCCGATGGATGCTCAATCTCGAAGCGCCCAAGGTGGGGACGCCGGGTCTGATCGCCCGAATGGCGGACGGCGTCCGCGACCCCCTGAGCGTACCGGCCGTCTACGGTCGGGGACTTGAGGTCGGACGCCATCGTGGCGCCCGGACCCTGGAGCACGGCGGGATCGCGCCGGGGGCCGCCGCCTATATGCTGGTCCTGCCGGATCAGGATTTCGGCGTCTCGGTGATGTGCAACACGGAGACCAACGACACACGCCAGCTGGCCCGGCAACTGGCGGACCTTTACGTCGGCGACACCCTGCCCGCCGAGACCGCCCCGACGCCGCACGTCGTGGCCGAAGGACAGTTGCAGCGCTACGCCGGCGTCTACCGGGAGATCGGGGGCGCGATATTTGACGTTTCCGTCCGCGACGGCGCCCTTGTCTTGCAGGGCGAGGACGTCCTGACCGCGGTCAGCGACAACCGCTTCCGCCTGACGACCTTCCCGGTCAGCTTCAGCTTCCCGGGTCCGGCAGACGGCCGCCCGGCGCAGGTGCTTCATGTTCATGACCCGGATCAGGACCGCGTCGCGGTTCGCATCGAGAAGGTCGCGGTCGAGGATCTCAACCCGCAGATGATGTCGGCCTACGTGGGTCGCTACTACAGCCCGGAGCTGGCATCAGTGCTGACCGTCGAGCAGCGCGGAGACCAACTGTGGCTGACGGGATCGGCTTTCGAGACGCAGGTGATGCAGCCGCCCCAGATGTTCCGGCAGCCCGACGCCTTCTTCACCCAGTCCACGATCGGCGCTGTCGAGTTCCGGCGGGGCGGCGATGGCGAGATCACGGAATTGGCCGTCACCAATCCGCGTGTGGTCGCGCTGCGCTTCCTTCGCCTGAAGAACCCGCCGCAGCTCTGAAAAAAGGTGATGGTCGGAGTGAGAGGATTCGAACCTCCGACCCTCTGGTCCCAAACCAGATGCGCTACCAGGCTGCGCTACACTCCGGCGGCGGGATTTGACACACTCCCGCGAAGAAGGGATGGCGGACCCTGTCGCCCGCCTTGGCCCCGATCTCGTCGGCGCGCCCGGCGCGCAGTTCCAGCACGCCGCTGGCGGGTCCGTTCGACGGAATGATCGCCTCGGACTGGGGCGTGGCGTTTTTCGCGATCGAGACGATCCGGCCGCGCGGATCGATGTAGATGATGTCCAGCGGGCTGGGCGTATTGCGCATCCAGAAGCCGCGCTCGGCCACGTCCGGGAACTGGAACAGCATGCCGCGGTCGTCGGCCAGCGGGTCACGGAACATCAGCCCGCGCTGGCGCTCGGCCTCGTCGTCGGCGATCTCGACCATGAACTTGTGCTCGCCGGTCGACGTGGTGATGGTCAGGGGTTCCAGCGGATTTCCATTCGCGTCCTTCGGCGTTCCCGCCCCCGCGCATGCGGCCAGCACGGCGCCAGCGAACAGGACGGCCAGTATTCCACGACGTAGCATCACGCATCCACCCTCATCGGGGCGGAGATTATCCGCCCGGCCTGATTTCCGCGACCACCAGACCCTTGGGGCCTTCGGCGAATCGCACCGCGACGGTCTCGCCCGGCAGGAGATCATCCAGCCCGCAGCGCCGCAACGTCTCGACATGGACGAAGATATCGCCCGGCGCGCCGTCGCGCACCACGAAACCGTAGCCCTTGGTGCGATTGAACCATTTGACGACGGCGGCCTCCATGGGAGCGCCCGATCCGGTCTCGCCCCCGGCGATCCGGGCCGCCTCATGCTGTCTCAGCCCGTCATAACCGGTGCGTTTCGGCGCCGGAGCCAGGTCCGGATCGCCTTCGCCCAGTTCGTGGACTTCGGTGACCTGCCAGCCCTTGGGCCGGCGCGCGCAGTCGCAGGTGATCGGCGCGCCCTCGGGCGCCGTATCCCGCCCGGCGTCGCGCAGGCTGGAGACGTGCAGCAGTACGTCCTTCATGTCGGTGAGACTGGGATCGTCAGGCACAATGAAGCCGTACCCCTTGCCGGGATCGAACCACTTCACCCGGCCAGCGATGCGCACCGCCTCGACCGTCCCAACGCCCTCGTAGTCAGACACAGCCTTCCCCCTGCCCGCGACCCGTGCGGACAGCGCTTATTTAACACGGTTCTGTGAAGGCCGGAAAAGTAAAAAACTCCGGTTTCCCAAGAATGGGACAGATTTGAGATCACGTGGATCGTTCGGCGCCGTCCAGAAGCGCGTGAATCCGCTGGGTCAGTTCGGGCGCACGGTAGGGTTTTCCGATCAGGTCCAGTCCGCCTCGATGATCGGCCCGGTCGCCCCAGCCGGTCGTCAGCAGCACAGGAACCCCGGGTTGAAGTCGGCGCACCTCGGCGGCCAGGGCCAGGCCGTCCATTGCACCGGGCATAACGATGTCCGTGAACAGCAGATCGAACCCCAGACCTTCCATGACCATCGCCATGGCTTCGTCCGCATCGGCCGCCTGATGGACCTCGAACCCCGCGTCCTCGAGCAGGGTCGCGCCCATGAGCCGCACATCCGCATTGTCCTCGACCATGAGGATGGACGCGCGGGCCTCCTCGACGGGTCGATCGCGCGACGCAGCGGGGGCGGACTCTTCGGACATTTCAATCAACCGGCTTCCCCGTCGCCCGCACGCCGGACACGATCTTCAACGCACCAGACCCTGAAAGGCTCGGCGTGGCGATGCAGATAACAAAAAAGGGGAAGCTCCGCGCTGGCAGTCCCTAGGGGAGTCGAACCCCTCTTTTCAGGTTGAAAACCTGACGTCCTAACCGATAGACGAAGGGACCGCTGCGCGGGGGGCGTGCAACCCCCTCGCCGCCCATTTGCGCAGGCTTTACGCCATACGCGGATCGGCCACGTCCTCGATCTCGAATTGAACGCCCTTGCGGCCGTTCCAGTCGTCGGCCTTCAGCCGCCCGACGACGCTCAGCCCGCCCTGCCCCGACAACAGCGACTGGCCGCCCGGCAGGTCGGCGCAGCGCCAGCTGATCGCCTTGACCGAGGCCCCGTCCGCCCCGACCAGCCGGCAGCGCACATGGCCGCCGTTCATGGCCACGGCGTCGCGCACCGCGACATGTTCGAGCGCGAACAGCGGCTCGGGATTGGCCGGACCGAACGGGGCCAACTGCTCGAACTGTTCGAAGAGACCCCGCGTCGCCGCGCCCGGATCGATCAGGGCGTCGATCTCGACCAGATCCAGCGCATCCGCCGCCGCCTGCTCGCCCGCCATCCGCTCGTTGAGAAAGTCGCGCAGCCGCCCGATGTCGTCAGCCCGCACCGTCAGTCCGGCCGCCATGGCGTGGCCGCCCCCGGCCATCAGCACGCCGCTCTCCCACGCCGCCTGCACCGCCTGGCCCAGATTCATGCCCGGCTGCGACCGGCCCGAGCCCTTGCCCACGCCGTTCACCGCATCAACGCCGATCACCACCACCGGCTTGCGCCAGCGCTCGCGCAGCCGTCCGGCCACGATCCCGACCACGCCCGGATGCCAGTCGTCGCCCTCGATCACCACCACGGCCGAGCCGTCGGCGTGGGCGCCGGTCGCCTCGACCATGCGGGTGGCCTGATCGGTGACCTGTTTCTCGACCTCGCGCCGGGCGATGTTCAGGGCGTCCAGCTCCTGCGCCAGCGCCGCCGCCTCAACGGGATCGTCGGTCGACAGCAGGCGCGCGCCGAGATCGGACTTGCCGATCCGCCCGCCCGCATTGATGCGCGGTCCCAGAATGAAGCCCGCATGGTTCGACTTGGCCGGGCCGGGTTCAGTTCCCGCCGCCGCCAGCAGCGCCCGCAGCCCCGGATTGGCCCAATCGGACATCCGCCGCAGCCCCAGACTGGTCAGCGCCCGGTTGAAGCCGGTCAGGCCCGTGACGTCGCAGATCGCGCCCATGGCCGCCAGATCCAGCCACTGGCGGATGTCCGGCTGCTCGCGTCCCTCGAACAGGCCGCGGCCCCGCGCCTCGCGGTTCAACGCGGCCAGCAGCACAAACACCACCCCGGCCGCGGCGAGGTTCCCCTGCCCCGAGTTGCAGCCCGGTCGATTGGGGTTGACCACAGCGGCGCAGACCGGCGGATGCTCGCGCATCATATGGTGGTCGATGACCACGACCTTCAGCCCGATCGCCGCCGCATGGGCCACCGCCTCATTGGCCGCCGCGCCACAGTCGACTGTGATGACCAGATCGGCGCCCGACGCTTTGAGCGTATCGAACGCCTTCGCGCTGGGGCCATACCCCTCTGTCATCCGGTCCGGCACATAGATCGGCAGGTCCGCGCCCATGGCCCGGAACCAGCGCACCAGCAGGGCCGCGCTCGAGGCGCCGTCCACATCATAGTCGGCGAAGACATGGATCGACGCCTGCGCCTGCAGCGCGTCGAGAATGGCCCCGGCCGCCGCGTCCATGTCCATGAAGCTGGACGGATCGGGGAACAGCGCCTTCAGCGTCGGCTGCAGAAAGTCCGCGCCCTGATCCGCACGCACGCCGCGCGCGGCCAGCGCCCGCGCCAGCGGCTCTTCCAGACCGAGCGTCTGCATGTGCGACCGGATCAGCCCCGCCTCGGCGGGCCTCTGGCGCCAGGCGCGGCCGGACAGGGAGCGGGAGACGCCCAGAAACGCAGGCGCGCCGCCCCCGTCGGCCATCAGAGGGGCCGGATCGTGCGGATGCGCTGCACCGTGCGGGTCGAGGAATCCATCACCAGCGTGTGGGTCGAGACGAAACCGTCGGCGACCCGGACACCGTCCAGCATGGCGCCTTTGGTCACGCCGGTGGCGGCGAAGATGGCGTCCTTCGACACCAGTTCGTGCAGGTCGTATTTGCGGTCGAAGTCGGTGACGCCCGTCTTGCGCGCCCGTTCCCGCTCGTCGTCGTTGCGGAAGATCAGCCGGCCCTGGAAATGGCCGCCCACGCATTTCAGCGCCGAGGCCGCCAGCACGCCTTCCGGCGCCCCGCCCGAGCCCAGATACAGATCGATGCCTGTCTCGGGCTCGGCCGTGTGGATCACCCCCGCCACGTCGCCGTCGGTGATCAGCAGCACCCGGGCCCCGACCTCGCGCAGCGCCGCGATCAGATCGGCATGGCGCGGCCGGTCCATGACGCAGACGGTGATGTCTTCCGGCTTCACGCCCTTGGCCGAGGCCAACGAGCGGACATTGTCCTGGGGCTTCATGTCCAGATCGACCGTGCCGGGCGCGAAGCCCGGGCCGATGGCGATCTTGTCCATATAGGTGTCGGGCGCGTGCAGCATGCCGCCGCCCGGCGACATCGACAGCACGCACAGGGCGTTGGCCATGGCCTTGGCTGCCGGTGCCGACCTTCTCGCCGATGTACAGCATCGGCGCCTCGTCGCGCTCGCCCTCGCCGATGACGATCTTGCCGTCAATGTCGAGGCTGTTCAGCGCTGTCCGCATGGCGTCCACGGCCAGCTGGTCGGCCTGCTTCTCGTCGCCGCGGCCGATCTGGGCGTAGCTGGCGATGGCGGCCAGTTCGGTCACCCGGGCCGCGTCAGCGGCGAGCGTGGATGCGTAGGGAGCCGAAGCGGCCATAAGCGTTCTCCTCAGAGGATGATCCCCGGATTCTGCCGTCCGGGCGACTGTTCTATTGGACCGGACGACGATCCACGGGCGGCGGCGCGCGGCCGCGTTCGCGGGTGCGCGCCAGGAATCGTTCCATCTCGGCCTCGGTCTCGGCCGTCACCGGCGCAACCGGAACCGCATTGACCCGCGCCTGCACCTCGGCGGCGTAGGCGGCGGGGTCGCCCGTCTCCTGCCAGTCGATGCGCGAGACCTCGCCGGCCAGACCCGCATTGGTCACCCGCAGCGTATTGACCTGCGTCGCGATCGCGACCGGCGCCGGCAACGGCTCGAGGCTTTTCGGAAAATCGGCCCACTGCGGATACTCGCGATTCGCATCGACGAGGGCCTGAACCCGCGGCGCGATCGGCGAGGTCGCATCCGTTTCAGGGTCAAACGCGCTGGTGACACAGGCCGACAGCCCGCCTGTCAGCAGGACCGCCGCCGTCATCGCTGCGATTTTCGGGATTGGCGCGTTCATATCAGGGGCGGTCATATGCCATGATCGCCACAGGCGGAAGGGCGCGCGGCCCTTGCGACCGATCCAGACGACACCCGGAGCCCTTCCCGCATGGCCAAGCGTCCGACCCCTCCGCCCGCAGACGCCGCCCCGCGTCCGCCGCGCAAGTCCGGCCGCCCGACATCGGCCAAGCCGCCCCGCCCCCGCGCCGCAAAGGCCGCCGCGGCGGCTCCCGAACAGCGACCCCCGCAGCCGGAACCCGCGCCCGAATCCCCATCCGCGGACCAGCCCGCCGACGCCTTCGCCTTCCCCGGCGAGGAACAGCGGCAAATGCTCGAAACCCTGTCCATGAATCTGGCGAAGGCCGCGATGACGGCCCAGTCGGCCATCGCCGAGGCGGCCCTGTCGCAGGCCGACCGCCCCGCCGCCCTGTCGCCGGACCCGTTCAACGTCGGCCCGGCCATGAACTCGGTCATGACCAGCCTGGCCTCGCGCCCCGACAAGCTGTTCGCCGCCCAGGCCGACCTGTTCAACCGCTACATGGACCTGTGGGCCTCCACGACACGCCGCGCCGCCGGGGAAGAGACGCCCGCCGGACCGTCGAAAGACAAGCGCTTCAAGGACCCCGCCTGGTCTGAAAACCCGGCCTTCGACGTGATGCGCCAGTCCTATCTGGTCACCTCGGACTGGATGAACGGCCTGGTCTCCAGTGTCGAGGACGTCGATCCCCTGACCAAACGCCGGGCCGAGTTCTTCACCAAACTGCTGACCGACGCCTTCTCGCCCTCCAACTTCCTCGCCTCCAACCCGGCCGCCCTGAAGGCCCTCGCCGAGACCAACGGCGAATCGCTGGTGAAGGGGATGCAGAACTTCGCCGCCGACATGGAGCGCGGCGCCGGCAAGCTGAAGATCAGCCAGGCCGACTACGGCCGGTTCGAGGTCGGGGTGAACGTCGCCACCGCCCCCGGTCAGGTCGTCTGGCGCGACGAGCTGTTCGAACTGATCCAGTTCGATCCCGCCACCGACAAACAGCGCGCCACCCCGCTGCTGATCTTCCCGCCGTGGATCAACAAATTCTACATTCTGGACCTCCAGCCCGAGAACTCGATGATCCGCTGGCTGTCCAGCCAGGGCTTTACCGTCTTCGTCTGCTCCTGGGTCAATCCGGACGTCGACAAGGCCGATTTCGGCTTCGACGACTACCTCCAGAAAGGCATCTACCGCGCCGTCGAAAAGGCGCTGGAGCAGTCGCAGGCAAAACACATCAACACCGTCGGCTACTGCATCGGCGGGACCCTGATGGGCGCGGCCCTGGCCCATATGGCGGCGAAGAAGGACGACCGCGTCACCGCCAACACCTTCTTCGCGGCCCAGCACGACTTCGCCGAGGCGGGCGACCTGCTGCTGTTCACCGACGAGCACTGGCTGAATGAGATCGAGCAGCAGATGGACGCCGCCGGCGGGGTCCTGCCCGGCGCGGCCATGGCGGAAACGTTCAACGCCCTGCGCGCCAACGACCTGATCTGGTCGTTCTTCGTTTCCAACTATCTGATGGGCAAGTCGCCGCCCGCCTTCGACCTGCTGTTCTGGAACGCCGACCAGACCCGCATGCCCAGGAAGCTGCACATGGATTACCTCCGTTCCATGTACGGCCAGAACCGCCTCTCAAGGGGCGAGTTCACCATCGGCGGGCTCAAGGTCGACCTGTCGAAGGTGACCATCCCGCTGTATTTCCAGGCCAGCCGCGAGGACCACATCGCGCCGATGAACTCGGTCTACCGCTCGGCCCGCGCCTTCTCGAACGCCGACGTGACGCTGACGCTGGCCGGATCGGGCCATATCGCCGGGGTGGTCAATCCGCCCTCGGCCAACAAATACCAGCACTGGATCAACCCCTCCCTTCCCGCCACTCTCGGCGAGTGGCAGGCGAAGGCCGTGGAACACCCCGGCAGCTGGTGGAACCACTGGGCTGACTGGCTGCATGACAAATCGGGCGGCTGGGTTCCCGCCCGCGACCCCAAAAAAGGCCCGCTTGCTCCGATAGAACCGGCGCCGGGGTCGTATGTGAAAGTGAAGTCTTGAAGCGTCTCGAACCGAACCTGCTGCTGGCGATCACCACCGGCTGCGCCCTGCTGCTGGTCGTCATCACCGCCACCGTCTACGGCCCGCCCGCCAGTCTGATCCGCAATCCTTTGCTGGCCATCATTTGCGCCGGCGGTTTCGTGCTGCTGAACCCGGTGATGCTGCGGATTATGAAGATCGCCCCGCGCCCGCCGCTGATCCACCCGGACAGCCGGAGCACGGCCGCCTGGGCCACCATCTTCCCGATGCTGGTCATCGCAGCCGCCGCCATACCGGTCTTCATGCCCGGCCCGGACTACGGCCTGCTGGTCATCATCGCCTCGGTCTGGTTCGGCGCGACGGTCGAGTCAGCGATCAAGGCCAGTCGTCAAGCCGGCTGAAATTTCAGCGCCACGCCGTTGTTGCAATAGCGTTTTCCGGTCGGCCGGGGCCCGTCGTCGAAGATATGGCCCTGATGTCCCAGGCAGCGGGCGCAATGATATTCCACCCGCGGAAAGCCGATCTCGAAGTCGGTCCTGGTCCCGATATTGGCGGCGATGACATCGTAGAAACTCGGCCAGCCCGTCCCACTGTCGAACTTCCACTGCGACCGGAACAGCGGCAGATCGCAGCCGCGACAGACGAAGGTCCCGCGTCGGTGTTCTCCGTTCAGCGGACTGGTCCCCGGCCGTTCGGTCGCCGCATGGCGAAGCACGTCGTAGCTCGCCCGCGGCAGCCGCTCGCGCCACTGCGCATCGGTAATCCGCCGGAACGGAGAGTTCGCATACTGCCGCTCGGAGGCGTCGGCCGCCCCCGGCGAACAGGCGGACACGGCCACCGCACCGGCGGTCAGCAAAAGATGGCGGCGATTCAGGACCTGGGTCATGCCCCAGATACGTCGGAAGTCCCGCCCGGGTTTCAACCGGGCAGACCCCTCCAGCCAAAGGCTTTTTCACACACCTGGGCCACGAACGCCTCGCCGGCCGCCAGCTGCCCCTGCGGCACCGACGAGCCGAGGTTGTCCTCATCGCTGTCGACGCTCACATAGCTGCGGTCGTGCACGTTCATACGCACCTCGACATCGAGATGATGGCGGCCCACCACCTGACGGGTCGCGGGATCGCGCCAGGTGGCCACGCCGATCAGGTGATCGGAATGGGCGGCCGCGTCCTTCACGGTGGCGAAATCGGCGTCGATCGTCAGATCCAGCGGCGGTCCGGACCGCGAGCAACGCACCGCGCCATAGGCGAGCTGGTCGTGCAGTATGCTCAGCGAAGGCCCTTCGGCGATCGAACCCAATCCCGACCAGCCCGAGAACCCCGCCATGCGGATGTTCGCGCCTTCGCTGTAGGCCGGGGGCAGCGGAATCTCCGGCTGACTGAAGTCTACGGTCGAGCATCCGCCAAGGCCGATCGCAAGGACCAGCAATTTCGCAAGATGCGGCTTCCCCAAGTAATGCATGGATTACCTCCCTCGCCCCCGGGGCCACGCTGCGGCGGGGCCATCGCCCCCGCAAGCGTGCTGCGACAAGGCAGCGACGAAGTTCGCGGACGATCAGGACAGCCCGGTCGCCTCGTCCAGTCCCAGCATCAGGTTCAGGTTCTGCACCGCCGCGCCCGACGCCCCCTTGCCGAGGTTGTCCAGCAGGGCGACCAGACGCACCTGCTCCCCGCCCCGGTCGCCGAACACATGCAGCCGAATCCGGTTGGTGCCGTTCAGCCCCTCGGGGTCGATCCCCGTCATGGCTTCGGTCGTCTCCAGCTCGGCCACCTCGACGAACCGGCAGCCCGCATAGGCCTCCGCCAGCGCGCCATGGACCACCTCGACCGACGGCGACTTCGGCAGGGCCGCCAGCTGCAGGGGGACCTCGACCAGCATCCCCTGCCGGTACGCCCCTACCGCCGGGGCGAACAGCACCGGCCGCTCCAGCCCGGTGTGCAGCGTCATCTCCGGCACATGCTTGTGCTTCAGCGACAGGCCATAGGCGCGGAACGCCTCGGCGCCGGCCTCGAACTCGGCGATCATCGCCTTGCCGCCGCCCGAGTATCCCGACACCGCATTGACCGTCACGGGCCAGCCCGCCGGCACGATCCCCGCCGACACCAAGGGCCGCACCAGGCCGATGAAGCCCGTCGGATAGCAGCCCGGGTTCGACACCCGCGTCGAGGCCGCGATCTTCTCCCGCTGTCCCGGCGCCATCTCGGCGAAGCCGTAGGTCCAGGCCGGATCGACGCGGTACGCCGTCGAGGCGTCGATCACCCGCACCCCGGGGTTCTCGATCATCGCCACGGCTTCCTTCGCGGCGTCATCCGGCAGGCACAGGATCACCGCGTCAGCGGCGTTCAGCGCCTCGCGCCGCGCCTCGACGTCGCGGCGGCGGTCGCCCAGCAGGATCAGCTCCAGATCGCCGCGCGCTTCCAGCCGCTCGCGGATCTCCAGCCCCGTGGTGCCGGCCTCGCCGTCGATGAAGATTGAAGCACTCATAACCACCACCGGAGTTCGACGCCGAACAGCAGCCCGATGGCCACCAGCGACGAAATCAAAACGACGAAGACCGTCCAGCCGATCATCGCCCAGAAGAAGATCGGGCGACTACGCCGATCGGCGAATTCGCCACCCGGAAGGCGGAACAACCGGATCTCGCCCGTCGCCGTAGCGCGCCTCAGTTCAAGCGAAAGCCAGACCACAACGCCTAGGGAAATGAAGCCAAGAATGAGGCTGGGGCCTGAGGGCACGAAAATCTCCAAAGAAAAAGGGCGCTCCGGTTTCCCGAAGCGCCCCCATCCATACCGTAGTGAAACGGCTTAGCGCTTCGAGAACTGGAAGGACTTGCGGGCCTTGGCGCGGCCGTACTTCTTGCGCTCGACGACGCGGCTGTCGCGGGTCAGGAAGCCGTGCGGCTTCCGTGGCGGATSGCGCCGGCCTGGCCCGACAGGCCCGAGCCCTGCACGGTGCAGTCGACGTCGAACTGGGTCAGGCGGTCGGTCACTTCCAGCGGCTGGGCGATCATCATGCGCAGGATTTCGCGGGCGAAATACTGCATCTGATCCTTGCCGTTGATGGTGATCTTGCCCGAGCCGGGCTTGATCCACACGCGGGCGATCGCGTTCTTGCGCTTGCCGGTCGAATAGGCGCGGCCCTGGGCGTCCAGCTTCTGGACGTAGACCGGGTGCTCTTCGCCCGCGCCGGGGCTCTGCATGGTCTTCAGGGCGTCGAAGCCCGTCAGGGTTTCGGTCGGTGCGGTTTCCACGGCGGGCGTKTCAGCAGTCACGTCGGTCATGCTCAGACGCTCCGGGTGTTCTTGGCGGACGCCGACTTGAAGTCGATCGTTTCCGGCTGTTGGGCTTCATGGGTGTGCGCMGCGCCGGCGAACAGGCGCAGGTGCGTCATCTGCAGGCGAGCCAGCGGGCTCTCCTTGGGCAGCATGCGCTCGACAGCTTTTTCAAGCACGCGCTCGGGGAAGCGGCCGTTCAGGACCTTYTCCGGGGTCGTCTGCTTGAYGCCGCCCGGGTGGCCGGTGTGGCGGTAGTAGATCTTGTCGGTGTTCTTCTTGCCGGTGAACACCACCTTGTCGACGTTGGTGACGACGACATAGTCGCCGCAATCGACGTGCGGGGTGTAGTCGCCGCGGTGCTTGCCGCGCAGACGGTTGGCGATGAAGGTCGCGAGACGGCCCACCACGACGCCTTCGGCGTCGATGTGGATCCACTTCTTCGTGACCTCGGCCGGCTTCAGCGCGACCGTGGTGCTCTTCAGCATGTTCGGGGTTCCCGGGAATAGACGAACGGAGTGCCCCTCCCGATGGCCGGGATGAGCGGAAGGCGCGCTGATAGAGGAAGGGGGACGGGGGGTCAATGGCAGTCGATTGACCACTCATGGTTTATCTAACTGATTTACATAGACAAATCTATTACGGTATTAAAATACCGCATATTTTGACACTCAAGTCTCCTGCCCGTCTCCGATGGGGAGGTGGCGCGGCGCCTCTTGGGCCGTGACGGAGGGGGCCGCGCCGCTTCTACCCCTCCACCGCTTCGCGGTCCCCCTCCCCATTCGCTGCGCGAACAGGGAGGAGACAATGCGAGCAATCCGCGATGACACGCGCCCGCCCCCGCGCTAAACCGCCGCAAAACCCCCAGGAGCCTTTCCCATGACCGTCGCCGCCCGCCTCGCCGAACTCGGCATCTCCCTGCCGGAACCCGCCAAGGCGGTCGCCAACTATGTGCCCTTCGTCCAGACCGGCAATCTGGTCCACATTTCTGGCCAACTGTCGAACGACGCCTCGGGCGGCCTCAAGGGCACGGTCGGCGCCGACGTCTCGCAGGAGGACGCGGTCAAGGGCGCCCGCATGTGCGGCGTCAACCTGCTGGCCCAGATCTCGGCCGCCCTCGACGGCGACCTCGAGCGCGTCGTGCGCGTCGTCAAACTGGGCGGCTTCGTCCAGGCCGCCGGCGACTTCGAGGCCATTCCCGCCGTCATCAACGGCTGTTCCGACCTGATGGTCGAGGTCTTCGGCGACAAGGGCCGCCACGCCCGCTCGGCCGTCGGCGTCTACAAACTGCCCCTCGGCTTCGCCGTCGAGGTGGACGCCATCGTGGAAGTTCGCTGATCCCATGTTCCGTGCATCCCGGCGAAAGCCGGGACCCAGTTCTGTCCAGCTTGATGCCTGCGCTTCAGGATCGGCGACCGCGCACGCCATATTGGACCGCTCGCCCAAACCACTGGGTCCCGGCTTTCGCCGGGATGCACGGATTTGAGTTTCCAGATCCAGGTCCATAACGCCGTCGCCGACATAGGCCGCGAAGCCTGGGACGCCTGCGCGTCCGCCTCCGGCGACCCGTTCGTCTCCTTCGACTTCCTCGACGCCTGCGAGGCGTCCGGCAGCGCGGTCCCGCGGCAGGGCTGGGCCGGTCGTCACCTCTCCCTGCGCGACGAGACCGACCGCGTCATCGGCGTCATGCCCCTCTGGCTCAAGGGCAACAGCCAGGGCGAATACGTCTTCGACCACAGCTGGGCCGACGCCTATGAGCGCGCCGGCGGCCGCTACTATCCCAAGCTTCTGGCCGCCGTGCCCTTTACCCCCGTCACCGGCCCCCGCTTCCTCGCCCACCCCGACGCAGACGCGGCCACGGTGCGGCAGGCCCTGCTGCAGGGCGCCCTGGCCCTGACCGAACGGCTCGGCGTATCGTCCCTGCACGTCAACTTCCCCACCCGCCCCGATTGGGACGCCATGGGCGAGGCCGGCCTGCTGCAGCGGCAGGACATGCAGTACGTCTGGCGCAACGGCGGCTATGCGACCTTCGACGACTTCCTGTCCGCCCTGTCCTCGAACCGCCGCAAGACCATCCGCCGCGAACGCCGCGAGGCGCAGGCCGGCCTCGACATCCGGGTCCTGACCGGCGCCGACATCACGGAAGCTCACTGGGACGCCTTCTTCGCCTTCTACATGGACACGGGCGAGCGGAAGTGGGGTCGTCCCTATCTGACGCGGGACTTCTTCACCCGCATCGGCGCGACCATGGCCGACCGCATCGCGCTGGTGATGGCCTTCCGCGACGGCGACGCCATCGCCGGCGCCCTGAACCTGATCGGCGCCGACGCCCTGTACGGCCGCCAGTGGGGCGCGCTGGAGGAGGTCCCCTTCCTCCATTTCGAGCTTTGCTACTATCAGGCCATCGAATTCGCGATCTCGCGCGGCCTGTCCCGCGTCGAGGCTGGCGCGCAGGGCGAGCACAAGATCGCGCGCGGGTACCTGCCCTCCCCCGTCCATTCGGCCCACTTCATCGCCGACCCCGCCCTGCGCGAACCGGTGGCCCGCTACCTCGACGGCGAGCGTCAGGCGGTGGAGGCCGAGATCGCGGTCATGACCGACGAGCTGTCGCCCTTCCGCAAGGTTTAGTCGACGCGCCTGGGCCGGTCATCGCCGATGAACCAGCCGGCGATCCAGCTGACGATGCCGGTGACGATCGCCGCGCCGACGCCCGCCATCAGACCATCGACCACGAACCCGCTCAGCAGCATCGCCACCAGCCCGATCACCGCCGCGTTCACCACCAGCAGGAACAGGCCGAACGTCAGGATGGTCAGCGGGAAGGTCAGGATCGTCAGGATCGGCCGCACGATGGCGTTGGCCACGCCCAGCAGGACCGCCGCCAGCAACAGCGACGGCGTATCGGTGAACCCGACCCCGGGCACCACCTGCGCCGCCAGCCAAAGGGCCAGGCAGGTGACGAGAAACTGGACGATGAAACGCAGCATGGACGCCTCCCGATTGAACCGTGACCATAACGCAAAATCCGCCGCCGGGCTCCCCACGTCTCCCGCCCTTCGCTAGGCTGCCGATAGACCCGGAGCGCGCGATGACCCTGAAGGCCCCCTACGACCCCGACAACATCTTCGCGAAGATCCTGCGTGGCGAGATCCCCTCGGTGAAGGTGTGGGAGGACGACGACATCCTGGCCTTCATGGACGTCTTCCCCCAGTCGGAAGGCCATGTCCTGCTGATCTCGAAGACCTCGACCGCCCGGACCCTGCTGGAGATCGAGCCCGACGCCCTCGCCCGCCTGACCGAGGCCACGCGGCGCACGGCCCGCGCCGTCGAAAAGGCGCTCCAGCCGGATGGCTTCCAGATCATGCAGTTCAACGGCGAAGCGGGCGGCCAGACCGTCTTCCACCTCCATTTCCACATCGTCCCGCGCTGGGCCGGCCGCCAGATGAAGGGCCACGGTCACGCGCCGATGGCGGATATGGAAACCCTGCGCGGCCTCGCCGACCGGATCGCAGCGGCGCTCGACTAGTCCGCGCGGAACTGCAGCTCGGCCAGCTTGGCGTACAGCCCGCCCTGCGCCATCAGCGCCCGGTGCGTGCCCTCCTGCACGACCTTGCCGTCTTCCATCACCACGATGCGGTCGGCGCGCAGGACGGTGGCCAGACGGTGGGCGATGACGATGGTCGTGCGGTTCTCCATCGCCTGATCCAGCGCGGCCTGCACCAGACGCTCGTTCTCGGCGTCCAGCGCCGAGGTCGCCTCGTCCAGCAGCAGGATCGGCGCGTCACGCACCAGCGCCCGCGCAATGGCCATGCGCTGCCGCTGTCCGCCCGACAGGCTTTTGCCGCGCTCGCCCAGCGGCGTGTCAAAGCCTTCCGGCAAGGCCTCGACGAAGGTCAGCGCCTGAGCCTCGATGGCGGCCGAGCGGATCGCAACCTCATCGGCCTCCTCGCGCCCGAAGCGGATATTCTCGCTGGCCGAGCCCGAGAACAGCGGCGCCTCCTGCGACACCCAGGCGAACCGGCCGCGCACGGCGACCGGGTCGGCCTCGCGCACGTCGATCCCGTCGACCGACACCACGCCCGACTGCGGATCATAGAAGCGCAGCAACAGCCGGAAGACCGTGCTCTTGCCCGCGCCCGACGGCCCGACCAGAGCCACCGTCTCGCCCGGCCGCACCGTCAGCGAAAATCCCTTCAGCGCCGGCAGGTCGGGCCGCCCCGGATAGGCGAACTGCACCGCCGACATCGACACCTCGCCCGTTGGCGGCTCCGGCAGGACCCGCGGCGTCTCCGGCGCCCGGATGGCCGCCTCGCTGCGCATCAGCTCGTCGATCCGCTCCATGGCGCCCGCCGCCTTCTGCACATCGCCCCAGCTCTCGCCCAGCGCGCCGACGGCGCCGGCGGCGAACACCGACAGCAGCACGAACTGCAGCAGGGCTCCCGGCGTCATCCGCCCGGCGATCACGTCCTGCGCGCCCAGCCACAGCACCAGCGTCACGCCGCCGAACATCACCACGATGATCATGGCGGTCATCAGCGCCCGCGCCTTCATCCTCACCAGCGAGACGCCGAATGCGTCCTCGACGGCCTTGCCGAACCGGTCGATGGCGCTGGCCTCGCGGCCGAAGGCCTGCACGGTCTCGATCGCATCGACGCTCTCGCCGGCGAAACCGACGGCGTTGGCGAACCGGTCCTGCGAAGCCACGGTCAGCTTCCGCACCCGCCGCCCGAACAGGAAGATCGGCCCCAGCAGCAGCGGCACGATCAGCAGCACCATCCCCGTCAACTTCGGGCTGACCACGAACAACAGCACCGTCCCCCCGATCAGCGTCAGGAAGTTGCGAAGGGCATAGGACACCGAGGTGGTCAGCAGCGTCTCGACCAGGGCGATGTCGGTCGTCAGACGCGACAGCACCTCTCCGGTGCGCATGGAGGCGTAGAAGGCCGGGTCCAGCGTCAGGATGCGCGTGAACAGGCCCTTGCGCAGGTCGGCGATGACCCGCTCGCCCGTCTTGGTCACGAAATAATAGCGGACGGCGGTCGCCAGCCCGAGGAAGAGGGCGTTCACCCCCAGCAGCAGGAACCACAGGTTCAGCTCCGACCCGCCGTTGTCGAATCCGTTGTCGATGGCGCCCCGCGCCGAGGCCGTCAGGGCCAGCGAGGCGGCGGTGGACAGGATCAGCCAGATCCCCGCCATCGCCATATGGCCCTTGTGCCGCATCGCATAGGGAAGCAACCGACCCAGCGGGCGAACGTCCCGGCGCTTCTCGCGCCGCTTGCCCGCCTCGCCCAGCTGTTCGATCAGAACGGCCCCCGCGCCGGGGCGTCCCCGGATGTCAGCGGCGTCTGCGGTGGCGGTTGCATCTGTCATGGCGCGCGCCTCTTGCCCCGGAACGGCCCCCGGTGTAAACGCCGCCGCTCATTCCCGCCCTTCGCTGGCGGGTTTNGCGGTGGCGGTTGCATCTGTCATGGCGCGCGCCTCTTGCCCCGGAACGGCCCCCGGTGTAAACGCCGCCGCTCATTCCCGCCCTTCGCTGGCGGGTTTTCTCATTTTCGCGCTCCGACGGTCGGCATCGTCATCGCGCAGAGACCGGACCAGGACCATGAAGGCGGATACGCATCCCGACTACCACTTCATCACCGTTACGATGACTGATGGCACCACCTATCAGACGCGCTCGACCTACCAGAAGGAAGGCGCCGTCCTGAACCTGGACATCGATCCGCTGACCCACCCGGCCTGGACCGGCGGCAACCAGCACATGCTGGACCGCGGCGGCCGCGTTTCGCGCTTCAACAACAAGTTCGCCGGCTTCATCAAGAAGTAGGCCGCTGNGGGCGTCTTTCAGAGCCAGGTCGATGTTGGGCTCTTACCCACCCGGCCTGGACCGGCGGCAACCAGCACATGCTGGACCGCGGCGGCCGCGTTTCGCGCTTCAACAACAAGTTCGCCGGCTTCATCAAGAAGTAGGCCGCTGTCGGGGCGGGCTTTCCAGCCACACCCTGAGGCAAGACGACAACAAAGGCGTCGGTCCCCGGACCGGCGCCTTTCTGTTTGGCCGGAACGCCGATAACATGGCGGCGTTGGCCTTTTCGGGGGGCGTGGACACGGTGTCCCGCATCGAAACCGGCGTAGAGACCTTGCGATGAATCGACGGCAACTCGGATTGGGCGCGGCCGTAACGGCGTTTGCGTCAGCCATGGGTCAGGCTGCCCTTGCCCAGACCCGCGATCCCTCGGCCGTGGCCTTCTATGACCGGTTCAACGACCAGCTGGCCGCCCTGCCCGCCGGCATCCAGCCCGACGTCCGCGCCTTTTACGAGCTGAACGGCTGGCGTCCCGTCTGGAACGCCGAACGTCTGCGCGCGCTTCAGGCCGCCGCCGGCCGCGCCGAGCGTCACGGTCTGGCCCAGTCCGACTATTTCAACTTCGAAACCCTGGCCGCGGACCGCAACTCCGCTGAAATGCGCACCACCGCCGCCGCCATGGGCTACGCCCGCGTGCTGGCCGAAGGCCGCGTCCGTCCCGAGACGGTCGAGGACCTGTGGGAGATGCAGAAGAACCGCGTCGACCTGCCCGTCGGCCTCAACGACGCCTTGGCCCAGAACCGTCTGGTCGACTGGTTCGAGGGACTGGCGCCCACCGACATCGGCTATTCCAACCTGTCCGCCGGCTACGTCCGTTATCGCCGCCTGATCCGCGAGGGCGGCTGGCCGGTCTTCCGTCAGGGCCCGACGATCGAGCCCGGCGCCAGCGACGCCCGCATTCCCGCCCTCATCCAGCGCCTCGTCGCCGAAGGGGACCTGCCTGCGGCCGACGGCGCGCGCCTGACCCAGCAGGGCATCGTCTACGGCTCCGAACTCCAGGCCGCCGTGCGCGGCTTCCAGGTCCGGCACGGCCTCGTCGCCGACGGCCGTATCGGCACCGGCAGCCAGCGCTCGCTGTCCGCCTCGGCCGAGGACCGCGCCCGCCAGATCGCCCTGAACCTCGAACGCCGCCGCTGGCTGAAGCGCGAGGTCTCGCCAGAGCGGATCGAGGTCAACACCGCCGCCGCCATCATGGTCTACTGGAAGGACGGTCGCCCCGTTCACTCCAACCGGGTCGTCTGCGGCTCGCCCACCAACCAGACGCCCAGCCTCGAGAAGCCGTTCGCTTCCGTGGTCGCCAATCCGCCCTGGTATGTCCCGGCCTCGATCGCCCGCAACGAAATCCTTCCGCGCGGCCCCGGCTATCTGGCCAGCCAGAACATGTACATCTCGAACGGCACGGTCATCCAGCGGGCCGGTCCGACAGCGGCGCTCGGCTATGTGAAGTTCGAACTGCGCGACAGCTACGCCATCTTCCTGCACGACACCCCGTCGAAGGCGGCCTTCAACCTGTCCACCCGCCAGCGTTCGCACGGCTGCGTCCGCGTGCAGAACGCGGTCGAGTTCGCTCGCCTGCTTCTGTCCCCCGATCCGGATCTGCTGGCCCAGTTCGACACCGCCCAGGACACCCGCGAGACCAAGCGAATCTCCACGGGTCGCGAGATCAGCGTGCGCCTGCTGTACTGGACCGCCTTCGTCGACGGTCAGGGCCGGGTCGCCTTCCGCGAGGACGTCTACAGCCGCGACGCCAAACTGGCCGAAGCGCTGGGCATCGCCCTCAGCCTGCCCAAGCCCGTCGATGACGGCGCCCGCGTCGCCAACGACGTCGGGCCATAGGGTCTAGCTTCCGAACGCCGCCGTCAGCCGGTCCAGCTGGCTCTGCACCGGATTGATCGCGTCCTCCTCGGGCGCGTCCAGATACATGCGCCGGTCCAGATGCAGGACCCGGTCGTACAGCTTCTCGGCCCGGACCAGATATTCGACCAGGGCGATCGGCAGTTCGTTGTTCGTCGGCTCCGTCTCCGGCTTGCGGTCGGTCAGCCGGTAGCGCGCCTCGCAGGCCGCCAGCGCCGTCATGTCGCCCTCGCGCACGGCCCGCTGCACCAGCAGCCAGGACGCGATCTGCATCAGCCGGGTGGTCAGCTTCATGCTCTCGCCGGCGTAGGCCAGGGCCGTGGCCCGCGACAGCAGCTTGGATTCGCGGCGGCCGTCCCCGTCCAGATAGGCGGCGGTGTCCTCGACCAGTTCCATGCCTTCGCGGAAGGTGCGGTCGAACAGCTCCGAGCGCGCGAAGTCGTCGACGACGGCGGCGCGGCTGCGGCCGGCGGACGGAATGATGTCGGCGTCGGTGGGCATGAAGTCGGTCAAACTCATAAGGGAACGCGCATCCGTATCACGACCGGCACGGTTTCGCGCGGCGCATCAAATCACTGCAACGGTTGTGCCAACAGGTTGATTCAGGGCCGGAAGTTGAACATGGCGTCGGCGGCGTTGCGCTGGGACGACTTGCCCTCGATGGCCGCCTTCGAGCGGGCGATCTCGGCCTCAAGCCCCGCGATACGCTGCTTCAGGTCCTCGACCGAATAGCCGTCCAGGTCCTCGCGCGTCAGGGCGATCAGCGGCGCGCCGCGCGCCGGACGGGGCTCCAGATCATCGAACATCGCCGCCTCCTTCGTGGCCAAGGGATACGCAACCTCGTATCAAAACGCCCGGAGACGGACGATTGCAAGAACGGGATGTACGGATGCGGGTCATCGAGATCGCAGGCGGATCGGGTCCGGCGGAGGCCCTGACCCTCGCGGAACGGCCCGATCCCGTGGCGGGGCCGGGTCAGATCCGCATCCGCGTGCGCGCCGCCGGGATCAACCGGCCCGACATCCTGCAGCGCCTCGGCCGCTATCCCGCCCCGCCCGGCGCCCCGGACATCCTCGGCCTCGAGGTCGCCGGGGAAATCGACCAGATCGGCGAGGGCGCCCCCCGCTGGAGGCTCGGCGACAGGGTCTGCGCCCTCCTCGGCGGCGGGGGTTACGCGGATTGCGCCATCGTCGACGCCCGCCACGCCCTGCCCGTCCCCGATGGCGTCGACCTGATCCGGGCCGCTGCCCTGCCCGAGACCCTCTGCACCGTCTTCGCCAATGTCTTCGAGGCCGGCGACCTGAAGGCCGGCGAAATCCTGCTGATCCATGGCGCGACCAGCGGCATCGGCGTCACGGCCATCCAGATGGCGAAGGCGGCCGGCGCCAAGGTCATCGCCACGTCTCGCGGCGCCGAAAAGACCGCCGCCGCCCTGCGTCTGGGCGCGGACCTCAGTCTCGACGCCCATGCCGATGACATGGAAGCCGCCATTGCAGGCTTCGGCGGCGCCGATGTGGTGCTGGATATGGTCGGCGCCGACTACGCCGCCCTCAATCAGGCGGCGCTCAAGCAATTCGGCCGCTGGGTCGTGATCGCCACCCAGTCGGGATCGGCGGCGCAGATCGATCTGGCGCGGCTGATGATGAAGCGGATCGTGCTGACCGGCTCGACCCTTCGCGCCCGCCCCGCCGACGAAAAGGCCCGGCTGATCGCCGCCGTGGAAGCGACAGCCTGGCCCTGGGTCGCCTCCGGCGCGGTTCGCCCGCCGGTCGAGGCGACCTTCCCGCTGGAACAGGCGTCGGCCGCCCACCTCGCGCTGGAGGCAGGCGGCCACGTCGGCAAGATCGTGCTGACGACCTAGCGGCGTCCGCCGCGGACCGGGCGCATGGAGGAGATCCGGTCGTTCATGCCCGAGTTGCGCAGGTTGCGGACGTCATTGCTGATGATCACGCACTGGCCCCGGAAATAGGCGTCCGTGCAGACCTCCCAGTCGCCGCGCAGCTGCAATGAACTGATGGCGTCGTTGAAGCCGGTGCTCGCCAGATTCGCGACCTCGTCATCGAACCGGAAGCTGGCGCCGCGGAAATCGGCGTCGCGATAGACCATCGCCGAGCCACGGCCGCCGCCGCCGCCGCCCGGCCGGCCGGGACCGTTGCCGCCGCCGGGCCGATCCTCGTACTGACCCCGGTTCGGGCCGCAGACGAGCAGGCCGTCGTTGTTGCGTATCTCGTAGTCCGAACAACGGTTCAGCTCGATGGACGTACCGCGGATCTGGCCGCGGTTGGTCCGGCAGTCCGCATACAGCCGGCCGCGGTTGGTGTATTCGCCGCTGCAGCTCTGGCGATAGTCGCCGCGCGGCGCGACCCGCGTCCCGTAATCCTGCGCCGGAGCGGCTCCGCCCGAAACGACCGCCATGGCGGCCAGCATCTCGATCAACATGGTCGTCCCTCCCGAAGGTTTTGTCGGGCGCCCGATGCGTCCGTGACCCCACCGTGAAGCTTGCTGGATGAACCGTGGCTGTACGGCATTGTAGGCAACCGTTTTCTTTTCAGCCGAACAGGCCTATATCGCCATCATCAACGCCCGGTCGAAAGGCCGGGCGCCGTCGTATCCAGAGCCCGGATTCCGGGCCTGAAAACCAAACCGGAATGCGTTCATGACCGACATCCTCATGCCCAAGGCCACCGCGGTCTGGCTGGTCGACAACACCTCCCTGACGTTCGAGCAGATCGCCGACTTCTGCGGCMTCGCCGACGGCGACGTTGCCCGCGACATCCGCGGCGCCGATCCGCTGGTCAACGGCCAGCTGACCCGCGAGGAACTGGACAAGGCCCAGAACGACGACAGCTACCGCATGCAGGCCGTGGTCAGCCGCCACGCCGAGCTGATGAAGGGCGGCAAGCCCGCGCCGAAATACACGCCCGTCTCGCGCCGTCAGGACCGTCCGGACGCCATCGCCTGGTTCGTTCGCAACCACCCCGAGGTGACCGACGCCCAGATCGCCAAGATGCTCGGCACCACCAAGTCGACCATCGAGAGCGTGCGCAACCGCACCCACTGGAACAGCGCCAACATCAAGCCGGTCGACCCGGTGACCCTCGGCCTCGTCGGCCAGCTGGCCCTGGACGAACTGGTCCGCAAGGCCGCCGACAAGAAGGCGAAGGACGACGCCAAGAAGGGCGGCGCCACCCTGCAGCCCGTCGACGCCCCTGCCGAACCGGCCGAGGAGGAGTTCGTCCCCGAGGCCCGCGAACGCCGCGGGGCCGAGCCCACCGCCGCTTCGGTGTTCGGCGACAAGGACTAGACAAAAAACGGCCCCGGAGATCGCTCTCCGGGGCCGATGTCTTTGTCGGGAGGCCGCCTCGCTATCCGGCGCGGGCCTCCAGACTGGTGATCTGTTCCTTAAGTCGCAGCTTCTGCTGCTTCAGCTCCCTGACGTGAAGCGAGTCCGTGGCCGGGTGGATCATCTCTCTCCGGATGGTCTCATCCAGATTGCGGTGACGGTTTCCCAGTTCGCGGATACGAGCTTCGATGGTCATGGCTTGCGCCTCCATGTCTAAGGGACCAGTACAGTCAGCGCCGGGTCTGACCTGTGAACGGAGCCGTACGGAACCTTTCCGGCGCATCCTCCAACAGATTGATCGTGGGAATTTCCGGAGCGTCCGGCGTCACTTACGGCGTCCGCGTGTTGGACGCCCTGCGCGAGCTCGGGGTCGAAAGTCACCTGGTCGTGACCCGCGCCGCCCTGCTGACCCTGTCGCAGGAGACCGATATTTCCGCCGACGATCTGATGAGCCGCGCCGACGTGACGCACCGGCTCAACGACGTCGGTGCCTCGATCGCCTCGGGCTCGTTCAGAACCATGGGCATGATCGTCGCCCCGTGTTCGGTCCGCACCATGAGCGAGATCGCCACCGGCGTGACCTCCACCCTGCTGACCCGCGCCGCCGACGTGGTGCTGAAGGAGCGCCGGCCTCTCGTCCTGATGGTCCGCGAGACTCCGCTGCACCTCGGCCACCTGCGCACCATGACAGCCCTGGCCGAGATGGGCGCCGTCATCGCACCGCCCCTGCCCGCCTTCTATGCGAAGCCGACCAGCATCGCCGACATCGTCGACCAGTCCGTCGGCCGGGCGCTGGACGTGTTCGGCCTCGACTGGTCCGCCGTCCGCCGCTGGGACGGGCTGAAGGGCGCGGCCGCCGAATGAGTCTCCGGGACTGGTCGCTGACCATCTGGGCCGCCGACGGGGTCGCCGAGGCCTGTCTGGAGCTTCAGGACTCGGCCGGCCAGAACATTCCCCTGCTTCTCTGGGCCGCCTGGTGCGCCTCCGAAGGACGCGTCCCGGATGAAGACGCCCTGGAAGCCGCCGGCGACACCGCCCGCGCCTGGCAGGAAACCGCCATCGCCCCTCTGCGCGCCGTCCGCCGCGCCCTGAACCCCCGCGCTCCCGATCTGGCCGACGCCGACCGCGAGGCCGTGCGGGCGCAGGTCAAGGCCGTGGAGCTTGAGGCTGAACTCCGCCTTCTGACCGCGCTGGAGGCCCTGGCCCCTGCCCCGTGCGGGCCGGCGCAGCCGCTGCTCGCCGCCATGGTCGCCGCCGCCCGGGTCTGGTCGCCGATGACGCCGCGCGCCGGGCTGGTCCGTCTCGCCGAGCGCCTTCCGGCCTGATGCGACGCACAGTATAAGCAGGCGTCCGGGGTCCCCAGTATGAATGACGACGAACCGTTTCTGACCGAGGAAGAGCAGGCGCTCCACGCCCGCCTCAAGCTGCTCCAGCTCGAGCACGCCGACCTCGACGCCTCGATCGAGGCCCTCGGCCGCATGCCCGTACCCGATCAGCTGATGATCGCCCGTCTGAAGCGGAAGAAGCTGCTGCTGCGCGACGAGATCACCAAGATCGAAGACCGGATCCTGCCCGACATCATCGCCTGAGCCGGCCTATCGGCCCTTCTTGCGCACCCACATGGCCGCGTCGGCCTCTGCCAGCCAGACCTCGGGATCGGTGTGGCCGTTGAAGGCGCGCACACCGAACGAACCGCCCAGATGGGTCGACTTGCCGTTCCAGGTGAATTCCTCGGCCGCCAGGGCGTCGGCCAGCCGCTGCGCCTTCTCGCGGCCGCCGTTCAGGCCCGCGTTCAGCATCAGCAGACCGAACTCGTCCCCGCCCAGCCGGCCCACGGCGTCCGATTCGCGCAGATTGGCGGTCAGCAGATTGGCGATATGAACCAGGGCCGCGTCGCCCGCCGCGTGGCCCAGGCTGTCGTTGACGCCCTTGAACCCGTCCAGATCGAGATACAGCAGCACCGCGGGCGTGCCGTGGCGCTGGCAGAAGGCCATGGCGCTCTTCAACTGGGCGATGAATCCGCGCCGGTTCAGCACCGGCGTCAGCACGTCGTGATCCGCCGCAGCCTCGGCCGCTTCGGCGCGTCGGCGCAGGGCCTCGATCTCCGCGCGCAGGCGCTCGATCTCGTCGTAAGGGTCGATGACGGCCGCGTTGCTCACGAGCGAAGAGGGCTCCCCCGGCCGGCGACTCACTACGCCAGGCCAAGGGTCAGCCTAACGCCGTCGGTTGCGGGCGCAACGCGAGTCCTGTATCGCGCCGCTTTCCCGCGAAAGAGCATGCACCCATGCCGACCCAGACACCCGTGGCGATCATCATGGGCAGCCGCTCGGACTGGCCGACCATGAAACACGCCGCCGACGCGCTGGATCGCCTCGGCGTGGCCTGGGACGCGAAGGTCGTCAGCGCCCACCGCACGCCGCAGCGGCTGTTCGATTTCGCCACCGGCGCAAAGGCCGCGGGCTTCAAGGTCATCATCGCCGGCGCCGGCGGCGCGGCCCACCTTCCGGGCATGGCCGCCTCCATGACCGAACTGCCGGTGCTGGGCGTTCCGGTCGAGTCCAGGGCGCTCAAGGGCCTCGATAGCCTGCTGTCTATCGTCCAGATGCCCGGCGGCATTCCGGTCGCCACCCTCGCGGTCGGCGAGCCCGGAGCAAAGAACGCCGGCATCCTCGCCGCCCAGATTCTGGCCCTGGCCGATCCGGTGCTGGCCGGACGTCTGACGGCCTTCCGCGAAGCCCAGACCGAGGCGGTCCACGAGACGGTCGAGGACTGAGTGACCCCTCTGGCTCCCGGCTCGACCCTCGGCATTCTCGGCGGCGGCCAGCTGGGACGCGTGTCCCAGGGCCAGATCGTCGCCCCCTATGACGACCTGAACGCACTCGGCGTTCTGGGTCAGACCTCGCAAGCGGTCACCTTCGAGTTCGAGAACGTCCCCGCGACCTCGGTCGAGCGGCTGGTCCGGGGCGGCGCCGTCGTGGCCCCCGGCCCCAAGGCCCTCGCCGTGGCGCAGGACCGCGTCGACGAAAAAACCTTCCTCAACGGCGTCGGCGCGACCACCGTAGACTTCGCCGCCGTCGACAGCCTCGACGATCTGCTGAACGGGATTGAACGCCTCGGCCTGCCCGCCCTGCTGAAAACCCGTCGCGACGGCTATGACGGCAAGGGTCAGGTCTGGGTCCGCTCGGCCGCCATGGCGGCGGACGCATGGCACGCCATCGGCGAACGGCCCGCCATTCTGGAAGCCCGCGCCGACTTCACCCGCGAACTGTCCGTCATCGCCGCCCGCGGCCGCGACGGCGCGATCGCCGTCTATCCGCTGGGCGAGAACATCCACAAGGGCGGCGTCCTCAAGACCACCCTCGCGCCCGCTGCCGTCGATGCGAAGACGGACAAGCGCGCCCGCGCCATCGCGAAATCGGTGCTGGAAGGCCTCGATTACGTCGGCGTCCTCGGCGTCGAACTGTTCGACCTCGGAGACAGCCGTCTGCTGGTCAACGAGATCGCCCCCCGCGTCCACAACACTGGCCACTGGACCCAGGACGGCTGCGTCTGCGACCAGTTCGAACAGCACATCCGCGCCATCGCCGGCTGGCCGCTGGGCCCGACCACCGCCCACGCCCGGGTCGAGATGACCAATCTGCTGGGCGACGAGGTCGACCAGTGGACGAAGCTGTCCAGCAAGGACGACGCCCGTTTGCACCTCTACGGCAAGGCCGAGGCCCGACCCGGCCGCAAGATGGGCCATGTGAACCGGGTGAAGCCGCTCATTTGATCGTCGTCATTCCGGGCGGAGAGGCGCAGCCTCGGAGACCCGGAACCCAGCGGTGCCGCGACGGCGGCGAAACACTGTCGGCTCGAAAAGTTCGCGCGGTCAGCGCCGGCGCTCCGCTGGGTTCCGGCTCTTCGCTGCGCTTCGCCCGGAATGACGAAAGAGAAGCGGGCTAGCTCTTCGCCCCATACCGCATCCGGCTCAGCGCCTCGCTGACCTTCCTCAGCGGCGCATCGAAATCCTTGCCGGCCTTCCATTTCTCGAAGGCCATGACGTTCTCGATCCGGGCGGCGACGAAGGCTTCGGCTGCGTCCTTGCCGTCGAACCAGCGCATCGTCAGGGCAGGAATGAGAATCCCCGACAGGATCGCCCGCTTGGAATAGTGGTTCCAGTCGGTCGCCGTGTCCCCGGCCCAATGCCACAGGTGGTCTGCGCTCTCCCACGCCAGTTTCAGCCCCAGATCGGCGTTGGTCGGCAGGGCCAGGAAGGCGGCGCAGCGGCGCGTGGCCTCCAGATCGGCGGCCCCCGCCTCCATCCGGGCCGAAACGGCGCGGGCGATTCGCTCGCGCATCTTCAGCGATTTCGCATCGACCTCGGCCAGCACCGCCAGCGCCCGGTCGTCGTGCCGCCGCGACAGCAGGGCCGCCAGATCCCGCGCGCCGTTGGGCAGCAGCAGCTCTTCGTCCCCCGACGACAGGCCGTTTTCGGCGCAGGCCCGCCTCACCATCCGGCTGTTCCATCCCAGCGCGGGGGCCAGCCGCAGGGCCGCGTCCAGCACGGACTGCTCCATCCGGTCGCCCCAGTCTCCTTCAGGCGCGTCGTTCGACAGGTGTGGCGCATCGGTCATGGCGACAGCATATGCCCGTCTCGCGGGCGTTTCGACCCTTCAGATTGAGGCGCGACGATCTGGACAGCGGGGGGGCAAACGTGTATCAGCCCGCCTTCATCCGCGGACCCTGTCCCCGGAAGACGATTTTATTTGTCTGCCCGTCTCCCTTTCGAGGTGCGCGGCGGGCGGCCAAAGGAGAGTTCAACCTGGTACAGATTTTCGTTCGCGATAATAACGTCGAGCGCGAAGGCCTGCTGCCGCCTCCGAAGCCCCGCGTGCCGGGCGTCGGCGGTCCGCGCTCCTGAGCGAACGCTGCACCAGACAGATCAAGGGCCGCTCCGGGAAACCGGAGCGGCCCTTTTTCTTGCTCGGGCTGTCTCCCGGGGCGACCTAGGTCCCCCCGCCCCTGATCGCCGTCCCGAACGCCTTCCAGCTCAGCTTCACATCGGACAGGGCCCCGGCGCGGAAGGCGCGGCCGGCGATCCAGACCATGAACAGGGCGAAGGCGAACATGCCCACGATGGAGCCGATCAGCTCGATCATCGGCGGCTCCGACGGCAGGCGCGCCATCATGACGAAGGGCGTGAAGAACGGGATCATCGAGATGATCTGGATCGCCGGCGCATCCGGCGTCCTGAGCGCCATCTGCATGGTGATCAGGGGGATGATCAGGACCATCATTATGGGCCCCATCAGGGTCTGGGCGTCGCGCGGCGTCTCGCAGAAGGCGCCGACGGCCGCGAACAGGACCGCGTACATCATGTAGCCGCCGACCATGAAGGCCGCGAACCAGCCCAGCATGCCGCCGTTCAGCAGGACGTCGCCGACGTCGCCCGCATACTGTGGCAGCAGCCCGATCATGCCGACCGCGCCGATCGAGCCCCAGGCCGCCAGCACCGTCAGGGTCAGCAGAGCCACCCCCAGCACCTTGCCCGCCAGGATCTCGGTCGCCGAGGCGGACGAAAGCAGCACCTCAAGGATCTTGTTCGACTTCTCCTCCATCACGCTGTTCAGCAGGATCGAGGCGCCGGTGATGATCAGCGACCAGAGCAGGAAGCCGGCGATCAGGCCGATAAGCTGGGGCAGGCGGTCACGGAACGAGACTTCCCCCCCGCTCGCGGACCTCGGCGAGAAGGCCGTCACCTCCGGGCGGAAGGACTCGGTCGCCTCCACCACCGTCCCGTCGATGCCCGCGGCCTCGAACACGGACCGGCGGTTGGCGGCGCGCAGCGCGTCGCGCACGAAATCCTCGACCGTGTCGTCGGTGGCCCGGGCGGTCCAGACGCGGGCGCCGGGCTTTCCGGCGGCGTCGCGGGTCAGGAAGACGATGGCGTCGAGCCGCTGTTCCTTCGGCGTATCCTCGTCGAGGAACCGGCGGACGACCTCGGTCTGGGCCTCGCCGGGCGCGGCCGCCGTGATCTCGGCCGGCGTGGCGACGATGCGCATCCGGGTCCGGTCCAGCGAAGCCAGCGCTCCCTGGGCGGCGTTGGGCGGCGTGGCCATGCCCGTGACCTCCCTCGCCTTCTCCGCCGCTTCCCGGGCGCGTTCGGCCTGACGGTCTGCTTCGCGACGCAGGGCGTCGCTGACCGCGCGGGCCAGTCCGGCCGCGGCGGGGCCCTCCTCGATGACAGCCACTTCCCGGACAGGCTCCGAGGTGCGGATCAGGATCGGCACCGCTCCGCCCAGCACGCCGAACAGCGGAAAGGCCAGCAGCGACAGCCAGAAACCCACGGTCTTGGCGTAGGCGGCGTATTCGCGCCGGGCGATCAGGAAGGTGCGGTTCATCGGGCGGCCTCCGCCACTTTCACGGATTGATCGACGTCAGGATGGTCCCCCGTCAGGTTGATGAAGGCGTCATGCAGGCTGGGTTCGCGCAATTCGAACCGCCGCACGTCCAGCCCCCCGAGGAAGGCCGCCTTCAGCGTGTCCTGCCCCTTGCCGCCCTGGCCCAGCGCGGCCTTCAGCACCCGCACGCCGTCGATTTCGGAAACGACCTCGACGCCGCTGACGCCCGGCAACGCCGCCGCCTGCGCCGCGTCAATCGCGCCTTCCAGCTCGAGAAACCGTTTCGAGGTCGCCCGCGCCTCGGTCACCGTGCCCTCGAACGCCTTCTGGCCGCGGGCCAGCAGCACGACCTTGTCGCACAGGCGTTCGGCGTGCTGCATCACATGGGTCGAGAACAGCACCGTCGCCCCGTCAGCCGCCAGATCGCGGATGACCGCTTCCAGCCCCTGCTGGTTCACCGGATCCAGCCCCGAGAACGGCTCGTCCAGGATGACGAACTCCGGCCGATGCACGACCGAGGCGATCAACTGGACCTTCTGCGCCATCCCCTTGGACAGCTCCTTCATCTTCTTGTTCCTCGATGCGCCCAGCCCCTGGGCTTCGAGCATGTCCTTTGCGCGCCGACGGCCCTCGGCGAGCGGCAGACCTTTCAGCGAGCCGAAAAAGGCGATCGCGTCCACCGGCGTCATCTTCTTGTAGAGGCCCCGCTCCTCCGGCAGGAAGCCGATCCGGTCGCGCACCTTGCGCCCGTCGTCGGCGCCCAGAATCTCGATCCTGCCCGCGCTGACGCCCTGCAAGCCCAGGATCATCCGGATGGTCGAGGTCTTGCCGGCCCCGTTCGGACCCAGAAAGCCGCAGATGGCGCCCTTCTGGACCTCGAAGCTCAGGTCCTCCACGGCCCGGAACTCTCCGTACCGCTTGCTCACCCCGTCCAGCGTCAATGCCGCCGTCATCATCCCCTCCGGCCGAACTCGATATATTTGCACGATGGATAAGAGTGTAAAGGACGTTTGACAACCCGTTGCGAGGGCGGACGATGCTCCGCTGTCATGAATTCCGTGTCATGTTCGCGGGATACGAGTCGCCCGCGCCAGCGAAAGCGTGAATGCCCTACGAAGTCTCATCCTCACCCGTCGCACCGCGAACCGGATCGCGTCTGTGGACGGTCGGCGCCAGCGCCGGGATCGCCATCGTCGCCCTGCTCGTGGCGGCCATACTCCAGCCCGGGGCCGCGGTCTGGCTGTTCGGCGCCGCCGTGCTGATCGGACTCGCCACCTGGACGATCCACCGCCTGCCCGAGGTCGCTGTTGAACCCGTGGGCGCCGCGCAGACGGAGCCGCCGGCCGACCGGCTTTTGCTGGACAGCGTCTTCGAGGCCCTGGCCGACCCTGTGCTGGTGGTCTCGGGCGGCGAGCCTGACGACATTGCCGGCCGCCGCATCGTCCTGGCCAACACCGCCGCGCGCGACCTGCTGCGCATCCAGACCGAGGCCGCCTTGCTGGTCCCCGTCCTGCGCGATCCGGCCGTGCTGGAAGCGGTCGACGAAGCCCTGTTCGGCGGGGTGACCCGCACCACCGACTACGCCGGCGTAGGCGCTCAGACACGACACTGGCGCGCCCTGACCCGTCCCCTGCCCTCGCCCGACGGCCAGACGCTGGCGCTGCTGGTCCTGCGCGACGAGACCGATGTGCGCCGTATGGAGCTGATGCGCGTCGACTTCCTGGCCAACGCCAGCCACGAGCTGAAGACGCCGCTGGCCTCGCTCGCCGGCTTTATCGAAACGTTGAAGGGGCACGCCCGGGACGATCCCAAGGCGCGGGACAAATTTCTCGACATCATGGCGACCCAGGCCGACCGCATGAGCCGGCTGGTCGCCGACCTGCTGTCGCTCAGCCGGATCGAGCTGAACGAACACATCCCGCCCGCCGGCCGCGTCGATCTGGCCCGCGCCGCCGCCGACGTGATCGACGCCGTCAGCGTCCTGTCCGCCGACCGCGCCGTCACCGTCAGCCTGCAGGACCGCGGACTGGGCGCGCCGGTGAACGGCGATCGCGACGAGATCCTGCAGGTGGTTCAGAACCTCGTCGACAACGCGATCAAATACTCCCCGTCCGGCGGCACGGTCGAGATCGTCATCCAGCCCGATATCGCCCTCGACGAGGCCTCCGCGCCCTGGTCCGGCGGCAATCGCGGCGACGGCGCGACCCGGCTGCCGCTGGTCACGCCGGATCGCGAGACCGGCCAGCGCTACGCCGCCATCACCGTGCGCGACCACGGCCCCGGACTGGCCCGTGAGCACCTGCCCCGGCTGACCGAACGCTTTTATCGCGTGGAGGGCCAGAAGAGCGGCGAGCGCCAGGGCACGGGTCTGGGCCTCGCCATCGTCAAACACATCGTCAACCGCCACCGCGGCGGCCTGACGGTGGAAAGCGCCCCCGGCCACGGCGCCCTCTTCACCGCCTATTTCCCCGTCGCGGCCGCTCGCTCCACGACCGCTGTATGACAGCCCGGCGTCACGGGGCCGTGCAGCGTAACAGAACTGTCATTCGCCCGTCGTAATCCGCTGACCATTCCGGGGCAGTTATCGCGACGGGGGCGTACGGGGTGCCGGCGTCCTGATTCCTGTTGTCCCGGACGTCCATGACCTGGCTTTTCCTGCCGATCCTGATCGCAGCAGCCGTTGTCGCCTATCTGGGCGGCCGCAGGCTCGCGCGCCGGCGCGGTGAGGGCCAGCGGCCCCATTCCCGTCCCGGCCAGCACGGCGCCTACGCCCTGATCTGGACCGTGGTCCCGGCGATGGTCATCCTGATCGCCGCCAACGTCTTTTCCGCCCCGATCGAGCAGCAGCTGACCGCCTCTGGCGCGCCCGAAGCCGTGCAGCAGCTCGAGCCCTTCCGCCGCGAGGCCTTCTTCGCCGACGCGCGCTCGGTCGGCGCCGGCCGGCCAGCCGTGCAGATCTGGCCCGCACCCTATGCCGAGCTCCTGCCCGTCGAGGGCCGGCGCGTCTCGCGCATCGCCCTGATGCTCGAACTGGGCGCGGTCGCCGCCGCCGTCGTCGCCGCCCTGCTGGGCGCCCTGTTCGTCTTCAGCCAGATCCGCCCCGGCATGCGCGCCCGCAACCGGGTCGAGGGCTGGATCATCGGCCTGCTGTTCGTCTGCTCGGCCGTCGCCATCCTGACCACCGTCGGCATCATCGCCTCGCTGGTCTATGACTCGATCCGGTTCTTCTCCTCGGTGCCGATCACCGAGTTCCTGTTCGGAACCCAGTGGAGCCCCCAGACCGCCATCCGCGCCGATCAGGTCGGCTCGACCGGTGCCTTCGGGGCCCTGCCCCTGTTCGCCGGCACCTTCCTGATCATGCTCATCGCGATGTTCGTGGCCGCGCCGGTCGGTCTGTTCTCGGCCATCTATCTGTCGGAATACGCCGGGCCCACATTCCGCGCCGTGGTCAAGCCGGTGCTCGAGATTCTCGCCGGCGTGCCGACCGTGGTCTACGGCTTCTTCGCCGCCCTGACCGTGGGCCCCGCCTTCCGGGTCTTCTTCAACGAGATCGGCGCGTTCCTCGTCGGCGGCCCGCTGGACGGTCTCGGCCAGTATCTGATGCTGGTCCAGAACCAGATGGCTCTCGTCGCCGGCATGGTCATGGGCATCATGCTGATCCCGTTCGTCAGCTCCCTGTCCGACGACATCATCAACGCCGTGCCCCAGAGCCTGCGCGACGGCTCCTACGCCATGGGCGCGACGAAGTCCGAGACCGTCAAACGCGTCCTCCTGCCCGCCGCCCTGCCCGGCGTCGCCGGCGCCATGCTGCTGGCGATGTCGCGGGCCATCGGCGAGACCATGATCGTGACCATGGCCGCGGGCCTGGCCGCCCGCCTGACCCTGAACCCGCTGGACACCGTCACAACGGTGACCGTCCAGATCGTCACCCTTCTGACGGGCGACCAGGAGTTCAACAGCCCCAAGACCCTGTCCGCCTTCGGCCTCGGCCTGACCCTGTTCCTCGTGACGCTGGCGCTGAACATCGTCGCCCAGCGCATCGTCCAGACCTATCGGCAGCAGTATGACTGACGCGACCGTCACGCCCGAGATGCGCGCCGACCGCCTGCGGGCCGGTCTGAAGCGTCGCTACGCCCGCGAGGGCCGGTTCAAGCTGTACGGCCTGCTGGCCATCGGCGTGGCCGTCGGCTTCCTGCTGCTGCTGCTGGGCCGCATCATTGAACAGGGCCACACGGCCTTCTACGCCCACACGGTCACCGTGCCGGTCTATATGGACCCGGCCCGCATCGACCGCGGCTATCCGCAGGGCACCAATTTCGAGCTGCTGGTCGCCGAACAGCAACTGGCCCGCTTCGGCATCGCCGATGACGCGCAGGGCTCCAAGGCGACCGCCATGCGCAGCCTGTTCTCCTCGGAACTGAAGTTTGCGGCCGCCGACCGCATCCAGAGCAACCCGAACCTGATCGGCCAGACCGTGCCGATCGCGGCCCCCGTCTCCGACGACGCCGACCTGTTCTTCAAGGGCGAGATTTCGCGCGACACCCCCGCCGACCAGCGCCGCCTGACCGACGAACAGATCGGCTGGCTGGACCGGATGAAGGCCTCGGGCCACGTCGCCGCCCACTTCAACAGCGACCTGTTCACCAAGGGCGACTCCACCGAGCCGGAACTCGCCGGGGTGCTGGGCGCTGTCGTCGGCTCGGCCCTGATGCTGCTGGTCACCGCCATCATCGCCATTCCGCTGGGCGTCGGCGCGGCCCTGTATCTGGAAGAGTTCGCGCCGCGCGGGCGGCTGACCGATCTGATCGAGGTCAACATCAACAACCTCGCCGCCGTGCCGTCGATCATCTACGGCCTGCTGGGTCTGGCCCTGTTCATCAACTGGATGCACCTGCCCCGCGCCAGCCCGCTGGTCGGAGGGCTCGTACTGGCCCTGATGGCCCTGCCGACCATCATCATCGCCACCCGCTCGTCGCTGAAAGCCGTGCCGCCCTCGATCCGCGAGGCCGCCCTGGCCATGGGCGCGTCGAAGACCCAGACCGTCTTCCACCACACCCTGCCGCTGGCCATGCCGGGCGTCATGACCGGCGCCATCATCTCCATGGCCCACGCCCTGGGCGAAACCGCCCCCCTGCTGCTGATCGGGATGGTCAGCTTCATCCCGGGCATTCCGCACAGCATCGGCGAGCCGACCGGCGCCCTGCCGTCCCTCGTCTACATCTGGGAAAACGCCTCCGAACGCGCCTTCCATGAGCGCACGGCGGCCGCCATCCTTGTCCTTCTCGCCTTCATGATCGTCATGAACGCCGCCGCCATCTTCCTGCGCCGGCGCTTTGAACGCCGGTGGTAGTCCGATGAAATTCAACCTTTTCCGGGCTCCCGACGGCGTCGAAGGCGGCAGCCCCTCCGACACGCCCGTCATCGCCGCGCCCCCGGTCGTGCACAACTCGGCCCCCGTCGGCCCGACCAAGATCGCCGCCCGCGACGTGTCCGTCTTCTACGACGGCAAACAGGCGCTCTATGACGTCTCGCTGGACATCCCGGACAAGACCGTCACCGCCCTGATCGGCCCGTCGGGCTGCGGCAAGTCGACGTTCCTGCGGACCATGAACCGCATGAACGACACCATCACCGGCGCCCGCGTCACCGGCCGCATCGAGATGGATGGCGCGGACATCAATGCGAGGTCCGTCGACCCCGTCCTGCTGCGCGCCCGCGTCGGCATGGTCTTCCAGAAGCCGAATCCCTTCCCCAAGACCATCTACGAGAACGTCGCCTACGGTCCCCGTATCCACGGTCTGGCCGCGTCCAAATCGGAACTGGACGGCGTGGTCGAGGCCTCGTTGAAGCGCGCCGGCCTGTGGGAAGAGGTCGCCGACCGCCTGCACTCGCCCGGCACCGGCCTGTCGGGCGGCCAGCAACAGCGTCTCGTCATCGCCCGCGCGATCGCCGTCGAGCCCGAAGTCATCCTCATGGACGAGCCCTGCTCGGCTCTGGACCCCATCGCCACCGCCCGGATCGAGGAACTGATCGACGAGCTGCGCGAGCGCTACTGCATCGTCATCGTCACCCACTCGATGGCCCAGGCCGCGCGGGTCAGTCAGCGCACCGCCTTCTTCCACCTCGGCCGCCTGATCGAGACGGGCGACACCGAGGACATCTTCACCAATCCCCGCGAGCGGCGCACGCTGGACTACATCACCGGAAGATTCGGCTGATGAACCAGCACACCGTCAAGGCCTATGGCGACGAACTGAACCAGCTGACCGCCGAGGTCGCCCGCATGGGTGGTCTGGCCGAGGCCCAGGTCGCCGACGCCGTCGATTCCGTNGAGTTGTTCCGCTCCGCCAGCAACGCTGGACTACATCACCGGAAGATTCGGCTGATGAACCAGCACACCGTCAAGGCCTATGGCGACGAACTGAACCAGCTGACCGCCGAGGTCGCCCGCATGGGTGGTCTGGCCGAGGCCCAGGTCGCCGACGCCGTCGATTCCGTAGCCCGCCGCGACATCGCCCTTGCCCGCGCCGTGGTCGAGCGCGACGGCCGCCTAGACGCCATGCACCGCGACATCGAGCGCAAGGCCATCCGCCTGATCGCCCTGCGCCAGCCCGTCGCCTCGGACCTGCGCCGCACCCTGGCCTCGATGAAGCTGGCGGTGGATCTGGAACGCACCGGCGACCTCGCCAAGAACATCGCCAAGCGCGGCCTGATCCTCGCCGAGGGCGATCCCATGCCGCCCCTGACCCGCTCGATCGAGCGGATGGGCAAACTGGTCTCCATGCGCCTGCGCGACGTGCTCGACGCCTACGCCGCCGCCGAAATCGACCGCGCCATCGCCGTCTGGAACACCGACGACGAGGTGGACGAGCACTACAACGCCCTGTTCCGCGAGTTGCTGACCTACATGATGGGCGACCCGCGCACGATCACGGCGGGGACCCACCTGCTGTTCATGGCCAAGAACCTCGAGCGCATCGGCGATCACGCGACCAACATCGCCGAAACCATCTACTACGAGATCACGGGCCAGGAATTCACGGGCGAGCGTCCCCGCTGGAGTCCTGACCAGACCGCCGACGCCGACCCGACGCCCGACCCGACCAAGTCCGCCTGACCGGAGAGTTCGACGTGCAGCCTTATGTTCTGGTGATGGAAGACGAGGACGCCCTGGCGACCTTGCTCTCGTACAATCTCGAAAAGGAAGGCTATCGCGTCGTCGTCGCCGCCGACGGCGAGGAAGGCATGCTCCAGATCGACGAGCGCCTGCCCGATCTGGTCCTGCTGGACTGGATGCTGCCCAAGCTGTCGGGCATCGAGGTCTGCCGCCGCATCCGGGGCCGGGCCGAGACGCGCAACCTGCCGATCATCATGCTGACCGCCCGCGGCGAGGAAAGCGATCGCATCCGCGGCCTCGACACCGGCGCCGACGACTATCTGACCAAGCCGTTCTCGATGAGCGAGCTGATCGCCCGCATCCGCGCCGTGCTGCGCCGCATCCGCCCGGGCCTGGCCGACCACCTCGGCCCCACCGAATTCCGCCTGCTGGACCACCTGATGCAGCACCCGGGCCGGGTGTTCAGCCGCGAACAGCTGCTGGACGCCGTCTGGGGCAGCGACGTCTACGTCGAGGCCCGCACCGTCGACGTGCACGTCGGCCGCCTGCGCAAGGCCCTGAACGTCGAGGGTACGGTCAATCCGATCCGCACCGTCCGCTCGGCCGGCTATTCCCTCGATCTGGGCGGCTGAACCCGAACCGGCGGCGGCGTGCGTCCCAGCTCGCGAATGAAACCGTCCTGCCGTCCCGGAAGGCCGTAGGAAATCGGTGCAGGACAGCCCCTGACCGTCCGGTCCAGCAACAGATAGCGGCGGACCTCGCCGTCCTGCCGGTACGTCAGATCGGGGCGCAGTTCCGGGGACCCGGACGGCTCATCAATCCTTTGAAATCCACCGCCGTCGCAGCGAGCGAGGGTCACGCCGTTGGCGTCGGTCACCCGCAAGCGAACCCGGGGCTCCGGCGGCGCGACGGTCGCGGCGGTCGTGAGGGGGTCCTGTATCAGCATCAGCAGAAGCGGCAACATGACAACGTCTCCGTGCGCGCACAGCCTACTCCCGATCGCAGCGCGCGTCATCCGGTTGCAGACCCGCAAGGATCGGACTTCCCAGCGCCGATGAAGCGGCTAGGGTCCCCTCCTCAGTTCCGGGAGCCGCCCATGCGCCGTCGCACCTTCCTCTCCACCCTGCCCGCCGGCGCCCTTCTCGCCGGCGCCGGCGCGGTAACCGCCGGCGCACCCGCCACAGCCGCCCCTCCTCGCCAAACCGCACCCGCCGACCCCTTCGCCGGCGTAGGTCCCGGCAACCGCAACAGCGGCGTCCAGTTCGTCGGCCGCTCGACCGTCTGGGGACAGAACGGCGCCGCCGCCACGGCCCATCCGCGCGCCACCCTGATCGGCATCGACACCCTGAGGCGCGGCGGCTCGGCCATAGACGCGGCCATCGCCATCAACGCCGCCCTCGGCTTCCTCGAGCCCACGGCCAACGGCATCGGCGACGTCATGAGCACACGCCCCAAGGTCATCNACGGCGCCGCCGCCACGGCCCATCCGCGCGCCACCCTGATCGGCATCGACACCCTGAGGCGCGGCGGCTCGGCCATAGACGCGGCCATCGCCATCAACGCCGCCCTCGGCTTCCTCGAGCCCACGGCCAACGGCATCGGCGGCGACGCCTTCTGCATGCTGTGGGACCCGGCGCAGCGGAAGGTCGTCGGCTTCAACGGCTCGGGNGGCTTCCTCGAGCCCACGGCCAACGGCATCGGCGGCGACGCCTTCTGCATGCTGTGGGACCCGGCGCAGCGGAAGGTCGTCGGCTTCAACGGCTCGGGAAACAGCCCGCGCGGCCTCTCGCTGGAAACCGCGCGTTCGAAGAAGGCCGAGGACGGCTACCTGCCCCCCTATGGCGCGGTCACCGTCAACGTCCCCGGAACGGTCGACGCCTGGTGGAGCGCGCACCAGCGCTACGGCAAGCTGCCGTGGAAGGACGTCCTGCTGCCCGTCGCCGAGCTGTGCGAGGAGGGCGTGCCCATGCCCCAGCTGATCGCCTGGTACCTCGAGCGCAATATGGCCAATTTCGATCGCCGGTCCGCGATCATCGAGGAAAACTACAACCGCAAGAAGGTCTACGCCCCGGACGGCCGCACCCCGAAGGTCGGCGAGGTCTTCGCCAACCCCGATCTTGGCCGCACCCTTCGCCTCATCGCCGAGGGCGGCCGCGACGCCTTCTACGACGGCGTCATCGCCGACCACATCGAACGCTATTTCCGCCGCATCGGCGGCTGGATGACGAAGGCGGACCTATCCCCCCACCGCACCGAATGGGTCGAGCCGATCCGCACCGACTACCGCGGCGTCGACGTCTACGGCCTCGGCCCCAACACCCAGGGCCTGTCGACCAACCAGATCCTCAACATCTGCGAGAATTTCGACCTCAAGGGCATGGGCTTCCAGTCCGCCGCCTCGGACCGCGCGAAGTGGTTCGCCGACGAGCGCTTCAGCCGCACGCCCGTGGAGTATCTGAACTCGAAAGCCTACGCCGCCGAACGCGCCCGCCTGATCCGCCCCGACCGCGTCATGGACCGCGCCTTCCCGGGCGACGCCCCGACACAGGGCGACACCACCTATTTCAGCGTCGCCGACAAGGACGGCATGATGGTCAGCTGGATCCAGTCCAACTACCGCGGCATGGGCTCGGGCCTCGTCCCCGACGGCCCCGACGGCTCCACCCTCGGCTTCATGTTCCAGGACCGCGGCGAGTTGTTCGCCCTGACCGACGGCCACCCCAACGTCTACGCCCCCGGCAAACGCCCCTTCCACACCATCATCCCCGGCTTCGCCTGCAAGGGCGGCGAACCTTGGATGGCCTTCGGCGTCATGGGCGGCGGCATGCAGCCGCAAGGGCAGGCCCAGATCATCATCAACATGGTCGACTACGGCCTTGATCCGCAGGAGGCCGGCGACAGCCCGCGCTGGCAGCACGAGGGTTCGTCCGAGCCGACCGGCCACCCGTCGGAGGGCGTCGGGACCCTGTTCCTCGAAACCGGCGTCCCCGCGGCGTCAAAGGCGCAGCTGGAGGCCATGGGCTGGGTCCTCGGCGGCCCGAACGGCGGCTTCGGCGGCTATCAGAACGTTGTGCGCCAGTCGAACGGCCGCGGGCCCTGGACCTATGGCGCGGCGACGGAGATGCGGAAGGACGGCATCGCGCTGGCTTACTGACACCAGAACCATGCATCCAGGCGAACCGGGATGCATGGAGTTGAAACGCGATCAGCCTTCCGCCGTGATCTCTTCCGGCTCGAGCTCATAGACCGTCGCGCAGTATTCGCAGGTCACCCGGATCTTGCCGTCGGCCTCGACCATTTCGGCCCGCTCCTCGGGCTTGAACGAGGTGAGCACGCCCGCGATCCGGTCGCGCGAACAGCGGCACTGGGCCACCAGCGCCCGCGCGTCCTCGAGCCGCACGCCGTCCTCGTGGAACAGGCGGAACAGCAGGGTCTCGGGCGTGATGGTCGGGTCCAGCAGCTCGTCGTCGCCCAGCGTCTGGAAGAAGGCCCGCGAGCGGTCCCACGCCTCTTCCGTGGAGCCGCGCGCGTCGTCGCCCGCGATCAGCTGGATCAGCGCCCCGCCGGCCCGCCAGCCCGTGCCCTCGTCGGTCGTGATCGAACCGACCGACAGCCGGACCTTGGTCGGGATCTGCTCGGACTGCTGGAAATAGTGTTCGGCCGCCAGCGACAGGCTCTCGCCCTCGATCGGCGTGATGCCCTGCGTCCGCTCGAAGTCGGGGCCGCGGTCCAGCGTCATCACGAACACGCCCTGCCCCAGCAGCGAGCGCGCGCCCGGCCGCGCGAAGCCCTGCGACGCCTCGGCCACCTCGGCCTCGTCGAACCGGCAATAGCCGCGCATATGTCCCTGGGTATCGTAGTCGGCGACCACGTAGCGCACCGGCCCGTCGCCCTGCGCCTGCACGATAAGCCGGCCCTCGAATTTCAGGCTCGATCCCACCAGCGCCGCCAGCGCGCAGGCCTCGCCCAGCAGGGCCGCGACCGGCTCGGGATAGTTGTGGGCCGACAGGATGGCGTCGATCGTCTCGCCCAGACGCACCAGCCGCCCGCGCACGGGCCAGCCCTCGATCTGGAAGGCGGCGGCCAGATCGTCGGCGGGATTGGCGGGCGTCGTATGCGCGTGATCGGTCACGGGCGATCCTCGAAGGGGAAAAGGGAGCCCGCCAAGATAGGGAGCCGATGCAGCGATGATAAGGCGCCCCTCAACGAGGTGAATCGCAGGAGCCAAGCTTGCCCGCCCCCGGAATGACGGGGATACAGGTCATACGCCCCAACGATGAGTCCGCGACCATGACCAAAGCGACCCTCAAGCCCCTGAACCAGCAGGCCATCGTCATCACGGGCGCGACCTCCGGCATCGGTCTGGCCACGGCGCGTCGGGCGGCCAGGGCCGGGGCCTGCGTCTTCCTGATCGCGCGCGGCGAAAGCGACCTGAAAGCCCTGTGCGAGGAACTGCAGGGCCTCGGCGCCCGCGCCGCCTGGGCCGTCGCCGACGTGTCCGACCACGCCGCCCTCGCGGAGGCGGCGGAAAAATGCGTGCGTCTGTTCGGCGGCTTCGACACCTGGATCAACAACGCCGGCGTCTCGATCTACGGCAATATCAGCGCCACCAACCTGGACGACCAGCGGCGGCTGTTCGAGACCAACTACTGGGGCGTGGTCAACGGTTCGCTGGTGGCGGCCGAGCACCTGCGCGGGCGCGAAGGCGGCGGCGCCATCGTCAACGTCGGCTCCATCATGTCCGATGCCCCCCTGCCGATCCAGGGCGTCTATTCCGCCTCCAAACACGCGGTGAAGGGCTTCACCAACGCCCTGCGCATGGAGCTGATGCACGAGGGCGCCCCGATCACCGTCAGCCTCGTCAAGCCGGCCGCCGTCGACACGCCGTACAGCAAACATGCCCGCAATCTGACCGGCTATGCGATCCAGCGCCCCCAGCCGGTCTATGCGACCCACGTCGTGGCCGACACCATCCTGTACTGCGCCAGCCACCCGATCCGCGAGATCACCGTCGGCGGCGGCGGGCGGCTGATCGCCAGCTTCTATTCCGCCCTGCCCGGTCTGGCGGAACCACTTTTGGCCCGGTTCGCTCCTAGCCTCATGCGGGACAGGAGTTCCGCCTATCAGCCGTTCGACGACGGTCTTTACGACCCGACCGACGACGGCCTCGATGAAGAGGTTTACTATCCCATGGTCCGCCAGTTTTCCGCCCTCGCCGAAGTTCGCAAACATCCGGGCATCACGGGCGGCGTCGTCGCCGTGCTCGCCGGCGTCGGCCTCGCCGCCCTCCTGCTGAACCAGCGCTCCGGCCCGACCCGCTACGAGCGGCTTCGCGGCCGTATCGACCCGCGCGGCTGGGTCGATACGCATGCCCTGCGCGATCGCTTCGGCGATCTGGCCGAAACGGTCCGTCACGGCTTCGCCGACGCAGGCGAACGCGCCTCTGACCTGAGCGAGGAGGCCCGCCACCGCGGCGAGCGCATCCTTCACGGCGCACGACATTCCTCGCGCAAGGCCTTGAAGAAACACGGCAAGACGGCGCGCCGCTATGCCCATGACGCCGGCGCCTACGCCAAGGATCATGCCCGGGAGGGCGGCGCCGCCCTCGCCCTGCTGACCATTGCCGCCGCCATCGGGGCGGCCGCCATGGACGCCCGCCGCCCCGACAGCCGCCTGCGCAGCCTCGGGAAGTTCTGACCTGCGTCCGTTTCTGACGTAGCAGTCTGACAGGGTGATCGCCGGTCGTCCCTCACGGGGCGGCCGGCGCTTTCATGTCCACCGGCGTCCCGACGGAGCGAATGAGACTCATGAGACTCATGAGACTGTTTTTTTGAACCGCCCGCGACCCGTTGCTGCAACTGCGAAGGTAGGCCAAGCTCCCGCCATGGCTGATCCGGCGACCTTCATCTTCGACTTCGATTCCACCCTCGTCCGCATCGAGACGCTGGAGGCCCTGGCCGATATTGCGCTCGCCGGCGCGCCTGACGCCGAGGCGATCCGCGCCGAGATCGTCCGCCTGACGGATCAGGCCATGACCGGCGAGATACCCTTCGGCGAGGCCCTGCGCCGCCGCCTCGAACTGCTGCCCCTCACCCGCGACGACGTCGCCGAACTGGCCGCCCGCATCTTCGACGAGGGCACGCCGTCGGTGCGGCGCAACCTGCGCTTCTTCCACGAGAACGCAGACCGTATCGCCATCCTCTCCGGCGGCTTCCGCGAAGTCATCGCCCCCTTCGCCGCCCACCTGCACATTCCGCCGGAGCGGGTCATCTGCAACGACCTGACCTATGACGCCGGGGGCCGCGTCACCGGCGTTGATCAGGACAATCCTCTCGCCCACGCGGACGGCAAGTCGATTGCGGTCCGCGCCGCCGACTTCCCACACCCGGTCGTCATGATCGGCGACGGCTGGACCGACGCCGAGGTGCGCCTGTCCGGCGCCGCCGATCGTTTCCACGCCTTCACGGAGATCGTCAGCCGCGACCGCGTCGTCGCCGCCGCCGATGTGGTTTCCCCGTCGATGGACGAGTTCCTGCACGCGGAGGGTCTCGCCGGACGCTGGTCCTACCCTCGCGCCCGCATCCGCATTCTGCTGCTCGAGAACGTCCACCCCGCCGCCGTCGAACGCCTTCATGACGCCGGCTATTCGGTGGAAACTGTGAAGGGCGCCCTCGACGAGGACGCCCTGATAGAGGCGCTGCAAGGCGTCCATGTGCTGGGCGTCCGCTCCAAGACGCAGGTCAGCGCCCGCGTGCTTGAGGCCGCCCCGCGCCTGATGGCCATCGCCGCCTTCTGCATCGGCACCAACCAGATCGACCTGGACGCCGCAACCGCGAAAGGCGTCGCCGTCTTCAACGCCCCCTATTCCAACACACGCTCGGTTGTGGAGTTGGCCGTGGGCCTGACCATCGCCCTGATGCGCGACGTGGCCGACAAGTCCGCCGCCATGCACCGCGGCGAATGGAACAAGTCCGCGACCGGCTCGCGCGAGCTGCGCGGCAAGACCCTCGGCATCGTCGGCTACGGAGCCATCGGCTCGCAACTGTCGGTGCTGGCAGAGGGTCTGGGCATGCGGGTCATCTTCCACGACCTGACCGAGCGTCTGGCGCTGGGCAACGCCCGCCGCATGGCCTCGCTGGACGCCCTGCTGGCCGAGAGCGACGTGATCAGCCTCCACGTCGATGGGCGCACCGACAACACCGCCCTGATCGACGCCGCCCGCCTGTCGAAGATCAAGCCCGGCGCCCTGCTGCTGAACCTGTCGCGCGGCCACGTCGTGGACATCGGCGCCCTGGCCCAGGCGCTGGGATCGGGTCGTGTCGCGGGCGCCGCCCTCGACGTCTTCCCCGAAGAGCCCGCCACCAACGCCGACCCGTTCGACAGCCCCCTGCGCGGCCTGCCCAACGTCATCCTCACCCCTCACATCGGCGGATCCACCGAAGAGGCCCAGGAAGCCATTGGCGAGTTCGCGGCCGAACGCCTGCTGGCCTATCTGAACCGCGGCGACACCACCTTCTGCGTCAACCTGCCGAATGTGCAGCTGGCCGAGGTCTCCGGCGCCCATCGCATCCTGCACATCCACCGCAACCAGCCCGGCGTTCTGGCCGAGCTGAACCGCGAACTGGCCGCCGCCGGGCTCAACATCCTCGGTCAGCACCTGAAGACCGACGAGCGCACTGGCTACGTCATCACCGACGTCGATCGCGACTATGATCCGGAGTCGCTGCGAACCCTTAGGGGTGTTGCCGGAACGCTGCGTTTCCGGATGCTGCACTGAAACCTTCCCCGACGGCATCTTGCGCAAGCGCAATTGTGGATCAGAGTGCACCCAACGGTCGCATCGTGACGACCGAGGGAGGATCATCGATGTCTCGTTTCCTGCGCGGCGCCGCGCTTGCCGCACTGACGGTTGCAGCCACCGCCGCCATGGCCTCGGCCGCCAACGCCCAGTCCTACGGCCGTCTCGTCGTCTTCGGCGACAGCCTGAGCGACAACGGCAACCTGTATGCCGCGACCGGCAACACTACGCCCCTTTCGCCGCCCTACTTCCAGGGCCGCTATTCCAACGGCCCGGTGTTCACCGAACTGCTCGGCTTCACCGCCGGCCGGTCCGCCGCCGGCGCGCCCCGCACGGGCAGCATCAACTACGCCTATGGCGGCGCCCGCACCGACAGCTCCGCCTTCCCTCCCGGCATGCGCAACCAGTTGCTGCAGTACACCAGCGGCGGCGGCGTCTTCGGAGCCAATGATCTGGTCAGCGTCCTGGGCGGCGCCAACAACATCTTCCAGGCCATTCCGGCGGCCGGCGCCTCGTCCAACCCGACCGGCGCCATCCAGTCGGTGGCCCTCGCCGCCGCGACCGACATCAATTTCATCGTCAACAGCGTCGCCACGGCGGGCGCGGGGACGATCCTCGTGTCGAACCTCCCGAACCTGGCGCTCACGCCCCAGTTCAATCAGGGACTCGGCGCCCCGGCCGCCCCGCTGGCCGACTTCGCCGCCGGGCAGTTCAACGGCGCGCTGCTCACCGGTTTGATGACGACCGCGGCCGCCCGGCCCGGGACGAACATCATCCTGATGGATCTGTACAAGATCGGCACGACCCTCGCCGGCAACCCCGGCGCCTTCGGCCTGACCAATGCGAAGGACCCGTGCTTCAACGGCGTCACCGTCTGCGCCACCCCGGGAACCTACCTCTACTGGGACAGCGTCCATCCGACGGCCGCCGGTCACCAGCTGCTCGCCCGGCTGGCGACGGACTATCTGTACTACGGCGACATCGGCGCCCAGTCGACGGTGCAAGCCGAGACCGCCTTCCGTCAGCGTGAGGACCTTCTGGACCTGTCCAGCGAGGGCCTGTCGGGTCGCGCCGCCTGGGAAGCCGGCACCCACCTGACCTTCGGCGCCATCGCCGACAGCGTCGAGATCGACGCCCGCGGCCCCGTGGCGGCGGCGGATGCGACCGGCTGGGGCGTCCGCGCCGGTCTGGACCACGTCATGTCCGACAGCTCGCGGATGGGCTTCACCGCCACCTACCGCACGGCAGAGGTCGAGGCCGGCCCCATGGCCTTCGATGTGGAGTCCTTCGCCATCGACGCCTTCGCCGGCTGGCGCTCGGGCGCCATGTTCGTGAACGGCACGGTGGGCGGCTCGGTCGACCAGTATGACGACATCACCCGCGTCACCTCGCTGGCCCCCATCGTCCACAGCGGCGAAACGGACGGCGGCAGCATCGGCGCCCGGCTCCAGGGCGGCGTCTGGTTCGACATGGGCGGCATCGGCCTGTCGCCGCGCGCGGCGGTCACCTGGGTGTCCACGGACGTCAACGGCTACACCGAGCAAGGCGTCGGCGCCCAGTACGAGTATCAGGATCGCACCGTTCAGGCCTTCAGCGGCGAGATCTCGCTGCGGGCCGAAGGCGGCGGCGACGGCTTCACCTTCTACGCCGAGGGGGGCTATCGCGACGCCTTCGGCGACAGCAGCGACGCCGTCGGCACGCGGATCACCGCCAACCCGGCGCAGATCCTGTCGCGGGAAATCGAGGATCCGTTCGGCGGCTCCCTGATCGCCTCGGCGGGCGTCGACGCCGATCTGGGTCCGGTGACCATGAACCTCGGCTATCGCGGCCGCTTCGGCGACCAGGCCGACGCCCACGTGGGCGCGATCACCTTCCGCCTGCCCCTGTAGCACAAGGCAAATCCTCCAACGGGGCGCGCGATCCGGCCGGGTCGCGCGCCCTTTTTCGTTCCATCCTGCGACGAACTGCCACCCCTCCTCGCCCCAAAGTGGCCCCAGCGACCCCCGAAAAGCGCCCCTCACCGGTCGCTGGCCGCAGTGCGTCGCGTTTGTTGCGGCCCGCCGGCGCCCCTCCCCCACGCTCTTCCGAGCCGAAAACGGAGCCGCCGCCGCATGCGACGCCTGTTGCCGACCGCCCGGTCGTTTCTCATCCATTCCGGTCAGGCCGCCGCCCTGGCGGGCGTCGCCGTGCTGGCCATGGCCGCCGCGCCGCTGTCCGCGCCCGATCCTGTGGCGCCGGTCGAGACCTTCGCCGTTCCCGAAGCCCCTCCGGTCACCGCCGTGGCCGAGGCCGCTGGCCCGGTCACCCGTTTGATCGCCTTCGACACGCCGGTGAAAGGCTATTCGATCAACTCGCCCTTCGGCCCGCGGCGGATGCCAGGGCAGGCGCTGCGCAACCACGAGGGCGTCGACATCGCGGCGCCCCAGGGCACGGGCGTCTTCGTGTCCGCCGAGGGCTCTGTCGTCCGCACCGGCTATGACGCCGCGGGCTATGGTCGCTTCGTCGAGATTCGCCATCCCAATGGCATGAGCACCCTCTACGGCCACCTCAGCCGGCTGGACGTGGCCACGGGCGATCGCGTCGAAGGCGGCCAGCGCATCGGCCTGGTGGGCTCCACGGGCCGATCGACTGGTCCTCACCTGCATTTCGAGGTCCGCCGCGGCGACCGCCAGGTCAATCCGGTGAAGGTCATGGGCCGCGAGTTCGCGGTTGTGGTCCAGGCAACCGCAGCCTGAATTTTCGCCTTCCGGCGACGGTTTCTTCACCACTCCTCCGCGATAGTCCTCGCGGGAGGGCGTGTTGGAACGCATCATCTACTGCATCGCGTTCGACCATGACTGGCGCTGGACTCTGGCGGCCGGGCTGGTCTGCGTGCTGGGCCTCGCGACCGCCGTCCATCTGCTCGCGCAGGCGGTCACGTTCGGCCGCAACGAACGACGGCGGCGTATCGGCCTGGCCGCCTTTGTCGGCGGACTGACGGCCTTCTCAACCCATTTCCTCGCCATGCAGGGCTACCAGCCCGGCGGCGAGATCCGTTACGACGTCGGCCTGACCATCGTCTCCCTGCTGATGGTTCTGGGCGCCATGGGGCTGGCCTGCCTGCTTGTCATGGCCCACCCCGGCCGGATCGCCCGCGGCGCCGCCGCGCTTCTGGCCTTCTCCGGCGTCGCCGCCATGCATTTCACCGGCATGGCTGCGCTGGAGTTCCCCGGCCATATCAGCTGGGATCCCGGCTACGCGGCGCTTGCCGTCGTCGCCGGCCTGACCGTCGCCGGCCTGACCGGCGCCCTCCTTTGCGGCCCCGGCGCTGCGAGAATGATCGGCTCCAGCCTCGGCGGTTCCCTCTCGATCATCGTCCTGCATTTCACGGCGATGAGCGCCCTGACCATCACGCCGGAAGCGGCGGCCGTCAGCGGCTTCACGGTTTCAGGCGTGGTCATGAGCGCGGTCCTGGCCGCCATGATCGCGGGCATCGCCACCCTGGGCGGAGTTCTGACCTGGCTGGACTGGCGGTCGCGTTCGGACGCCCTCGCCCAGATTCGCGAAGCCATCGACGCCATGCCTGACGGCATGGCCTTCTACGACGTCGATGACCGGCTGGCCCTGTGGAACCACCGCTACGCCGAGGTGAACCCCGAACTGTCGTCCAACCTCCAGGTCGGGATGAGCTTCCGCGAGATCATCAAGATCGGGCTGAGCGAAGGCCTCTACGCCGACGCCATCGGCCGCGAGGAGGCGTGGATCGCCGAGCGTCTGGAAAGCCGCAAGGCGCTGACGACCACGATGGAGCAGCGCATCGCCGGCGACCGCTGGCTGCGGGTCTCGGACCGCCGCACGGCCGCCGGCGGCATCGTAACCGTCTGCACGGACATCACCGACCTCAAGAACGACGCCGCCCTCCTGGCCGAGGCCCGAGACGCCGCCCAGGCGGCCAGCAGCGCCAAGAGCCAGTTCCTCGCCAATATGAGCCACGAGATCCGAACGCCGCTGAACGGCGTCATCGGCCTGGCCCAGGTGATGGCGCGCACGGATCTTTCGACCGAACAGCATGAGATGCTGGAGCTGATCCAGTCCTCCGGCCGAACCCTTCAGGTCCTGCTCAGCGACATCCTTGACCTCGCCCGCGTCGAATCGGGCCGGCTGGAGCTCTCCGAGGAAACCTTCGACCTGGGTCGCGCGGTCCGCGAGTCGGCACGCCTTTATGAAAGCGCGGCCAGCGAGAAGGGCCTGCAGTTCTTCGTGGAGATCGCGCCCGAGGCGGACTGCTGGATTGACGGCGACATCGTGCGGCTCAAGCAGATCCTGACCAATCTCGTCTCCAACGCCGTGAAATTCACCAGCACCGGTTTCGTCAGCCTCACCGCTGCCCCGGGTCCGGACCGCAACGGTGCGCCCACCCTGCGGTTCTCGGTCGAGGATACCGGCATCGGCTTCGACTGCGAGACGCGCGAGCGCCTGTTCAGCCGGTTCGAACAGGCCGACGGCGCCATCACCCGGAAATTCGGCGGTTCCGGCCTCGGCCTCGCCATCTCGCGCCAGTTGGCGGAGATGATGGGCGGCGATCTGGATTGCGAAAGCGAACCCGGCGGCGGCTCGGCCTTCATGCTGACCATACCCTTCCGGGCCGTGGACAAGCCGGAAGCTGCGGCGCTGGCGACTGCCGAAGCGGAGGACGGTGGCCAGCCGGCGATCCGGGTTCTGCTGGCCGACGATCACCCCGTAAACCGCAAGGTCGTCGAGTTGATCCTCGCCCAGGCGCCGGTCGAACTCGTCTCGGTCGAGGACGGCGCCCAGGCCGTCCAGGCTTGCCGCGACGGCGACTACGACCTGATCCTCATGGACATGCAGATGCCGGTGATGGACGGCCTGACCGCCACACGCGAAATTCGGCTGCATGAAGCGGCCATGGGTCTGGGCCGCACGCCCGTCGTCATGCTGACGGCCAACGCTCTTCCCGAACATATCTCCATGGCCGAGGCAGCGGGCGCGGACCGCCATCTGGCCAAGCCGTTCGATGCGGCCGAGCTTCTGAAGCTGGTTGTCGCCCTGCCCCGCGCCTCGGCCGAGGCAATCGCCGCCTGATCCCTATTCGTAGCCGTGGGCGGCTTCGTTGATGACCTGCGAGGGCATGGACGAGAAGTCGACGCTTACGGGCTGGGCCGCCTTGGCGCGGAAGGTCTTGATCACATGCTCCAGCCGGCGGCGCACCTCGCGCTCGGCTTCCGTGCCGTCGGTCAGGTTCAGCGGAGCCAGGCAGAAGTCGATGATGGCGGTGGGATTGTTCAAAGGTTGCATGGGTCTCTCCTGATTATTCGGCCGCCACGAACTGGGCGGTCTCGGTGGAATCCTTCAGCGCCGTCGTGGACGACTGGCCGTTGGAGATGACGGTGGCGACCTGATCAAAATAGCCGGTGCCGACCTCGCGCTGGTGCCGGGTGGCCGTGTAGCCCGCCGCCTCATTGGCGAACTCGCGCTGCTGCAACTCGGAATAGGCGGCCATGCCCCGGTCGCGGTAGCCATCGGCCAGTTCGAACATGCTGTTGTTCAGGCTGTGGAAGCCGGCCAGCGTCACGAACTGGAATTTGTAGCCCATGGCCCCCAGCTCGCGCTGGAATTTGGCGATGGTGGCGTCGTCCAGCTTTGCCTTCCAATTGAACGACGGCGAGCAGTTGTAGGCCATAAGCTTGCCGGGATGCTCGCGGTGCACCGCCTCGGCGAACCGACGGGCGTCGTCCAGATCGGGATGCGACGTCTCCCACCACAGGACGTCCGCGTATTTCGCATACGACAGACCGCGGGCGATGCAGTGGTCCAGACCCGTCCCCGGCTTCAGCCGGAAGAAGCCTTCGGGCGTTCGGTTGTCGCGGTCGATGAAGGGCCGGTCGCGCTCGTCGACATCGCTGGTGATCAGCTGGGCGCTTTCGGCGTCGGTCCGGGCGACCGTCAGGGTCGGCGTGCCCATGACGTCCGCGGCCAGCCGCGCGGCGATCAGATTGCGCTCATGCGCCTGCGTCGGGATCAGAACCTTGCCGCCCAGATGACCGCATTTCTTCTCGCTGGCCAGCTGATCCTCAAAGTGAACGCCCGCGGCCCCGGCCTCGATGAAGGCCTTCATGATCTCGAAGCTGTTCAGCGGCCCGCCGAAGCCGGCCTCGGCGTCGGCGACGATGGGCGCGAACCAGTCCCGCCTGGCCCCGCCTTCCGCATGTTCGATCTGGTCGGCGCGCTGCAGGGTCCGGTTGATCCGGCGGCACAGCTCCGGGGCGGCGTTGGCCGGATACAGCGACTGGTCCGGATACATGGCCCCGGCGGTGTTTGCGTCCGCCGCCACCTGCCAGCCCGACAGATAGATGGCCTTCAGCCCCGCCCGGACCATCTGCATGGCCTGGTTGCCGGTCACAGCGCCCAGCGCATTCACGAACGGCTCGTCGTGCAGCAGCTCCCACAGACGGTTCGCGCCCCGCGTCGCCAGGGTATGGGTGATCGGGACCGAGCCGCGCAGCCGCTGCACGTCCTCAGGCGTATAGGGCCGCTCGATGCCGTCGAAACGGCCGTAGGGCGAAGGGACGAGATCGGCGAAGGTTGTCATGGCGGTCTCTGCTCACGGGCACACCGATGCGGTGCGGGTAGCGTGAGCAGAACACGCCGCAGTCATGATTTACACAGCGAGCGCGTCAACCATCGTGTCATTGAGTCATATCGTGACACTTCTCATTAAGTCATTTTATGACCTAATGCGTTCATGGACGCCGCTCCGGATCGCAAACTCTTCCTCGGCGGCCGCCTCAAGCGGCTGCGACGCGAGCTCGCCCTGACCCAGACGGCCATGGCGGCCGACCTTGGCGTCTCCCCCAGCTATCTGAACCACATTGAGCGGAACCAGCGCCCCGTCTCGGCCCAGCTCCTTCTCCGGCTGGCCGACACCTATGACGTCGACCTGCGCACCCTTGGCCAGTCCGGCGGCCCCGCGTCCGAGGCCGAACTCACCGAGGCCTTCGCCGACCCCCTGTTCCAGGGGCTGGCCGTGCCGCGGCACGAGATCGTCCAGCTGGCCGAGGACCAGCCGGCCGCCGCCGACGCCCTGCTGCGCCTGTATCGCGCTTTCGCGGCCCGCCGCACCCGCGACCGCGCGGAAACCGATGAGTTTGGGGGGCGTGACGCCGACAGCCCCGCCGACTGGGTCCGGGAATACATCCAGTCACGCCGCAACCACTTCCCCGAACTCGACGCCCTCGGCGAGACCTTGTCGGACGCCATGGACGCCGAAACGCCCGGCGAGGCCTTTGAAAACCGCGCCCGCGCCCGGCTCCTGACGCGCCACGGCCTCACCGTCCGCACCCTGCCCGCCGAGGTCATGGTGGAATGGACCCGCCGCTATGACCCGCACCGCAAGCGGCTGCTGCTGTCCGAGACGCTCGGCGCCTCCTCCCGCGCCTTCGCTGTCGCCTACCAGCTGGCCCTGGCCGAGCACGACGCTGAACTGACCGCCCTGGTGGAGGCGGCGGGTGCGCCTGACGAACCCACCCGCCGTTTGCTCAAGGTGTCCCTGACCAACACCCTCGCCGCCGCCACCATCATGCCCTACGGCGCCTTCCAGCACGCGGCCGAGGACACCGCTTATGACTTGGCCCGCCTTCAGGCCCGGTTCGGCGTCGGCTTCGAACAGGCCGCCCACCGCCTGACAACCCTGTCGCGGCCCACGGCACGAGGCGTGCCTTTCTTCCTGATGCGGGTCGATCAGGCCGGCAACATCTCCAAACGCTTCGCCTCGGGCGCCTTTCCCTTCTCGCGCTTCGGCGGCGCCTGCCCGCGCTGGCGGCTGCACAGCGCCTTCCGCACGCCGGGCAAGATCATCACCCAGATCATCGAGACGCCGGACGGCGGTCGCTGGTTCACCCTCGCCCGCACCGTCGACCGTCAGGGCCACGACGCCTTCACCGAAGGCCACGACCTCGCCATCGGCTTGGGCTGCGAGCTAAAACACGCTCACCGCCTGATGTATGCGCGCGGCCTTGACCTCACGGCTCCCGAGGTCACCCCCATCGGCCCCGCCTGCCGCCTCTGCCACCGCCACCCCTGCGCCGAACGCGCCGCCCCGCCCGTGGATCGCCCGCTCGCGGTCGACGACTGGGCCAAGTCCATCAGCCCGTATCCCTTCGGCGGCCAGGAAATTCCTGCATAGATGCAACGAACTCGCGCCCCCGGGCTTGATGCGGCATGACCGATCCGGGACAGAAAACGCACCGCGGTTCTTTCATCAAACGCCACGGCCTGTTCGTCCTTGTCGTGGCCGAGGCGATCCTTGCCGCCGGCCTGTTCGGCTATGTCGCGAGCGGCTTCTGGCTGTAGTCGGGATCAGGACGCCGGCTGGGCAACGGCCGCCGCGAGAAAGGCTCCCGCCACGGCCTGTGCAGCCGGTGCGTCATAGTTGCCGAACACGGCGTAGGACCAGCCGGTCTCCCAGACGATCATCGCGTCCGTATTGATCCCGGAGTTGGGGCCGCCGCCGCTATGGCCGACCATTTTCCGCTCGCCGACCGGGATGATGCTGAAGCCCTTTCCATACCGGTTCTGCCCGTTGGGCTCGGCCGTCAGCAGGGCCTCAGCCATCGCCGGCGAGACCAGCCGGCCATCACGGAAGGCGTTGAGGAATCGGGTCATATCCGCCGTCGTGGAATAGGCCCCGCCGGACGGGCCGCCGCGGTCGAGCAGAAAGGGCGCGTTCGACTCCCGCGGCATGACCCCGAGCGCGTCATCGGCTCCATAGCGGTACCCCTGCGCCGTATCAGCGGCCAGGGGCCCCGGCCGGTCGAACGCCGTGTCCGCCATGCCCGCGCGGTCGAACACCTCCCGCTGGATCACGTCGTAGTAGCTTTCGCCCGTCACCGCCTCGATGACCGCACCCAGCACGGTGTAGCCCTCATTGCTGTAGCTGGCCCGGCTGCCGGGGGTGAACGCCAGCGGTGTGGCTGCGATCCCCGCCAGACTGTCGCTGACGCGCTCGGGATCGGCGTCCTTCGGCGATGTCGGCTCGACATAGGGTAGGCTGATGCCGGAGGTGTGGCTCAGCAGATGGGCGATCGTGATGGCCTCCGCCGCCGCCCGGTCCGGATAGTCCGGCAGCACGTCGATCAAGCGCGAGTCGAAGCGCAGCTTCCCGTCCTCGATCAATCTGGCGATCGCCACGGCCGTGAACATCTTGCCCATGGAGGCGATGTGGAAGCGGGTATCGGGCTGGTTGGTGACGCCGTTCTGCCGGTCAGCCAGCCCCGCCGTCGCCTGACCGACCACGCGCCCTCGGTCCGCCAGTACGGCCACGCCCGAAAACTCGTCCAGCCCGGCGCCGAACTCCACCCGGGTGCGGACAAGCATCGCCAGCGTCTCGTCGTCGGCCTCGGCCCGGATCATGGGCCCGGGCCACGCCGTGGGCCAAACGGCTATGACAAAGCTGGCCACGCGGTCCGACCCCTCGGGATCGGCGAAGAGGCCGAACCGCCGCATGGCGCCGTTTTTCGTTTTAACCCACACCCGCAGCTCCCGGCTCGCCGTCGGAGGATCGACCCGGTCGAGCGTCAGCGGAGCCGCCGTCCGGGCGATCCGTCCGAACCAGTCCCGCCAGTTGCCGACGCTGTTGGTCGGACTGAGGATGACGTTCGCGCCGATCCACTGATCAAGCGCCTGTCCGCCGCCCGCATTGAGCGCGCTGATCAGCTGGTCGACCATCAACTGCTGGCCCGGCGTCACGACAGCGGGTGCAGGCGCAGCCGCGGCGGCCTGACCTTGCCCCGCTGAAACCTGCGCGTTCCCGGACTCAGCGGCCGACACAGTCGCATGAGTGGAAAGGGTGACGACGGCCGCAGCCATCAGGACTTGCCAGTTAGATGCCATCTCGGCCCCTTGGATTTGCAGCTTTCTCGTCGTTCTAATCAGCGAGGTCGGCCTCATGCATGTACAAATCGGAACAGCCCTACGGTTCAGAATCCGCCCGTGCACGATTTCGCCCTGACATTCCGGTCGCCTCCCGCTGATCTGGCGCCGTGGGTGCTGGGCCTCGCCGAGCGCCGCGACGCGACGTCGTGTGACGCGTCGCACGAACTGCCGATCCCGAACGCCATGCTTCAGTTCATGCTGGGCGGCGACTATCTGATCGGACAGGCGCCCGTGCCGCGCGCCGCCTTGTGGGGTCCGACCAGCGCCGCCTCCCGCGCCCGCACCAGCGCGCCCGCCCACGTCTTCATGGTGATGCTCAGCGCCTTGGGCGCTGCCGCCCTCTCACGCATGGAGATCGCCCATCTGATGGACGAGCGGCTGGCGATGGAAGACATGGGCGCCCGGTGGAGCGGGCTCGACGACCGGCTCGCCGAGGCGGCGGATTTCGACGAACGCGTTCTGATGGCGACGGATCATTTGCGCGGCGTGCTGCACGGGCAGGATCACAGACCCAACGCCATTCTCGCCATGGCAGACAGCGTCACGCGCCATACCCTGCGGGCGCCCGTCTCGGCCATGGCCGATCTGGCCGGCATGTCGCCCCGTGGGCTGAACAAGGCCTTCATCCGGTCCGTAGGGTGTGGCCCCAAACGCCTTCTGCGGGTCGCCCGGCTCCAGCGCGTCCTGCGCGCCCTGCACCCCAGCCCGTGGTCTCCCGATGCACCCCACGACCCGTTTCTGGAATACACGGATCAGGCCCACCTCGACCGCGACTTCCTCGACCTGACCGGTCTGACGCGCTCGAGCTATGTGGCCACGAAACGGGAGCGCCGCGACCGTCTGGTGCATACGGTCGTCTAGTCCGCGCCCGCCTCCAGTCCGCGTCTCGCCGCCTCCAGCTCGCCCTTCATCACCGCCTTCAACCGCGCCGGCGCGACGATCGAGACCTGATCGCCCCAGCTGAACAGGTGCCAGGCCAGTTCACGCATGCCCGAGGCCCGGAACCGCACGACAACCCCTCCGTCGGCCTGCTCCTCCACCGTCTGCGTCGGGTGCCAGCGCCAGGCTCGCGCCTCGGCGGCGCCTTGGGGCGTGACCTTCAGCACCACATCCTCGATCTCGTCCTGATAGATGCCGAACGACTGGCTGGCGAAGACCTGCAGGTCAAAGTCCGCGGGCGGCGTCGCCACCCCCGCCTCGGCTTTGACCGCGCTCATCCGGTCAAGACGGAAGGTCTGGATGCGGCCGCTCTCGCGGTCGGCGGCGACCAGATAGTTGGCGCGCCCGAACATCACCCCGCACGGCGCCGCGCTACGCCGACGCGCCTCGGCGCCGGGCCGGCTGTAGATAAAGCCCAGCGGCTGGCCCGCCAGAATGGCCTGACGGATCTCCGTCAGCACCGCCTCGTCCGCCGACGGCCGCGGACCCGCCTGTACGGCGATGGTCTCGGCCCGCACCAGCGCCTCCAGATCGGGAGCCAGCCGGTTCAGCGTCGTCGACCGCATCGCCGACTTCAGCTTGCGCTCCAGCCCCTCCAGCGCCGCCGCCCGCCCCGGCTCGCCGGTCGCGCGCAGCCCCTGCGCCGCCTTGTTCAGCTCGACCAGCTCTTCGGTCGTCGGCGCCTGTTCAAAAGCTGAAAGACCGCCGCGGATGCGCCAACGCTTGTTCGGCGGGTCCGACACCTCCTCCGCCTGAGGAAACAGCGCCAGCACCGCGTCACGCAGCCGCTCGGCCGAACGGCGCCCCACCCCCGCCTCGCGTGAAATCTCGTCGAGCGTGATCCCTTCGGCGCTGGCGGCCATCCGCCGCGCCATTTCGATCACCAGGGCCGCCTTGTCGTGTCTCATGCAACGAAAGTCGCATACGACCGTTTTTGACGCAACGCTGCTTCATGGTCGGTTTCAACAGAGACCTGAACCCCGGAGACATTCCATGGCCCGCGCTTTCGCCCCCCAAGCTACCGTCACCGCTTCCCGCTACCTGATCGTGCCGTGCGACGCCGACGGCTGCAGCGATCTGGCCGTCATCTGGGACCGGCTGGAGGAACAGGTCATCGACGTGATCGACGCCAGCGCCAGCGCCCGCTACGCCGACGAGGACGCCCTGTGGGACGAGGCCCGCCCGGCCTTCAGCCCGGCCGAAGACTTCCGCTTGGCGGCCTAGGACTCGGGATAACGCTTCCGGTTTTCGGCAAGCGACTGGACGGCCATTTCACGCACGATGTCCATATCCACGTCAGCCAGTTTGTTGACGTACAGGCACGCCACGCTGGTCTTCGCCTTGCCCAGCCGCGCGAGCAGTTCATCCTGCCCGTCGAACCCGCCGAGGATGTAGAGCACCGTCTGGGCCTTGCGCGGCGAGAACCCCAGCCGGGGCGCATCGCCCTCATGCCCGCTGGCGTACCGGTAGTGGTACTTGCCGAAGCCGATGATGGACGGCCCCCACATCGTCGCCGGTTCGCCGCTGATTTCCCCGAACAGCGCGCACAGCGTCTCGGCGTCGGCGCGGCGCGTCGGGTTCTCCACAGCGGCGATGAAGTCGGCCACCGAGACGTCAGTAACCCTGGTCTTGGCCTCGTAAGCCATGGCCCCTCCGGATCAGGCGGCGCCCCTCAGCTCCGTCGCATGGGGCGGATACGGGGCAGAGGGTACAGCGGTGGGCGGCAGCTTGGCCAGAGTGCTGGCGAAACCGTGGTTGACGTCCCGGTGATGCGCCTCGTCGGCCCGCACCTTGAGCACGACGTCGCGCAACGTCGCGTCCGCCGCCATCTTCCAGTAATGGATGGCGATTGCCGGGGCCGGGACGTTCGGCGACCGTCCCTCGTCAATTTCCTTCAGATACAGCGTGTAGCTGATGACGGCCTCTTCCTCGAAATAGCCGACGACACGGTGCGCCGTCCGCGACGACACGAGGTAGAGCAGGAAGAAGCCCACATAGAAGATCGCTTGGGCCAGCTGAACCACCAGCCGCTCGAACCAGGTCGGCTGGGCCACCGCGATGAAGGTCATCAGGTGCATCCGCTCGTTCTCCGCCTCCTCCATGAGGGTGCGGATCCAGCCGTCGTCGTCCTTCATCTCACGCAGACAACGCAGGTGCTGCAACGTCGCCCCGACCATGCCGGGCACGGCGGCCACGGTTTCCAGCACGATGGCGCGGTGACCGTATTTCTTGGCGAAGAAGGTGTCGGCGCAGACGCGCAGAAGCTTGGTGAAACCCAGGGCGAAATGGTCGGAGAAGCCCTGAGGCTCGTGGTGGATGACCGGTTCGGCGTCCCGTTCCTCGTCGAGGGCGCGAGCGTCGGGGGCGAGGATCTTGTTGACCATGGGACCTGTCCAGAGCGGAGGCTCTCGAAGCGAGAGCCATACCCAACCCGGTGTCGAGACGAACCGCGCCAGCGCGAGCGTGATCTAAAATCCCTAGAAGTTTTGTGGATATTGGGTCAAGCGGCCAAAATGCCGCGGCGCCTACGGACGACGCCTAGAGCGCCTTCACGATCCCCTCGACCATCTTCTTGGCGTCGGCGAACAGCATCATGGTGTTGTCGCGGAAGAACAGCTCGTTCTCCACTCCGGCGTAACCCGCCGCCATCCCGCGCTTGATGAACAGCACCGTCCCCGCCTTCTCCACATCCAGCACCGGCATGCCGTAGATCGGGCTCTGAGGATCGGTCTTGGCGGCCGGATTGGTGACGTCATTGGCGCCGATGACGAAGGCCACGTCGCAGCTCGAGAATTCGCTGTTGATGTCCTCCAGCTCGAACACCTCGTCATAGGGGACATTGGCCTCGGCCAGCAGGACGTTCATGTGGCCGGGCATGCGGCCGGCGACGGGGTGGATGGCGTATTTCACCTCGACGCCCTCCTCCTTCAGCTTACGATGATGACCTTCGAGGCGTTCTTCATGATGAAGGCCGCGTCGTCGGCGCTGCCCTGTTTAACGGGGCGGGTTTCGACCGCGCCAGCGCCCGCTGCCGCTGTATCGCCGCCGAATCCCCCAAGGATGACCGAGATGAAGCTGCGATTCATCGCCTTGCACATGATGTAGCTCAGGATCGCGCCCGAGCTGCCGACCAGCGCGCCGGTGATGATCAGGGCGATGTTCTCCAGCGTGAAGCCCAGCGCCGCCGCGGCCCAGCCGGAGTAGGAGTTGAGCATCGACACCACCACCGGCATGTCGGCCCCGCCGATAGGGATGATCAGGGTCGCGCCGAGGATCAGGGCAAGCAGGAAGACGCCCCAGAACGCCCAGGTCGCCGTGCCGTCCGTCGCGATCATCACCCCGATCAGCACCACCAGTCCCAGCGCCAGCCCGATGTTGATCAGGTGCCGCGCCGGCAACAGGATCGGCGCGCCCGACATACGCCCGTCCAGCTTGGCGAAGGCGATGACCGAGCCGGTGAAGGTGATGGCCCCGATAGCCACGCCCAGCGCCAGTTCGATGATCGACTGGATCTTGATGCCGCCCGCCCCGTCGGCGATGCCGAAGCTCTCGGGCGCATAGACGGCGCCCACAGCGACCAGACAGGCCGCCATGCCGACCAGACTGTGGAAGGCCGCCACCAGCTGGGGCATCTGCGTCATCTGCACCCGCGCGGCGATCAACGCCCCTGCCCCGCCGCCGACGATCACCCCACCCGCAATCAGGCCGAGGGTCACCGGATCCAGCGTCCCCGTGCTCCACAGCGTCAGCAGCGTCACCCCGACCGCCAGCGCCATGCCGATCATGCCGAAGGTGTTGCCCTGCCGGCTCGTCTCCGGGCTCGACAGGCCCCGCAGGCTGAGGATGAACAGCACGCCGGAGACCAGATAGGCCAGGGCCGCGAAGGATGCGTTCATGCCGTGTCCCCGAGTTTCAGCATCAGAAAAATCCCACGGCGGCCGGTCTGGCCGGGTCAGTCGTGACCGCCACCTGAGACTCGCCGTTCTTGATCATGGCGATGGCCACCGCCCCGCGCCCGCCCGTCTTGGTCACCGTACAGCTGCCGTTGTCCGACGGCAGCCGCCCGCCCTTCGAACCGCGTCCGGTTTCAGCGATCCGGTTGGCCCAGGCTTCCTTGTTGTAGGTCGAGGCCTCGTAGGTCACCGGCTTGAACCGGCACACCAGCGACCAGCTGGCGCCCTGCAGCGCCGCGACGTGCCATGGCAGGCCGCTCTCGATATCCGCGCCGAGGCGGGTCTGCGCATCGGCCGCCGAAGCGCCCGCGACCAGCAGCACGATCAACCCGAGCCGCCCCGCGCGCATCTCAGCGCCCTCCCGGCGGGCAGGCTGTGCGCGCCAGCCGCCACAGGGCGGCGACGATGAACAGAGGCGCCACGAACACCATGGCCCAGTCCCAGACGCTCATCGGCTTGTCCTGCGCCACGATGCGCAGCAGCACCGAGGCAAACAGCAGCACCACGCCGCAGTCGAGAAAGCGCATCTTGCGGATCGCATCCTTCTCGCCGAACCAGCTCCACAGCCACAGGCCGACCCCGATCGCCGTCGCGACCCAGGACGCGCCGACCGCGAACTGATGGGCGTCCAGCATCATGCCTTCCGGAACCTCGGGAACAGTGTGCGGGTTCGCAGCGCCAGAACGAACTGGACCGCGAAGGAGGCGATCAGAACCAGCATTATGCTGACCATGAACCAGTCGCCTTCCTGCTGATACGCCCAGGCCTGCGATGCCCAGGTCAGGATAAAAGCGGGGTAGGCGATCAGGATCAGACCGAGTTCGACACGTCTGCGCACCGCCTCGCTCATCCGGCCGCTCAGCAAAACGAAGCCCAGCACCAGCAGAAGCGCCAGCGGCACAAGCGCTGTGAAGAGAATGGCCTGCGTCACGACCCGGCCGCCTCCGCCGGCTTCGCGGGCCGTTCCTTTTTCTTGTACATGGCCAGCATCCTTCGGGTGACCATGAATCCGCCGAAGATGTTGACGCTGGCCAGGGTCACGGCCGCGACTCCCGCCCCCTTGGCGATCCAGCCGCCGTCCGCGCTGGCCGCCGCCGCCGCGATCAGCCCGCCGACGACGATCACCGAGGAAATGGCGTTGGTCACGGCCATCAGGGGCGTGTGCAGGGCCGGCGTGACGCTCCAGACCACATAGTAGCCGACGAAGATCGCCAGCACGAAGATGGCCAGGCGGAAGACGGTGGGATCGACGTGTTCCATCAGTGATGCTCCAGCGCGGAATTCTTCTGGTTCAGCGCGGTTTCCAGTCGGCGGACCCGCTGGAAGAGCAGGGCCAGCATGACGAACGCAAGCGCCACGACCATGAGCAGGAAGATCTCTGACTGGTCGTCCATCCGTCCTGTCGTCACTTGCCTGAACACCAGCGCGCCGGCGCACACAAATGAAAGGACCGCCATGAGTGACGAGAGCCGGGTCATCCCCTCACCCCCTCGTGCACCACGGCCCCGCCGTGCGTCACCGCCGCCGCCTTCAGGATCTCGTCCTCGAGGTCCAGCGCCAGCGCCCCGTCCACAATCATCAGCCCGACGAAGGCGACCAGGTTCTTGGCGTAGAGGGCCGAGGCGTCCGCCGCGATCCGGCCCGGCAGGTTGGTGTGGCCCACGATCTGCACGCCGTTCGCCGTCGTGACGACCTCGCCCGCCTTGGCGCCCTCGACATTGCCGCCCGCCTCGACGGCCAGATCTATCAGCACCGATCCCGGCTTCATCGTCGCCACCTGATCCGCCGTAACCAGCACGGGCGCGGCCCGGCCCGGGATCAGGGCCGTGGTGATGACGATGTCCTGTTTCCTGATGTGCTCGCCGGTCAGCACGGCCTGTTTGGCCTGATACTCGGGGCTCATCGGCTTGGCGTAGCCGCCGGCCGTCTGTGCGTTTTTGAACTCGTCGTCCTCGACGGCGAGGAATTTGGCGCCCAGCGATTCCACCTGTTCCTTGGTCGCGGGCCGCACGTCGGTGGCCGTGACCACCGCCCCAAGCCGCCGCGCCGTGGCGATAGCCTGAAGCCCCGCCACGCCCACACCCATGACGAAGACCTTGGCCGGGGCGACTGTGCCCGCCGCCGTCATCATCATCGGAAAACCCTTGCCGTACGCGTACGCCGCCTCGATCACCGCGCGGTATCCGGCCAGATTGGCCTGTGACGACAGGGCGTCCATCACCTGCGCCCGCGAAATCCGCGGCACGAACTCCATGGCGAAGGCGGTCGCATTGGCCTGCGCCAGCGCCGTCACCGTCTCCTTGTCGCGATAGGCGTCCAGCAGGGCCACGACGATGGCGCCGGGCTTCAGCGCGCTGGTCTCCTGCGCCGTCGGCCCGCGCACCTTCAACACGATGTCCGCGCCCGACAGCACGGCCTTGGTGTCCTTGGCCACGGTCGCGCCGGCGTCAGCGTATTCGTTGTCGGGGATCGAAGAGCCCGCGCCCGTCCCGGCCTCGACCGTCACGGTCGCGCCCATGGCGATCAGCTTCTTCACCGTCTCCGGAGTTACGGCGCAGCGCGTCTCGCCGTCTCGGCGTTCGCGGGTCACGGCGATGGCGACAGCCAAGCGAATCCCTCCGTCATCTCTCGGTGGACGACGTTAGGCTGATCGGAGAGGCTGCGTCAAAGCGCCGGCGCTCAAGGAGCGGCCGACCGCGTCGGACGCGTAAGCGCCCCAGGAAGTCAGTGGGCTTTCTTGCCCGACTTCAGGGCGAAATAGCCCAGCACCAGCATTACAACGGCGACGATCGCGCCGCCGATGAAGCTGCCGCCCGGCTGGAACCAGATCACCAGGAAGGCCAGCAGGGCCGCGATCCACAGCGAACCCCACTTCGACATCTTGATGAAGGCGTGGAAGGTCGAGGACTGCTCGCTGATCTCTTGCGAGCCGCGAACATAGGCGTCGTGGGAGTCGGCGTGGTGCGGGTCGGCCATGTCGGTGTCCGGGAATCTGGAACGTCGGTTGGCGCTCTTATAGCGGGGCCTGCCGTCGGCTCAAGCGGCGGCTGACAATTCCCGTCACTCGAGCGCGGCCAGCACGTCGCGGGTGAAGGGGATGAAGTTGAACGGCTTTCCGGCCGGATCCTCCCCGCGCCGCACGATGACGATGTTCCGGCTCGGCACGATGATCACATATTGGCCCCTGTTGCCGTTAGCCGAGATGGCGTCAGCGGGAATACCCTCCGACCTGTTGAACAGCCAGAAGGTCGCGCCATACCCCTGCTCGCCGGTTGGCGGCTGCGGCCCCGACGGGCGCGAGACATGGTCGCGCCAGCCCTCGGGCAGGATGCGCTGCCCGTCCACCATCCCGTCGTTCAGATACAGCCGCCCGAACCGCGCCAGATCGCGCACCGTCGACCAGACCTGGCTGGACAGCATGTAGTTGCCGCGCCAGTCGGTCTCGGCCCAGGTGTCATTCATCCCCAGCCGCCGGAACAGCTCGCTCGGCGGATGGGCCTCGAAGGTCGGAGCGATGGCCATGACGGCCAGCAGGATGTCGTTGTTGGCGTAGCGGAACCGCGTTCCCGGCGGCGCGATCAGCGGCCAGGTCGGCGCCTGTTCGTCCACGCCCACGCCGCCGAAATACAGGGCGTCCGTGCGATTGCCCGCCGTATCGCTGGTCAGGCCCGACCCCATCCGCATCAACTGGTCCAGCGTAATGGCCGCGCGCGGATCGCCTTCGCGGCCCCAGTCCGCGATCGCCGCCGGCGCATTCACATCGGCCTCGCCGCGCTGCACCGCCGCCCCGATCACCGTCCCCGCCAGCGACTTGGCCACCGACCAGGTCCGCTGCGGCGTGTCGGGCCCGAAGCCCTCGGCGTATTCCTCAGCCACCACCCGGTCGTTCTGCAGCACCAGCACGGCGGTGGTGTTGGAACCCGCGCCATAACCGCCCTCGAACGCCTGTTCGACCGCCTCGTTCAGCAAGGCGGCGTTGCCCGCCGGCTCTCCCCGTGTGAAGGCCTGATCCGACGGTCCTCGCGGCGGCAGGGTGGCGATCTGCTCGCCCGTCCAGCCCACCGGCATGATTATGCAGCCCCCGCCCTGCCTCCACACCGCCGAGCGCGGCGGCATGGCGTCGTCCCAGGCCACCGCCACCCGCGCCGGAAACACCTCGACCGGCATCTCCCGCACCAGCGGATCCAGCTCGGGATAGATGCCCGTCAGCTCATTGGCCTCGATGCTCTCAAGCGTCCGCGTCCCGCCCGCGGCCTCGGCCGTCTTCAGCGCGCTGCACACCGTCAGGGCCTTGTACCCCGCCGCCATGGCGCGAACGCTGGCGGACGGCGCCGCGGGTGCCGGCGTCTGGGCGAAGGCGGCGAACGGAGAGGCGGCGATGAGGGCCGCGGCGAGGATCAGGGTGCGCATGGCGGGACGCTCGCCCGCCCCGCCCCCGCCGTCAACTCAGACCAGCGCCTCGAACCGGTCGATCAGCCCTTCCAGCCGCTTGGTGCCGATGGTCCAGAACGCCGGATCGCGCGGGTTCAGCCCGAACGGCGCCAGCGCCTCGACGTAGCCCTTCGACCCGCCGCCCGCGAGCAGCTCGCGGTACAGCGGTGTGAAGCCCGCCGGGTCCTTGGCCCGCGTCTCCATCAGCGCCGCCACCAGCAAGTCGCCGAACGCATAGGCGTAGACGTAGAAGGGCGAGTGGACGAAGTGGCTGACATAGCTCCACCAGTGCTCATAGCCGGCGTTCAGCGTCACCGCAGGCCCCAGCGACGCCCCCATCTCCTCCATCCACAGCTCGCCGATCCGCTCGACCGGCACCTCGCCCGCCTCCCGCTCGTCGTGGAACCGCGTCTCGAACCGGTGGAAGGCGATCTGGCGCACCACGGTGTTCAGCCCGTCCTCGATCCGCCCGGCCAGCAGGCCGCGCTGCTCGGCCTTGGGCGCAGTCTTCAACAGCCGGTCGAACGTCAGCCCCTCGGCGAAGATCGACGCTGTCTCGGCCAACGTCAGCGGCGTATCGGCCAGCAGACTGCCCTGCCCCGCCGCCAGCGTCTGGTGCACCCCGTGCCCCAGCTCATGCGCCAGCGTCAGCACGTCGCGCCGCTCGCCCATCCAGTTCAGGAAGACATAGGGGTGCCGGTCCGACGTCACCGGGTGCGCATAGGCCCCGGACTGTTTCCCCGGTCGCGCCTTTCCGTCGATCCACGGCCTGTCGAAGAAGCCGCCGGCCCGCTCTGCGAACTCCGGCCCCAGATCGGCGAAGCTCTCCAGCACCAGCTGCTTGCCGGACGCCCAGTCATAGCCGCGCGGCGCGCTGGTTTCGATCGGCGCATTCCGGTCCCACTGGTCCAGCGTCGCCTTGCCCATCGCCCGCGCCTTCAGCGCGTAATAGCGGTGCGACAGCCTCGGATAGGCGGCGGCCACGGCCTCGGCCATCGCATCCACCGACTCGCCATCGACCTCGTTGGACAGATGCCGCCCGTCGGCCGGTCGCTTGAAGCCCCGCCATTTGTCTTCCAGCGCCTTGTCGGCCGCCACCGTGTTCATGACCATGGCCATGGTCGCCGTGCGCGCGCCCAGCGCCTCGTTCAGCCCCTCGGCCGCCGACTTGCGCCGCGCCGCTTTGGGGTCCGACAGCCGGTTCAGGGCCTCGGCCAGCGTCAGTTCGTCCTTGCCCGCCTTCACCTTCATCGCCGCCAGCGTCTCGTCGAACAGGCGCGGCCACTGGGCGCTGATCGGTCCGCGCTCGGCCAGGAAGGTCTCCAGCTCCTGAGACAGCTCATGCGGCTTCATCGCCCGAACCCGCCGCAGCCAGGGCGTCCAGCGCGCGCCCGCCGGATGCGCCGTCAGGGCGGCCTCGATCTCGGCCTCCTCCAGCTGGTTGACCTCCAGCGTCACCCAGACCGTCGGCGTCGCGATGGCCGTCATCTTCTCGCGCACCGTGGCCTCAAAGCCGGTCGCTCCCGCATCGTTGCGGTTCGTCGAGGCCGCCAGGAACGCATAGGCCCCCAGCCCGCCGAGAACGTCCGACGCCTGTTCATACAGGGTCACTGCCCGGTCCAGCCTCTGGCCCAGCGTCGCCGCATCGGCCCGCGCCGCCACGAGCTGGCCCTGCAGGGCGTTCAGCTCGGCGACCAATCCCCTCGCCTTCTCAAGATCGGCCTCGATGCGAGCGTCGTCGCGCGAGGCGTACAGGTCGGACAGGTCCCACAGCGGGGCGTCCAGCGGATCGGCGGGGGTCTTGAAGGGAGCGTTCATGCCCTCCGTTGTGGGGACGCCGGGCGCTGTGCGCAACGTCCGGAAGCCGCCAGACCCACGATCTCCCGCCCCTCATATCGGCCGCGAAGGAGATATCGCATGAGCTTCCGCATCCTGCCCCTGCCCCTCGACGCCTTCCGGCCGCTGTTCGCCATGGACGACGCGGCGCTGGAATCCATCGGCGCGCGCCGCATGATCGCCGACGCGCTCCACAGCGCGCCCTGCCGCGTCAGCCTGGCCGACGCCGAACCCGGAGAACGGCTGATCCTGCTGAACCACCGTCATGTCGACGACCCTTGCAGCCCCTTCCGGTCCGAAGGCCCGATCTTCGTCCGTGAAGCCGCGTCCGAAGTCGCGCCGGCGCCCGGCTTCGTGCCCGACATGCTGTCCCGACGCCTGCTCTCGGTCCGCATCTACGACGCCGACTGGATGATGATCGACGCCGATGTGGTCGAGGGCGCCGACCTCGCACCCCGCCTATGCGACTGGTTCAGGGGCGAGAACGTCGCTGTGACGCATATCCACGCCGCCCGGCGCGGCTGCTACATGGCCGCGGCGGTCCGGGACTGACGAGTCAGGGCGCGGGACGCGCCGCCGTCGAGGCGGTCAGGATTGCGCCGTTCGAGAACCAGCCGTCAAAGCCCGACCGGCCGTCGCCCAGCGATACGCCCCGGGCTCTCGGCTCGTCCCGCGCGGTCATGGGTCCGGCCGCGCACGTCAGGCGGCATTGGAGCGCCTCGCCGCCCGCGCGGACGAACGAGAGAGTGAGCGTGTCCTCGGGCGGTAGAAACTGGGCCATAGAGCGGAAAGGCGGTTGCTGCGACGCAAACCCCTCCTTGTCCGCATGCCCCAGACCGGTGAGCGCCAGCATTCGGGCTCCCGGCGAGCGCCCGACCGCCGCCATCAGCTGCGCCGCCATATAGCGCTCTCGCAACTCCGTGGTGCCCGGTGTCTCGATCACATGATCGAATGCAACCAGCGCCACCTTGGCGCCCGCGGCCTTTAGCTGCCGCACCCGTTCAATCAGTTCCAGCATCGCCAGACTGCCTCGCCCGCCCGGCTCGTTCCATGCGGACGCCTGCAGCAGGACAGCCCGCGCGTCCGCGCCTCCGTCAGACGCCATATACGCGTCCAGCGCCGCCTGATTGGCTGGCCCATGCTCGACGCCGACCAGCAGCGGGCGACGGTCCGCCGTCAGGGTGCAGGCCAGATCCGCGAACAGCGCCGGCAACTCCACCGTCCCATGCGCCTCTCCCACCACGATGAAGTCGGCGTCCGCGTCGAGAAGCGCCTGGCTTCCGGGCAAATCGGGACATCCGGCCTTCGCGATGGCGGGGCAGACGAGCAGCATGAGCAGGGCAAGGATCAGTCGCATCCTGTTTTGATGCCACTACCAGCGCCTCATGCAATCCCGACGCGTCGAGATTTCGATCAGGAGGCGCCCTGACCCGCGAAGGCCGCGATCAGCGCCTTCAGGTCGGGCTCGTCGACCCGGCGCACGGCCTCGTCCTGGCTGACCCAGACCCGCTCGCGCTGGCCGCGCTCCTGCCAGTCGTCGTGCTGGGTGTGGACCTCCAGGGCGTAGACGGCGACCACGCACCAGCGCGGCGCCCGGCGTTTCAGGATTTTCAGGTAGCGGAAGGTGCCCAGCGGCTCGTGGGCGATCTCACCCTCGATCCCCGCCTCCTCCAGCGCCTCGATGGCCGCAGCCTCGGCGTCCGTCTTGCCGGGCATCCGCCCGCCCTTGGGCGTGACCCAGCGGCGCGTTTCGCGCGAGGTCACCAGCATGATCTCGAGCCCCGCCCCGGTCTTCCGCCACGGCAGGGCCGCGACCTGACGCCGCTCGGCTGTCTGGGTGCGGATCACATCACCGGTCATCAGGTCAGGAACGCCCCGCCGATCCAGAAGAACAGCGCCGCAATGGCCGCCGAGGCCGGCATGGTGATGAACCAGGCGGTGACAATGCTGCGCGCCACGCCCCAGCGCACCGCCGAGGCCCGACGCGCCGCGCCGACGCCGACGATGGCGCCGGTGATGGTGTGGGTCGTCGACACGGGGATGCCTAGGCCCGTGGCCATGAACAGGGTGATGGCGCCACCGGTCTCGGCGCAGAAGCCCTGCTGCGGGCTCAGGCGCGTGATCCGCGATCCCATGGTGTGGACGATCCGCCAGCCGCCGAACAGCGTGCCCAGGGCGATGGCCGCCTGACAGGTGATGACCACCCAGAACGGCACCATGAACTCCGATCCCGGCGGCGCGCGCGAGTACAGCAGCACGGCGATGATCCCCATCGTCTTCTGGGCGTCATTGCCGCCGTGCCCCAGCGAATAGGCCGAGGCCGAGACGAACTGCAGACGCCGGAAGACCTTGTCCGCGAACGACGGATTGGCCTTCACGAACGCCCACGAGACGATGAAGACCAGCACCAGCGCCAGGGCGAACCCGACCGCCGGTGACACGAAGATCGCCGCCACCGTCTTGGTCACCCCCGCCACCACGATGACGCCCGGCCCGGCCTTGGCGATCCCCGCGCCCAGCAGGCCGCCGATCAGGGCGTGCGAGCTCGACGACGGAATCCCGGCCAGCCAGGTGATGACGTTCCAGCTGATCGCCCCCATCAGCGCACCGAAGATCACCTGATCGGTGATGATGTCGGGATCGATGATGCCCCGCCCGATCGTGTCGGCGACATGCAGGCCGAAGAACAGGAAGGCGATGAAATTGAAGAAGGCGGCCCAGCCGACGGCATAGACCGGCGGCAGCACGCGCGTCGCCACGATGGTGGCGATGGAGTTGGCGGCGTCGTGCAGGCCGTTCAGGAAGTCGAACAGCAGGGCGACGGCGATCAGAAAGATCAGGATCAGCAGGGGGCCGTCCATCGGGCCGCCTCCTTACAGGTGTTCGACAAGAACGCCGTTGATCCGGTTGGCGACGTCCTCGAACCGGTCGACCACCTTCTCCAGGTGGTCATAGACCTCGGCGCCGGTGATGAAGGCCATCGGATCGCTGCCCTTGTGCGCCTGATACAGCGCCTTCATGCCCTGGTCGTACAGGGTGTCGCTGTCGCTCTCAAGCCGGGCGATCTTCTCGGTCAGTTCGTTCAGGCGCTCGTGGTTGCGCCGCATGGCCGGCAGCAGGCTGACCGCCTCGACCGTCAGCAGGGCCGCGTCCACGGCGATGTCGCCCAGCTGGCGCATGTGCGGCGCGAAGTCCCGCATCTCGTACAGGGTGATCACCTTGGCGGTCTTCTGCATCTGGTCGATGGAGTCATCCAGCGAGTTGGTCAGGCCCCGGATGTCAGACCGGTCGAACGGCGTGATGAAGCTGCGCCGCACGGCGAACAGCACCTCCCGCGCCACCTCGTCCGCCTCATGCTCGTGATCGACGATCTTCTGGCACCAGTGCGGGACCTCGTCGCCGCCCTCCAGCACCTTGCGCAGCGCCTCTGCGCCCTTGATCAGGGTTGCGGCGTGCGCGTCGAACAGGCGGAAGAAATTGTCTTCCTTCGGCAGCAGTGTCTGGAACCAGCCCAGCATCGACGAATCTCCCGCTTAACCCTGTGCGGTCACTCCCGCGTCCGCGCTGATGCGTCAACCCGTCAGTCGTCGGACGGTTCAGTGACGCCGAAGGGTCCGGGGGCCGGGATTCAGTTCCTAGGCTTGCCGTCCAGGGGCAGCGCGGATCCGTACGCTTCCCCCTGCATCATCGCCCTCATTTCCGCGGCGTCGCATCCGAAGCGCGCGCAGACCCGGGTGGCCATCTTCTCGAACAACTGGGGCATGACGGACATCATCGCCGCATTGACCTCCGGCGCGCTCGAGATGCTCTTTCCGGCGATGGACCGGCCCAGCTCCGAGTCGAAGAAGGCCACCAGAGCCGTCAGTTCCGGCTCGGAAAAGGTCCGGGCGTAGACCGGGACCAGTCGCTCCATCATCTGCGGCATCAGGTCGACCGTCAGTTCGGTCGCCAGATCGACCATGAAGGCCTGATCTTCGGCAGGCATCTCGCGCATCGACGGATCCGCGGCGGCCTCGCCCACGATCAGTTGCCGGATCGCCTCCTCCATCTGGTCGCTCTGGGTCAGCTCGATGTAGCGCCGGCTCAGATGCATCTGCCGGGCGGAAGGCTGTTCGACGCCAGGCGGCGGCGTCACCTTGGCCTGCGCCATGGCGCCCGACGCCAGCGCCATGGCCGATAGAAGAACGATCCAGAAGCGCATAACGACCCTCGTGTGCGCGAAGTATGCGCCCGCGCAATCATCTCACAACACAAAAGACCGGGTTGCAGCCGTCTCCGGGTGTCAAGTCAGGTCCCGACCCGATCGCGCCCGGACAAACGAAAAGGGCGGCAGACCTGCGGTCGCCGCCCTTCCCGTTGCAGTTCAAAGGTCGATCAGACGTTCAGCGACGCCGGGTCGATCTTGAAGCCCGGTCCCATGGTCGAGGACAGGGTGATGCGCTTGACGTAGGTGCCCTTGGCGCCGGCCGGACGGGCCTGGCTTCGAGGGCTTCCTGGGTGAAGGAGGCCTTGCCGATGCCGCCGTGCGCGATGCCGGCCTTCTCGACGCGGAACTCGACCGCACCGCCCTTGGCGTCCTTGACGGCCTGGGCGACGTTCGGAGTCACGGTGCCGACCTTCGGGTTCGGCATCAGGCCGCGCGGGCCCAGCACCTTACCCAGACGGCCGACCAGGGCCATCATGTCCGGGGACGCGATGACGCGGTCGAAGTCCATGAAGCCGCCGTTGATCTTCTCGTACAGATCCTCGGCGCCCACGACGTCGGCGCCGGCAGCCAGAGCCTCAGCGGCCTTGGCGTCCTTCGCGAACACAGCCACCCGGACGTCACGACCCGTGCCCGAGGGCAGGTTCACGACGCCGCGGACCTGCTGGTCGGCGTGACGGGGATCAACGCCCAGGTTGACGGCGATCTCGATCGACTCGTCGAACTTGGCGGTGGCGTTGGWTTTGACGGCGGCGATCGCCTCGGCGAAGCCCATCGGGGCGACGGTGTCGCCGGTGCGGGCTTTGACGCGCTTGGTTTGCTTGGCCATGTGCTTAGCCCTCCACGACGTTGAGGCCCATGGCGCGAGCCGAGCCTTCGATGATCTTGGTCGCGGCGTCCAGGTCGTTCGCGTTCAGATCCTTCATCTTCTTTTCGGCGATCTCACGCAGCTGGCTGCGCTTGATCTTGCCGGCCACTTCGCGGCCCGTCATCTTCGAGCCCGACGTGATGCCGGCGGCCTGCTTGATGTAGTGGGTCGCGGGCGGGGTCTTGGTGACGAAGGTGAAGCTCTTGTCCTGGTAGACCGTGATCACGGTCGGCAGGGGGGTGCCCTTCACTTCCTTCTCGGTGCGCGCGTTGAACTCCTTGACGAAGCCCATGATGTTCACGCCGCGTTGACCCAGTGGCCATTGGTCTCTCCTTACGATGACCCCGAACTCAATCGGGGCCGGTGAGCCGTGGTCTGGCATGGCTGCCTCCCACGGATTTACGTGATCGCTCACGCCGCCCTGTTCAGAGCGAGGCGCGCGTGTAGCAAACACGGGCCTGAAAAGCAAACGGCGGCCCGAAGACCGCCGCTGCGAAACACTTGATGAAGCGGAGCCTTAGCTCGCGCTCTTCTCGACCTGATTGTATTCCAGATCGACCGGCGTCGGACGGCCGAAGATGGACACCGCGACCCGCAGGCGCGCCGCGTCCTCGTCGACGCTCTCGACCTGGCCGTCGAAGCTGGCGAACGGGCCGTCGATGACCTTGACGGTCTCGCCNCCTTCGACATAGAGATCGCGGATGCGCGGCCCGATGCCCTTGACGGCCGAAGATGGACACCGCGACCCGCAGGCGCGCCGCGTCCTCGTCGACGCTCTCGACCTGGCCGTCGAAGCTGGCGAACGGGCCGTCGATGACCTTGACGGTCTCGCCGATGTCGAAGCGGATGGTGGGCTTCGGACGTTCGACGCCCTCTTCCACCTGGCCGATGATATTCTGGACCTCACGCTCCGAGACCGGGAGGGGCTTGGTGCCGCCCGCGGCGCCCAGGAAGCCCGTGACCTTCGGGGTGTTCTTGACCAGGTGATAGGCGTCGTCAGTCATCTCCATCTTCACCAGCACATAGCCGGGGAAGAATTTGCGCTCCGAGTTCACCTTGCGGCCGCGGCGGATCTCGACGACGTCTGAACGGTGCGCGCGCCCTTGAGAGCGACAACCGACGGCTCAACCTGAGCGAAACGCGGAAGGACNGCGCCGCAAGGAGCCGATGGATCACGGCGCGGCAGGTGATAGGCGTCGTCAGTCATCTCCATCTTCACCAGCACATAGCCGGGGAAGAATTTGCGCTCCGAGTTCACCTTGCGGCCGCGGCGGATCTCGACGACGTCTTCGGTCGGCACCAGGATTTCGGAGAAGCAATCCTCCAGACCCTGCTGGCGCGCCTGATCCGTCAGGTGCTGGGCGACCTTCTTCTCGAAGTTCGAATAGGCGTGGACGATGTACCACTTGTGCCGGGGATTGGCGGCGGGCTTGGGCGTTGCGTCGGTCATTGGGGGATCTTTCTTACTGGCCGATCGCGAGCACGATGCGCGACAGGAAAGCCAGGCCAGTGTCGACGACGAAGAAGAAGATCGCGGCGATGACAACCATGATGAACACCATCACTGAGGTGATCCAGGTTTCCTTGCGGCTCGGCCACACGATCTTGCGCCCTTCGGCGCGAACCTGGCTGGCGAACTGCGGGATCGAGGTCCGCTTCTTCGGCGCAGTCGGTTCAACCGCGACGGCCGCGCCGGCGATGGCGGGCTGGACGGTCTGTGTACGGCGCCCCGAAGGGCTCTTGGCCTTGGCCATGCTCGGTTCTCGTTCTCAACGCAGTCTGACGATGCAGATGGGGACCCGCACCGTCAGTGAAAAGTGGCAGGAGTGGAGGGACTCGAACCCACGACCCTCGGTTTTGGAGACCGATGCTCTACCAGCTGAGCTACACTCCTAGGTCCCGGTGGAAACTACAACGCGCCAGAGGGTAAGTCCCCCGGGCGCGTTCGGCCTCCCCAGACCGGGCCGTATGCCCGACCGCGCCGGGGTTTTCAAGCACGGATACGGTCAGTCCTCGTACTGCGCCGCGACGGCCCGCGCCTCGTCCTGGGCGTTGATCACCTGCCTGAACAGCAGCTTGTCGATCCGGCGGTCGTCCATGTCGATGATCTCGACCTCGAACCGGCCCAGTTGCAGCACCTCGCCCTCGTGGGGCACGCGCGACAGCTGGTGCAGCACCAGGCCGGCGATGGTGTGGAAGCCGTCGGCCTCGCCAAAATCCTCTCCCAGCGTATCGGCCAGTTCGTCGATGTCGGTCTGGCCGTCGACCAGCCAGCTGCCGTCCTCGCGCTGCCGCACGTTGACCTCGGCGTCGTCGTGACCCTCGTCGAAGTCGCCTGCGATCATTTCCAGCAGGTCCGTCGCCGTCACCACGCCCTCGAAGGCGCCGAATTCGTCGACCAGGAAGGCCATGTGGACCTTGGACGCCTTCAGGATCTCCAGCGCCTTCAGTACCGACGTCGACTGCGGGATGAAGGCCGGCGTCTGGACGTGCTTCTCGATATTGAACTCGCCATTGTCCAGCAGGCTGTCCAGCAGGTCCTTCTTGTGGACGACGCCCAGCGGGTTATCGACGTCGTTCTCGCGCGCCACGACGATGCGCGAATAGGGGCATGTGCGCACTTCCTGGCGCAGCTGTTCCTCGGTGTCGTCCAGGGCGACCCAGAACACCTCGTGACGCGGCGTCATGGCCACGCGGATGGGGCGGTCACCGAGACGCAGGATCTCCTCGATCATCTCCTGCTCCTCGGGCTCGATCAGACCGGCCGAGGTGCCCTCGGCGATCATGGTCTCGACCTCTTCCTGGGTGACGTCCGAACCGTCGCGGTCCTTGACGCCCATGATCTTGAGGATTCCCGACGTCGAGACGGTCAGCAGAACCACGAATGGTTTGAGCACGACCGACAGGGTCGAGATCGGCGCCGCCATCTTGGACGCGATCGATTCGGGGAAGATCAGCGCCAGCCGCTTGGGCACCAGCTCGCCCACGATCACCGATACATAGGTGATGAAGACGACGACGATCGCGGTGGCGATGACGTGCGACCACTGGGCCAGAGCCGGAATCGAGGTTTCGATGATCCGGTTCAGCTCGCCGCCGATGGCCGCCTGGCCGTAGGCGCCCGCCAGAATCCCGATCAGGGTGATGCCGACCTGGACCGCGGACAGGAAATGGGTGGGGTCCTCAGCCAGACGCAGGGCGGCGCGGGCGCCCTTGTCCCCGCGCTCGGCGCGGCTCTGAAGCTTGGATCTGCGCGAGGAAACGACCGCCAGCTCGGTCATGGCGAACAGGCCGTTGAGCACCACGAGGAGCAGAACGACGACGATGGCGAGGGCTAACATCTAGTGGGGGCGGAACCGGCGCGGCGCGACAGTCGGCGTCCGCGGGACCGATGATAGGGCGAATCCGCCCTCGCCGCCACGGTTTCCTTGCGGTGTCACCCGGTGCGGCCGACCTCGACCGCGCCGTAGGGGCCGCGCGCGCCGTCGTCGGGCATGGCCGCACAGGCCGACATGCCCAGGAAGGTGCCGATGAACAGGCCGATACGGATCGCGCGTCGCATGGTTACTCAATTCCTAACGTCGAAGCTCCGAACGTAGGAACCGGTGCGGGGTTGCACGCAAGCGACTGCCCCCTGAAGGCGGGCCGTTAACCGGCCTGCACCCCCGACGCGCGAATCCCTGTCGCGCAGACCGGCGATATGTCAGTCTCGGCCCGGGAGGAGCAGATCATGATGCTGACCCGAAGGGCCGCGCTGCTGGGGCTGGCCGGCACGGCGACGCTGGGCGCCGCACGCATCTCCGGCGATCCGGATGTGGTCGTGGTCGGCGCGGGCTCGGCGGGCATAGCCGCCGCGCTCACCGCCCGGGCCGACGGACTCAGCGTGGTCGTTCTGGAGGCTGCGGCCCGGATCGGCGGCCGCGCCTTCACCGACACCGCAACCTTCGGCACGCCCTTTGATGTCGGCTGCGCCTGGCTGCACAAGGCGGATGACAATCCGTACACCGGCTACGCCCGCGACAACGGCTTCACCCTTCAGGCGCACGAATACGACTTGGAGCGCGTCTGGCTGGGCCCCGAGCCCTCCCCCGCCCATCTCGTCAACGAAGCCGAACACGCGATGAGCGAGGCCATCACCGCCGCGCCGGAGGATGTCGCGGCCGCCTCCATCGTCGATCTTTCCTCGCCGGTCAGTGAGGCCGCGGGCGACTATCTCGGTGCGCTCGACATGGCCGTCGATCTCGATGAGTTGTCGACCTTCGACTACGCCAACGCCGACGAGCTGGCCCCCAACTTCCTGTGCGCCCAGGGCTACGGCTCCATCGTCGCCCATCGCGGCCGCGATCTGCCCGTAAGGCTGAACACCCCGGTGCGCGGGATCCGCTGGGACGGCCCGGGCGCCTTGGTCGAGACCGACGCCGGCTCCCTCCGCACCCGGGCCGTCATCGTCACCGCCTCGACGGGCGTCCTCGCCTCGGGCGCGATCCGCTTCACGCCTGACCTGCCCATCCCGACGCAGGACGCCATCGCCGACATTCCCATGGGGATGCTGGCCAAGATCCCGCTGCAGATCCGCAATCAGCGGTTTGGCCTCGAACCCTTCACCGACGTCCTGCTGGCGCGGCGCGGGCGGCGCGACCTCTATTTCCTCAGCTTCCCCTTCACCAGCGACCTGATGGTCGGCTTCGTCGGCGGCGATCTCGGCTGGGAGCTGTCCGCCGCGGGCGAGGCCGCCGCCGTCGACTTCGCGACCCAGGGGCTGGTCGAGATGTTCGGGTCTGACGCCGCGCGCGCGGTCGTGAAGGGCGCGCTGACGCCCTGGGCCTCCAATCCGTGGACGCGCGGCGCCTACGCCGCCGCCAGCCCCGGCCGCTACGGCGCGCGAGAGGCTCTCGCCCGTCCCGTCGGCGACCGCATCTTCTTCGCCGGCGAGGCGGTCGCAGGCGGCCTGATCCAGACCTGCGGCGGGGCTTACCGGTCCGGCGAAGCGGCCGCGCGGGCCGTGCGCGGCGTGCTGGCCTGATTACGGCTCTTGAGGGTCGGCCGGACGGCGATAGGTAAAGTCGTACCGCGCGCGCCAGGTCTCGCCATGGTCGCTCGACATGTCCGACCATTGCCGCACCCCGCCGTCTTCCAGCGGCTGCAGTCGCATGCGGATCAGCAGCGGCGCCCGGCCCGGTCGGTTCTGGATGGTCATCAGACTCATACGCGCACCGTCCCAGCGGCCGGTGAACTGCATCCTCGCGCCCGTAGAACCCGTCCCGAACTGGACCCATTCGCCGGCGGCGCGGTCCCAAAGACTGGTGCTGCCGCCCTCAAACCCGTCAGCGCCCTGATAGGTCTCGCGCAGGGCGCAGCCCTTGTAGACCGGTTCGATCCGGCTTTGTCCGACGGATGCGCCGGTCGCGGTCTCCGTCACGCTCCAGTTTCCCAGCCAGAAGTCGAGCTGGCGATGTTCGGCCGCGGAACAGTCCGCCGGCGCCGCAATGGCGGCCTGCATGGCCAGGGCGATCAAGATCATCAGCGTGCTCCTCGGCGTGGCTTATGCACGGCCCGGCTGGACGCGCCAGCGACGGGCGACAAAGCGGGGCGACAGGACGCCCAAACAGCAAAACGGCCCCCGGATCGCTCCGGGGGCCGTTCGCATTCAGATCGTCAGATCAGCGAGAAGACTATTCGTTGATCTTGGAGACGACGCCGGCGCCGACGGTGCGGCCGCCTTCACGGATGGCGAAGCGCAGCTTCTCTTCCATGGCGATCGGGGTGATCAGCTCGACGTTCAGCTCGGCGTTGTCGCCGGGCATGATCATCTCGACACCTTCCTTGAGGTGCACGATGCCGGTCACGTCCGTGGTGCGGAAGTAGAACTGCGGGCGGTAGTTGGTGAAGAACGGGGTGTGACGGCCGCCCTCTTCCTTGGTCAGGATGTAGGCCTCGGCCAGGAACTTGGTGTGCGGGGTGATCGAACCCGGCTTGCACAGAACCTGACCGCGCTCGACGTCCTCACGCTTGGTGCCGCGCAGCAACACGCCGACGTTGTCGCCCGCCTGGCCCTGGTCCAGCAGCTTGCGGAACATTTCCACGCCCGTGCAGGTCGTCTTCTGGACNTCCTCACGCTTGGTGCCGCGCAGCAACACGCCGACGTTGTCGCCCGCCTGGCCCTGGTCCAGCAGCTTGCGGAACATTTCCACGCCCGTGCAGGTCGTCTTCTGGACGGGGCGGATGCCGACGATCTCGACTTCCTCGCCGACCTTGACGATGCCGCGCTCAACGCGACCGGTGACCACGGTGCCGCGGCCCGAGATCGAGAAGACGTCTTCCACCGGCATCAGGAACGGCAGGTCAACCGGACGCTCCGGCTGCGGGATGTAGGCGTCGACGGTTTCCATCAGCTTCAGAACCGACTGCTCGCCGATTTCCGGGTTCACGCCGTCGGTGGCGGCCTTGGCCGAACCGGCGGTGATCGGAATGTCGTCGCCCGGGAACTGGTACGACGAAAGCAGCTCGCGCACTTCCATCTCGACCAGCTCCAGCAGCTCGGCGTCGTCCACCAGGTCGACCTTGTTCAGGTAGACCACCAGGGCCGGCACGCCGACCTGACGGGCCAGCAGGATGTGCTCGCGGGTCTGCGGCATCGGGCCGTCAGCGGCCGACACCACCAGGATCGCGCCGTCCATCTGCGCGGCGCCCGTGATCATGTTCTTCACATAGTCGGCGTGGCCGGGGCAGTCGACGTGGGCGTAGTGACGGTTGGCCGTCTCATATTCCACGTGCGCGGTGTTGATCGTGATGCCGCGGGCCTTCTCTTCCGGGGCCGCGTCGATGTCCGCATAGGCCATCGCCTTGGCGCCGCCGGCCTTGGCCAGCGTCATCGTGATCGCAGCCGTCAGCGTCGTCTTGCCGTGGTCCACGTGACCGATCGTGCCGATGTTGCAGTGCGGCTTGTTACGTTCGAACTTTTCCTTGGCCATTCTCTTCTCTCCGTCCCCTGAACAGGGGGGTCGTGGTCAAGGCCCGTAACTCNGTGATCGCAGCCGTCAGCGTCGTCTTGCCGTGGTCCACGTGACCGATCGTGCCGATGTTGCAGTGCGGCTTGTTACGTTCGAACTTTTCCTTGGCCATGGCCAAAACTCCTGTGGCCCGGGAAGGGGCAATTGGGTCAGCTTAAGAATTCTGGAGCGGGTAGACGGAATCGAACCGACATATTCAGCTTGGAAGGCTGCTGTACTACCATTGTACTATACCCGCACGGAGACGGCCTCGGGCCCGAAAGCCTTCGACCGCCGACCCGATATGGGGTCCGTTCCTTCGTTTCGAAACCGCGTGGTGGGGGAAGCAGGACTCGAACCTGCGAAGCTTACGCAGGGGATTTACAGTCCCCCCCCTTTGCCGCTCGGGACATTCCCCCAGCGCGTTTTCGAACCGTCGGACCGATGTCTCGCAAACCTTTCGGTCGTCGAAACAACAAAAGCTCTCGGTGTCCCGCGTCGCCTGGTTTAGGAGGGGCGCCAGACCCGAAAGCCCTCAGGGCTCCAAATCGGAGGGCGTCTTATAGTGTCGAGAAATCCAGAACGCAACGACCGGAAATCGGGCAACGGGCCCGGAGCGGGCGCCAAGGGTAAACCCGAGGGCGGTCCCGACCGCGGCGGGTGGAACCCCAATCCCAAGCCCAAGGCCTTCTCTGATTCCGCCCCGCGCGCATCGCGGGCGAAAGCCGACGCCGACAATTTCGTCTGGGGCCGCCATCCGGTCGTCGCCGCCCTCGCCAACCCCGCCCGCAAGGGCATGGGCCGGCTGCTGGCGACCGCCGACCGCGCCGCCGAGCTGGAGCGGGACAAACTGGCCCACGGCCACAGGATCGAGATCATCGAGGTCCAGGCGCTGGACCGCATGCTGCCGCCCGGCGCGGTGCATCAGGGTCTGGCCTTCAAGGTCCAGCCGCTGGAAGGCGTGGCGCTGGAGGATATCGCAGGCGAAGGCGGCGTCATCGTCATGCTGGACCAGCTGACCGATCCCCAGAACGTCGGCGCCATCTTCCGCTCGGCGCTAGCTTTCGGAGCCAAGGGCATCGTCGTCCAGGACCGCCACTCCCCCGCCCTCGCCGGCGCCCTGGCCAAGGCCTCGGCCGGCGCGACGGAACGCCTTCCCTGCGCCCGCGTGACCAATCTCAGCCGCGCGCTGGAGAAGCTGGCCGACATGGGCTGGCGCGCCGTCGGTCTGGACGGCTCGGCCGAGCTGACGCTGGATCAGGCCCTCGACAATCGTCCGACCGTGCTGGTCATGGGCTCGGAAGGCGACGGCATCCGCCGTCTGGTGGCCGAGCACTGCGATGTGCTGGCGAAGATCCCCATGCCCGGCGGGTTCGAGAGCCTGAACGTCTCCAATGCGGCGGCGGTGGCGCTTTATGAGGCGTCGCGGAAACAGACCGCCTGATCCCGCATTGAAGCCCGACTGATCCTGCCCTAGAGCCCGCCCATGGAATTTCTCTCGTCTCCCGAACTCGCCTCCCAGCTCTCGGCGCTGGGCAAGGTCGTCATGATGGACCTCGTGCTGGCCGGCGATAACGCCGTCGCCGTCGGTCTGGCCGCCGCCGCCCTGCCGCAGGAGCAGCGCAAGAAGGCGATCATGATCGGCCTGATCGCGGCCGTGGTCATGCGGATCGGCTTCGCCCTGATCACCGTGCAGCTTCTGGCCATCGTCGGCCTGATGTTGGCCGGGGGCCTGCTGCTGCTCTGGGTGTGCTGGAAGATGTGGCGCGAACTGCGCGAGCAGGCGACCCACGATCAGGCGGAGGCCGAGCGCGAGCTCGAACTGGCGCTCAGCATCGAGCACGGCAAGGGCCCCTCGCCCGAGGAACTGGGCCTGAAGCGCAAGACCTTCGGCGCGGCCCTGGTCCAGATCATGATCGCCGACATCACCATGTCGCTGGACAACGTCCTGGCCGTCGCCGGCGCGGCGCACGACCATCCGTGGATCATGGTCTTCGGCCTCGTCCTGTCGATCGCCCTGATGGGCGTGGCGGCGACCTACATCGCCAAGATGCTGCATCGCTACCGCTGGATCGGCTACCTCGGCCTCGTGATCGTCATGTACGTGGCCCTGCACATGATCTGGGACGGCTACCGCTCCACCGTGATCCGCACCGGCAACGTCGGCCAGCACAACGCCGCCGTGCCCGCCATGCTGGATATCGGCCAGAAGGAAGTCGACAAATACTGCAAGGCCGAGTCGTCGACGACCCGAGCGACCTGTCTGGCCCAGCTGGCGCCGCCGGTTACGGCCGTTCCGGTCCCCGCTCCCGCCCCGCCGCCCGGCGCCTGAGCCGGTCCGGGGGACGGACTCTCCGTCAGGCGGCTTCGGCGCCGCCGAAGCGCCCGGACCATTCGGCGACCTGCGCGTCCTCGATCTTGGTGAACAGCACCCCGGCCGCGGCCACAGTCTGACCGCGCGGCAGGGCGTCCAGCAGCGGCGCGTCGGCCGAAGGCCAGCTGAGGTCCGTCGCCCCCACCGCCGCCGCGATCCTCACCGCCGAGTCCGGCATGACCGGCGCAGCCAGACGCGCGAACAGGGCCACAAGGTTCAGGCCCGTGCGCACCCCGACCGCCGAGCGTTCGACGTCGGTCTTGAAGGCGGTCCAGGGCGCCGCCTCCTGCAGATACTCATTGCCCAGCACCCAGACGGCGCGCAGGGCGACCGCGGCCTTGCGGAACTCCATGGCCTCGAACTGGGCGGTGGCCTCGGCGATGCCCGCGCGCAGATCAGCCTCCAGCTTCGCCTCGAGCGGACCGGGCTCTCCGGCGTCCGGGACCAGCCCGTCGAACTTGCTCTCGGCGAATTTGACGATGCGGTTGACGAAATTGCCCAGCACGTCGGCCAGATCCTTGTTCGTCGTCGACTGGAATTGCTCCCAGGTGAAGGCCGCGTCGGAATGCTCCGGCCCATAGGCCGTCAGGTGCCAGCGCCAGTAGTCGGCGGGCAGCAGCTCCAGCGCCTGATCCATGAAGACCCCGCGCTTCTGGCTGGTCGAGAATTTCCCGCCGTACCAGTTCAGCCAGTTGAAGGCCTTGAGCGTGTCCACCGTCTTCCACGGCTCGCCCGAGCCCAGAATGGTCGCCGGGAAGCTGACGGTGTGGAAGGCGACGTTGTCCTTGCCCATGAACTGGACGTAGCGCACGTCGTCCGCCCCCTCGTCCGTTCGCCACCAGTTGCGCCAGGTTCCACCCGTCGCATCGGCCCATTCCTCGGTCGCGCCGATGTATTCGATGGGGGCGTCGAACCAGACGTAGAAGACCTTGCCCTCCATGCCCGGACGCGGTCCGCCGTCAGGACCCACCACCGGCACGCCCCATTTCAGGTCGCGCGTGATGCCCCGGTCGATCAGGCCCTCGTCGAGATGCTTCAGGGCGATGGAGCGCGCCAGCGTTTGCCAGTCGCCCTTCGACCCGATCCACGCGCGGATGCGGTCGGCCAGCTTCGTCTGCAGCAGATACAGGTGGCGCGTGTCCCGGACCTCGAGGTTCCGCGAGCCCGACACCGCCGAATACGGATCGATCAGGTCGGTCGGGTCCAGCAGCCGGCCGCAGTTGTCGCACTGGTCTCCGCGCGCACCGACGTGGGCGCAGTGCGGGCAGGTGCCCTCGACATAGCGGTCCGGCAGGAAGCGGGCGTCGTCGACGGAATAGATCATCCGGTCGACGCGCTCCTCGATCAGACCATTCTTCTCCAGCACGTTTGCGAAATGCTGGGTCAGGCGCTGGTTGGGGGCGTTCGAGGACCGGCCGAACCAGTCGTAGCTGAGGCCGAAAGCCCGCCCGGCGGCCTTCTGGACCTCGTGCTGCTCGTCGCAATAGGTGCGCACGTCCTGACCGGCCGCGGCGGCCGCCAGTTCGGCCGGGGTGCCGTGCTCGTCGGTGGCGCAGATGTAGAGGACCTCATGGCCCTGCGCCCGCTTGAAGCGCGCATAGACGTCCGCCGGCAGCATCGAGCCCGCCAGATTCCCCAGATGCTTGATGCCGTTGATGTACGGCAGCGCCGAGGTGATGAGGATGCGGGCCATGGGAATCCAGAACTTGGGGAGCGGACGGATATAGAGGGCCGGGCCGCTGGCGTCACCTCAAGCCGTGCGTTCAGGGCGCGCTGACGATCGCGAGGGCCAGTTGGGCCGCCATGGCGGCCAGGGCGAAGACGCCCGCTCCGAACACATAGAACCGCCGCCGGACGTTGTTCCCGTTCAGATGCACGAGGCTGTGACCGATCCGGCTGGCGACAAACACCCAGGCCGCGACGACCATGCCGATCCCCGTGGCGCCCAGATGCAGCGCCATCAGGATCAGGGCGTAGAACAGGACCGGGCTCTCGAACTGGTTGGCGTAGTTGTTGGTCAGCAGCCGCACCGGCTTCGGCCAGGCGTCATTCGATATGGCGATGGCGCTCATCCGCACCTCCCGGCGCTTCAGCGCGCCCCAGCGGGCGCCGGCCAGCAGGACGGTGGTGGCGAGGGTAAGGGCGATCTGGACGAGGAAGGGGATGACAAGCGACACCGACAGTACTCCGTTTCGAAACGATACTGTCTTCCGGATCGTCCTTTATGGCAACGCTTGCTGGCGCGCCTCCAGACGCCGCGCCACGCGCACGAACCGCCCCGTCAGCAACACCGACGACACCAGACTGGCGATGATCACGGCCCAGACGAGGCCATCGACGCCGATCTGATGCGCGAACCACCAGCCCAGCGGCATCATCACCAGACTGTAGGCCGCGAAATGCATGATCGTCGGCCACCAGACGTCGCCCGCCGCGCGGTTGGCCGAGGCCGAGACCACCTGAATGCCGTCGGCGACGAAGAACAGCGTCGTCAGGACCAGCGCGGGAATGACCACCGCCAGCAGCTCCGGATCGCGGTTGTAGGCGCTGGCGATCAGCGGCGCGCCCGGCCAGACGAACAGCGCCACCGCCAGCGTCAGGGCGATCACCACCCCGATCCCGACCAGACCGGCGCGCAACACGCCGGGCCCGTCCTTCGCCCCGTACGCCCGGCCGACCAGCACCGCCGTCGCGGCCGACAGGCCCATCGGCACCATGAAGACGATGGCGGAAACGTTCAGCACGATCGCCCAGGCGGCGGTCTCGATCGCGCCCAGCTGGCCGGCGATAAAGGTCATGGCGGCGAAGGCCCCGACCTCGATGAAATACGAACTGCCGGCGCCGTAGCCGACCTTGCGCTGCTCGCGCTCGTCGGCCGGATTGCGCTCGGGCCGCCGGAACACGCCCAGCGCCCGGGCCTCGGGAAGGCGGATGATATAGACCAGCAGGAACACCGCCAGCGACGTCCGGGCGAAGAAGGTCGCCCAGGCCGAGGCGATCGCCCCGTCCACGCCCAGGCCGAGGATATCGGGCACCAGCAGCAGGTTCAGCGCCAGGTTCAGTCCGTTGGCGATCCACATGGCCCACATGCCTGCGCGGGGCCGGTGCAGGGCCTCGAGGAAGAACTGGGCCGCCACGCTGACCAGATAGCCGGGCATGGACAGGGCGAAGACCACCAGCACCGGCGAGGCCCCCTCGCCCAGCCCCGGCGCCAGACCCATGTGCTTCAGCGCCCACGGCCCGATCAGGATCAGGCCGATCATCGAGGCGAAGCCGATCTGCATCGAATACACCACGCCCCGGCGCAGCACGCCGCCGACCTCCCCGCGCCGGCCTTCGCCGATGAGGCGGGCGGTCATGACCTGCACCCCCATCATCAGGCCGACGGCGGTGGTGACGATGATGGCCGTGGGGGCGAGGGCCAGAGAGCTGTAGGCCAGCTCGATCCCCGAATAGTTGCCCACCACGATCACGTCGGTCAGCCCCATGGTCATGATGCCGATGCGCGCCAGCACCACCGGCCACGCAAGATGCAGCAGCTCGGTCAGGGTGGCGCGGGTCTGGGTGTTGAAGCCGATCATGGGACGGGCGACAGGCCACGGCGGCGATTGAAGGTCAACCAAGGAAACCCCGGAGACCCATAAGCTGGATCAGGTGTTGCGGCCGCGCCGGTGGTTGACGTACGGGCTCGCGCCGCAGAACCTCGGCCGCCTCATTCGGGGATTATGTCCATGCTGGAACTGCTGTTCGCCGCCGCCCTGATCGCCACGCCCGCCGTTCAGGACGAGGAACCGCCGTGCGAGGCGTACGGCAATGACGACAGCCTGAGCATAGGCGCCGCCATCGCGCCCGGCCGCCCCGGGGGCGAGCTGTCGCTGCACGCCAACGAAGCGCTGCACGGCATGGTCGCCGTCCCGTTGAAATGTTTCAGCCGCTGGACGTCGTCCGATCCGGCCGTGACCATTGATACGGAGCGCCGCAGGATCGTCATCGCACCCGAGGCCACGCCCGGCCGCGACGTGGAGATCACGGGAACCATCCGCGACCGGACCGTGCGCACCCGCTTCCGCATCGCTCCCGCCGACGGCCCCGTCCTGACCGGCTTCTGGTCCCAGACGTCGGTCGATTGCCATGGCCCGGTCCCGCGAGACCCCCTGCGCGAGCTGCGGTTCAACAGCGACGGAAAATTCGCCGTCACCTTCGTGCCTTTCGAGGTGCGTCAGGATTACTGGGGCGCGGTCGAGTTCGATCCCGCCGCCGGACGCATCGGCTTCTCCGTCGATCGCGGCAACACCGTCCCTGCGGACCTGATGCTGAAGGGAACGGTGCGCGTCGAAGGCGACAATCAACTGTTGATTGACGGCGTCTATTTCGGCGGACTGGACGTCCCGCCGCCCGTCGAGGGCTGCAGTTACGCGTTCCGGAAGCGCTAGGGCTTTTCCCGGCGCGGCAAGCCCCCTACACCAGCGGCATGCCCAAGCTGAACTCCGCGATCGATCCGCACAGCCCCGCCTTCAAGGCCCTGGACGCCCATAACCGGGCGCTCCGCGATGAACTCCACGCCAGGGTGGCCAAGGCCGCGCGCGGCGGCTCTGACGCCTCCCGCGACCGGCACGTCTCGCGCGGCAAGCTGCTGCCCCGCGACCGGGTCGATCGCCTGCTGGACCCCGGCTCGCCCTTCCTCGAAGTGGGCCAGCTGACCGCGAACGGCATGTACGGCGATGCGAAGGATCCCGACGGCGCGCCCGGGGCCGGAATGATCTGCGGCGTGGGCCGGGTCTCGGGCCGCGAGGTCATGATCGTCGCCAACGATCCGACGGTGAAGGGCGGCGCCTACTTCCCCCTGACTGTGAAGAAACATCTGCGAGCGCAGGAAATAGCTGAACAAAACAACCTGCCCTGCGTCTATCTGGTGGACTCCGGCGGGGCCAACCTGCCGCATCAGGCCGAGGTCTTCCCCGACCGCGATCACTTCGGCCGCATCTTCTTCAACCAGGCGCGTATGTCGGCGAAGGGCATCCCCCAGATCGCCTGCGTCATGGGCAGCTGCACCGCCGGCGGCGCCTATGTCCCCGCCATGTCCGACGAGACCGTGATCGTCCGAAACCAGGGCACCATCTTCCTGGCCGGCCCCCCGCTGGTGAAGGCCGCGACGGGCGAGGTCATCTCGGCCGAGGAGCTTGGCGGGGCCGAGACCCACGGTCGCCGCTCCGGCGTGGTCGACTATGTCGCCGAGAACGACAGCCATGCTCTGGAGATCGTCCGCACCATCGTCGACAGCCTGAACTCGGTGAAGTCGGTCGACATGGATACGCGGGAATCCCGGCCTCCCGCCTATGACCCCGAGGAGCTGTACGGCCTGATCCCCGACGACGTGCGCGCTCCCTATGACGTGCGCGAGGTAATCGCCCGGCTGGTCGACGGCTCGGAGTTCGACGAGTTCAAGGCCCTGTACGGCACGACCCTCGTCTGCGGTTTCGCCCGCATCCACGGCTATCCGGTCGCCATCCTGGCCAACAACGGCGTGCTGTTCTCGGAAAGCGCGCTGAAGGGCGCCCACTTCATCGAACTGGCCTGCAAGCGGAAGATCCCGCTGGTCTTCCTCCAGAACATCTCGGGCTTCATGGTCGGCGGCAAATACGAGGCCGAGGGCATCGCCAAGAACGGCGCCAAGCTGGTCACCGCCGTCGCCTCGGCCGAGGTGCCCAAGTTCACGATCCTGATCGGCGGCAGCTTCGGGGCCGGCAACTACGGCATGTGCGGCCGCGCCTTTTCCCCCCGCTTCCTCTTCACCTGGCCGAACAGCCGGATCAGCGTCATGGGCGGCGAACAGGCCGCCGCCGTGCTCGCCACCGTCCACCGCGACGCCGACAGCTGGACCCCGGAACAGGCCGAGGCCTTCAAGGCGCCGGTCCGCCAGAAATACGAGGACGAGGGCAGTCCCTGGTACGCCACGGCCCGCCTGTGGGACGACGGCGTCATCGATCCGGTCCAGACCCGGGACGTCCTCGCCCTGGCCATCTCCGCCTCGCTGAACGCCCCGATTCCGGAGACGACCTTCGGCGTCTTCAGGATGTAGACGGCGGCCTGACCGTACCGTCCAGCGCCCAGCGGTGTGACTCCGGCCCGAACGGCAGTGCGAACAGATGCGGCGCGCCGCACGCCTTCGCCGCATCCGCATGCAGCTCGAACGCCGACAGCAGCGCGCGCCGGGCGCGGTCAGCGGCCGGGCCGCTGAGGCCCTTGCGGTGCAGGATGCGGCCGATGACCACGTCGCGATGCGCGGCGCCGCCCTGATCCACCAGCTGTTGTCTGATTTCAGCAGCCAGCTTCGCCTTCACGGGCGTCAGGCGGGCGGGTTTTCGGGATCGCGTCGCGTGCGGCATGACATCCTCACAGGCTCCTGACCTGTCGTGATCAATTCCCCCGTTCCCGCCGCTGTCAATTAACGAGCCCGGCATCGACGATGGGTCGCTGCCATTCCGCGAGCCATGCGTTACTATCGGGCCATCTCCCCGAAGGACCGACCATGACCGACAAGCCCACGGAAGCCGACCTCAACGCCCTCGACATCACCGACGCCGAGGCCGCCGAGATCAACGCCATCGCCCATCCGCTGCTGGCCGATCCGGCGCCGGACGCCAATGACGATCTGGTCCAGATCGACTCCACCGCCGACGGCATTGTCTTCATCACCATCAACCGGCCGGACAAGCGCAACGCCTTCGACGCCCCGACCATCGCCGCCCTGTACGAGGCGTTCGAGACGCTGCACGGGGCCGACAATGTGCGTCTGGTCTTCATCCGCGGCGCGGGCGGCACCTTCAGCGCGGGCGCGGACCTGGGCTGGATGCGCGACGCAGCCGACTGGTCCGAGAGTGACAACCGCGACGACGCCATGGGTCTGGCGAAGATGCTGAAGGCCCTGCACGACGTTCCGGCCCTGACCTGCGCCGTCGTCGAGGGCGCGGCCATGGGCGGCGGGGCCGGCATCGTCGCCGCCTGCGACATGGCCGTGGCCGTCGAGGGCAGCCGCTTCGCCTTCTCCGAGGTCAAGCTGGGCCTCATCCCCGCGACCATCGCCCCCTATGTCGTCGAGGCCGTCGGCCCCCGCCGCGCGCGCCAGCTGTTCCTGTCGGCCAACATCTTCGACGCCGACTACGCCGCCCACGCCGGCCTGATCGACATGGTCCTGCCGGAGGGCTCGGTCGACGAGTTCATCTCAATGCTGACCGACAGCATCAGCGCCAATGCGCCCGGTGCCATGGGCGACGCCAAACGGCTGGTCAACGACGTGGTCGGCCACAAGATCGATCATGGCCTGATGGAAGAGACCGCCAAACGCATCGCCCGCGCCCGCGTCTCGGCCGAGGGTCAGGAGGGCGTCCGCGCCTTCCTTGAGAAGCGCAAACCCGCCTGGACCCTGTAAGCCTCGGCATTTTTGGCGGGTCGGGGGTGCGCGGCCCGCCCGAAAAACGTAAACCGGGCTCCAGTCGGGCAGGAATCAGAGGGGGGCGCTGATGTCGGGTGAACTGGAAACGGCGGCGCTGGCCTCCGGCGGCGGCTGGCTCAAGTGGAAGCGTGAACACGCCGACATCCCGCCCGGCACGCCCTGCGCCAACTGCCAGACGCCGCTGGCCGGCCCGCACTGCCATGAGTGCGGCCAGCTGGCCGAGGACTTCCACAAGTCGGTCTGGAAGCTGACGGTCGAGGCGGTCGAAAGCCTGCTGCACCTCGACGGCCGCCTCTTCACCACCCTGCCAAACCTGATCCGTCGGCCCGGCAAGCTGACACGCGACTATATGGAGGGCAAGCGCGCCTCCCAGGTCGCGCCCTTCCGCATGTTCCTGGTCATCCTGCTGATCGCCTTCTTCGTGGGCCACGCGGCCATGAAGGCGGGTGAGAACAAGCACGAAAGCTCTGACGGCGGCCACGATGCGCCCGCCTCCGTCGGCGCCGCTCCGACGTTCAAATACAACGGCCGCGTGGTGACGCCGGGCAGCGAAGCCATGGCCGAGTTCGAGCGCGAGGTGATGGCTGATCCCGACCTGAGCGAGGCCGAGAAACGCACCCAGATCGCGGCCGCCCGCGGCGACTGGGCCAGCTTCAGCCGCAACCTCGCCGCCGACGTCACCCAACAGGCGCAGGCCAACGCCGCCGAAGCGCCAAGGATGGAGGACGGGGACGACGCGGAGAAGCTTCGCGATTTCAAGAAATGGATCGAGACCCGTCAGGCCGCCATCAAGGACGACCCCGAACGGTTCGCCCTGATCCTCGAGATCTGGGCCCATCGCGTCGCCATTCTGGCCCTGCCCGTCTCGGCCCTGATGCTGACCCTGCTGTTCGCCTTCAACCGGCGTTTCTACGTCTTCGACCACGTCATCTTCTCGATGCACTCGCTGTCATTCCAGCTGCTGCTTCTGATCGTGACCATGGCGCTGAGCGTGCTGACCCCGCTGGCGTGGTGGCTGCTGTGGCTGGCCCCGGTGCATCTGTTCGTGCACATGAAGGGCGCCTATCAGCGCAGCGTCTTCGGAACCCTCGCCCGGATGTTCGTCCTGTTCACCCTGACGACGATCACCTTCAGCCTGCTTGCGCTGCTGTGGCTCTACCTCGGCTTCAACGAGATGGCCGGACACTGATGGCGGCGGCGGCGGTCAGCGGCTAGAGAGACTTCATGTTCAAATCCGTCCTGGTCGCCAATCGCGGCGAGATCGCCTGCCGCGTCTTCCGCACCGCCCGTCGCATGGGCATCCGCACGATCGCCGTCTATTCCGAGGCCGACGCCGGGGCCCTGCATGTGCGCGAGGCCGACGAGGCGGTGCTGATCGGCCCGGCCCCGGCGCGCGAGAGCTATCTCGACGCCGCCAAGGTTCTGGCCGCCGCGAAGGCCACGGGCGCCGAGGCCATCCACCCCGGCTACGGTTTCCTGTCCGAGAACGCCGACTTCGCCGAGGCCGTCGCGGCCGCGGGGATCGTCTGGATCGGGCCCAAACCGGCGTCGATCCGCGCCATGGGCCTGAAGGACGCCGCCAAGAAGCTGATGATCGAGGCCGGCGTGCCGGTCACCCCGGGCTACCAGGGCGAGGACCAGTCGCTCGAGACCCTGACCGCCGAGGCAGCCCGCATCGGCTATCCGGTCCTGATCAAGGCCGTCGCCGGCGGCGGCGGCAAGGGCATGAAGAAGGTCGACCGCGCCGAGGACTTCGCCGACGGCCTCGCCTCGGCCCAGCGCGAGGGCCAGTCGTCCTTCGGCGACCCCCGCGTCCTGATCGAGAGCTATATCACCCGCCCGCGCCACATCGAGGTGCAGGTCTTCGGGGACCAGCACGGAAACGCCGTCCACCTGTACGAGCGCGACTGCTCCCTGCAGCGCCGCCACCAGAAGGTGATCGAGGAGGCTCCGGCCCCCGGCATGGACGCCGCCACCCGCGCGGCCGTCACCGACGCCGCCGTCCGCGCCGCCCGCGCCGTGAACTACGAGGGCGCCGGGACCATCGAATTCATCGCCGACGCCTCTGACGGGCTGAAGGCCGACCGCATCTGGTTCATGGAGATGAACACCCGGCTGCAGGTCGAGCACCCGGTCACCGAGGCCGTCACCGGCGTCGATCTGGTCGAATGGCAGTTCCGCGTCGCCGCGGGCGAGCCCATCCCGCTGAAACAGGAAGACATCCCCCTGAACGGCTGGGCCATGGAGGCGCGGCTGTACGCCGAGGATCCCGCCAACGGTTTCCTCCCCAGCATCGGCCGGCTGGACCATTTCCTGATGCCCAACCCGGACAACTACCGGGCGCCCCATGACGTGCGGGTCGACACCGGCGTCGAGGAAGGCGGCGAGGTCAGCCAATTCTACGACCCCATGATCTCCAAGATCATCGCCCACGCCGACACCCGGACCGAGGCGGCCGAACGGCTGGCCGCGGCCTGCCGTCAGGTCGAGGTCTGGCCCGTCCGCACCAACGCCGCCTTCCTGTCGCGCTGCCTCGAACACCCGCGCTTCGTCGCCGGCGACGTGGACACCGGCTTCATCGCCGCCGAGGAAGCGTCGCTGATCAGCACCGAAATCCCCGAAGCGGTGATCGCGGCCGCCTTCGCGGCCCAGGCCGACAAGGACGACTACTACCGCACGAAGATATACGGCGACGGGCAGGAGATCTGGCGCTCATCGTCCCACGCCCTGTTCGGCTTCCGCCTCAACGGTCCGGGGTATTTCAGACGATCGATGGCCGTCGCCGATCAGCCGGTCGAGGCCGAATTCCGCGCCATGGACGGCGACACCTGGTGGGAGGTCAAGACCGGCGACCGCACCTGGGGCGCAGGCGCCGTGGCCGGCGGCCAGGTGGTGCTGGACGACGCGGTGACCGGGGAGGACGCCTCGGTCGAGGTGGACGACGACCTGTCGGTTCTGTTCCTCGACGGCCAGGCCTGGCCCTACGGTCGGCTGACGCATGGCGGAGGGTCGGGTCATTCCGCGGCCTCAGACGGCTCCCTGCGGGCGCCCATGCCCGGCAAGATCGTCGCTACGCCGGCCAAACCCGGCGACACGGTGACCAGGGGCCAGCCGGTGGTGGTGCTGGAAGCCATGAAGATGGAGCACGCCCTCGTCGCGCCTTTCGACGGCGTCGTCGGCGAGATCGGCGTGGCGGTCGGCGATCAGGTTTCAGCGGATACGGTGCTGGCGGTCGTCACGGCGGCTGACTAAATCCCGCCCATGCCTCTCCACATGATCAAGCTGTGCGTCGGCGTCGCCAGGGTGGAGACGCTGGAACGCCGCGCCGCCAAGGGCGAATGGCTGACGGTCAACACCCGCATGACGCCCAAGCGCGCGTCCGAACTCGAGGACGGCGGCTCGCTGTTCTGGGTCATGAAGGGGTCGGTCACCTGCCGCATGCCGATCCTCGACGTCTCGACAAAGGGGGAGGGCAAGACGTCCCACTGCCTGATCAAGCTGTCGCCCGAGGTGATCCGCACCGCGCCCCAGGCCCGCCGCCCCTTCCAGGGCTGGCGCTATCTGGAACCCAAGGACGCGCCGATGGACCTGTCGACCCTCGACGCCGGCGAGGTGCCGCCCGAACTGGCGAAACAGCTACGCGAGATGGGGGCGTGGTGAGGGCTACCGCCGCCCGCGACTCCCGCTAACGTCCGCCCATGGCCCCTGCCCGCTCCGACCGGCTTGAAGACGCCCTGCACCGCATCTTCGAGGGCGGCCGGAACACGCGCGCCAGCTGGTTCGCCCTGACGGGCGGCGAGACCCTGTTCGCCGAAGGGGACGGCGCCGACACCCTGTATCTGCTGCGCAGCGGCCGCCTCGGCGTCTTCCGCCGCGACGCGGACGAGGACCGCCCGCCCCAGTTCGTCGGCGTCATCCGGCCCGGCGAGCCCGCCGGCGAGATGGCCATGCTGGCCGGCACCGTCCACACCGCCGACGTCGTCGCCCTGCGCGACTGCGAGGTGCTGGCCCTCCCCCGCGACGCCTTCTTCGAGGCCGCACGCACCGAACCCGACCTGATGGTCGAGCTGTCCCGGCTGATGATCCAGCGCGCCCGCGACCGCCGCTCCGGTGGCGGCGAGCCCAGCGTCTTCGGCTTCATTTCCGCCCGCCCGCGCCCTATCCGCGCCTTCGTCGAGCGCATAGCCGCGGCGATCGAGGCCGACGGCTTCAGCTGTCAGGTCATCGACCATTCCGCCCTCGCCTCGGCCGCCGAGTGGTTCAGCCGGGTCGAGGACGCCCACGACTTCGTTCTCTATGTCGCCGAACAGGACGAGCCCGCCTGGGCCGCCCTGTGCGCGCGTCAGGTCGACCGGGTCTTCGTCGTCGGCAACGGCCTGAACGCCCCGCCCAACCGGCCCCTGCCCCACGCCGGGGTCCTGGATGCCCAGCGCCGCACCGACCTGATCCTGCTGCGCGATCCGCGTATGTCACGGCCCGCCAACACGGCCGTCTGGCTCGACTCCATCCAGCCCGGCCGCTGGTTCCAGTGCGTCGAGGGCGACCAGTCCGACGCCGACCGGATGGCGCGGGTCGTCACCGGCTCGGCCGTCGGCATCGTCATGTCGGGCGGCGGCGCCCGGGCCTATTCCCACATCGGCGCACTGCGCGCCCTGAAGGAAGCCCGCGTGCCCATCGACTTCGTCGGCGGCTCGTCCATGGGCGCCGTGATCGCCGCCGGTCCCGCCCTCGGCTGGACCCAGGAAGAGCTGGAGGCGCGCATCCGCAAGGCGTTTGTCGAAAGCGACCCCCTGTCGGACCTCACCTTCCCCATGCTGGCCATGACGCGGGCGAAGAAGGTCGAACGCCTGCTGCTCTCCGCCTATGGCGAGATGGATCTGGCGGATCTGCAGCGTCCGTTCTTCGCCGTGTCCACCAACCTGACCAGCGGCCGGATCGAGGTGCACCGGCGCGGCCTGATGCGTCAGGCCATCCGCGCCTCGATCTCCATTCCCGGCCTGTTGCCGCCGGTTGTCATGGACGGCCAGGTGCTGGTCGACGGCGCAGTGCTGAAGAACCTGCCCACCGAGGTGATGCGCCAGATGCACGGCGGCCCCATCATCGCCATCGACATGTCAGAGGCGCGCGGCGTGGACCCGGCCCTGATCGAGCATCCGCCGTCGATCTGGCGGTTGATCGCCACCGGCGCGTGGCGGCGCGGCCCGCCCATCGTCTCGATCCTGATGCGGTCGGCGACCCTGACGACCGACGCCGATATCGAAAGCTCGCGCGCGGCGACCGACATCCTGATCCAGCCGACGCCGGACGGGCTGGATATCCGCGACTGGAAGGGTTTCGACGCGGGCGTGGCCGCCGGCTATCAGGCCACCCACGAGGTGCTGTCCCTGCTGGACCGGCCCGTCACCGCCCTGCGCCGCCGCCGCTCGATCAACGACGACGCGCAACCAGAAACAGTCGCGGAAAAGGCAACAGCGTCGCTCCGTCCGGACGTGCTGGAAAAGCTTCGGCGAGGCGCGCGCCGAGGGCGGAAAGAAAAGCCTCGCGTATAGCGGCGTCGCCCTGAAGCGCGGTCAGGTAAGGCCGCAGCGCGGTGCCCTTCATCCATTCCAGCACGGGGTCCGGACCGCCCAGGACGTGCAGATAGCGGGTGGACCAGATGTCGACGTGGGCGCATTCGCGGGCCAGCAGGTCGTAGTAGACGTCAGCCGACAGCAGCGGCCGGATCGTCCCCACGCCGGTCAGGAGTCCAGCCCACGGCCCCGCTCCCGCCGTCTCGCGCATGAGGGTGTGTTGAAGGCTTTCGTGCGCCATCGGCATCTGCACCGCGATAACGCCGCCAGGCGTCAGCGCCTGCGCCAGACGCGGAAACAGCGTGGCGTGGTCCGGGACCCATTGCAGCGAGGCGTTGGCGAAGATCAGATCGGCGAGCAGTTCGGGACGCCAGTCGGCCAGATCGCCGAGGCGCCAGTCGACATCGGGACCCGCCGTCCGCGCCTGTTCAAGCATGGCTGCGCTCGAATCGAGCCCATGGACGCGAGCCTCTGGACGGCGGCGTTTCAGCTGGATGGCGTGCTGGCCGGCGCCGCAGCCCAGGTCCCAGATCTCGCGTGGGTGCAAATCGGCCGGCAGGCGCGCCAGCAGGTCCTGGGCGGCGCGGTCGCGCTCGGCCTCGAACCGCTGATATTGCAGAGGATCCCAGCGCGTTTCGGACGGCTTACGCGGCGTGTCGGTCATGCCGGAAACGCCCTCCGTCACGGTGAGGATGGTACCGCCTCTCAGGCTTGAACTGAGGACCTCCGGTTCCACAAACCGGCGCTCTAACCAACTGAGCTAAGGCGGCGCAATCAGCGCGAGGGCGGTATCTACCGGGACAGCCCCGCCCGATCAAGCGACCGGGCGGGAATATTCGCAACGCGGCGCGTCAGCTCCAGCCGCGGCTGGCGATGTACTGCTCAAGCTGGGCGATACGCGTGGCGTCGGAGGGGTGGGTCGAGGCGAACTCGGGATTGGACCCCTGCCGCTGCTGCGCCATGATCCGCCACAGCGCCACGGCCTGAGAAGGCCGGTATCCGGCCCGCTGCAGATAGTCCACGCCGAGGCGATCCGCCTCCAGCTCGTGATTGCGCGAGAACGGCAGCAGGAAGCCCAGCTGGGCGCCGAGCCCGCCGATCGCGCCTGCGGCGCGGCCATAGTCGCCGGCCACGCTTTGAACGCCGCTGAGACCGATATTGGTCAGCGCGGTGGTCGAATAGCGCTCCGCCGCGTGACGGGCGACAACGTGACCGACTTCATGGCCCAGGACCGTGGCCAGCTGGTCGTCGTTCTGCACCAGCGCCAGCAGACCGGTCGTGACGCCGATCTTGCCCGACGGCAGCACGAAGGCGTTGGGGCTCTCACTCACAAACAGGGCGTATTCCCATCGCCGGTCCGTGAGGCCCGCGGCCTGCACGATCTTGTCGCCGACCCGGCGGATGCGGGCGTTGCCGGCGGCATCGGACGACACGCGCTGGGTGCGAAGGGCCTCGGCCCAGGCCGCATCCGACTGTTGCGTCAGCGAACTGTCGTCCACGATCAGAAGCTGGTTGCGGCCGAGGGTCTCGTTATAGGCGCAGCCTCCAAGGGCGGCGACGGAACAGGCCAGCAGGGCGGCGGCGGCAAGGGTTCTCATGGGGCGTCTCCTGAACAGCGACGCGATAATGCTCCGCGCCCGGAAAGGCTCCGCACAATGAAAAACGCCCCGGAGGCGGAACCTCCGGGGCGTCTTGTCGGAACCGTGAGGTTCCTATTCTTCGGCGGCGCGGAACCGCGTCGTGAACGTCACCCGCGCACCGACGGCGGCGCCGTCAACCGTACGAGGCGAAAGCCTTGCACGACGGGCTCCGGCTTGCGCGGCCTGGGCGAACCCGGCGCCGGCAGGCGTTTCCGAAACCACGTTGCAGTCCGACAGGCTGCCGTTCGGGCTCACCAGACAGTTCATAACCACCTGCCCGCTCTCGATACCGCGCGACATGGCGCGTTCCGGGAACTCGCCGGCCGGTTGGCGCGACCAGCTCGGGTTGGTGATCACCGACGGCCGCGGCGGAGCCGGCGGAGCCGGAGGCGGCGGCGGTCCGGGGACGATCACGGGGGGACCCGTATATTCGACCCGGTCCTCCTTCTTCGTCGGTTCGATCGGCAGCGTCACCGGAGGCGGCGGAGCGTTCGGAACGACGACCGGGGGACGCACCTGCAGCTTGGGCGGCGGGGGCGTGTCCGGCGGAGGCGGCGGCGGAGGCGGCGGCGGCGGCGGCGGGATCGGCTCGATGATCTCGACGTCGACGGCGTCGTCCGAGTAGTTCACTTCACGCAGCTTGAACTGGGCGTTGATGAAGTAGAAGGCCAGGGCTGCGAACAGGATCGAGACAAGCGCGAGGCTGATCAGCAGGACCCCGGGGGGCACGCCGAAGAAGCCTTTGGGCTTCGGCGCGTCGTACCTGGAGCGGTGGTATTCGACGTCTGTCATGTGCCCGGCGCCTTCGTGTCTTCGCCCACCAGGGCAACGCTGTAGAAGCCGTTGTCCTGCAGCGAGTTCATGACCTGCATGAAGTCGCCGTAGCGGGTGGTCCGGTCCGCACGGATGAAGATCCGTTCGTCCGCGGGGTTACGACGGCCGATCTGGCCCGTCAGCTCTGTACCGATCTGGTCCAGTTCGACGGGGAAATCGCCCAGATAAGCCCGACCGTTCGGCGTGATCGAAATATAGATCGGCACCGGCGGGTTCGTCTGCGGAGGAGCGACAGCTCGCGGCAACTTCACTTCCACGGACGGGGTCGCCAGAGGCGCCGCGACCATGAAGATGATGAGCAGAACAAGCATGATGTCCACGAACGGCGTGACGTTGATCTCGCTGTTCTGCTCGACGTTGTACTTGCCGCCACCGCCGCCTGAAAGTTTGGCGGCCATCGGGCTTACGCTCCCTTGTCGAGGTTACGCGAGATGGCGTTGGTCAGCTCGGCCGAGAAGCCGTCCGAACGGGTGCCGTACGCCGAGATGCGGGTGTTGAAGTAGTTGTAGAAGATAACGGCCGGGATAGCGGCGAACAGACCGATACCGGTGGCCAGCAGCNTCCGAACGGGTGCCGTACGCCGAGATGCGGGTGTTGAAGTAGTTGTAGAAGATAACGGCCGGGATAGCGGCGAACAGACCGATACCGGTGGCCAGCAGCGCCTCGGCGATACCGGGGGCGACGACGGCCAGGTTGGTCGTGTTGGTGTTCGCGATGCCGATGAACGAGTTCATGATGCCGTAAACGGTGCCGAACAGACCGATGAACGGACCGGTCGAACCCACCGAGGCGAGGAACTGCTGGCCGCCCGAGAGACGCTTGGCCAGCAACACGGCGCCTGGGTGATCCTGATCAANCCGATGAACGAGTTCATGATGCCGTAAACGGTGCCGAACAGACCGATGAACGGACCGGTCGAACCCACCGAGGCGAGGAACTGCTGGCCGCCCGAGAGACGCTTGGCCAGACCGGCCTGAACGGCGCCGACGGCTTGCTGGGCGCGCATCAGGGCCGAGTCGGCGTGATCGCCGGTGACCGAGAGGCCCGCCTGGCGGGACAGTTCGATTTCGTCGGTCGCCGCGGCGGCCATGTCGGCCAGCGGGTTGCCGTCGAACTCGTCCGACGTGGCCACGCGGCGCATGTCGGCGATGGTGCGGGCCTGACGGAAGTTCTCGAGGAACACGTCCGTCTTGCGGTTCAGCGAGCCGAACTCGAAGATCTTGATGAGCAGCAGCACCCAGGTGAAGACCGAGGCGAGCAGCAGACCGGTCATGACGACCTTAACGACCACGTCCGCGTCCATGAACATGCGGGCCGGGGTCAGCTTGCCGTGCGATTCACCGCCGACAACGGCGGGTTCAGCGGCGTCGGCGGCCGGAGCGGCGGCGTCAGCGGCGGGGGCGGCGACCGGAGCAGCGGCCGGAGCAGCTGCAGCGGCGACATAGTTCGCCAGTTCCTGCTGTTTTGGTCTGACTTGTGGAACCCAAAAGAAACGGCCGCAGACGACGACCGCTCTCGATGAAATTCTCGCCCGTAGAGACAGGGTTAAAGGAAACCCCGGTCTGCGGAACGCCTGCTGACGCTTCCGGTTGCCAAGTGGCTTCCGGTGCGGCGCCGACGAGCGGGGAAACCGTTTTCCCTCTTCATCAGCGGCCCGCCAAGGAAAGCGGTCAAGCTCCTTTGGCGAACGGTTACCAGAGCGTCAAGTGCGGGAACGCGCTTTTCCCCTCGCGGGGGAGCCATGCTTCCGATCCCCGAAGATTGGGGCCGAAAGCGACATTTTCATGATGGTTGACCGGCCCGGTCCCGGCATCGGGACGGCCCAGGCGCACGCTTCGCGGCGCGGAGGCGGCGTCTATAGGCGAGCGGTTCGGGGGTGTCCAGCCGTCAGATCAGTCTTCTTCGCCATCGTCCGTCGGGACGTCCCCGCCGCTGTCTGGAAGGACATATCCGCCCGTGAACCAGCGCTGCAGATCCACGTCGGCGCAGCGCTTCGAACAGAAGGGTTTGTATTTGTCGTCCGCCGGGTGACGGCGGCAGATGGGACAGGTCGCCATGGTCATTCCGCCTCGATCACATGCTCGCTGGTCCGCAGGGTGTCGTCGGCCTTCAGATGGGCGCGCGGCCCCAGCCGCGCCACCAGCGGCGCGGCCAGTTCGGCGACCGCTTGCGGGCACCGGGCCGTCACCCGCGCCGTTGTGGTGTCCGACAGCAGGGCGTGGCGCAGCCTGCGCGTGACCTCGACGGCGGCCCGCTGCGGCCAGTAGCTATGGACCCAGGGATGTCGGTACAGGCGCTCCGCCAACGGTCTGAACCGCCACGGCAAAGCGATCATCAGGACGCCGAACCGGTTGACCGGCCCGTAGGCGATGGAGGGGTCCGTCCCGAACGCCGCTTTGGCGGCCTTCAGGATGGCATTGCCGTCCTGCCCCCCGCCCACGAGATCGATGGCGACCAGCCCGCCCAGACTGCGCAGCCGGATCGTCTGCGCCGCGCGGACCAAACCCCTGCGGTTCGCCTCCAGCCTGTCCTGCGGCGACGCCCGGCGACCGGGCAGAGGCCGATAGTCGATGTCGACGGCGACCAAAGCGTTTGTCCGCTCGACCGTCACCGAGACGTCGCCTCCGATGAACGGCTGGCCGTCCGCCTCGCGCAAGGCGTCCCAGCCGGCCTGGATCGCACGCGCGCCCCCGATCGGTTCGACGCCGGGGGCCAGCCGCTCCAGCCATTCCGCCACCGTGGGGCCGGGGGCCAGCAGCCGCGGCTCGCCCTCGCCCTTGCCCAGCAGCTTCAGGGTGACGCCCTTCATCTCGCGCCGCTCCGAGACCACCTCGACCTCGACCTTCTCCCCCTCATGCAGCCGCTGGCCGCCATGGGACGGCAGGAAGGCGTCTTCGCCCGCCTCCTCGCCGAGATCTATGAAGGCCCCCTTGAGATTGGGCTCGATCCGTCGGACCCGCCCGACCGAGCGCGCGCCCAGCCGGTGCTGCGGGATCTCGTTCTCGAACTGGGTCAGGAAATACTGGTCGCCGACCTCGTCACGGATGATTCCCCGGATCTCGCCGGGCGTATCGTCCAGATAGACGAACAGAGGCGGTTTCACGCCCGCCAGCCCGCGCCGTTCAGCAGATTGACCGTCTGTGACGAAGGCCCCTGCCCGGCCCTGGATGCCGTAGCCGCCCGCCTTGCCCCGCCATTCGCCCGAGGCGACATAGGCGGCGATCTCGGCGTCGGACAGGACCTTGAAGGACACGCGGGTGTCGACCACCCGGTGCGTGGTCCGCACCCCGGCGGTCACCGCCACACCGGTGAAAACCCGATGATTTCGGCCGGAAAGCAACTTGAGGAACCGGACGGCCTCGACTTCGTCGGCAGGTTTTTCCAGCAGGCGCCGGCCGACGGCGACCACTGTATCGGCAGCCAGCACAACGGCGTCCGGCGCCCCGGCCGCGACAGCCTCGGCCTTGGACACGGCCAGCCGCGCGGCGAGGCGCGTCGGCGTCTCGTCCTTCAGCGGGGTCTCGTCGATGTCGGCGGGATTGACGCGGTCGGGCGTGATCCCGACCAGCGCCAGCAGTTCGATGCGGCGCGGGCTGGCCGAGGCCAGCACCAGTTCAGGACGGCTCACGCGAGCCCGCCCTTACTTGAAGCGGTAGGTGATGCGGCCCTTGGTCAGGTCGTAGGGCGTCATCTCGACCAGAACCTTGTCGCCGGCCAGCACGCGGATGCGGTTCTTGCGCATCTTGCCGGCGGTGTGGGCGATGATCTCGTGGTCGTTCCCCTCGAGCAGCACGCGGAANCTCGACCAGAACCTTGTCGCCGGCCAGCACGCGGATGCGGTTCTTGCGCATCTTGCCGGCGGTGTGGGCGATGATCTCGTGGTCGTTCCCCTCGAGCAGCACGCGGAACGTCGCGTTCGGCAGCAGTTCGCTGACGACGCCGGGAAACTCGAGCAGTTCTTCCTTAGCCATGCGGCCTCTCGCGCCCTGTGAATACGAGTCTGGACGCGCGCCGGGCGAAAGCGCGCGTCGTTAAAGAGCGGGCCTAATGCCCGAAAACGCCGGGATAGTCGAGATCAACCGCGCCGGTACAGCGCCGTCACCAGTGTGAACAGCCGCCGGGCGGTCTCGTGATCAATGGCGATCTTGCCGTCCAGCCGGGCCTTCAGCAGCTCGGCGCCTTCGTTGTGCAGGCCGCGTCGGCCCATGTCGACGGCCTCGATCTGGGACGGCGAGGTGCCGCGCAGGGCTTCATAATAGCTGTCGCAGATGGCGATATAGTCCTTCACCACCTTGTTCAGCGGCGTCAGCGACAGGCCGTGCACGCGGTGGAAATCTTGTCCCGTGATGTCGAACGCCAGCCGGCCGTCCACCATCGAGAGTTTGAGCGCATAGGGTCCGCCTGCGGCGCCCGCCGGCTCGAAACTGTTTTTCTCGATCAGGTCAAAGATCGCGACCCGCCGCTCATGCTCGATTTCGGCGGTGGCGGACGACAGGGTCGCGGCGTCCAGATCGATCGAGGTCAGGCGATGCTCGCTCACGCGGGATCCGCCTCTGGCGACAGATGCGTCGGCGCGACCTTGGCGGGCCAGCGCTCCGACAGGTCCGTCAGCACCGCATCCATGCATTCGACGTCGATCCGCAGGTCTCCGCCGCCCGCGAACATCAGGATCACCCGCCCGCCCGGCGCCTCGTCCGGCACGAAATCCATGGCCAGCAACTCCAGCGCGCTTTCAGGCAGGCGCGGCAGGCGGCGGCTCTTGACCGCGACCACGTCGCCGAACTGCATCGCCGCCATCACCCGGGTCCCGCCGCATTCCCAGCAGAACCGGCTCAGCTTGATCGTCACCCGCCGGGCGCCCGGCTCCCAGACGATGTCGACGGGGCGCATGATGGCGTCCTGCAGCGCCGCAGAGATGATGTGCAGGTCGTCGGCGTCCTCGGCCAGCAGGCGCAGCGGCTCAACCGGCGTCGCCGCCGCGTCGGCCTCGTGCTGCCGCGGCTCAGTGTTCATTTCCGTCGCCCTTGATCCGGCGGATCTCGGCTCCGCAGGCGCCCAGCTTTTCTTCCAGCCGCTCGAAGCCGCGGTCCAGATGGTAGACGCGGCCCACCGTCGTCTCGCCCTCGGCCGCCATGCCGGCGATCACCAGACTGACCGAGGCCCGCAGATCCGTGGCCATCACCGGCGCGCCGTGCAGCACCGGAACGCCCCGCACCACCGCCTCGCCGGCGTGCACCGAGATGTCCGCCCCCAGCCGCGCCAGTTCGGGGGCGTGCATGAAGCGGTTCTCGAAGATGTTCTCGTGGATGACGCTGTCGCCCTCGGCGGTGGTCATCAGGGCCATGAACTGGGCCTGCAGATCGGTCGCGAAGCCCGGATAGACCTCGGTGGCGACATTGACCGCCTTCAACCGGATCGCCGGATCGCGCTTGATGATCACGCCGTCGGCGGTCGGCGTCACCTCGACACCGGCCTCGATCATCTTCTCGCTCAGGGCCGTCATCAACTCGGGACGCGCCTTGGTCAGCCTTACCTCGCCCCCGGCCATGGCGGCGGCCACGGCATAGGAGCCCATCTCGATCCGGTCGGGAATCACCGACCAGGTCGTCCCGCCGAGGGAGGACACGCCGGTGATCACGAGTTCGTCGGTGTCGATGCCGCTGATCTTCGCGCCCATGGCGGTCAGGCAGTGCGCCAGATCGCCGATCTCGGGCTCCCGCGCCGCGCGCTTCAGCACCGTCACCCCGTCGGCCAGCACGGCGGCCAGCAGGGCGTGTTCGGTGGCGCCGACCGAGACGAACGGAAACTCGATCTCCGCCCCCTTCAGGCCATTCGGCGCCCGGGCGGTGACATAGCCCTCGTCCAGCTCGATCTCGGCCCCCAGCGCGGTCAGCGCCTGCAGGTGCAGGTCGACGGGCCGCGCGCCGATCGTGCAGCCGCCGGGCAGCGACACCTTGGCCTCGCCGGTGCGCGCCAGCAGCGGGCCCAGCACATTGAACGAGGCCCGCATCTGCCGGACCAGATCATAGGGGGCGAAGGTCGAGGCGATCCGGGGCGCGTGGAACAGCGTCTCCTGTCCGTCAGCCCCGTCGCGTTCGGTGACCTCGACGCCAAGTTCGCGCAGCAGCCGGCCGAGGAATTTCGTATCCGCCAGACGCGGCATGTTGGTCAGCAGCAAGGGCTGATCGGTCAGGATCGAGGCCGCCATCAGCTTGAGGGCTGAGTTCTTGGCACCGCTGACCGGAATCGATCCGTTCAGGCGGGAGCCTCCGGTGATGGCGATGCTGTCCATGTCGTCTCTTGCGACCCCGTGCAGGGTGCAAGGGGGATCGGCTATCTAGCGCGGACGGTTGCGGTTGCGAAAGGCCGACGGTTGCGCCGGCGATGACATTCAGTTGCTCGGCGTCGCCGGCTTGATCGCCCGGCCAGCCGCCTTGCGGCGTCTCAGATTGTCCCGCAGCGCGGTGGACAGCCGCTGGGCGCGCGCCATGGCGGGCGTTTTCGCCGGGGCCAGCGGATCCGGCAGGCTTGTCGGCAGCGGGGGCTGATGCCCTGTGATCTTCGACTCATCCATGGGTCGAGGAGAGCCCGCGTCGAACTTTTCCGCAAGCATTCGAAATGGGGGCTTCCCCCGTTGTCCACGGTTGGCTATAGGGCCGCTTCCTCAGATCAGGCCGCCGTAGCTCAGTGGTAGAGCGCATCCTTGGTAAGGCTGAGGTCGTGGGTTCGATTCCCCCCGGCGGCACCACTCTGAAACCCTGACGGGGCCTGACTTTTCAGTCAGGCCCCGTTTGGCGTTCAGGGCCCCATGATTCGATTCGGCGGCCGGGCATCGGGCGCAAAAAAGCCCCGCCAGCGAAGCTGACGGGGCTTTCCAAGGTCTTCAAGACGAGTCTTAGTCGCTTTCGGAATCGTCGTCCGCGATGGTGACGATCGCGCCGATGACGATGGCGGCGCCGATGACGAGGACGGCCAGCGGCACGCCGGCGAACTCGTTCGATTCAGCGGTCGGGGCGCCGATACGGTCGCCAACGCGAGCGGTGGCCGAGGTGTTGGCCGCAGCCGCCTGACCGGCGATGAGCAGCAGGCCCGCCGTCACGGCGGCAATGGTTTTCTTCATGGTGGTACTCCGGAGCCGATTGATGAGGCAGGCGACGCCCCGTGTGGAAACGTCGGCGCGTGTCATGCCATACAACTACCGGGATTGCGACCACGTTAACGAAATAAGCTTGGCCGTGGCGCCTGGAGCTCAGTCGGTCCGGCATGGGTTCACGCCGGGCGAGAACGGACGGTCTCCCGATCCGTTCCTTTCGTCAGGGCGCTGTGCGCAGAGGCTGGACGCGAGGGCGCCGGTCGGGCGGTCCGTCGGGCCGCACGGCCCGCGATTCGAACTCGGCCGCCGCGCCGGGCCGATATCCGGGAAAGACATAGCCGCTGTTGTCAAACATGGCGCCGCCTTGCCCCCGCCCGAGCGTATAGCCGTCGCCATAACCGTACCCGTACCCTCCGTACGGATAACCGTTCTCGACCTGGCGATAGCTGAGATCGAGCCGGCCGTGCTCGCCGATCGGCAGCGAAACGGCGGCGCCATAGTCGCGATAGCCGCCCGTGCCCACGCTGACGCTGACCTCGCCGTGCGGCAGGCCGTCGTCCAGCGATTCGCCCCGGGGCCGGTCATAGGGCCTGTCTTCGGCCGGTCGTGCGGCGATCCAGCGATCGATCTGTTCGGCGGTTGTGAGGTTGTGCGGCACGCCCGCCTGCGCCGCTCCGACGACCGACGGCGCGTCCGGCCGGACCGTCGCACCGAGATCGACGGGAGTGGCGGGCGCGGTGGCGACCACGCCATCCGGATCACCGGTCATCAGGGCTCCGGCCATCAACAGTGCGGTGATCAGCATGCGCCCAACTCCAGTACGAGGACCACCCTAGCTTCAAATGCGGCCAAGGTCAGGCGTTACCGTCGCCGCGTCCGAGGGGATCCGGCAAGGGAGAGCCCTCGGGCACGAAGCTCAGCGCCACGGAGTTGATGCAGTAGCGCAGTCCCGTGGGGCCCGGGCCGTCGGGAAAGACGTGGCCCTGATGGCTGTCGCAACGGGCGCAACGGGTTTCTGTCCGGGTCATGCCATAAGAGCGGTCGGTGATGGCCAGCACATGCGTCGGGTCCACCGGCTCCGTGAAACTGGGCCAACCCGTGCCGCTTTCGAACTTGGTCCCTGTACGGAACAGCGGCAGACCGCACTCGCGGCAACAGAACACCCCCGCCCGTTTCTCACCCAGCAAGGTTCCGCAAAACGGCGCCTCCGTGCCATGCGCCAGCAGCACCCGCTTTTCCTCGGCTGACAGATCGGCCTCCAGCGCCACGCGCTGGCTCTCGCTGGGGGGCGTCAGATCATAGCCGGACGGGGAACGCAGGGTCGGGGCGATATCGTTGTCGGTCATTCTATCCATCTGGGGAGCGCAAGGTCGGTGTGCAAACGTCTTTCCGGAACCGGACCGGACGGCGGACCGTTCCCCGTCCATGCGTGAAAAGCCCGAACCCGGCCTGATCGTCGACCCTCTGACCCCCAAGGCCCAGAATGGCCGCGTCGTGGTCAAGGACCCGCCGGAGGCTGCGATGAAGCTGACCGCCGACGCCGCCGAAGTGTCCGGCCTGCGCATGCTGGACGCCGCCGACCGGGCCCGAAAGCGCGACTGAGGCCTTCGCTCGACAGCAAAAAAGGCCGGCCAGGATTGCCCCTGACCGGCCTTCTTTCTTTGTCCGGGCCGGATCAGCCGCCGAACAGGCTGCCCACCCAGGTCCGCACAGCCGTCTCGTCAGCCGGATTACCGGTGTAGACGAGGCCCTGCGCGGGAGTGAAGGGCTGGTTGTTGGCACGCGGACGCGAGGTCCAGGCCTTATGGCCGTAGCTAAGGTCCGAATAGTTCGAGGGCAGGCGCATCACCGTCGGCTCGACGAAGATCGAGTCGGTCGCGGTTGTCGAACCCACGATGCGGACGTTCGGCAGCTTGGACAGCAGGTCCAGCGTGTCCAGGCAGCCGCCCGAGCAGCCGGCGTCGACCAGAACGACCACCGGACCCTGCACCGGGTTGGCTGCGCCGGTGTCGGCGACAGCCGGGCGGCCCGCGAGGGTGAAGGTCGGCTGGCCGGCGGCAATGGCGGCGTCGAAGGCCGTCACGATTTCCTGCGTCTGTGCGATCACCGGACCCGCTTCCTGCACGAACTGGGGATCGGCCTGCATGCGGCCCAGCGCGGCGGCGTACCAGTCGCGGTTGCCCTGGGTGGCGCGGTAGGTCAGCTCACCGGCGGCCGGCTGGCGGCTGACCGTGAATTCCGGCGTCCAGATGCGGTTGGCGAGGCCATAGCCGCGCGCCGTCGAGGAGTTCAGGCCCGAGCCCGAGGCGGCGCGCATGTCCAGCACGAAGCCCTGCGGCCCGCGAAGGGTCGCGGCCTGACCTTCGACGGCGGCGTTGAACGACCGCCAGTCGGCGCTGTCGGCGAACGAGTGGACGTGCACCCACGGCCGGCCGTTGACGGTTTCGACGCCCAGCGGCGTCGCCGGCGGCATGTAGACCGAGGCGCGGTAGGCGGCCTCGAGGTCGCCGGCCACCACGGGGATGGGACGGATCTGGATTTCACGCGGACGGCCGCGGCCCGACTGGAAGCTGCAGATCGAGGGGACGCCGGCGGCGAACGGGTTGTTGCGGTTCCACAGCAGATAGGGCGCCGAGGTCACGCGGCCGGCCTCGGTCTCGAGGTTGCCTTCCCACAGGTCCAGCTTCTTGCGGGCGAACTCCTCGATCGGAGTCAGATTGCATTCGGTCACCGCGTCGCCGACTCGCGGCGCGCCGCGGGTGCCGGGCTTCACATAGGTGACGACGTATTTGCCGTCGCGCCAGCCGGTCGTGAAACCGGGCCAGCTGGTGCCGAAATAGGGACCCATCCCCTCAAACGTCGGAGTGATGGCGATGTTGGAGTCACGGAAACCGGCGGCGTAATAGCGCATCAGATAGGCATGGGCATCGCCGCTGTTGGCCTGACCCACGCGACCCAGTGCGTCCTGCAGGCCGGCGTCCAGCCAGCTGCGGAACGTCTGGCTGGCCGCGCCGGGCACGGCCGGCGCCGGGTGGTTGGCGGCCAGCTCGTCGTGGGCCCGTTGCAGATCCTGGCGAGCCAGGTCGCGGAAGTCCTGCGCCGCGACCGATCCGGCGGTCATCGCCATGGTCAGGGCCGCAGCGGCGGCGAAAGTAAGCATGCGGGACATCAGTCAGGCTCCGGGCCAAATAAGCGGGAACAGGGAGAGGTCGAAAATGAACAGGCGTCGATGAACGCGACTGGAACGGCTTTAACCCCATCGGTACAGGTTTTGCCAAGCCCGAACGGCGGCCGGTTGAAACCCCGTCTGGTTTACTCAAGGCAGATCGCGGCCTAATCGGGGCAGCCGCTTCACTCCGCGATCACGTTCGCCTCAGATTCAAAGACGCATGTTCTCCAAAATCCTGATCGCCAACCGCGGCGAAATCGCCGTCCGCATTATCAAGACCTGCCGCCGCTTGGGCATCAGGACCGTGCAGGTCTATTCCGAGGCCGACGCCGGTTCGCTGGCGGTCGAAATGGCCGACGAGACCGTGCTGATCGGCCCCGCGCCCGCCGCCCAATCCTATCTGTTGCAGGACCGCATCGTCGACGCCGTGCGCCAGACCGGCGCCGAGGCGGTCCACCCCGGCTTCGGCTTCCTCAGCGAGAACGCCTCCTTCGCGCGCCGGCTCGAGGCCGAGGGCATCACCTTCATCGGCCCCAATCCCCACGCCATCGAGGCCATGGGCGACAAGATCACCTCGAAGAAGTTCGCCGCCGAGGCCGGCGTCTCCACCGTCCCCGGCCACATGGGCCTGATCGAGACGACGGAAGAGGCCGTGAAGATCGCCCGCGAGATCGGCTATCCGGTCATGATCAAGGCCTCCGCCGGCGGCGGCGGCAAGGGCATCCGCGTCGCGCACGGCGACGACGACATGGCCGAGGGCTTCGCCGCCGTGAAGGCCGAGGCGCTGAACGCCTTCGGCGACGACCGCGTCTTCCTTGAGAAATTCATCATCGACCCGCGCCACATCGAGATCCAGGTGCTGGGCGACAAGCACGGCAACGTCGTCCACCTGTTCGAGCGCGAATGCTCGATCCAGCGCCGCAATCAGAAGGTCATCGAGGAGGCCCCCTCCCCGCTGCTCGATCCCGAGACCCGCGCCGCCATGGGAGCGCAGGCCGTGGCTCTGGCGAAAGCCGTGAACTACGACAGCGCTGGCACGGTCGAGTTCGTCGCCGGGCAGGACAAGTCCTTCTTCTTCCTCGAGATGAACACCCGCCTTCAGGTCGAGCATCCGGTGACGGAGCTGATCACCGGCGTCGATCTGGTCGAGCAGATGATCCGGTCGGCGTGGGGCGAGAAGCTGGCCTTCGAACAGGACGATCTGAATATCAACGGCTGGGCCATCGAGAGCCGCATCTACGCCGAGGACCCCTATCGCGGCTTCCTGCCCTCCATCGGCCGCCTCGTCCGCTACGAACAGCCGCAGGAGGGCGAGCATGAGGACGGCTATGTCGTCCGCAACGATTCCGGCGTCCGCGAGGGCGACGAGATCAGCATGTTCTACGACCCCATGATCGCCAAGCTGTGCGCCTGGGGCCCGACCCGCGACGAGGCCCTGACCGGCATGGCCCGGGCGCTGGAAGACACCCACCTGCAGGGCGTCGGCCACAACGTCCCCTTCCTCGCCGCCGTCATGGACCAGCCGCGCTTCCGCTCGGGCAATATCTCGACCAGCTACATCAAGGACGAATTCCCCGACGGCTTCCACGGCCTGAAGCCCGACGCGCGCCAGACCCACATCATGATCGCCGCCGCCGTGGCCATGAACGAGATCATCGCCGAACAGGCCGGCGACCCGTCCGACCGCACCGACTGGGTGGTCCTGATCGACAAGGCGCCGCACGGCGTCGACCTGTCCTATGACGCCGACGAGGCCCTGCTGCTGGCCTTCACCGGCGGCGGCCACGCCCGCCTGACGGAGATCGACTGGCGCCCCGGCCTGGCCCAGTTCCGCGCCGAGCTGGACGGCGAGCCCTTCACCGCCGAGGTCTCCCGTGTCGCCGACGGCTTCGTCATCCGCCATCGCGCCGCGAAAGCCCGCGTGCGCGTCCTGACCCCGCACACGGCCGAGCTCTACGCCCGCCTGCCGGAGAAGGTCGCCGCCGACACCTCGAAACTGATCGCCTCCCCCATGCCCGGCCTCGTCGTCGCCATCCCCGTGACCGTGGGTCAGGAGATCAAGGCCGGCGAAACCGTCGCCATCATCGAGGCCATGAAGATGCAGAACATCCTCAAGGCCGAACGCGACGGCGTGGTGAAGGCCGTCAGCGCCGCCGCCGGCGACCCCGTGGCCGCGGATGACGTGCTGGTGGAGTTCGTCTAGGCGCCCGCGGGCCGCGTGAACTCAAGGCGCCGCAGCAGCGGATCGCTGTAGCTGAAGGCCACGACGTCCCCGGCCGCGTTGCGCTGGAACCGCGCGATCATTGATCCGCAGCGGAAGACGTCCCGCGACACCCGCGCCAGCTCCAGCCGCTTCAGCGAGCCCCGCCCGAAGCGCACGGCCACGCCGTCATTCGCCGCCGTGACCTCGGCCGGCGAGCCCGTCTCGCGGCTGTCATAGCGGCCCGCATAGGCGCGCAGTTCGGACGGCATGGGCATTCAGGCTTCCCCGGTTCGACGAGCCTGCACCCTGACCGGGGATCCGGTGAGCGGCATGAGCGAACCCTGAGCATTCGCTGAAACCGTCGACGCAGCCCCGCCCCGCTCCGGCCTTCAGGCATAGGCGCACGCTCGCGAACCTGCTTAACTGCGCCGATGTCCCAGTGGCTCGAACTCCTGATCGCCGTCCCGATCGCCTCGCTCGTCGTGCTCGGCCTGTGGAAGGCGTCGAACGCCCTGACCCGGCGCGGCGTCATCGTCCGCCCGGTCAGTTCGATGGACGCATCCATGACGAAGATCGAGAAGCGGTTTGGCGGCTCCAGGGGCCGATGCTCCGCCGGACGTTGAAAGGTAGCTGGACCCACAGCGGCAAGTCCGCTTGCGACCCGTTGCGGACCTTGCGCCTTGCCTTGAGGATGGTGGGATGGACGTCACCTTGAACCCGACCGCAGAGCAGCGTGCGATTCTCCAACGGCTGGACGTCCCGGAGCAGATCGCAGTCGCCATGCGGCTCCCGAGTTTCACGCTTGGAGTGGAAGACGCTCGGACGGTAGGCGATGCACTTACGGATGAAATGGCGCGTCATGGCTTCGACCTCGACTACGAACCAACCGCTAAGGGTCGCTTGATCGAAGACTTGATCGATCAACTCTTCATCCCCTGAGCGTCCGCTTTCCACCTTCAGCCGACTGGCTGTTTTCGACCCTTTGCGGAACTCGGAGAACGACTGCGCGCGAGTTTGTCGGACTCTATCGCAGATCGACCTCGACCTGTCGGGCTGCGCGCCATCTCGAGACGTTGTCATCCGGTGCTGTCTCCCGCCCTCGCGAGTTCCAAACTACCTCGGCGGGGGCGCTGTCCTGCAACTCGGCTTTAGCGGCACACGCGCTTCGCATTCTGTCCCGATAGGGCTCTACCAGCGCCATGGCCGCACCACTGTTCTCCACAGGCCAGCCCGGAGGTCCGTCGATGGTGATGACGTTGCTGAAACAAACTCCGTTGATCCCGTTGACGGGATTACGTAGGCCAAGCTGCAGGGCAAAACGCAAAGGCGCTCCGGGGGAAGCCGCGGCTCTTTCGGCCCCCGTTGCCGTATTCGGCGGAGCACTGCGAAGTGGTTCGCCGGTCATTGTTCGAGGGGCAGCCGCTCCGGTTTCAGGAACCCGATTGTTTCCGCGCTCAGCGGTATTCGCACCAGCATCTTGACGTCGCCTCGCTTCTGCAAGGGTCGCATCGAGAGCCGCGCGCGACTGAGCTTCATTAGCTGACGCCACGACTTGAGCATTGGAGAGCGCTGACCCTAGCCCCTCTAGGATAGCGGAAGCTCGTGCATTGCTCTCGCGAAGGCGCCGCTGCCGAGCCCAACGTGCATCGTCAGCTCTGTCGATCGCGAGACCCTGAGCTTCCATGTCGGCAATTGTCGCATCGAACCGTCGTTCCCAATCATCCAACTGCGCTCGAATGGCCGGAATGTGCTGACGGGGAAGATAGCTGTCATGCGGGCCGAGGACGCTATCCCATGGTCCCCATTTTGTGCCGTCCGGATTAGACACGACCGTTCTCAGGACGTTGCCGATAAGCTGTTGCCTGATCGTCCTGCCCCGATCGGTGAAGCCATGGAGCGGGGTCCAATCGACCACTTGATCTGGCCCTACGACGCCACGCCAAGCCTGCTGATCAATCGGACGAAGCTCGTAGAGCAAACCGTCAGACGCAACTTTGTAAATCTTGTCGATCCTCAAGGAGCCTTCGTGAAGTTGGGCGGCGGCCATGGATGCGCCGGAGGTCGACGTGACGAATGGACCAAGCTTCACCGCTTCAGCATACAGCCCCCAAGCGCTTGGCGACTCAGTCAGCGTAGGCGTGCGATGGCTTGATTGTGAGGCCGGAGGTGCCTGCAGAGCAGACACGGCAGCACAGGGAGCCGCAATCATCGTCAACGCGATAGCCAAACCAGCCGTAGATATTCCTCTAGGCATGCCTTCCTCCCTCCAACGAACGCAGGCTATTAAATCCGCTGGAGCCTGACAACGTGGGGGCGTGTTCGGCGAGCCGCTTCGCAATCTGCCTCAGTCGTGGTCACGGCGTCATCTAACGGATGTCCGCAATCCACCCTTAGCGGACCCTGCGCAGTTCTGCTCCGCGGTGATCAGCCCGTCACAACCACCCGAACCTCGGCCCCGCCCTCTCCCGCGCGTCGATCAGCAGATCCGTCACCGCCCACACCAGCGCATCCGCCCGGTCCAGCGACCCCGCCCCCTCCATCTCGCCGCCGAAGGCCATCAGCTCCTCCTCCAGCGCCGACAGCGGGACGCCGTCGGCCGGCGCATGCCGCACCCGGCCCTGTTCGTAGAGGGCCGCCACCGGTTCGGCGCGGACGCGCTTGCCTTTCGTGGCGCGGACCTCGCGGACCTTCAGCGTGCAGCCGGCGGTCTTCAGCACCGCCGCGACCATGTCTCCGCCCTGGTTCACCTCGGCGACGATGGCGGTCGCGCCGAACTCGCCCGCCGCGCGGACGGCGCGGCGGGCCCACTGGCCGGGGCTGAGGCCGTTGGCCGAGCGGTCGGCGAGGATCACCGCCTCGCGCACGCCGTCGCGGCGGCGGCGGACGCCGGCCACGACGATGCCGCAGGCGTCGCCGGTGGTGGTGGTCGTGGGGTCGATGGCGACGATGACGCGGTCGACGGCGGGCGGAGGCTCTCCCTCCCCCTTGTGGGGTGGAGGAAGGGTCGGCGGAGCCGATCCAACGACGATGTCGGCGCGAAGCGACGACAGGGTGGGGTCCGTAAGACCGCGCTCCGGCCCTGTCATACCCCACCCGGACCGGCTGTCGCCGGTCGTCCCTCCCCATGAAGGGGAGGGAGAATGCCCGCGCGCCGCCATCATCATCTCCGCCGTGAACAGCGCCCCGTCCAGATCGACTACCCGCCCCTCTATCTCCTGCGCCTCGCGGCGGGTGCCGCCGTAGAGGGCGCGCAGACCGTCGAGGAATCCGGCCGACAGATGCGCCGCATTCTCGGCCGTGCCGGCGTGGCTCAGGGCGCACGACGCCTCGTCACGCAGGGCGATGAGGGCCCGCGTCGGCCGCGGGGTCGTCGTCACCACCAGCCGGGGCGTGGGCGAGCCGGGCAGCGGCAGCCTCAATCCCATGCGCAGCAGGGCCAGCGTCTCCCCCGCCCCGCGCGCGCCGACCGAGGGCCAGGCGCAGAATTCGTCGGCCCAGGCGGCGCTGAACTGGGGGCCGCGCAGGCTGTCGGGGTCCTCGGCCGAGAAGGCGTGGGCGATGCAGCCGTTGCTGAAGACCAGCCGGCGGCGCGAAGGCTCGAACCTCGGGCGCGTCGCGCGGCTCCAGCGCGGCAGGGCGCGCAGGCCCGACGGCCCTTCGATCATCACCTCGCGCACATCGTGCAGGGTCGGGCCGACGAGGGCGAGGCGGCCGCCCTCGCCCAGCGCCCCGGCCTGATCGGCCAGCCAGCTGGCTCCGGCGAGGGTCTTGCCGGCGCCACGCCCGCCGAGGAACAGCCATGTCGACCAGTCGCGGCCGTCGGGGAAGAGGCCGGGCGGGATCTGGGCGGTGCGGAGGATCAGGGCCTCGCCGGGGCCGCCGTAGTCGGTCGCCAGTTCGGCGGGCTCGGCAAGGACAGCGGGCCCGCCGTTGGAGCCGATGAGGATGCGTTTGACCAGTCCGGCCATGCGCAGGTCCGCGGCGCAGGCCTCGCGGTTACCCGCGACAGCCCAGATTTCGGCTTGGTCGAGCAGGGCCTCCACGGCGCCCTGCGGGTTCTTGCGGTCGAGGATGAAGGCGCGGTCGCGGTGTTTCAAGCGGACGCGATCGTCGGGCAGGTTTTCGAGGGTGATCGGCCTGGGGCCGGTCGGCAGGTAGATGGCGCCGGGCACATCCTTCTTCTGGCGGCCTTCGTCATGGGCGCGCGAGCGGAGGGCGCCCTCGGTCACGCCATAGGCGGCGGCGACCGCTTCGGCGGGCTCGCCGGCCAGAAAACGGTCAAGCGCCTCGTTCCACAAGGCGGTCGTCATGCCGACCGGGCTCTGCGGGATAACGCGGTCGAGCGGCCAGCCGCCGGGCGGCTTGCGGCGCTGGTCAGGGGCGCCGGACTGGCGTTTCAACTGGCCCGTCCGTGAGGCCTTGCGGTTGATGGTTCCCGCGTGGATTCCGTATTTGACGGCGAGTTCCTTGCGGGTGGCGCCGGCCAGTTCCTCCGCGAACAAGGCCAGCCATTCGGCGTCGGTGAGTTTGCTCTTTCCCATGCCGGGATTATCCGGCGGGCCTCACCTACGGCGCGCAGATGACGCTGCCGGCAGGGGAAACTCGTGGAGGGTCAGAGGGTTAGCCCGCGCAGTTTGTATGGCTGAACATTAACTCCGCGCATCGGTCGAGCGGGAGGTTCGCCCTACCCCGCCGCCGCCAGCGCCTGAACCGGCGCCGGAACACTCGCCTCGATGGCCTGCATCAGGGTGCCCGGGGTGATGGGCTTGGCCAGATGGGCGTCGGCGCCGGCGTCGGCGGCGTCCTGCACGTGCTTCGCCATGGCGTTGGCGCTGAGCATGATCAGGGGGGTGCGCGGGCGGCCCTGCGACTGTTCCAGCTCGCGGATGGCGCGGGTGGCGGTCAGGCCGTCCATGACCGGCATCTGCATGTCCATCAGGATCACGTCGAAGGCCCCGGACGTGAAGGCCGCGACCGCCTGGGCCCCGTCGTCGACAGTGATCACCTGCATGCCACCGCCGGACAGGATGGCCTGGACGACGCGCTGGTTGACCGGGTGATCCTCGGCCAGCAGCACCCGCAGGGGCGCGTCGCCGATCCATGGCGCGGGACCGATCGCCACCGGGCCAAGGGCGGCCTCCTGCGCGCGGGCGGCGTCGTTGGCCGCGTCATGGGCGGCGATCGAACGCGTGCGCGACAGGGGGATGGAGACGGTGAAACAGCTGCCCTTCCCGGGCGTGGACTCCGCCACGATCTCGCCGCTCATGATCTCGACCAGCGAGCGGCAGATGGACAGGCCCAGACCGGTGCCGCCGAAGCGGCGGGTGATGGTGCTGTCGGCCTGGCTGAAGCGCTGGAACAGGGTTTCGCCGGCAGCGGCGTCGAAACCCACCCCGGTGTCGCGGACCGTCAGGCGCAGCTGGGCGACGCCGGGCTCGGGAATGTCGTCGGCCACCTCGATGGAGACCGACACCTGCCCCTCGGGCGTGAATTTGATCGCGTTGGACAGCAGGTTGGACAGCACCTGACGGATGCGGGTGGCGTCGCCGAGGAAATCGCCGCGCGCGCCGGGGCCGCGCTCGACATGGAAGGCCAGACCCCGCGCCTCGGCCTTGATGCGGGCGGTCTCGATCACGCCGTCCAGCTCGCGCTCCAGATCCATGTCGCCGATGGCGAAGTCCAGATGGCCGGCCTCGATCTTGGCGACGTCGAGGATGTCGGAGACCAGCCGCTCGAGGGTCACCCCCGACTGTTCGATCAGCACGACCAGCTCGCGCTGTTCCGGGGTCAGCTCGCCCTGGGCCAGGGCGCCGATCAGGCCGATGACGCCGTTCAGGGGCGTGCGGATTTCGTGGCTCATATTGGCCAGGAAGTCGGTCTTGGCCTGGTTGGCGACCTCGGCCGCGGCCTTGGCCTCCAGCAGTTCGCGTTCGGCGGCGACGCGGTCGGTGACGTCCCGGGCCACGCCATAGACGCGGTCGCCGACCCGGCGGGCGCGCCATTCGATGGTGCGGTAGCTGCCGTCCTTGTGGCGATAGCGGTTCTTGAAATCGACCATGGGATCGCGCGGCCCGCGGTTCTCGACCTCGATGACGCTTTCCAGCGTGGCGATCTGGTCGTCGGGGTGGAGCAGCCGCAGCAGCGGCAGGCCCTCCATCTCCTCGGGTTTCCAGCCGAGGACGGTCTCCCACGAGGGGCTGGCCCGGACGACCCTTCCGTCAAGCTCGCGAATGACCAGCAGGTCCAGCGACACGTCGAAGAAGGTGCTGATGGCCAGCGCGTCGGCGTCCTGTTCGGGGCGGGACTGCGGAGGTGGCGTCAAGCGAAGGATCCTCGAGGGGCTGGCACGAAGCCGATTCTGCACCGGACGAGGTTAAGGGCGTCCTCCCTGTAATCAAAGATCGCCGTCAACGGGGGCGGGGGCGGTGGTCGTTCCGCCGAACACCCGCCCGAAACTGCTCTTCAGCGCCGCGTCGGCCTCGTCCATGGTCGCCAGCACGCCCAGATCGACAAGGCTGGTCACCCCGTGCTCGGCGATGCCGCAGGGCACGATGCCGCCGAAATGGCCCAGGTCCGGCTCCACGTTCAGGCTGATGCCGTGGAAGCTGACCCATTTGCGGACCTTGACGCCGATGGCGGCGATCTTGTCCTCGCGCGACCAGCCGGGGCCCTTGCGTTCGACCCAGACCCCGACACGGCCCTCGCGCACGTCGGCGGGCACGCCGAACTCGCCCAGCGCCCCGATGATCCACTGCTCCAGCCCCCGCACGAAGGCGCGCACATCCTTGCCGCGCGCGTTCAGGTCCAGCATCACATAGGCCACCCGCTGGCCGGGCCCGTGATAGGTGAACTGCCCGCCCCGCCCCGTCCGGTGCACCGGGAACCGCCCCGCATCCAGCAGGTCGCCATCCTTCGACGAGACGCCCGCCGTGTACAGCGGCGGATGCTCCAGCAGCCACACCAGTTCGGGGGCCTCGCCCGCCGCGATGGCCGCCGCCCGGGCCTCCATCGCCGCCACCGCCGCCTCATAGCCGACGAGGCCTTCGGACACGGCCCATTCGGCCGGACGGCCGTCGGCGCGAACCAGTTTCGATGCGGCTGAGCTTAAGGCTTGGGAAAGCATGATGCACCCAATGTGGGGGTCAGGAGCGCCATGCAAGTCCAGACCGCGCCATCAGAGTCAGTATCCGAGTCCCCCATGAGCCAGATCGAAGCCGTCGAAGTCGAGATCTCGGTCGTCCTGGGACGCTCCGTGCTGCCCATGAGCCAGCTGCTGCGGATGGGCCGCGGGGCCGTGATCCCGCTCGACGCCTCCGAGTCCGACGAGGTCTGGATCCTCGCCAACAACCACCCTGTGGCCCGCGGCGAGATCGAGATCCGCGAGGACCGCATCGCCATCACCGTGACCCGCGCGGCCGATGTCTACGATTTCATGGCCGGAGCCGCCTGAACCGCTTGGCAGCGACGCATCTCTCCGCTATCAGCCCCCCTCCGATGCGAGCGGTCGTGGCTGGTAGACGCGCAGCGTTGAGGTCGCTGTTCCTTAACCGGAGTGGAAGTTCGAGTCTTCTCGACCGCACCATCGAAACAACAGGGCGAATCTCGGCTAGAATTGAGCTGATATAAATCAGGGGAGGCCGAGCGTGACTATCACCGCAACAGCCCCCCTGACGCCTGATCCCGACGACATTGACCACGACGCCCTCGACGAGGACTACGTCCTGACGGCCGCGTTCGTCGAAAAGGTCGTCGACGCCTCAGACGCCGGCGACGGCCTCAAGCTCCGCTCCCTGCTGGAAGACCTGCACCCGGCCGACGTCGCCGACCTGATGGGCTTCCTTACAGCCGAACACCGCGCTGTCGTGGTGTTGTGGCTGCCGGCCGACCTGCTGGCCGAGACCCTGCCCGAACTGGACGACAACATCCGCGAGGAGGTGCTGGAGCGCGTCCCGCACCTGACGCTGGCCGAGGCGCTGCAGGAGCTGGACTCCGACGACGCCGCCGCCGTGGTCGANCGACAACATCCGCGAGGAGGTGCTGGAGCGCGTCCCGCACCTGACGCTGGCCGAGGCGCTGCAGGAGCTGGACTCCGACGACGCCGCCGCCGTGGTCGAGGATCTGGAGGATGACCAGCGCGAAAAGGTGCTGGCGGCCATGCCCGAGGTCGATCGCGCCGCGATCGAAAGCTCGCTGCGCTACGCCGAGGATTCCGCCGGCCGCCTGATGCAGCGCGAGGTCATGGCCGCGCCGTCGTTCTGGAATGTCGGCGACACCATCGACCACATCCGCAAGCAGGGCGAAGACCTGCCGGAGCTGTTCTTCGACATCTACATCGTCGATCCGTCCAACAAGCCGGTCGGGGGCCTGCCGGTCAGCGGCCTGCTGCGCGCGGCGCGATCGATCGCCCTGACCGACATCATGGAGCCGATCAACGAGATCGCCGTCGATCAGGACCAGGAAGAGGTCGCCTACATCTTCGAGAAATACCACCTGATCTCGGCCCCGGTCGTCGACACCGAAGGCCGGCTGGTGGGTCAGATCACCGTCGATGACATCGTCAACATCATTCAGGAAGAGAACCGCGAGGACATCCTGCGTCTGGCCGGCGTGCGCGACGAGGACCGAGGCTCGTCCGTGTCAGAAATCGTGCGCGGCCGCGTGCCCTGGCTGGCCATCAACCTGGCAACGGCGGTGCTGGGCGCCAGCGTCATCTCCTTCTTTGGCGCCACCATCCAGCAGATCGTGGCGCTGGCGGTTCTGATGCCGATCGTTTCGGCCATCGGCGGCAACGCGGGGACGCAGGCGCTGACAGTGACCGTGCGCGCCCTCGCAATGCGCGAACTGAACAGTTCCAACGCCCCGCGCACCTTCTGGCGCGAATTGGCGGTGGGTCTGGCCAATGGTCTGGTTCTCGCTCCCCTGATCGGAGGTGCCGCCGCCCTGTGGTCGGGCGACTGGCGAATCGGCGTGGTGATCGCCGTCTCCATGGTGCTGAACCTGATGGTGGCGGCCACCGTCGGGGTCCTGACGCCCCTGACCCTGTCGAAACTGAAGTTCGACCCGGCCGTATCCTCGGCGGTGTTCGTCACCGCCACGACGGACTTTTTCGGGTTCCTGATCTTCCTTGGTCTCGCCACGCTTGTGTTGATCTGATCGCGGCCCGGCCCTTGCTCGTTCTCCCATAGGGCGAGCAAGCCCGTCTCGATTTGGGTCAATCCGTGTCCGACGCGACCACGCCACGTCTGAAAGTCTCCCGCGAGGGGGTCGTCCTCATCAAGAGTTTCGAGGGCTTCCGGCCGCACGCCGTGCGAGCCGACGACGGACGCTGGGTCATCGGCTATGGCCACACAGCCTCGGCCCGCGAAGGCCTGACGGTCGGCGAGCAGGATGCGGAACTGCTGCTGCAATATGACCTGCTGCCGGTGGTGCGCGCGCTTAACGAACGGGCGCCGGCCAGTCTGAACCAGCACCAGTTCGACGCCCTCGCCAGTTTCGCCATCTCCGTCGGGGTCGACCGCTTCCTCGCTTCCGATGTCCTGCAACGCCTGAACGAAGGTCAGGCCGTACAGGCTGCCGACGCCCTGATCGGCTGGCCGGAGACGCTGTCGCAGGACGCTCGCCTGCGCCGCCGCGCCGCCGAACGCGCCCTGTTCGTCGCCGATCCCGGTTCGGCCGTGACCCTCGCCGATCTGCTGGCTGCCCCCCTGCCCGCCCCGCCGGCCCCGCCGGCCGCGGAGGCCGGACCCCGGCCGGATTCATCCGGCGCCCGCGCCGCAGCCGTCGCCGCCCTTCTGGGCGAAAAGCCGGAGATGGTGACCGCGCCACTGGAGGCGGAGGAGCCGGATCGGGACGCAGCCGCCGAGCCTGCCTCTTCCGCCCCCGTCGTCGCGCCCTCGGCTCAGCCGTTCGCCGCCTTCAGCGCCGGCCATATGCAGCGGTATTCGCCGTATGCCGCGGCCATCATCGGTCCCCTTCCCGGGTTCGAGCCCGCTGCTCCGACCGCCCCGCCCGTTGCGCCGATCGCGGCGGCTCCGGTCGCTGACGCCGGGATCGAGACTCCGATCGAGGAGGTCGCAGCCGCTCCAGCTCAGGCGACGACGCCTCAACCCTCTGACCCGACGCCCGTTGTTCCGCTGGTTTCGCCGCCACCGGGCCCCTCGCCCTTCCCGGACCTCGACCAGCCGCTGATCCTGACGCCCCTGACCGACGCCGACGTCGCCGTCGAACATCCTGTCTGGCCCGAGGAGGCCCGTGAGGCTCCGACGACCGCGGACGGCAGCGTGCTGTTCGAAGACGAACCGACCTCGCCCGTGATGCGCCACGAGGTTGAGCCGGAGCGGCCGCGCCGCTTCGACTGGGCGGACACGGGCGCCTTCCTGATCATGGGAGGTGTAGGCTTGGCCGCCTGCGGCGCCTCGGCCGCCGCCTTCCGGCTCGCGGTCGAACAGCCCTCGCCCATGGGCGAAACCAGCGTCATTGCCTGGGCCCTGGCCCTGATCGGCGTGATCTGCGTCGGCGTCTCGTCGTGGAACCTGTACGTGCGGTGGGGCAAACCGGACTGACTTTCCGGCGCGCGCGCGCGGTGCTACGCCCGCGCTCATGAGCATTCCCAACGCCCCCCAATCCATGGATTTCGGCCTCGGCGAAAACGCCGACATGATCCGCGAGACCACCGCCCGCTGGGCGACAGACCGTCTGGCTCCGCTGGCCGCCGAAATCGACGAGAAGAACGAGTTCCGCCGCGAGCTGTGGCCCGAGATGGGCGAACTGGGCCTGCACGGCATCACGGTCGAGGAGGAGTTCGGCGGCCTGGGCCTCGGCTATCTCGAACACGTCGTGGCGATGGAGGAGGTCTCCCGCGCATCGGCCTCGATCGGCCTCAGCTATGGGGCCCACTCCAACCTGTGCGTCAACCAGATCCGCCGCTGGGGCACGGATGAGCAGAAGCGCAAATATCTGCCGAAACTGATCTCGGGCGAGCACGTCGGCTCGCTGGCCATGTCAGAGGCTGGATCGGGATCGGATGTCATGTCGATGCGGACCCAGGCCGTGAAGACCGGCGACCGCTACGTCCTGAACGGCACGAAATTCTGGATCACCAACGCCCCCTCGGCCGACACCCTGGTGGTCTACGCCCGGACCGGCGAAGGCAGTGGCGGCGTCACCGCCTTTCTGATCGAGCGCGGCATGAAGGGCTTCAGCGTCTCGAAGAAGCTGGACAAGATGGGCATGCGCGGTTCGGACACCGCCGAACTGGTGTTCGAGGACTGCGAGGTCCCGGAAGAGAACGTCATGGGGCCGGTCGGCGGCGGCGCCGGCGTGCTGATGAGCGGTCTGGACTATGAGCGCGCCGTTCTGTCGGCGGGTCCGCTTGGCATCATGCAGGCCGCCCTGGACGTGGTCCTGCCCTACGTGCGCGAGCGCAAGCAGTTCGGCAAGGCCATCGGCAGCTTCCAGCTGATGCAGGCCAAGGTCGCCGATATGTATGTGGCCCTGAACTCGGCCCGAACCTATGTCTACGCCGTGGCCCGCGCCTGCGACGCCGGCAAGACGACCCGTTACGACGCGGCGGGCGCCATCCTGCTGGCTTCGGAAAACGCGGTGAAGGTCAGCCTCGAGGCCGTGCAGGCGTTGGGCGGCGCCGGCTACACCAAGGAATGGCCCGTCGAACGGCTGGTCCGCGACGCCAAACTCTATGACATCGGCGCCGGCACCAACGAGATCCGCCGCTTCCTGATCGGGCGGGAGTTGCTGGGGAGCTGAGGAACCGGGCGGGCGCTTCGGGATTGGTTCTCCACGAAAGGAGCCAAGCCATGCCCGCCAAATCCGCCGCCCAGCAGAAGGCCGCCGGCGCCGCACTGTCCGCCAAGCGCGGCGATACGCCGACGTCCGAACTACGGGGCGCCTCGAGATCGATGATGTCGATGACCGAGAAACAACTCGAGGAATTCGCCCACACGAAACGCAAGGGCAAGCCCGAGCACGTGAAGCACTGATCCTCGCTCCGGCTCGACGCAGAATGCGCCCGCCCGGTCGTTCGAGGATTGCCGTTTGTTAAGTGGCGTCCGACAACGGTTCACGCCTAGATCGGACACCCTCCGCCGGACGCCCCAGATGCTCGATTACGACTACCAGAGCGACACCCGGCCCTTCTCCCGGGTGCTGGAGGACATTGGCGCCCAAGAAGACCCCAAGCTGCACCTTGGCGAACTCGTCCATGCGTTCGGCGAGCGCGGATTCGGCGCCCTGATGCTGTTCTTCGGACTGATGAACGTGGCCATCGGCATCATTCCCGGAACGACGACGATTCTGGGCGCCCCGCTGCTGCTGATGGGCCTGCAGCTGATAATCCGGCGCGAAGAGGTGTGGCTGCCGCGCTGGGCCCTGAAGCGCAGCATCGATCGCGAGACCTACCGCTCGGGGCTCGAAACCGTCCTGCCGAGGCTGAAGAAGGTGGAGCGGCTGTCCAAACCCCGCCTCTCAATCATGACCAGCGAAGTCTCGGAAGTGCTGATCGGGATCGTCACCTTCCTCCTCTCGGTGATTCTGGTCCTGCCCATCTGGGGCGGGAACCTGATCCCGGCCCTGATCATCGCCACCTTCGGCTTCGGCCTGATGCAGCGCGACGGCCTGGCCATCGTCATCGCCTGGGTCGCCGTAGGTCTGATCTGCGTGGCCGGCCTGGTCATCTGGCTGGCCTGGACCTGGGTGTCGCCGTTTCTCCTGCCGGTCTGGGACTGGGCGCAAAGCCTGCTGCCCAACGCCTGGACGTGGCTCACCGGCCTGCCCTGACCGACGAAACGCCGGAGGGGTCTCCCCCTCCGGCGCTTGTTCGAACCTGAAACAGTCAGTTGCGGAACAACGACAGCACCAGCTGCGGCGTCTGATTGGCGATGCCCAGAGCCTGCACCCCCAGCTGCTGCTTTGTCTGCAGAGCCTGGAGCTTGGCGCTTTCCTTCGCCAGATCGGCGTCGACCAGATTGCCCACTCCCGATTCCAGTGCGTCCGTCAGCTTGCCGAGGAACGTCAGATGGGTCGAGAGCGCCTTCGACTTGGTGCCCAGCCGCGCGAGTGCGCCGGACACGTTGTCGATGGAGGTGTTGACCGCCGTAAGGGCGGCCGTCGCCTTGCTCAGCGTGCTGATCGACTGGGTCGTCGAGATCGCCACGTTCGTGCTGCTCAGGGCGAGGACTTCGGCGCCGACCGTAAGGGTGGCCGTGCCCGCCACATTGGCCAGCGCCTGGAACCCCGTCGCTCCCGTCTTCAGCAGGTTGACCCCGTTGAATTCGGCATTGGCGGCGACCGTAGCGATCTGGTCGCGGATGGCGGTGAAATCCTCGTTCAGAGCTGCGCGCGCCGCGGTCTTGAGTGACCCGTCCGTCGCTGCGAGTGCCTTCTCCTTCAACTGGAGCAAGAGGTCGGAGACCGTCTCACCCGCTGCCAGCGCCACATCAACCGCGGCAACGCCACGATCGAGCGACTGTTTCACTGCGCCCAGCGCCCCGATATCGGCGCGTTGCCCTTGGGCGATGGCCCAGATGGCTCCGTTGTCCTTGGCGGTGGCGACAGTTTTGCCGGTGCTTATCCGGTTCTGCGTCATCGACAGGGAGGCGTTGGTCGCATTCAGGTTCTGGAGCGCGACTTGCGCGCCCACGTTCGTATTGACCGACATAACCATCGGCGTTCCTTCCATTCTGGAGGGTGAAAACAGCCTTCTGGCCGTCGAACCAATTCTGGTTCGCGCACGGACACGCAAGGATCGGGCCGGGCGCCGGGCCGATGCGTCGTCAATCTTTTCAGTGATTTAGGTCGCGTCAGACCGAAGACCCGGCAGGTCTGACCGGTTCGCCGCGTCGCGTCTTGCCTACCGGAACACGGTCAGGCGGCCTGCGCGGTTCCCGGCCCGGCAAGCCCCTGCATGACCATCCTGTTGATGTCGATCAGGGCGTCAAAATTATCCTCGCCGCGCATGATCGCCGAGGAGTGGCGGCTGACGAACAGGCTGATCGAGATGATCTGGGCCCGCAGGCTCTTGGGCATCGTATTGTCCGGATTGGCGCAATCGGTGGCGAGCGCCGACCACAGCCGGCGGTTCCAGTCGATGGCATCGATCCGGGTCGCGACGTCGGTCGGGTCCACGGTGGAGGCGTGCATCAGCGCCCGGGTCACTTGCCCGAACAGCCGATATTCCATCTCACGCGGATTTTCAGCCCGCGTGGCCGCGGTCTTGTACGCCTGCAGCGACATTCGCCAGCCCTTCCTCGTAATCAACCAGTTTTCGCGCCGCCATCAGGGCCTTGTAGTACTCGCGCGCCATAACGTGACGCGACGCCGCCACGCAGTCCGCCAGAACCTGGGGGTTCCGGGTGGCGCCCATGAACTCGGTCAGACGCAGCGCGAACTCGTCATAGACCTTGGGCGCCGCGGCCTCGTCCAGGTACATCATCATGACCGGGAAATAGACCCGGGTTGCAGGGCTGGTGACGTCCTCCGGCTGGAGAATGTCCTTCTCGCGCAGCACCGAGGCCTTGTTCTGGAGAATCAGCACGCCTCGACGGTCGCCGTTCTGGACCACCGCGCCGTTCAGCACGAATTTCTCGCCGGGTTTGAGCGACAGCTTGAGCGGCATTTTCCGGGGGATCTCCTGACCGGCCCACGGCGACGTTAGGAAGCCGGGAACAAACGCACGCTAAACAGTCGTGGTTAACCATGTCTTGTGAACCCGGCGGCGACCTTGCCGGATCACCTTCAGGATCGATCCATGTCAGCAGCCGATCTGGCTCCCGAACTCGTCCACGCGCCGCAAGTGGCGGCGCAGGGAATGGCCGGCGACTCCGCCTCCCCGGAGGCTATCCGCAAGCTGTCGCACCAGCTGACCAATCCGAAGCTCAAGGTGAAGGCGCAACGCAAGGCGCTGGAAAAGCTGAAGGCCGCCCTGATCGCGATCCGCGGGGCCAATTTCATCCTGGGCGCCAAACGCGCGCTGGAAGCGCTGCAGATCGACGAGACCAGCGGCCTGGCCTGGCATGTGCTGGCCATCTGCCGCGAGAAGTCGGGTGACTTCGGTCAGGCCCTGATGGCCTATGAGGCGGCGCTGAAGCTGCTGCCAAACGAGACGGACGTAGCCCACGATCTCGGCCGCATGGCCCAGCAGATGGGCTACCTCGACATCTCCGAGAAGCTGCTGCTCAAATATCTGGGCGCCGAGCCAGGCCACATCGAGGCGACCAACAACCTGGCCTGCGTGCAGCGGGATCAGAAGCGCTATGGCGACGCGGTCGAGACGCTGCGCGCGCTTCTGGGGGTCGAACCCGAATCGCCGGTGCTCTGGAACACCCTCGGCACGGTAATGAGCGACCAGGGCGACATGGCCACCGCCCTGACCTTCTTCGAGGAGTCGTTGCGTCACGATCCGGCCTTCGCCAAGGCGCGGTACAATCGTGCGAATGCCCGCCAGCCGCTGGGCGACGCCCTCGGCGCGATGGAGGATCTGGAAGCCGCCCTCCCCGGCGCCGAAGGTCCCTTCGAGCAGGCCATGATGAAGATGGCGCGGGCCCTGCTGCTCATCACCCTGGGCCGCATCGATGAGGGCTTCGAAGCTTATGAGGTTCGACTGGACTTCCATCTGCCCGAAGCCATGCGGATGGCCGTCAAGGCGCCCCGCTGGGACCCGAAGGCCGAGGATGTGCGCGGCAAGCGCCTGTTGATCGTCGGCGAGCAGGGCATCGCCGACGAAATGGTGTTCGGCTCCTGCGTCGGCGACGCCATCGAGGCCGTCGGACCTGACGGCAAGGTGTTCCTCGCAGTGGAACGGCGACTGGTCGGGATGTTCCAGCGAGCCTTCCCGCAGGCGGTTGTCGGCGCCCATCGGTCGGTCAAGCTCGAGGGGCGCATCACTCGCTATGTGCCCTTCGTCGAGGAGATGGAGGAAGGCGTCGACCTGTGGATTCCGATGGCGTCGCTGCTGGCCGTCTACCGCCGGTCGATCGACAGCTTCCCCGACCGCGGCGGGTATCTGAAGGCGGACCCGGACAAGGTCGCCTACTGGAAGGCGGAACTTGAAAAACTGGGTCCGGGTCTCAAGGTCGGCCTGCACTGGAAGAGTCTGGTGCTGGCCGGATTGCGCGCCCGCTACTTCTCCAGCTTCGAACGTTGGCGGCCCGTGCTGGAAACGCCGGGCGCCGTGATGATCAATCTGCAGTGCGGCGACGTCGCCGAGGATCTGGCCGCGGCCGAGGCGGCCGGGATTTCCATCTGGACGCCGCCGATCAATCTGAAGGACGACCTGGAGGATGTCGCGGCCCTGTCGGTTGCGGCGGACCTCGTGATCGGCCCGGGTATCGCCGGCACCAATCTGGCGGCTGCGATGGGCGCGCCGACGTGGATGATCACAGCCCCCGACGACTGGCATTTCCTGGCGACGGACCGCTATCCCTTCTATCCGCGCATGCGCTGTTTCAAGCGCGAAGGTTTCGACGCCTGGGAAGGAACCATCGACCGCATCCGGGCGGCGCTGGATGAAGCCGTGATGGCGGGGAACGCCCGATAGCGGAGCAGCGTTGATCTCCCGAACAGGGAGCTGAGCCATGCCGGAGATCGACGGCTATTCGGACGACCAGGAACAGTCCGAGGTCTATGACGAAACCCACATCGATGATGAGGGCGACGGCGACATCCTGCTGGATGAAGCCGATCCGGTGCTCGACGTCACCCAGGCCGACGGCGACGCCGACGAGGAAGAGTTCGACGAGGATGTCGAGGACGACCTGGATGAGATCCAGGGCGCGTCCGGCATCGAGGCCGAGGCCGACGCCCTGCTGGGCGTCGACGGCGAGCGACTGACCGAGATCGACGGCGAAAGCGCCGGCGGCCGCGGCCCGGACGAGGTTGAACTGGTCTATTCCGGCCTGATGGAAAACGCCCGCGGCGCCCAGGCCAGCGCAGCCCACTGGGAAGCAAAAACCCTCTCGGACGACGATATCGCAGGCCTGGGCTACGGCCCTGACGGCGATGAAGATCACCCCACGGAATAAGGAGGGCGGCCATGACCACTCAAACGCACAAAACCGATCATCAGCAGTCCCCCGCCGACGACGCCCCGCACGCCCGCCGGGCGCCGCGCGAGGAAGGCAAGCCGGACCAACTCTGCGAAGAAGAGCGCGGTTCGGAAGACCGGCAGGAAGCCCTGCTGGACGAGGGTCTGGAAGAGACCTTCCCGGCCAGCGACCCGGTGTCCGCCAAGCGGATCACGTAACACAGCCGGCTCTCCCCTCTCCTCCCCACATCGGGGGGTGGTGGAGGGGGTGTCGCTCAACCCTCTTTTCCTGTCGTCATCCCGGCCCAGGCCGGGATGACGACAGCGTTGGGAACCTATTCCTTGACCCGCCAGGTCGCGCCGGTCGGCCCGTCCATGACGACCACATTCAGCGCGTTCAGCCGGTCGCGGATGCGGTCGGCCTCGGGCCAGTCCTTGCCGGCGCGGGCGTTCGCCCGCTGTTCCAGCAGGGCTTCGACCTCGGTGCGCAGGTCGTCTGACACCTCGCCTTCCAGCCAGCCCGCGGGATCGGCCTGAAGCACGCCGAGGATGGCGGCGGCGGCGATCAGTTCGCCCTTGGCCCGCGCCACCACGCCCATGTCGCCCGCCGTCATGGCGCGCTCGATTTCGCTGGACAGGGCGAACAGGGTCGCCATGGCGCCGGGGGTGTTGATGTCGTCTTCGATGGCCTTGAGGAAGTCCTCGGGCGGCTCGTCGCCGTTGGCCTCGACGGCGGCGGCGCGGTGCAACGCGCCATACAGTCGGTCCAGCGCCTTTCGGCTCTGGTCCAGCAGCGACTGGTTCCAGTCCAGTGGCTGGCGATAATGTGCGCTCAGCAGGGCCCAGCGGACCACCTCGCCCGGTATGTTCTGAACCAGGTCGTGCAGCAGCAGCACGTTCCCGATCGACTTGGACATCTTCTCGGCGTCGACGGTCAGGAAGCCGTTGTGCATCCAGTAGCGGCTATATTCCGCGTGGGCGTTGGGCTCATGGGCATGGCCGTGGGCGCAGACTCCCTGAGCGATCTCGTTCTCGTGGTGCGGAAACACCAGATCAATGCCCCCGCCGTGGATGTCGATGGGCAGGCCCAGCGTTTCCTCGATCATGGCGGAGCATTCGATATGCCAGCCCGGGCGTCCCTCGCCCCAGGGCGACGGCCACGACGGCTCGCCCTCCTTTGAGGGCTTCCACAGAACGAAGTCGTGCGGGTTCTTCTTGTAGGGTGCGACCTCGACCCGGGCGCCGGCGATCATGTCGTCCAGATTCCGGCCCGACAGCTTGCCGTAGGTCTCGTAGGACGAGACATCGAACAGCACATGGCCCTCGGCGGCGTAGGCGCAGCCCTGCTCCATGATCGCGCCGATCTGCTTCACGATGGCGTCCATATGGTCGGTGACGTGGGGCGCGAGATCCGGCGGCGAGACGTTCAGCCGGCTCATGTCGTCCAGATAGGCGGCCTCGTAGCGCGAGGTGACCTCGCCGATGGGCGTGCCCTCCTTCGCGGCCTTTGCATTGATCTTGTCGTCCACGTCCGTGACGTTCCGGGCGTAGATGACCTTGTCCGCGCCATACTCGCGGCGCAGAAGGCGGACCAGCACGTCGAACACCACCGGCGGCCGGGCATTGCCGATATGGGCGTAGTCATAGACCGTTGGGCCGCAGACATAGAGGGTCACCCGGTCCGGATTTCGCGGCGTGAACACGCGCTTTTCGCGGTGAAGGGTGTCGTGAAGCGTCAGCGGCATAGTGAGGCGGTTACTTTCAGTTTTCTTGCAGGACGGACCTGCCGTCCCATATAGCCGTCCTGCTGCACAAGCGAACAGCGTCGAGATCGATAATGAGCGTCACCCCCGTCAAGCCGGTTCTGGTCGGAGACAACGACCCCGCCCCGCGCCCGTCGCGCGAGAAGGCGCTGGAGGCCGTGCGCACCCTGCTGGCGTGGGCGGGCGACAATCCCGACCGACCCGGCCTGATCGACACGCCCCGCCGCGTGGTCGACGCCTATGGCGAATGGTTCGACGGCTATGACGCCGACGTCGAGAAGGAGCTGAGCCGCACCTTCGAGGACGTGCAGGGCTATGACGACATGGTCCTGCTGCGCGACATCGAGGNCGCCGCGTGGTCGACGCCTATGGCGAATGGTTCGACGGCTATGACGCCGACGTCGAGAAGGAGCTGAGCCGCACCTTCGAGGACGTGCAGGGCTATGACGACATGGTCCTGCTGCGCGACATCGAGGTGGAGAGCCACTGCGAGCACCACATGGCCCCCTTCATCGGCAAGGCCTATGTCGCCTACATCCCGAACGAGAAGGTCGTGGGCATTTCCAAGCTGGCGCGCGTGGTGGAAATCTTCTCGCGCCGTCTCGGTTCGCCGGATGCGTCCNGACAATCCCGACCGMCCCGGCCTGATCGACACGCCSCGCCGCGTGGTCGACGCCTATGGCGAATGGTTCGACGGCTATGACGCCGACGTCGAAAAGGAGCTGAGCCGCACCTTCGAGGACGTGCAGGGCTATGACGACATGGTCCTGCTGCGCGACATCGAGGTGGAGAGCCACTGCGAGCACCACATGGCCCCCTTCATCGGCAAGGCCTATGTCGCCTACATCCCGAACGAGAAGGTCGTGGGCATTTCCAAGCTGGCGCGCGTGGTGGAAATCTTCTCGCGCCGTCTTCAGACCCAGGAAGTGCTTACAAACCAGATCGCCGCCGCCATCGAATCGCACCTCGAACCGGCCGGCGTGGCCATCCTGATCGACGCCGAACACCAGTGCATGACCACCCGCGGCGTGCATCATCGCCACGTTTCGACCATCACCACCCGGTTCACTGGCGTCTTCAAGTCCGACGCTGCGCTCAAGGATCGTTTCCTTAAGCTGGCGAAGGGCTGAGCCCCTCGCCTCACAGGCGTATTTCGCGCAATCGCCACGCTTCGGAACCTCAAGGGCCCCGAAGCCGCTTTACAAGCGACCTGCGGAACGCCAAGAGACGAACCGAACGTCATAGCTTGCGCTCGCCGCCATCGCGCCGAGCCTCATGGAGACACTGAAGCATGGGCGCCAAACTTTCCGGTCCCGGTGGCCAGGGCGGCAAGACCATCGAGCAGAACGCGGACATCAACGTCACGCCGTTCGTCGACATCATGCTGGTGCTGCTGATCATCTTCATGGTGGCCGCGCCGCTGGCCACCGTTTCGATCCGCCTCGACCTGCCGCCCGCGACCCCGCCCCCTCCGGGCGAAGTCAAGGAGCCGGTGTACATCACCATCCAGGACACGGGCTCGATCTTCATCGCTGAAAAGCAGACGACGCTTGAAACCCTCGTCCCCGACGTTTGCGCGGCCCTCGGCGGCGGCAACCCGGGCTGCAAGGAAGAACGCGTCTTCGTCCGCGCCCAGCCGGAAGTGAAGTACGACCAATTCATGGAGGTCATGAACGCCCTCCAGGAGCAGGGCTTCTACAAGGTCGGCCTGCTGAACGAAGACATCGCCTAGGGCTCACGCCTTGCGAAATGGAAAAGGGCCGCATCCGGCAAGGATGCGGCCCTTTTTGTTGCCCGTTTGACGGCGGCTACTGAACCGACTGGCGGGGCGCGGCTGCGGTCGAGGCCGGCGCGTTCGCAGCGCCGGAAGGCTGATAGGGACGCTCGCCCGCGGGCTCGGCCTGGGCCGGAGCCGGAGCCGGCGCAGGCGTACGGGCGGCGGGGCGAGCCGCAGGCCGGCGCGCAGGCGGACGGGCTGCCGTCCTTGTCGGCGCAGCCCGGGGCGTTGCGGCCGGCGGGGGCGGCGTGTCGGCGGCCGCTGGCTGGGCAGGCGGAGCAGTTGTCGTGGCGGCCGGAGCCGGCGCAGCGGCGACCGGCGCGGTCGCAGCAGGCGTCGTGGCGGCCGCGGCGGCGGCGCGGGCCACCAGCTGCTGACGGGCCTGGAAGCGGTGAGCCAGCTTCTCGGTCAGGACCCGCGCGGCGGCCGGCTCCATCTGGGCCATGATCGCGGCCAGAGAGCGGGGCCGCATGGCGGCGGCGACCGGCAGGCGGACATCGTCGTCCAGGGTGGCGAAGACGCGGGCGGCTTCCTTGGGACGCATGGCGGAATAGACGGCGACCAGACGGTCGTTCTCGGCCTTTTCCTGCTCGCTGACCTGACCCAGCAGCACCCGGACCTCGGCCTTCACAGCCTCGAGGGCGGCGACCTTGGCGTCGAGCTTCTGTTCGGCCGTGGCCATCAGCGGCAGCATGGCCGCCAGATCGGCGTCGCGGGCGTCCAGCTCGGTGCGGCGCCCGGAGAGCGACTGGAGAATGCGCAGTTCGGCGGGCGAAATCCCGGCCTGCTGGGCCAGTTGTTCCGGTGTCAGGGCGCAAACAGCGGCGGCGGCCGACGCGGCCGGGGCCGAGGCGGGCACGGCTTCCTCTGCCCAGGCCTTGGCGCCCTCGAACATGCCGGGGGCGACGCCGACGGCGCGAACGACCACCACCCCGCCGATGGCGATGGCGATCAGGGGCAGCAGGCGGGGGATCTTGCTCATGATCGGTTACTCAGCAGACGCGAAAGGGGTCAGGCGGCGAACAGGTCTTCGTCCAGACTGCGGCGGGCCCGGTTGAGGCTTTGCTTCGCAGACTGGTTAGCGGTCAGCGCGCCGAGGATGGCGGCGACATTGTTTCCGCCTGCGACCGGCGCGGGGGCACGGGCGGCGGCGGGCGCCATGCCCTGGATGCGTTCGGCCAGGGCTGCCATACGCAGAGCACGTTCATCCTCGATCGGCGCGACCGGCGTCGGCGCGAGAGCCGGTTGGGGCTTGGCGCGGACCGCCGGAGCCGATTCGGCGGACGCAGCCGGGGCGCGGGCGATCAGGGCTTCCAGCTGGGCCTTCACCTCGCGGGCCTTGATGATCCGGTCGTGAAGCAGGTCCGTCTCCTGACCCGAGGCCCGAAGATTGGCCATGGCCGCCTCGGCGCGGCCGGCGGCGATGTTCAGCTCTGTGACGGCCGAGGCGAAGGCCTGCTGACCGGCCCTCAGGGCCGTCAGCTTTTTCTCCAGCCGCACGCCGTAGCCCAAGGCCGCGACCAGCAGCAGCATCAGCACGCCGTCCAGAATCATGCCGGTCATCAAAGTTTCCCCTTCGTCAGACTGGTGGCGGCCTCGACGCTGATCGGCGCTTCGACGCGCACCGCGATATGCTGGCCCTTGCGGCCCATCCGGCCGGTCGTGACCGGGATCGATCCGCAGCGGACCGAAATATCGCTGTCGGGCGTGGCGTTGAGCATCAGGGTGTCGCCGACCTTCAGCGCCAGCACCTGCGACAGCGGCAGCTGCTGCTCGTCCAGCACCGCCCGGACCTCGGTTTCGGTCGTCCAGAGTTCGGTGGCCAGGTGGCCTTCCCAGATGTTGTCGCGGCCGAACTTCTCACCCATGAACTGCTGCAGCAGCATCTTCCGGATCGGCTCGAGCGTGGCGTAGGGCAGCAGCAGCTCGATGCGACCGCCCCGGTCTTCCATGTCGATGCGCAGCTTGACCAGAATGGCGGCGTTGGCCGGTCGGGCGATAGCGGCGAAACGCGGGTTGGTCTCCAGCCGGTCGAGCGTGAAGTGAACCGGCGTCAGGGGTTCGAAGGCCGCGCGGGCGTCGGCCAGCACGACCTCGACCATCCGCTGCACCAGCACCCGTTCGATCGTGGTGTAGGGCCGGCCCTCGATACGCAGGGCCGCCGTTCCGCGACGGCCGCCCAGCAGCACGTCGACGATCGAATAGATCAGGTTCGAATCGACCGTCAGCAGGCCGTAATTGTCCAGTTCCTCGGCCCGGAACACCGCGAGGATGGCCGGCAGCGGGATGGAGTTCAGATAGTCGCCGAACCGGATCGACGAGATATTGTCGAGGCTGACCTCGACGTTGTCAGAGGTGAAGTTCCGCAGGGACGTCGTCATCAGCCGCACCAGGCGGTCGAAGACGATCTCGAGCATCGGCAGGCGCTCGTAGGACACCAGAGCCGAGTTGATGATGGCGCGGATGCCCGAGCGCTCGGACCCATCGTCGTCGCCCAGATCGAAGCCCAGCAGACTGTCGATCTCGTCCTGGTTCAGGACCCGTTCGGCCATGCCGGCCGTCGGGCGCTCTTCCGCCGCGCCTTCGGCGAGGGGGTCTTCCGTTTCCGCGAACGGATCGGCGTCGTCGGCGAAGGCCGCGTCGGTCATGCCTACTGCACCAGCATTTCTTCGATCAGCACCGCGTCCACCTTGCCCGGCGCGGCGATCAGATTGACCCGGCGCAGGATCTCGGCGCGCAGCTGGAAACTGCCCGCCGACCCGGCGAGGTCTTCGGGGCGCAGTTCGCGCAGGAAGCCCTGGAACATGTCCTGCATCCGCGGCATCTCGGCCTGAAGCTGCTCGGCGACGTGGGCGTCCTTCGTTTCCAGCGTCAGCTTCAGCTTGAGGAAGGTCGGACGGCCGTCCGGCGACTGAATGTTCACCACCATGTCGGGCAGGGTGAAGAAGGTGACGCCGTCAGGCCCTTCGGCGATGACGCCTAGAGACGGGTCAGCCGCTGCGTCTCCGCCGCCGCCATGTCCCCCGCCCTTCTTCTCGTCCTTCTTGGCGTGTCCGCCCTTCTTCTCACCGCCGTGCCCGCCGTCTTCGGCCGCGGCAGGCTTGGGCTGCATCAGGAAGAAGGCCGCGCCGCCACCGCCGCCCAGAACCACGAGGGCCGCAGGGATGATGATGAACAGCAGCGGGAGCTTTTTCTTCTTCGGGGCCTCGCCCTCTTCGCCTTCCGGCGTGGGCGCATCCGACACGGCGGGCAGGCTGGCGTCATCGCCCGCAGCCGCACCCTTCTTCTTGCCGAATTTGAACATGCGCCGCGCCCCGAGAATCTCTCGGTCCATACGAGCGCCTTTTGGTTAATGAGGCGTTAGGAACCGGCAAAACCTGCCGGGCTTCACATCAAGCTGTACGGCGAAAAAGCCCGTCGTTGCTGGATTAACCGTGTTGGCACGACCGTTGCGAGGGAGGATCCGAAAGGAGCCGCCCGTGGAAAACGCCGCCTACGTTGGACTGTCACGCCAGATGACGCTGCGCCGCGAGCTCGACATCGTGGCCAACAACATCGCCAATGCGGACACGACCGGCTTCAAGGTCGAGCAGCTTCTGCTCGGCGAGGAGATCGGCGAGCGGGCCCGCAACGCCTTTGTCCGCCCCGGTGTCAGCTTCGTGCTCGATAACGGCGTCGGCCGCGACTACGGCCAGGCTCCGCTGGCCCAGACGAGCCGCAATCTGGACTTCGCCATCGAGGGCGAAGGCGCCTTCTTCAAGGTCACCGACGGGGCCGGCGACGGCTATACCCGCGACGGCGCCTTCACCGTCGACGGCGAAGGCAAGCTGGTCACCGAGGGCGGCGCGGCCGTCCAGGGCGACAGCGGCGACATCATCCTGGATCCCGCCCTTGGCGAGCCGTCCGTGGCCTCTGACGGGACCATCAGCCAGAACGGCGCCCTCGTCGGCCGGCTGTCGGTCGTCCGCTTCGACACCTTGGCCGCCCTCGAGAAGAGCGGCGACGGCCTGTACCGCAACGCCTCCAACGCCGCCGCCGTCGAGGCGACCGACGCCCGCGTGCGTCAGGGCATGCTGGAAGGCTCGAACGTCAATCCGATCCTCGAGATCACCAACCTGATCGAGATCCAGCGCGCCTACGAGAGCGTCAGCCGGATGATCGAAAACACCACCGACCTGTCACGCCGCGCCGTCGAGCGGCTGGGCCGGGCATAGAAAGGGAGACTGAGACATGCGCGCACTCAGGACCGCAGCCTCGGGCATGTCCGCCCAGCAGCTGAACGTCGAGGTCATCTCGAACAACATCGCCAACATGAACACCGTCGGCTTCAAGCGTCAGCGGGCCGAGTTCCAGGACCTGCTGCGACCCAGACCAGCGGCCGCTACGACATGGCCGTCGATGGTCGCGGCTATTTCCAGGTCATCCTGCCCTCGGGCGAAACCGCGTACACGCGGGCCGGCAACTTCTCGGTCAACGGCGAGGGCCAGCTGGTCACCGACGACGGCTATGCGGTCGAACCCGCCATCACCATCCCGCAGGACGCGGTCGACGTCTCGATCTCCAAGGCGGGTCAGGTGCAGGTCATCACGGCGGGAACGACCGAGCCGGCGACCGTCGGCCAGCTGGAACTGGCGACCTTCTTCAATGAAGCCGGACTGGAAGCGATCGGCGACAACCTGCTGATGGAAACCGCGGCCTCGGGCTCGGCGACGGTCGGCACGCCGGGCGACGCGGGTCTGGGTCAGATCCTGCAGGGCTACACTGAGTCCTCGAACGTCGACGCCGTCGCCGAGATCAGCGCCCTGATCGTGGCCCAGCGGGCGTATGAGATGAACTCCAAGGTCATCACCACCGCCGACCAGATGCTGTCGGTCGCCTCGCAGGTGAAGTCGTGAGGACGCTGATCCTCGCCGCCATAGCGACGCTGACGTTCGCGGCCCCCGCCTTCGCGGGCCCGGTGACGCTGAAGGCCAATCCGGTGGATTCGGACGGCCGCGTCACTCTGGGCGATCTGTTCGACGGCGCCGGCGGCGCTTCGAACGTCGTGGTGGGCCAACGCGCCGGCCCCTCGATCGTGTTCGAGGCCGGACAGCTGCAGAGCCTGGCCCGTCAGTCGGGTCTGGACTGGGCAAATCCGACCGGCCTGCGCCGGGTCGTGGTGCGCAACGCCGCCATGGCGCCGGGCGCGTCTGCCGAAGTGACTTCGAACCCCGCCGCCGCGACCGCCGCACCCGTCGTTGCGCGGCCCGCCCTCGCCCGCACGGCCTATGGCGAACGGGTCATCAACCGGAACGACATCGTCGAGGTCGCCTATGAGGTCGGCGGGGTCCGCCTGACGATCAGCGGCCGGGCCGAGGGCAACGCCGCCGTCGGCCAGCGTCTCGCGATCCGCAATCTGCAGTCCAACCGGGTCATCGACGCCGTGGCCACCGCTCCCGGTCAGGCCGCCGCCGGTCCCGCCGCCCGCGCCTCCACCCAACAACTCGCCGCCCGCTGAGGGGAAACAGTCTGATGCGTACCGCCCTGATCCTGACCGCCGCCGCCTCCTGCCTCGCCCTCGGAGCCTGTTCGACGGCCGTGGAGACCGTCATGGGGCCGCAACTGGCCCCGATCGGCTATCCCTCGGCCCTTGTCCCGACCGATCAGGTCATCATGGCCTCCGCCGCCCAGCAGCAGGCTGACCGCGCCGCCAGCGCCAACAGCCTGTGGCGGACCGGATCCCGCACCTTCTTCGGCGACCAGCGCGCCCGCAGCGTGGGCGACATCCTGACGGTCAACATCAACATCGACGACCGCGCCCAGACCCAGAACTCGACCAACCGGTCGCGCAGCAACGACATGAACGCCGGCGTCAGCAACTTCTTCGGTCTGGAGAACGCCCTCGGCCAGGCCTTCCCGGGCGGCTTCGACCCGGAGAAGCTCATCGGCCTGGGTGGGGAGGTCAATGCGTCCGGCTCGGGGTCGGTAAACCGGGCCGAGCGGGTCAATCTGACCATCGCCGCCGTGGTGACCGGCGTCATGGCCAACGGCAATCTGGTCATTCAGGGCCGGCAGGAGGTGCGCACCAATCGCGAAGTGCGCGAACTGACTGTCGCCGGCATCGTGCGCCCCGAGGACGTCAGCTCGGCCAACACGATCGCCCACACCCAGATCGCCGAGGCCCGCATCAGCTACGGCGGGCGCGGCGACATCAGCCGCGTCCAGGCCACGCCGGCCGCCCAGTCGCTGGTGGAGCGTTTCAGCCCGTTCTGACCGGTCCACAGCTTCGCGCTATTTTCGTCACAAGGCGAAAACTGCCGGGTGACGGCAAGCGGGGCCGTGAACCGTTAATGAAACGCAGCGTTTGGCCATCAGACGCGAGTGTTTTTGATGCTGAAGTTCGCCATCCCTGCTGTCGCCGCCCTCGGCCTGATCGCGTTCGCCGCCCAGTCGCAGGCGACGAATTCGGACGCCCAGACCGGCGTCGCGCCCATGGCATGGCACCTCAGCCACGAGGGCGAAATGGCCAAGCTGGCCTATGGCGTCGCCAACTCGGACCAGCTGGCGCTGATGATGACCTGCGAGCCGGGTCAGGCGCAGGCGGTCCTGTATGGCGACGTGAAGCCGGTCGGTCCCCGCATCCAGAAGGCGTCGATGAATGCCGTCGCTATCGATCCTCTCAGCGGCGGACTGGCGGACGAGATCCGGCTGTCGGTCGAGGACCCCTCCCTCAAACAGCTGGCCCAGCGCGGCAGGATGGCGGTCGAGGGCGATGCGGGCGCGTTCGAGCTGACGGCCACGCGGGACGAGCGCAAATTGATCGACCAATTTTTCGCCCATTGCGGACATCGCGGCGTCTGACCACAATCGGCCGAACCTCAGCGGGGGCTGAACATGCTCGCCTTACTCGCCGCCGCCTTCATCGCCGGGCAGACGCCGTCTGCCCCGGCCTGGACCTGGACCCTGTACCCCGACGCCGCGCCTGTGGTGCTGGCCAATGAGGTCCCCGACACCGCAAACCTGCGCGCTACGCTGGAATGCGATCCGGGGTCGAGCGTCGCCCGGCTCACCCTCTATGGCATCCCCCGGACCGGAATGGCGCGGATTACCGCGGGGGACGCGGTCGCAATGGCCGAGGCCGCGCCCGCCCGGGGCGACGCCACCCGTCTGACCCTGCGCACAGACCACCCCGTCTTCGCGGCTTTTGCGGCGAGCGGCGAGATGAACGTGCTGGTGGGCGACCACCGGCGGCCGGTCGAAGTTCCCGCGGGCCATCTTGCCAAGCTGCGCCGTTTCTCGGAACTGTGTTCGGGCTGAACCCGGAGACGACATGCGCAGCCGCACGATCCTCGCTCTTGCCGTCCTGGCGCTGACGGCGTCGGCGTGCGCGACCGCCGCGCCCGACAGCCCCTCACCGACGGCTTCCAGCGGTTCGCCCGTTCCGGTCGAAGGCTACGACTGGTTCTTCCACGTCGACGAGGACGCCGCCCGGCTCGCCTATGGTCTGGCCGAGAGCGATGATCTGCGGCTGGGTCTGGACTGCGCCCGGGCGTCAGGCCGGTTGTCGCTGAGCGGCATGGCGCAGAACGCGTCCAAACCGGAGTTCTATCTTGAGTCCGGCGGCGAGACCGAGCGGTTCCCGGCCACGGCGGAACCCTCACAGGTCAACGACGGCGTCTTCCTGAGCGCAGAGGCGGCGGCGGACGCGCCGGTGTTTCGACGTTTCCGCCAACTGGGCTGGCTGGCGATGTGGCAGGACGGCGCGAGACAGGCTTATGCGCCGCACGCGCACTCGGCGCCCAATATCGAGCGCTTCTTCGCCTTCTGCGGTTGACGCGGAGCGCCGGCTCCGGTGCAGTCCCTGCTCCTCGGGAGGGACCTCATGAAGACCGTCATCGCCGTCAGCGCCATCGCCCTGCTTGCCGGGTTCGCCCCGCCGGCGCTGGCCCAGACACGGGCTCCGGCGGCGGTCGCTCCCGTCGCCCCCAATGCGGCGCTGGCTTCAGTGCTGGCGGACTATGAGACCTATTTGCGATCCGTCGACCCGGTCACAGCCGGCATGGAAGGCGACAGGGCGGCCCTGTCCCGGCTGGGCGACGCCTCGCGCGCGTTCGAAGTGGCGCAGGAGCCCGTCCTCAAGGGATTCGCAGACCGGCTGGCGGCGATCGACCCCGCCGGCCTGACCGACGACGAGCGGCTGAACCATGCGTTCATGACCTATGTCGTCAAGCGCTCGCGGGACCGCATCCCGCTGGACACCGGCCGCATCGACGCCTTCAGCTCCGAAGGCGGCCCCGGTCAGGGCCTGAGCTATGTCGCCACGGTCACCCGCATCTCCACGGCCGCAGACGCCGAAGCCTGGATTGCGCGGCTTGAGGCAATGCCGAAGATCTACGCCGATCAGCTGGACAATGCCCGGCGCGGGCTGGAAACCGGCATGGTCCAGCCTCGGTCGATCGTCGAGAACGCCCTGACCCTGATCGAGCCCGAGGCCGCGCTGACTCCCGGCGCCGATCCGCTGCTGAAACCCTTCGCCGCCCTGCCCGCCTCGATCCCCGTGGATCAGCAGAACGCGTTGCGCGCGCGCGCCGCCCGCGCCGTGGCGGACGGCGTCATGCCGCAGCGCCGCGAATGGGCGCGGTTCCTGCGCGAGGACTATCTGCCCCGCGCGCCCGAAACCTTGGGTCTGGTCAACCGGCCGGGCGGGCGGGAGACCTACGCCTATCTGGTGCGCGGTTTCACCACTACGGACCTGACCCCGGATCAGGTGCATCAGATCGGTCTGGAAGAGGTTGCGCGTATCCGGGCCCGCATGGATACCGAAATGCACGCCGCGGGCTGGACCGGGGACTTCGCCGGTTTCCTCAACTTCCTGCGCACCGATCCGCAGTTCTACGCCACCACGCGCGAGGACCTGCTGGAGAAGGCGTCGGAGATGGCCAAACGGGCGGACGACGGCCTGCCGGCCCTGTTCGGAACCCTGCCTCGCCTGCCCTACGGCGTGAGGCCTGTGCCGCGCGAGATCGAGGCCAACTACACCACCGGCCGCTACAACCAGGGCTCCATCGAGAACGGCATCGCCGGCGGCTATATGGTCAACACCTCGAGCCTCGACCAGCGCGGCCTGTACGAGCTGCCGGCCCTGACGCTGCACGAGGCGGTGCCCGGCCACCACCTGCAGATCGCCCTGCAGCAAGAGGCCGAGGACGGCCCCTATTTCCGTCGCGGGGTCGACGTGACCGCCTTCATCGAGGGCTGGGGCCTGTATTCGGAGTTCCTCGGCGAGGAGATGAATTTCTACCGCACCCCCTACGAGCGGTTCGGCCGGCTCAGCTACGAGATGTGGCGCGCCTGCCGGCTGGTGTCGGACACCGGCATCCACTGGCTGGGCTGGAACATCGAGCAGGCCCGCGCCTGCTTCCGCGACAACTCGGCCCTGTCCCCCCTGAACATCGAGACCGAGTTGCAGCGCTATATCGGCTGGCCCGGTCAGGCCACGGCCTACAAGATCGGCGAGATCCGGCTGCGCGGCGTCCGTTCGCGGGCGGAGCGCGAGCTGGGCGACCGGTTCGACGTGCGGCGCTTCCATGACGCCCTTCTGGTCGACGGTCCCCTGCCCATGGCCCTGCTGGACGAGCGCATGGACCGCTGGATCGCCGAGGAGAAGGCCCGGCCCGCCGACTAGGAAGCGGGCGCGGCGACCCGGCGCGTGAAGTCCATGTGAACCAGCAGGGTTTCAGCCCCGGTCTTGTAGCCCACAGCGAAGATGTCGAACGTCCGGCGATCGCCGTCGTATTTCGAGACCATCTTCATCGGCGAGACCATGCCGTCCTGACGCACGAGGTCCGTGTGCCAGATCATGGTGCGGGTGTCGGCGTTCCAGTAGCCGACATCCTGGCGCATGCGGTGCTCGTTGGTGTCGCCCCAGACCCCGACATAGCGGCGCGTGGCCGAGTCCCAGCCCCACAGGCCTGTGCCGCTGTAGGGCATGCCCTCGATGTGGAATTCGTTGATCAGCCAGTTGCCGTTCGAGCGCAGGGTGTTGTCCTGAACGCCGCGCGCCGTGGTCGGCGGGCCGCCGGGCGTGCTCGCGGGGAAGGTGACGACCGCGTCCCAGATCCCGGCCTCGAGCTTCATGGGCTCAAGCTCGGTTCCCGGCGGGGACCCGGCGGGCGGCGTCTGGGCCGCTGCGGCCGGAGCGAGGATCAGAAAGAGCGAGACGGCGAAACTGGCGATGCGCATGTGAGGACCTCTTGAAGACGCCTCTCCCTAGCGCTCCGGTTCCGCAGGATCGCCCGCCTTCGTCGAACGCTGATCGCAAACCGTCAGGGCGCCGGCGCCCGGCAGGGCCAGGCAGACCCTGCCGGCCCCCTCCCGGTGCATGATCAGGCTTCGACGCCCACGCCGATGGGGCACACCACCCCGGTGCCGCCAATGCCGCAGTAGCCTGCCGGGTTCTTGGCCAGATAGCCCTGGTGATAGTCCTCGGCGAAATAGTACGGCCCGGCAGGCGCGATCTCGGTGGTGATCGTGCCTCGCCCGGCTTTCGACAGGGCGGCCTGGTAGGCGTCACGCGACGCTTCCGCTTCGGCGCGCTGTTCGTCGTCCAGATAGTAGATCGCCGAACGGTAGGTGGTGCCGATGTCGTTGCCCTGGCGCATGCCCTGGGTCGGATCGTGGTTCTCCCAGAAGGCTTTCAGCAGCTCGCCGTAGCTGATCTCGTGCGGGTTGAAGACGACCTGCACCACCTCGGTATGGCCGGTCTTGCCCGTGCACGTCTCCTCATAGGTCGGATTGGGCGTGATGCCGCCCGAATAGCCGACCGAGGTCACCCAGACGCCCGGCAGCGTCCAGAAGATGCGCTCGACGCCCCAGAAACAGCCCATGCCGAAGATGGCCGTCTGGAACCCCTCGGGATGCGGCCCCTTCAGCGGCCGACCGGTGACGTAGTGGACTTCGTCGGTGTGCAGGGGCGTGCTCCGTCCCGGCAGCGCCTCGTCGGCGGTCGGCATTTCGTGGGATTTCCTGAACAGCATGGGCGGGCTCCGTGGTGGGCCGCGGTCAGAAGGCTCCCGCCTCCTTGATCCGCCGCGGCCGTTCGAACGATCAAACCCCTATATGGGATGTGTTCAGGCGCTTGCCGAGGGGGGCCGGGTGTTCTATCAGCCTCGCCTCGCGCCGGATCGACCTCCGGCGTGACACGAAGGCCTTTGGGCGACGTCGTGGAAACGGACAGGTGGCGGAGTGGTCGATCGCGCACGCTTGGAAAGCGTGTGTACGTGAAAGCGTACCGAGGGTTCGAATCCCTCTCTGTCCTTCACGCTTTAAGCCCCGAAATAACTAGACTTTTCCCGAAACGCCGGTCCATTCTTGTCCAGACCGGACCAGCTCAGTCGGCCGACAATGCGGGGGTAAATGCGTGGGTAATATCCGCTCGCTCAGCCGGCTTTCCGCGAAGTTCGTGAAGCACGTCAAGGATCCGGGAAAATATGCCGACGGCGGTGGTCTTTGGCTCCAGGTTCATGGCCCAACATCCAAAAGCTGGATTTTTCGCTATCGGTTAGACGGGCGAGAACGCGAACTTGGGCTAGGTCCGGCGGCAGATGTCACATTAATTCAAGCTCGAGAGGCCGCTGCTGAAGCCCGAAGAATGAAGCTGAGCGGTCTCGATCCCGTCGATGCCAAGCGAGGGCTTAAAGCCAGCCGGCAGGTTGAAGAGCGGCCGAAGCAGATCACCTTCGATGAAGCGGCCACGGCTTATATCCGGAGCAACCAAGCCGGCTGGAAGAACGCCAAACATGGCGCGCAATGGCAATCTACCCTCACGGCCTACGCCACCCCGGTGTTTGGCAAGCGTTCTGTCGCTGAGATCGACCGCCCCTTGGTGCTGAAAGCGCTGGAACCGATCTGGGCGACGAAATCGGAAACCGCGTCGAGGGTGCGCGGCAGGATCGAGTCGATTTTGGATTGGGCCACCGTCATGGGCTATCGCTCCGGCGACAACCCCGCCCGCTGGAAAGGAAACCTCGACAAGGTTCTCCCGGCTCGCAGTCGTGTTCGGTCGGTTCAACACCACCGCGCGTTGGCGTACGCGGAGATGCCGGACTTTGTTGCAAAGCTGCAGGCACAGACCGGCGTGGCCGCCCAAGCCTTGGCGTTCACGATTTTGACTGCAGGTCGAACCAGCGAAATCTTGAGCGCGCGATGGGAGGAGGTCGATCTCGAGGCGAAGCTATGGACCATCCCGGCCAGCCGCATGAAGGCCGGCAAAGAGCACCGTGTGCCCCTGACCTCGGCCGCCTTGGACATTCTGGAGTCTCGCGGATCCGGCGGTCGTGCCGGGTTGATCTTCCCCCACCCGACCACGGCTAGCGCCCTTAGCATAAACGCGATGCGGGCCGTGCTGCTGCGCATGAAGATCGACGTCACGGTGCACGGTTTCAGATCGGCTTTCCGCGACTGGGCAGCCGAGAAAACCTCGCACGCAAATGAGGTGGTGGAGATGGCCTTGGCACACGCGATCGGAAGCCAGGTTGAGGCCGCATATCGCCGCGGTGATCTTCTCCAGAAGCGCTCCGCGTTGATGGATGATTGGTCGAAGTATCTTAGAAATTCAGCTTAGTAATGAAGCACAAATGAAGACGTTGGACAGCACATCAAGCCGCCGCAGCTTTGCTGCGTGGATGGATAGTCAGAACGTCCATCTGACAGATCTTGAGGCAAGCGATCAAGTAAATCTTGTAAAGGAACTGATTTCCCCGAGACATTGGTGGTGGCACGACGATATTGGCTTTAACGAGGAGCCGATACCTATAGAAATGATAACTCTTGAGCGCGCAACCCTAATGCTTACGGGCTGGCATGTCTCAGGTTATGAAAGCCCCACGATGAAGTTTGCTTGTTCTTCTACAGGACAGAAATTTGCCGCTGGGCGGCATATTAAAACTGCGTTCGATATACTGAAGCTAAGAGCGGGTAATGTTGATAATGTACGGAAAATAGATCGAGGATTCTTATCCTCTAAATGGTACCCCTGCTCGTTTGTCGACTTGCAGACGGCACGACGGACTCTGCGACAAGCAAATAACTCGGAGCAATTCCTGAGTGAGCCCATCGAGCTTCTGTTGCGGGACTGCGCCTTTGTCGCCGATGTGATGCCGACCTACGCGCAGCTCCAAGCCGAAAATGCGACGTTGAGGGAAAAACTGCTTCAAATCAGCACATCCAGCAAAGCTGCGACCGTTAAACGCGCAACCCGCATGCTCGAGGCTCTGAAAGAATTAGAGGGGTTCGCAAAAGTCAAATGGGGAGCCCGTACATACCTTCTGGATGTCTACGAGGACGAGGTTGTCAATGATCCAAGGGCGGCTGAGCTGAAAGTGCCGACTCGCGATGAGTTAGAACGCTGGATCATAGACCGTCCCTCCAGGTCCCGGGCCGGTTCATAAGCCATCGGGAATGTAAAGAGCGCGAGCGACGAAAACTCTAACGACGGCGTCTGACGCGCTCGCGCACTTCGAAGGTCAAATACGCGGCTTCAGAATGGGTTCTTTCCCTGATGGAGGCCCCAGTTGACGATCCCCCTCGATTCCACCGCGAGCACGAAGTTCGTGCGCGCCAAAAACGCCGCCCGCTGGGCGAGCGTGTCCAAGTCCACCTGGCATAACTGGGTCCGCGACGGTCGTGTGCCGCCGGGGATCAAGCTGTCGCCGGGCGTGACCGTCTGGAACCTCAACGAGGTCGCGGTCGCCCTCGGTCTGGAGATGCGCTGCGGTGGCTAAGCGCATCATCCCCTCTCCCGCATCGCATTCGACCGTCTGCGATGTCCCTGGCCTCGCAGACGGACTGGCGATCAGCAGTCTCGACTGGGCCCTGCGGTCGCCGGCCGTGATCGACCAGAGCCTCGCCCCTCCCGGGGCCCCCTTCGCTGTCGTGATGTCGCCCTGTGACCACACCGACTGCAAGGCGCGCCGCCAGGCGATCGTAACCGAAGACGAGCCCGCCGATGCCTTCACCGACCTGATCGCGCCGGAGTTCTTGTCGACCCTGACGAACGAAGACCGCCGCTGCTTGCACGTCCAGGTCATGCCGACCGCTCGCCTGGCCATCGACCAGGTGTCCGAGGGCGTGGCGCGTACGGTCGAGCCCGGCCTGGAAGACGTCGCCCGAGTGTCGTCGCCGGAGCTGCGCGCCGATGTCATGCTGGCGCTCGGCTGGCTGGTCGCGACCTGCGGCTGCTTGCGAGCGCTCATGAACTCGCTGCCGGACGACAGCTTGCCGGGAATCTACGTCCGCGCGGGCGCCGAGCTGCAGACGCCTGGTCAACGGGCGGAAACCGAACAGGCAGAGCAACGCCGGCGTCAGCTTTCCCAGGACTGGTCAGTCCATCTGAAGGCCAAGGCGGAGGCGCGTCGTCGTCCGCCGATCGGTGACCTGTTCGGCATGTTCGACGCGTCGACCGCCACGACGGCCAAGCCGGCCGCTCAACCCGCCCCCTAGCAACTTCCGGCCGCCGCCAGCGGGGCCGACATCTGGATCCGACATGACCCTTCGCTCAACTTTGAAGAAGACCACTCCGCCCGCTGAATCGATCAGCCCGATCACCGCGGCCCGCCTCGCTCATGCGGCGAGCCGGGAAGTCCCGGGCAACCTGTTCCGACTGCTTGTCGACCTGTCCTCCACCGACGCGGTCGGCCAAGCGCCGCCCTCCGATGACGAAGACACCGATCTCGGTCCGCCCTGGGAGGTGGACCCGGTCATCTCCGAAGCGGCGTCGACCGCCTCCGACGCCGCCGGTCCCACCGACGCCTAAGGCCCCGCCCTAACCTGCCCCACGACCCAGCCCGCCGCTCGAGCGGCGGGCATTCTTTATTCCGGAGAACCCATGTTCGACCAGCTCCCCGCCCCCAGCCTTGGCGATACGGCGCCCACTGACCTTATGTCCAAGGCCGTCCAGGCCACACTGGCGTCCGCCCAAGCCCAGGCCGAAGACAAAGACGCCGAAAAGCGCCATGCCCGTCATGAGGAGCGGGAGCGTGATCGCGCGATGTCGCGTCACCGCCACGATCTTCTGAACCCCCTCGCCTGGTGGTCTGGCGCGGACAAGGCCGACCTTGAGTGCGAGGTCAACCGCTGCCCACCTCAATGCTTCGCAGGCCGCCGGACGAAGCTGCCCCCGGTGACGGTCGATCCGTTCGGAAGCCGCCAGCCCCTTGCTGGGCCCCGGGCGGACCCGTTTGGCGTCTTCGACGGCCTCGGTCGCCTGCGCCATGACAAGGTGTGCACCACCGGCCTGAGCACTTCCCAAACCGCCGCAGCCTACAAACGCATTCTTCGCGGCAACGCCAGGGGTCTCGTCTTCTCGACGCACCTGACCATCACCTGGTCGATGGTCGGAGTTCACTCCGATCGCGGCGTCCATGACGGCCAGCGTAAGGTCTTCGCCGTCCTGCGAGACTGGAACCGTCGCAACCTCGCCCAAGGCCGCGCGCCGCTGACCTGGCTGTGGACGCTCGAGCGTTCCAAGGCGAAGGGTCTGCATAGCCATGTGATCCTCGCCTGCGATCCGGACCGACGCGGCGCTCTGCTCCGGGCGGTCGCCCGCGCCATCCGCGACTACACGGGCCTCGCCGCGGCGCAGGTGAGCGCCAGACAGGTGGCCGTGCAATCGCACTTCTCGTCTGCTCCGACGAAGCCCGCCTATGCCATCGCCATGACGTCGCCGGCGAAAAAGCTCGACGGATCCCCGTCCCTGCCGCGTGAGATGCGCGCGCAATGGGCCCTGTGGCGCTACATCTTCAAGGGCGTCGAGGCCTCGTACTGGGACGGGAAGAACTCGATGTTCCGGGCCCTCGCCCGTTCGCCTCAGGGCGTCATCCAGGGCCAGCGGTGGGGCTACAGCACCGCCACCCTGGGGGACGCCGCTTGGAGCCGGTATGCTCTAGCGGCGGGCCTCGACCCTGAAGGCGTCACCCGGTTTATCGATAGCCTGTCAGCGATCGAATATCCGGAGCGGATCGACGTCGACAGTCCGACCTGGTCTGCCTGAACGGACCGGAACGACAAGTAGGGGGGCGGCCGTAACGGCCGCCCCCCTTTTTTGTCCAGCGGAAGGGTCGTGGTTTCACCACAGGTCGGATGTGTGGAAGCGCGACGCGGGCCTCGGACAGTTTTCCAGGATGAAACCGCGCGCCATGGAGCCTAAGTCACTGTAATCCATGGGCCCTCCAAGCACTCTTTTAGAACGCCGGCATTTTCGTCATCATGCCGACAGCCGCCCGGCAGCGGCGCCTTGGGCCTGATACCCATTGAGGGTCGCGCTGGGCGTGAACCAGCGATCACGCTCGATCGGCAGGCCGAGCCGGCCGCGGACCGCACGCAGTTCGGCCACATCCAGTTCACCGATTTCGACTAAGCCGAGGCCGAGGTCGCAAACGCCCCAGGCGGTGCGTTCATCGGGGCTGAGAGCGGCGATGAGCCAGGTCGCCCCGGCGTCGGGCGTGAACAGCTTCAGGATGGGTTGCGGGTCATAGTCCCGCCCGGTCCGGCGCGCCTGATCGAGTTCGGCCCACTGTCGTTGCAGTCGGCGCATCTGTGCAGTGGTGATCAGCTTGGGCATGCCGGCGTCCCTCCGGCTTTAAGGAAGGGATGGCGGTGGAGAGACATTAGCTCACCCACCAGCTGCTCCATCCTGGCGCTTGGCGTACCAGTGCGGTCGATGCTGGGATCCGAGATGAAGGCCTGGCGTCCGTCCAAAGCGCCGATTAGCGCCCCTGTCAGAATGAAGGCGTCCTGGCCGGCATTAATGGAGGCCAGGGCCGTGAAGGCGGTCGTCAATGAAACCTGACGCAGGGCGAGCGCGCGGGCCTGATCAACAGCCGCCACCAGGTCTCTCTTGGTTTCGATCGGCAAGCTGCGGCCGCCGGCGACACGGGCTACGCGGTCCTCACCTTCCCAATGAAGGGGAGCGAGCGCGCGCGCCCTGCCCTCGCCCAAGACGGCGAGGCGCAGGAAGATGGTCGTCAGCTCCAATGCCTCCCCGCCGGCGGCCCCGGCTCCAAACTGCATCGCCAGCTCCGCAGCCTCGGCCTGAGCCGCCTTTCGGTCGGTGCGGCGCAGAATGCAGATGGGCGCCAGGCCTGCGACGAAGGCCGCGGTCGAGGCCTGCGTGGTGGGTCCAACCGCACTCACCACCGCCGGGCGGCCTGCGCGCTGCGCCCAGGCTCGGATGAGACGACGAAAGACGTCGTCGATTAGGAGCCGCTGATGCTCGATCAGGCTCACGGTTAGATGAACCAGGATGTCGTCGCAGGTGGGCCAGGAAGAGGCCGGCTGTTCGCCGACCCTCGCCCCACAGGCCGCGCCCCAGACCATCCCGACCGCCCGGTCGAAGATCGGATCTGCAGTGATGAAGGGGAGACGCGATTGCATCAGATCAACGCGTGAACCGGCGACAGGTCAGTGTAGCGTGCCGTCAGACGGCGTGCTTGGTCCGGGTCCCCGGCCAGCGCCAAGGCACCGATGGCGTCTTCCAGAACAAGGTTGACGAAGCCCGCCTTGTCGCCTCGGGGCGGGGTCAGGTGGGTCTGGTAGCGGGCCGTCGCGCGCTGAACCTGATCATTGAGGCGCGGCGCGATGACGAACAGGCGGCCGGCGTCATAGAGACCGGCGTCGATCATGCTCTGGGCCAGCATGTGAAGCCGCCAGCACTGCTGGACAGGGTTTCGGCGCAGGTCAGGGACCTCAGGGTCGATGAAGAGCTCGCTCGCGTTCGACAGGTCGTCGTAGCGGGGACGCATGCGCGGTTCCGGTTCGGCGCAGGTCTCGCTGTACTTCAGCTCAAACGCGAGGAAGGCTTTGCGGCCATCTTCCTGGCGGATGATGATGAAGGCGTCGAAGGCGGTGCCATCCGCGGTGAAGGTCGGGTCGCCGCGGCCCGGGCTATGTTCGAAGGAAACCGAACAGACGCGGCCGGCCAGATCCGGCGCGATCTCGCGCACGAAGGCCTCGGCCAGACCGCGGTCGAGCTTCAGCGGGCCCATCAGGTTCAGCGCCAGGGGCGTCGAACTCAGAAGGTTCTCGTAGAGCCGTTTCTCTTCCCACATGGAGCCCGGTTCACGGTACGCGAGCTCGCGTCGGGCCAGGCGATGAACGTCCAGAGAGAGGAAGTTGGCGCCCGACGCCCCGTCGTAGGTCGCGACCAGGTGGCCCATCTTCTTCTTGCGGCCGGCGGTGGTTTCATAGGTTCCGACGCCCCAGCCCGCAGCCTCGCGATGAAGGGCTTGGAGCAACCTGGCACAGGCGCGGAAGCGGCTGTCGGCCTGGCAGAGAACCTTATGTTCCCGCAGCAGGGTTTCAGGGATGAGCGGCAGGCGATCCGGCGGAAAGAGCTCCACGAGCAATCCTCTTTGACGTTTTCGAACGTCGAGGATTCATCGAGGCGGATCAGCAGATCACCGACCAAACACCGGTTCCCTCTTCTCAATAGTTCTCTCCGGAACGTGCAGGGAACGGATTTTAGATTGCGGTGGTTGTGGGGTGAAAGGCAGTGGAGAGGGGTGTGGTGGGTTGGGGTTTGGTGGGGGGGAAGGAGTTATATGATGTAGCGTTCAACCAGATGACCCAGCATCGATGGCGGCGATAGCGCTGAGGCAGTGGTCTAGCGATATCGTGCCCGCCCGACTCAAATTATTGAAACGATCCGGCCGATTTCTGTCGAGCTGACCGGTCCAGGCCTCGTCCCATGGAGTATCTGAAGCGAGCGACCAATACCTTCGGAATTCAGGGATGGCTCCAGAACTGATCGAGCCGTCGCTAGACATCGAACAGCGGCTACGCGCCAAGAACAGACGTTCGACCGCGCCTAGAAGAAGACCTTCGAGCTGTGCCGGATAAGCTCTGGGACCGCAACGGCGACAATACCGATGAGCGTCTCGCCTATCGGGCAAGTTCGATGACGCGGGCTCGCGCGCTGTCCAAGTCGAGCCGGTGAGTCGTGTAGGTTAGGTTGGACTCAGATCCCGAATGGACCACGAAGCCGTCGGTCGCCCCGATCGCATTCATGGCCCGGTAGAAACCGGGACGCGGCGGCTCACCCGGGCTTGTCTTGCATTCGATGGCCACCAGCTTGCCGTTGTGCGGTCTGAAGTCGAGGATCAGGTCGATCTCGTCGGCACCCTCAGGGCCGTCCTTGCGATAAAACTGCGCCGCTTCTGGCCGGTTCGATGCGGCGATCAGCGTTTCGATCGCGTATCCCTCGAAGCTTTCGCCCATGATCGAATGGCTTCTCAACTGAGCGCTGGTTTCGATGCTGAGGACGGCATGGAGCAGGCCGCTGTCACGAATATGGATCTTGGGCTTGAGCGAGAGAGTGGTCGTGCTGCCGGCGGGATAGTTCCGGAGGATGCGGACAACGCCCAGTTGGTCCAGCACATAGATGGCGGACTTGGCCTCCGACTTCTTGCCGAACGGCGGGTCCACGAGGTCGAACTCTCCGCCGTTTTGGTCGGCCACCCAGGTGAGATAGTCCATCATCTGGATGCCGGGCCCGATGCCCTGGGGGGCGTAATCACGCAGCATCAGGCCGTCGATCAGATCGCGCCGCATTTTGAGACTGGCCGCGTCGCTCGCCGCTTCATAGCTCTCCGGCAAACCGCCTCTCAGCCAGTGCCGGTCCGCCTCGAACGCCGGGCGGTTTGTGGCGGTCTCGACAGGCTCAAGGTTGGCCTCCGGTCCCGAGGGCTCGACCATGGCGAGCTCCTCTGATCGCAGTTCATGGCGCTGCAGAGGGTCCAAAGCGACGAGCTGTACGGTTCCGGAGAGTTGTTCCTGCAGTTGGCGTCGGGCCCCGAGATCGAGGGGCGAAATGACAAAGCGGGTTAGGCGCTCGGCTTCGATGAGGCGAAAGGCGTCAATAAACGCCGCCGCGCCCGAGGCGCTGAGGTGATCCAGCACCTGAATCGGTGCTGTGCAGGACGCGATATCGGCCACGGTCACCCGCTGCAGACCGCTCTGTTCCTCGCACCATTGCGCCAGCAAGGTGCTCCGCCCGACACGCGGCAGACCGTAAAGCACGGTGATCCGACTGTTCGGCACCGTCGCGTTGAGCCGGGCCCAGGCCTGGTCGCGGGCCATCAGGCGGGGCGTTCGAAATCGAGGACGACGACGGCGACACGCCCTGTCCCCGCCATGGCGCTCCCCCCAACCAGCGCGTCCCGCAACGCCTGCGGCGACGTGGGCTTGGGCTCGCCGGCCGGCGGCGCCTGAAGCGGCTTGGAGGTTCCTTCGCCGAACCAGAGCACCAGATAGATACCGGCCTCCGCCCGCCAATCGTTGACGTAGAGACGATCGAGCTGGGCATCGGCCGAGACCCACAGTTCCCGATGCCACTGCCCCTTGATCTCGACCGGCACCCCGAGGTCGCCGAGCTGGAAGAAGACGTCGCATCGCTTGTCGTCGGCCAGGTGGGCCTCGGGAATGGCTTCGATGCCGAACGGCAAAGGCCGCATCATCTTGAGCAGTTGGTCGCGGCAATCTTCTTCCCGACGCGGGACGCCCAGGTCGAAGAAGTCGCGGTGCCAGTTGACGTCGCTCCCGCGGAGTTTGCGCTGAACCTCGTCGAGCTCCTCTAGGAGCACGGACTGCAGCTGCAGGGCGGTGGTCGGCGCGGAGTCACTAACCACGGCGCTGACGGCTTTTAGATTTGGGGCGCGCCAGTCGGCCTCGACACGGTTGCGCTCTTGTTCGGCCAAGGCTGAGCGGACGAGCTCGGTGTATGGATCCTGCGGATCGTCACGCAGCGCGACCATGGCCGCGACCGCCTCGTCGGAAATATCCCCCGCGAGGCGTTTGATCAGGCCCGAAATGAAGGCGCTCGCATCCCACGCGTTCGTGTCGCCCAACGTGACGCCCTCAGGGCGGCCTTCACGCGGAAACTGGACCCGAAAGCGCCGCAGGAGCCAGAGCGCCAGCGCCGGATGCATCTCGACCTGACGGCCCTGTTCGCGCCGATTCCCGGTGCGAGAACGCACATGCCAAAGGAGATCGGACGGCGTGTCGCCCGCCGCCTCTAGGTCTTTCCGGGTCGTTTCGAAATCGACAAGCAGGCCGACCGTATCCCAGATCAGACGACGTTCCGGATCGGCGGAGGCTCGGGCGCGCCGCTCGCGGGCAATCGCACCGAGGGACGGCCGGGCTTCGGGCACGGCCAGCAGATGGTCGACCAGTTCGGCTTCCGCGGCGGGCGGAAGGTCCTTGAAACGCTCAAGCCACTCTAGGGCCAAGCGCGTCGCAAGGCTCGCATCAGCGGCTTCGCGCATCAGGCCGTAGAGGCCATCGACGTGGGCGCGTCCTCGTTCCAGTTGAGGCTCGAAGAAGAGCCTCAACGCCTCCTCCCAGACACTGCGCCTACGCAGCTCGTCGCCGAGAATCTGGTCGAGGTCCGGGACACCCGCATGGTCGTCGATCCGGGTGGACCGGATCTCCACGAAGCCCGCCATGACCCGTTCGGTCGGCAGGTCGGCAAAGCCCCGTCCCGTGCGATGTCGCTCGATCAGCGCGGCCACGATCACTTGGGCCGCAGCCCAGCTCTTATCGTCGGCGTGGCTCTCGGCGATCTCCGTTGCGCTTGGTTTGACGGGCGTGATGTGGAGGAAGGCTTCGAAGCCGGCCAGGGCGGCGTCGCGCAGGTCCGGCCCGAGCCACTCCTCCAATCGCCCCGAACCGTCGGCAGTCTCGTCGCCCATGTCGGCGAACAGCTTGAGATAGGCCTTGGCCGGGTTGACGATAAGGCGGAAGGTTCCGGCTCGGAGTTCGTCGATCTCGCTCAGGAAGCCGGCACGGTGGCCTTGCCACTGGGCTAGTTTCTCGTTCTCGCGGGCCCGGCGGCGCTGATCTTGATCGATCTGCCATTGGGGCGTGTCGGGCCGTTCGAGCTTGTCGAGCCAGGCCTCGTCTTCCGGGGCGCCCGCGGCAAAACGCCGGGCGGCCTGACGCACATCCGCGCCCTCTTCGGTGCTGTGACGCGCGATCGAGACCACGTCGAGCCAGCGGGGGTCGCCAGGCTCCAGCAAATCCAGCAAGGCGATGACGTCGCCCGCGTCGAGCGTGAGCCCCGGGGAGCGCTCGCTGAGCCTGTAGGCGACGTACCAGAGATTTCCCTCCACAGGCTGGTCGAGCAGCGCCATCCGCTGCACGGCGCGTCTCAAGCCGTCGTCGGCCCGGAGATGCTCGGCCACCGCATCCCTGGCGTCCCGCTGATAGCCCTCATGCCGACCGAGCGGGTCCAGCCAGCGCCAAAGCTGCTCGGGCGTCACCGTTCGGGCAGTCAGCAACCGACCCAGAAGCGTTTGGGCCAGATCGGTATAGTGGGGCAGCCTTTCGTGGCGCTCGTCGTCGATTGCGGACGCCGCGGCCGATATCGCATCGAGCAAGGAACCGATGCGATCGATCGGCAGCTTCCGTTGCAGCCGGTAGAGGATCCCGATCGTTCGGTTCTCGAGGGCGAGTTGGGCGGTGACGACCCCGGCGATCAGATGGTCATTGAAGCCCTCATAGTCGGCCAGATCCAGGATTTCGACGCCCAACCGGATCGCGTCCTCGTCCCCCTGGGCGAGGAGCGCCTCGACGATCGCGGGCCAGTTCCGCGACCGGTCCAGCTCGTGGAGCCGGTCCGCCGCCTCGCTGCGGAGGCCAAAGGCGGTATCGGGCGCAAGGATGAGGGCTTCCAGTTCGTTGGCGAGGGTCGGCAACACCGCCGAACCCTTGACGGCCTGCAGGATCAGCAGCCGCAATCCGAACTCGCGGTCGCCCGACGTAATAATCGCCTTGAGACGAGGCAGGAGCGGAAACTGTGCGAGACCGGCCAAGCGATACTCACTCCAGTCACGGAACCAGGGGTCCTTGGCAGCCAGCGCCTCAAGAGCGTCTAGGAGTCGCTCTGCCGAGGCGAGGGTGAGCTTGTCCCCGTCGCCGTACTGGATGACGCCCATGGGATTGGCCGCGATGATGTCGCCGGCGAGATCCGGACTGTGCCAGGCGATCCAGGCGTGCAGACCCCGCAGGCTCGCAGGCACGAGGTTGGGCGCGTTGAACAGGGTCAACAGCCGGCGCTGCTTTCGAAGGGTGTCAGCACAGCGCGCGAGCCAGCGCGCCCCGAGGAACTCACCGATAGAGCGGTGAGCATAGGTGAAGCGGTCACTGCCGAGGGCGACGAAGAGCCGGGAGTCGAGGACGTCCCGGATCGCCCCCGCCTTGGGAAGCTCGGCGATCTCGCTGAGCGGGACATCCTCGGCACAGGCATTGACGCGAAGCGTGACGGCTTCCTGACCCGTCAGGATCAGCGTGGCGAAAGCGGCGCCGGCCGCGTCGAGAACCGCCACCTCACCGAGAGAGACAAGCTTCGCCCCGATCTTTGCGTCGCGATGTTCTTTGCGCAGCATTGCGGTCGCGGCCTCAAAGAGACCGCCCCGGGAGGTAGGTAGGTCGCCGTGGCCGAGAACTTCGCGGATCAGGCTCAGGGTCTGCGGATTGCTCCAGAGTGCAGCCAGTCCCTGATCTTCGAGCGAGACCGCTGCTGTCTCTGCCGCATCCTCGCCAAGGCTCTGGCTAAGCACGTCGACGGCGTCCTGCCGGTCAAGCGGCTCGAGATAAAGTTCTATAGGGCCTTCGCCGTAGAGGTCGGAGAGACCCTGCAGGGCCGTCGCGCTGCGCCAGTCCGCGACGCGACAGGACAGGATGAAGCGCGGATAGCCGAGAACGCCCAGCCGGTTGAGGACAAGGTCGACCGCGTCCCCCTGCTGACCCGCCGACACCTCATCGAGGGCATCGACCACGAGGGTCTGAGCCCCGCCAAAGCGGGCCACCGTATCCGGTGCGTTGATCAGGGCGCGGGCGGTGCAGACCTCATAGCCGGCCTGCCCCCTGAGCTGGTTGAGTAGCGTCGACTTCCCCATGCCGGCCTCGCCGAGCACGACAAGGGAGCGGGAGGCGGTCGCCAGAAAGCTCTGGTCGACGATCTTGCGCTCGCGCCCATCCTGAAACCAGAGGGTCCGGTTGACGATCAGGCCCGTCACGAGGCGTGGGCCTCGGCGGCGCGCAAGCCCTCCAGATGGTCCTGGCAGACCGCCTCGACGGCGTCGCGCAGGGCTGCGACCCGCTCGGTCAAATAGGTCAACTCCTCAGCGGAAATCCTGTAGTGCCGGGAGTAGCGCGCCTTCACATAGGCAGAGGTCGCCTCAGCGAACGCGGCGCGCAGCACGTCCACCACGCGGTGGAGTGCCAGGCGCTTCAAAGTCGGCAGATGATCGAGACTCGTCTTCACCGTCGGAGTCTCCCCGACTGGGTTCCACACGGCAAGGGCGAAACCGTCACGGCTCGTGCTCCATCCGCAGCATTCTCGCCGCCGCCGCTCACCCATTGCTTTCCGCCGTGTTCAAAGGCTCGCTGCAGAGCACGCCACGCCGCGTTGAGGGGAGATGAGCTTTCACGATCCTCACACCTGCCGACGCGCGCTGCGCTAGATCGGCGAGATCCGCTGTCGCGGTGTTCCCGGACAGTCAGATGACCGACCAGGAAGAGCTGCAATCGATCGCATCGATCTGTCCTGCGCTCAATATGTTCTCCTAAGTGAACGCCCGGGTCGCCGCGATCTGGCCGAGCTGGAATCCCTCGGCTGTCTCGTACGCTTGGGTCGCGCGCAAGCGCTAAAGTTTCGCGCATCGATTGCTGAAGAGCGCGGCTACGCTTAACCCGCCGCCCTTGGTTCTCGGCTCAGAGCGGACCCTGCTAAAGGCCGCTATGAGTCAGGATCAGCCTGCTGGAAGCAGGCGGGCATTGGCACCGACTGTCTAGAACGCCGTAGAAGGGCGTAAAGGCTCATATCGGACCAGGTGACCGCGGAATCGTTCAGGAGTCACCGCTGGCCTGGCGCCAGGCGACAATTTGACAATCAGTGTGTCGCCCTGAGATTCAGGGCGACGCTCCACTGTTGCTTGCCCCGGGGGAAGTCCGAGGCAAGCTAGAAGATCTTGACGATCCTCGAAGCTGGCGAAACCTGAACTGTGGGCGCGCGCTGTCATTTGTCCTCTGATGGGGGATTATGACCTGAGACTAGCGAGAGCGCCATCGCCTCCAAGATCGGCTTCAACGGAAGCATATAAGTCATTTCGCTAGCGTTGCCGGAGAAGACGAGACCCACTGCCGACCATGAACCGTCGTCTTCCTCTTGAACCACAAGCGCACCGGAGTCGCCGTTGGCAGCGAATGGACCTGTCTGCCCTCGCAGAGCGTAGGCCGGCTGGAAATATACGGTTGCGCGGTACTCGACGAACTCCTCTGCGGAGTGATGGACCATGGCTTTGAAAGTCGCGGGATGAGGACCAGCGATCTGGCTCTGAATAAAGCCCGTGGTCATCCCTGTCGTTCGGCCGACCTTGCGAACTCTTGCGCCCTCGCGGGGGTCGGCCACTTGGGCCGGTGTATCAAAATGGTCGCCTTGCCATGACGACATCTGGGCGGGATCGATGATTCTGAAAATGGCGGCGTCGGTATTGTCCGTGAAATTCACTGTGCTCGGATCGCCCGCAGCAAACCTGCCCGTCTGAACATGATGGCCGATCGCCCGGGGATCGGGCTGACCCGCCCCAACATCTTTAATTCCAGGGGCGCTTATCGGGCTACCGACCCTTGCATTGGAGCAGCCGCCGGTGACGTGGTTCGCTGAGAGGCCGTGGATGACCCCCTCCTTATCTTGAACGAGGCAACCGAGAGTTCCTGCCTCGCGAACATTCGCCTGGCTGATCGAGCGGCCGCAGGGATAGCGCGACCATTGGGAGCCTGGCGGAACGAGCGCCGGCGGTGGCGCCGCGGCGGGATCGACTACGGGCGGCTTGGCCACCTCGAACGTCACGCTGGTCTCGCCTTCATAGCTGCTCGCAAGCGCCTCCTGCTCCGCCTTCGTCAGCTGTCGCGCAGTATAGACGACGATTGCCCCGTCATCCCCCTCGTGGGGATTAAAGCCAACGGCCGTGATCGGCTTTTTGGTCAGAGCCTCGGCTCCCTCGGCAGAGAACATCTCCGCGCCGCCCTCGATATTGAACCGCGCCCGGGTCACCGCGCCCCCCACGCTATGGAACAGCTGCAGCTCTTCGGCCCAGGCGCGCAGTGAGAGCGCCTCCTGTTCAAGCTTCCTGCGATCGCCCGCCATCCGTCACTCCTCCGAGACCGTGAACACCGCCCGATCATCATCTGTCGCGGTGGAATGCGTTGCGCCATCCGCAGTCAATAAGAAGGCGCCAGCGCGGTCAGGCGCTCTGAGGCCAACCCTGAGCTGATGGGTGACCCCGCCTGACCACTCAACGGCACCAATCCTGCCCGCGTCGGCTGGCGGCCGACGCGGATCTTCCGCCTCCAGAAGCCGCAGTTCTAGCTGAATCCGCTCCGCGGGCGCGGCGGGGGTCAGGAGGACGTCGATCTCCTCGCCGCGCCGGTAGGACATTTGGTTGACGGAGACGGAGATCGCTGGTCGCCCATCGGCGGCCGTGTAGCCCTCCGCGGGAAGCTGTGCGCCGAACCAGGTGTAGAGCTGATTTCTGAACTGCCGCTCTCTCAGAACCTTGTTGTGCTCGCCAGGCGCATAGTGATGGATCGCGTCCGTGAGGACCGAACTCCACAAGGGCACCGCGCCGTCCCCAGCGTTTCCGTCCTGAACGGCGCGTTCCGCCATGCCGTCGCGCAGGTCCACCCCTGTCGCCGTTCTGTGACCTGTCGCTGCGACAGCCGTGTAGGCGACATGCATTGGTCGGCGATCTGCGCCAAGCGCGGCTCTCAACTCCTCCGCCGCTCTAAGGTTCTCGGTGGAGAGCTGCAGCGTGGCGGCGACTTCATCTTCATATATGTCCATCGCGGTGAGCCCCCCGCCCATCGGCTGGCGCGCGATCACCAGGCCGCGTTCAGGAAAAAGCTGATAGAGCGACGGGAAACGCGGATTAGCCGCGAGCGTCTTTGTGTCAGTCCCCGACAATCCGCTGGTCCCCTCCAACCCCAGCGCGCGCACGAGGGCGACCGGAGCGCCGCGATGTGGTGTGGCGACGGTCATGAGGCGGGTTACACACGGCCAGCTTAGCCGGTCCTCGAACTGACCACTCTCGATAAAGTAGCGCGCCACCAGGCCGCCCATGGAATGGGCCACGACACTGAGAGAGGTGCACCCGTTGGCGATCATCCCATCGAGATGATCAGCAAGAGCCGCAGAGGCTTCGCGAATGTCCACTCGCCAATCGTAGTGGAATGGTACGAACTGGGCCTTCGGCACTCCTAAGGCACCAGAGGCTATGCTGCCCAAGTCAGCAATCACACGCTCATAGATCGGGAAACACCAGACCCTCTCGATGACGCCGGTCGCCACCGCTCGATGATCCGAAAGCTTGGCAATCCGTCGATAGCCGAGCTTAGCTTCTGCCGGAGTTGGAGGCCAGACCACCTCTCCGTCAAGCTCCAGCCGACAGCCCATTATTCCCGGGACGAAGGTGATGCCTTCCATGAGACGCCCCGCACGGTTGGGTCTGTTGATGAGATAGAACCGCGGGTTCGCCCGCTGACGCACTGCAACGTTTTTCGGGCGGCTTTACAACCCGGAATTGCGCATCCCGGCAAAACTGCATGGGGCCTGACGTCAGCGGAAGCTTGGCCTAACCGCAACCCCACTGGACAGCTGAGGATCCGAGGGTCCGGTCAGATAGAGGCCTTGGCCGCTCGCCATACATGAGCAAGCGAGCTGATTGCGGTGGCTCTTTTAAGAAGAAGGCAGGCCACCGTCCTGGCGCGCGATTTCAGCCAGCATGGCGCCTAAGTCGTCGCGTCTTTCGAGGCTGGACCCGATGTTGGACTGCGGACATCAGGCCGCCCTGCCGGCGAGGCTGCCGTCTCTGGATCCTTGATTGGACGTGTGAAGTCGCACCCCACCGAGTAACGGCTACATCCGTGGAACGGTGAGTGGCCCGAGGTCCGCAGTTTCAGCACGCCAGACTGGCATTTAGGGCAAGTCTCCAGAGCTTCGCCGTCGACCGCCTCGACGACCAACTGCTCTCGCGAGACCAGCTCGGTCACGAACCTGGAGGGCTTTTCTAGCGAGGTGTAGAGCCGCACCTGTCGGCTCGCCCGCGTCAGAGCCACGTAGAAGAGGCGCCGCTCCTCGGCCATCGCAAACGTTTCGGCGGCGGGCATGGCGAGCTGGAGAACCGGGTCATCCTCGATTTGGCTTGGGAAGCCCAGTCGGTCTTCGACCAACCCCAGGACGTACACGTACTCCGCCTCCAGCCCTTTTGACGCGTGCACGGTCTTGAACCGCACATCCAGCTGCTCGGCAAAGCGTCGAGCCCATCGCTGCAGCCGTTTGGGCTCATCGTTCAGATACCGCCCAAGGAAAAGGACCGTGGTCCGACCCTCCTTTCCGGCCTGAAGTTTGCCCTGGTCCAGCAGGCTGGCCATATGCTCGAGCTGCTGCTCGATGTGCGCTTCGATCTTGCTGGGATCGGTGAAGCCGTATGCCTGCAACGGTCGGTTCTCATAGCCGCTGGTGGACCGGACGATCTTCTTCAGCTGCTTCGGATTGGCCTGAACGAACTCGCTGGTGACGTCGCAAAGCGCTTGCGGGCACCTGAAGGTCGTCGCCAGCTGAAGCGTCGTCGAGTGGCTGAAGAAGGCGCCGAACTCTGACATCACGGCCAAGTCCGCGCCGGCGAACCGATTGATCCCCTGCCAGTCATCTCCGACCACCGTCAGATGGGCATCATCTGCCTTCGTCAGCGCTTGAAGCAGGCGCACGCGCGCTCGCGAACTGTCCTGGAACTCATCTGCCAGGACGACCGAGTAGGGGCTCTCGTAACGACCCGTTTCGATATGCTCGGCGGCAAGGCGCAGCATGTCCTCAAAATCAATGTAGCCGCCTGCACGCAGCCGCCGCTCCCATTCGGCAGAGACACGCTCAAAGATCTTCAGGAACAGCCCGGCCCGATATCCGTGTCGTCGGCCGCCCTGGTCCTGCGCCGCTCGCTCGAGTTCGACCTGAGAGAGGCCGTTGTTCTTCACGTGCTGCTGGAAAACGCGAAGCGTCCTGGCCAGCTGTTTATCGGTCAAAGGAGGTTGGCCAACGGTCTTGCGGGTCGCATCGTAGTTCAGCTCGACGCCCCGACTGACAAGTTCGTCTCTCAGGCGGTTCAGGGCCTCGTTGGTCCGGATTTCCGCCGAGGTCGTTTCGAACAGCTCAGTGCCGTTTTCCTTGTGAAGCGCCCGCTTCCAGTGAACGCCGGCGACGTATTTGTCGCCGAAGTGGGGCGGCGCCTTGCCGTTCTCATCGAGCGCGAAATGCTCGTGATAGAGGCCGATTTCCGGGTAGTAGAAGTCCGGACGATACTGGCGATACTGTTCGCTCGCCGTATCGTGCTCGTAGGCCGGCTCGTAGGCGTAAACGACGCCATTGAAGAATAGCCAGTTGCAGATGAGCTGCTCTTCCCTGCTCTTGACCACCTTGCCGTCGGCGGTCCTGAAGCCGCGCCGCTTGCCGTCAGAGGCTTCAGGTTCCGCCCGTTCGCCCGCCGTACCGACATCGCGGGCATAGACGGTTCTGAACACGTCCCAATCCAGCTTGAATGCAGGATCCTGTTGCGCCAACGACCGGGCAATATCGACAACAGCTGCGATGTCCTTTCCGTTGGTCTCGACCCACGGGGCCAGCGACGGCTTCTTGCCGGTGGCCCTGCCTATGACGGCCAGCCCAAACGTATGGAAGGTTTGGGCGGTGACCGCCTCGATGCCCTGGAACTCAGCCAGTCGCTCACGGACGCGCGCACCGAGCTCCTCCGCGGCATCACGGTTGAACGCCAACAGGAGGATCTGACTTGGGGCAGCCAGGTTCTGGCGCAGGAGGTAGCCGGTCTTGGCCACCATGGTCGATGTTTTGCCGGACCCGGCCGCGGCGACCACCATGACGTTGTCGTCCATGCAGATGCAGGCATGGATCTGCTCGTCGGTGAGCGGACTCTTCTCGACGGTGTCGAAGAAGGTTTTCAGCTCGACCTTATGTCGCTCGAGGATGGCTTGATTGTGCAGGTCAAACCTGAGGGTCGAGCGATGCGGATCAGGTAACCCTTGCTGCTGCGCCCTTATGCTCTCCGAAAGCCGCGTCGTGCTCCAGGCAGGCTGGGGAGGCGGGTGCTGGGCCAGGAACCGCTGCGCGGCGCCGGAGGGGATCCATCCTGACTGTCCAAATTGAGCGGCGAACAGGGCGTCCCAGGTCGCCTGCTGCAGCTTGCGTTGCTGTTCGAGACGCTGAGGCGTCGGCGCAGGGTTCGGCGCCGGCGAAAGGTATCCCGGCTTCTTGTCCCTGGAGCCCTTGATCAGGCCGTCGAGCACGAGGCCGGCTGCGCCGACAAGGATCCACTCCAACATGGGCTGTTCACGCGCCGCTAGTCATTGAACCAGCCGCCCCCGGTCAGGTATCCGCCGTCTCCAAGGTAGGCGGCCCCGCCGGACCCGCCCGAGATCGCATCGTAGATATCCTGCATGGAGGCATCCTCCTTCTCGATAAGCGGCTTCTTCTTCGCCGACGAACCGATGGGAACGAGAAACCTCTCGAGGTCCGCTGCGTCGGCCCTGAACGCATCAGCGAAATCGATCATGTGCGCGATCAGGTTAATGCCCGACTCGTTCAGAGAATGACTGACGTGCGACGTACCGTCCGAGATGGACAAGGGCTTCTCCATCTCCGCCCGCGTGACTCCCCCCTCGGAGAAGGCGACGTTGAACCCGTTCGTCCTGACCAGGATGTGACAAACGTGGGAGCTGTTGGCGAGCGTATACCCCACCTTGAACTTTCGGGCAGCGAGGCTCCTGCGCCGCCACCCTGTCGCGGCCAGATGGCGAGGAACATCGAAGATCTCAGCCGGCCCGCTTTTGATGGGCACGCTCGGGTCGATTGAAACTCTTCCGTTCCCGCGGTCTGCTTCGGATGCGCGACACCTGATCGTCCAGCGACAGTTCCAGTTGTGAAACTCGAGCCTGTTGATGCGGCCCAGCCTTGCCTGATTGTCAGGACTGGTGATGATTACCCGGTCGTTTACCTGAACGTCGGTCCGGAGGCAGTTGACAGGATATTCCTGCTCTGACCGATCCAGCACGACGAAGGCAGTAATGTAACTCAAAGGTGGGTTCTCATGCCTGCGTTCGACTACCGTAAAGCGAGTTATTCAGACCGAACCCGCCATAAGCAAGGGGCCGTCGCGCACAGTAGAGCCAGGCGCTTTCGGGCTAGGCAGCGCGATGCTTGAGCAGCGAGCCCATCATAGGCGGGAGCGCGCCGTCTCGTTTGAACAGTTCACGGGCCCCACCGCAGGTGTGCATCGGTAAGGGCGTCTCGTTTCTGATCAGATCCTGGCTGACCCATCCCCGTGTCCAACAAACAGCTCACTTCTCCAAGCGCACCAGAATCTCTCGTTCGCCCACCTGCTCCAGGACGACCACATCGCCCGCCGCCGCCGCCGTTCCCTCAAAAAACGCGCGGGTCCCCTTGCGATCACGGAAGATCATCTTGTCCTTCGCGACATCCGTGTCGACGGTTGGACCGGGCTCGAACCGGACAGTGAAAGGCGTGCCCCGGTCCGCCTTGCTTGTCCCACCCAAGCCACCCTCCGGGATCATCTCGGGGCATTGACGCAGATAGAAATGGTGGTTGCCGATGTTGCCTGCGGTGAGAACAATCCGTGCAGTCTTCATGACGAGAAAAACTCCAAAACGCTATACGTTACAGACGCATGAGCCTCAGCTACGCCACGGATTGATGCGGCGCAATAACGGACCCGACCAGGCGTCTCAAGCGCTCATCCAGGCTCGCCAGGTCCGACAGGCTGACCGTTGCAATGGATAGTCGGGCGTCGTCTGTGCCTCTGATCAAATGCCCGGTCTGGCGCCCTTCGAGGCCTCCAACCTTCTCATGATGGGGGTAGAGCAGCATCACCCGATCACACCGATAGACCTGCGCATACGCCATCATCTGGTACACGTCGGCCTGACCGACACCGCGCTTTTGATCCTCGATCGGGCCTGTCAGGCGCTTCCATTTGGTATCGATGACCAACCGGACCCTCTGGCCGTCGGAGACCACGATGTCCGGTTTGGTTGCAAACCTCAGAGCGTTGTCCTCCGACAGAAGGGCATGATCTCGCGGGCCCTGGAGGCGAACCGTCCAACCGCTGCCAGCCAGAGCCCGTTGAAGAGACCTGCCAATGAACTCCTCAAAGAGCGTGTTCATTTCAAACAGCAGGCTGAAGCCTTCACCCGAGCCCAAGCTCGTCGTTTGGAATCGTTCGCCCAGGAGAAGTCTCGCCAAGGTGAGCAGAGACGCCCAAGTCGCGTTGGTGCGATCAAGAATGACGTCGTCCCAAGGCAGGTTGCGAACGGGGACTGCGCGCACGTCCGCGAACACAAGCGCCAGTTCGGACAGCCGTCGCTGCGATTCAGCCGATCTCGCGATGTGGTGCAGTCGCGTGACGGCGGCCTTCATGATCCGGTTCAGGGCAATGTCAGCGCTTAGCTCATCATAGCGGCAGGCAAGGCGTTGAGGGATTGCTGCAAGGACCGTGAACTGACGCTGCAAATCCAACCTACCGCGCAGCGCGGGCAAGTCCGACTCGTGAGGCACGTAGCGCCGGGGCAGGCCACGGTGGACCACCGCAAAGAGCTGATCGCAGAAGAGCCGTATCAAAATCTCCAGCAGATCATGGTTCTGCCAGCCCAACTGGGTCAGAGAGCCTGTCGCAATCTTGAGGTCCAGGACCCGCGCCAGCATATGAATGAGCCGCTGCCGGGTAGCGCCCTCGTCCAGACCATCGATCTTGGGCAAGATCTCCAGTGTCGTCTCAGGAGTGACAAGAACCCCGACGATCTGTTGTGCGCGCAGGCGGGAATGTCCGTTGACAAGGACTGTCTCGCCGTCGCTTCCACCCAGCCCAGATCGTTTGGCGGCCGCGACGAGCTGATCGGCTGCGTGGCGCGAGATATCTCCGGCCACGACGTCATCGCCGATGCCGAGATATTCCCATTCTCGAAGCGTCCGACGGGTCAAGGCTTGAGCTGATCGTAGGCCGCCACCGCAATGTCTGTGCGCACGGCATAACGCCAGCGGCCTTCGCCGCTCTCATAGGGGTCGGCTCCGGCAGGCGGCCTCAAACGCGTGCGCGTGATGAAGGCGCCCTCATCCTCGGTCTCCCCAAGCACCTGCCGGACCTTTTCCCAGTTTTCGTAGAAATACTCAGTGAGAAGCGGAATGACGCGCGTGCGCATGACCTGCGCCACGTCGTCAGCGGTTTTGCACGGCATGAAGAAGGCGTGACCAATCTGGTGGTCGCGATCAAAGAGATACTCGATACGGGCGTTCAAGCCCTCGAGCGCGCTGACGAGATCGACGCCTGTCCTGGCGCTGGCCGCGGCCAAGGCTTTTGGATCAGGCAGTAGCTCTTCAAACTCGAAGCGTCGCCGCAATGCGGTGTCCAGCAGCGCAATCGAGCGATCCGCCGTGTTCATCGTGCCAATGATGTTCAGGTTCGCCGGCACGCTGAAGGTCTCGCCCGAATAGGGCAGAATGACAGACAGGGCATTCTCGCAGCCGGCCCGTTTGTCGGGCTCGATCAGGGTGATGAGTTCGCCAAAGACCTTCGAAATGTTGGCGCGATTGATCTCGTCGATAATCAGAACATAGGGCTCGGGCGCGGTCCCTATGGACGCCGCTTCACCTCCGCCGGCGATGATCTGCTCCAGAGCGGGCCAGGCGATCTGCTCCGGGTCCAGATTGTAGATCGAGACCTGGCTAAAGCCTCGGCCGTAGATCAGCTCGCGTGGAAGCGGTTCATTGCCGTGCCAAAGCCAGCGCACCGATCGCCGGTGATTATATTCCGATCGTTCGACAGGGGCGAACACATACTCCCCCGTTACCTCGCCGATGGCCCGGAAGGCTTTGTTGCCGTCAGAGACCACCACCAGGTCGCCGACCTTCATCCACGAACGCAGCGCATAGAGCTGCTGGATGTTGGGATCTTGTCCCGTGGCGTCAGGTTTCACCTCCTGCCAACGCGCCTTGATGGCGTTGAAGTCGTCAAACCGTTCGTGAGTCCAGTCGATACTGCCGCCCCACCCCAACGCCACATAGCCGCCTTCGATCGCGTCGCGGAAGATCCGCTCCCCCTCATTTTGCCCGCTCCGACCGAGCGACATCTTGAAGACCTGGCGACCGCGATAGGAGGTCGGCTCCGCAATCGGCCGGCCACGATTTGCCTGCGCAAGCTCGGCAATCTTGCGAAACACGCCAGGCTGGGGACGAAGTGAAAATCCGGTGCCGCCCTCCATGCCGTCCGCATCGGAACCCGTCTCAGGGCGCAGGCCCTCTACAAAATCCTCATAGGCATAGGACTGATGGAAGGTGACAAACCCGATGCGTTTACGCGCCACCAGCTCGCGATAGCGAGCCATCAAGGCAGACCGGCTTTCTGGAGCCATGCCGTCGCAAAGTTCAACGGCCCGCTTGGCCGTCGTCCAGGTCTTGCCGGTCCCTGGCGGACCATAAAGGATCAGGTTTGTGGGAGGGACCGCCAAGGCTTGTTCGGACGTCATCGGGGCTTCAGCTTCCTCAAGATCAGTTTCGTTGGACGCGACGTCGCTCGTCACCCACAGGAAGCTTTGGACGTCCCAGAAATCTCGAGGGGACCAGTCCCAGTCGTCCCGCATGATGGTGAAAATGCTTTGGACCAGAGACAGGAGCTCGCCGTACTCCGCCTCCGTCATCACGTTGGATTTGAACGGACCACGACCGGTCAGACGCTTGGCGGCGCGCTGCAAATACTGGGTTTTGACCGCCAGAGCGTCCTGTGGACGCGCCAGCGCCTGCGCTGTTGTCACCAGGGTTCTGAGTGACCCTCCAGTGAACCTGGGGTGAATCCGGCTCGCGCAGCGTGCTGCGCTCGCGGGCGCAGGGCCGGCGTCAGCCAACATCTCGTCGATCGCATCGGTGACGGCCTGACGATCCATCTGGGACAGGCTCTCCAGGTGGGAGAGCGCGCGCCACCCGACGAAATTGGAGGGGGGCTGCCAAAGCAGACTCAGAACCTTGGCGCCGGACGACTCATCTGGGTCTGTCGTCGACAGCGTCTGCTCCACCCGGCCCAGCACCACGTCCTTGTAGGCGCGCTCGTCGTCCCAGTAGGAACCGTGCTTCGCCTGAAATCCGAGGTCCGCGAAGTCCGGATACTTTTCGAGAAACTGGACCTTCATTTCCTGGAGCGCGGCGAGGTTCAGAGTTCCGACAGGGGCTTCTCGACCCCCTGCCTCAGCCTCTCGGAACTGCGAATAGTAGGTTATCGTCGCGCGATAGCCGGCGAGGTTGGCGTAGACGTCGCCGTCGATCGGGAAGGGAGCCGGATTGGGCCGCCCGTTCCGTTCGTCCTGTTTCGTGTAGGTGAGCGTCGTGCGAATGGTCGCCAACGCATCCTGGTCGTAGGCTGCGTCCAGATCCCCGAACGCAGCTTCCAGGCGGTTGCCTTGAGACCATTGAACCGACTGGGTCTTGGCGGTGAATCCGCGCTGACCAAGCCACTCTCTGAATGCTTCTCTCATTGTTCCAGTCTTCTAAGCTCACGGCTCGGATATCAAATCTGAACTCCGGGCGCCGCCGAACCTGCGTTCAGCCCGGGTATGCCCCCGGGTGAGGATCCGGGATTTTGTGATGGATTGGCTAGACTTCCGCGTCGTCATGGCCGCCGTTATTTGCCCACGATCCGCAGCGCGTTCGGAAGCACCCCAGCGGCGCGCTGAGAAAGAGGTGACCGCAGCGGGATGCACCGCCCCCTGAGCGCCTAGTCATCCGGAGATCTGGGCGGCCTCCCATTCCCCGTACGTCTTGCCGTCGAGGGCCCTGCGCCAGGCCGTTGGGCCTGCCGTTTGTCGACCGTAGACCACGGCGCCTGCGGCGCTGGGAGAGGTAAAGGCGTAGTTTTTGACGAAGACGCAGTGATCCCCATCCGGCTTCAGGACGCCCGACTGAACGAGGGTCTCGTGCAAGGCGGCGTATGAGCTCGCCGAGACTTCCTTTCCTTCCCAGGATAGCCGCGCCTGCGATCCAGCGAGTACGATAAACTCACCGTCGGTGATCTGGGCCGTAGCTTTCAGACCGTGTTTTGGGGAGTCGATGACGAACGTGTCTGCGGCGTCGGTGACGCTTGGCGTCGCGGCGCTAGCGGGCTTTGTCGGCCGCGTCTGCTCCACGAAGATGTCGATCCGAATGGCGGGCAGCACCAGGAACAGGAAGTCGAGGAACACTTCCATATCCGAGGCGGCCGCTTCCGACAGACGGGATTTCGGGGGAGTGTTCCCGTTGTCCAGTGTGACAACACCAACCTTCTTGGCCTCGGCGACCAGACGGGATTCCAGATATTTAACGTGGGCCTTGTTCAGGCTGTTTCCCGACGCGGATACCAGCACGGCCGAGGTCCACCACTCCTTGCCAGAGTGGTTCTTAAGACGCTCACCCAGCTCCTCCGCCTCCCCGATGTAGGCGTGTGGTTTGCCGTCTTTTTCACCGGTCAGAAGATAGACGCCCGTACGACCAAGCTCGGCGCGTTTGATGGCCTCCGGCAGCCGCGTGCGGGGCACGTGCAGGACATGACCCGTCCAGTTGAACACCTGGGCCGTAATCATCCCGTCGGGACGCCCGTCAATGAAGTAGAGCTCGAGCGAGCGGGGCTGTCGCGGGTTACTCACTTGGACTCCTCGCGCAGCTCTGCGCTAGTTGAAGCAGCGTCACTCGACGTCAGCCGTCGCTTGACGCAGCTCGTCGAACTTCGCCTGGGACCGCACCAGGGTGTCGAGGGCATCGTGCAACGGCTGGAGAGCAAGTTGCGGGGTCTCTTGAACCAGGGCGTCGCTCATGGCCGAGGGCTCGACGATCACGGGAAGGAAGAAGGATCCGCTCTTCTCGTCGTAGCTGAATCCCAGACCCCTCAGGTCGGCGATCAGGGCAGTGTTAGCGCCGACCGCCTTGCGCCAGCGAAGTTTTCCAACGTCGTTCCGCACCCACCGGAATCCAAGCTTCGCATGCCCGAGACCCAAGAGCTGACTCAGCCAGTAACCGTCCTTTGCACCCTCTAGATCGCTATCGGCTTCGAGAGAGAACTGACAGAAGAACTCGTCGCCGGAAGAGCCATCCGGTTTTCTCCAGGCCTTCGGAGCAAGCCAGCTTCCGTCATCGTCCCAAGCGGTCTCGCCCTCCCAATGGGTCTTGGTAAGGTGCCGCTCGACAACCTCGTCTATGGCTTCACCTACGAGGGGTTGAAGCGTGTCCTCCAGATGACGCGTCACCGCCTCCAAGTCCTTGAGATTGGAGACGATCAGCGAGTTCAGCTCGGCTTGTGCCATTTGTTTCTCCTAAAACTGTCGTGCGTGATGAGCGAACTGCCGAAGCAGCTGGTCCTGGAAGGTTTGGTCGGCTGTTGGATGGGTTCGGGCGACGGCGTTCGCGGCTCGGACCACGCAGCGCCAGCTCGCATAGATCGAGCCAGGCGGAGGAGCCAGCGCGGGGGTTGGGCTGAGATAGATGAGCACGGCGCGTTTGCCCAACGTCTCAGCTTTTCGGCGCAAGACCCGATCATATCGGCTCAGCTGTTCGAGCCCCTCTCCTGCCCCGATTTTGACTTCGATGAGCAGGATGAAGTCGGGACCTTCAATGGACAGGTCCACGCGATCGTCTGCGGCGCCCAAGGGGCAAGCCTCAGTCTGAACCGTGTAACCTCGCCTGAGTTCTTCTTCCTCAGGAAGCCCGGTTCGATCAGGACCACGTAGCGTGTTCAAAAACGCGTTGAGAAAAGCGACGCCGCGATCGCCGGAGACCACCGGACTGAACAGGGAGGCGAGCACAGCCGAGTTCCGGACTTCATCGCGCTTAAGTCCCGCCATGGACCAAACGTTTTGAAGCGTGCCGTCAGTCCTCGCTGATGCGATCGCTGGCTTCAAAGATGTTAGCAGACGCTCCACGAGCGCCCGGGCGATAGGGGCCGCCTGCGGAACCGGGGAGACGTCAACTGGAGAGGGCAAGACCGCTCGGATCTGCGATAGGACGCTCGACAAACGCTCGACCAAATCGTCCGCCGGCTCTTCCTGTCTGAGGTCTCGCCACGCTGCCATGAAACTGGTGAAACGGCCGGGTTCGATCAGCACGTCAGACTCCGGACGGGTCATATCTGCGACGCCAGTATACCGGCCCGCTGCAATCCTTCGCGTGCCTCAGCTTTCAGGCTGTAGCTGACGCTCGGCCCTGAACGTTCCTTGCTCAGCAGGATGCTGGAGAGATCCTGACCGTCTACGACGAAGCGCCGAAAGCACCCGAACCGGTCGTAGACAAGATGACCAATCAGCAGCCCTACGTCGCCTTTCCCGCGCACCTTCAGGGCATCCTGGTAAGTGCCGCCTGGGTTTTCAGCGATCCATCGGAGAAACTGAAGTTCCTCCTCGTTGGGCGGGCGGACCTTGCTGAACGCCACGGCAATCGTGTCGACCAGATCCAGATCCTGAACCTCGGTCGCCATGCGAGCATGGGCCTGCGCATCATCGGCCGACAGCTCGATTGGACGAAGAGCAAGCTCTCGCTCGCAGGCGTCCCGAAGGCTCGCCAGATCCTGGCGCTCTGCCCGAACGCGCAACTCTCGGATCTCGCGCGTGGCCATGGTCGACAGCCGATCAATCGCGCTGGCGACGTGTTTGTCGTCAAAAGCCCCCAAGTCGTCCTCCCCGGCCATTACGGCAGTTGTTTCGCGAGTATCTGGCCTCAGAACTCGTCGGCATCCAAAATCAGCATCTGTCGGAAATCGGCTTCTGAGAATGCGCCAAACTCCTGACAAGTCGCTCCGGTGTCACGAAGAAACTCACCCAGTTGAGCCGGCGTCACCGGCACACGGATCCAACAATTGTCGACGTAATAGGCAGGGATTCCCCGCTTCTCGGCCCAGGCCGACACACCGCCGGGGCCGAACCGATCGGGCAGCGCCCCCAGACCTACCCGGCGCGCATTCGGCAGCGCTGAGTTCTCCAAGGTGTGCAGGTCCGCGATCGGATCAACGACGAGCAATCCGCAAGAAAACATCGTCATGGCCGAAGGCCCGAGAAGGCTGCGAGCGTCCAGGCCGTCCCGTCAGAGAGTGCGATGATCCTGACGTCCTCTTCTCCGTCAAACGCCAATTGCCGGGCAATCTCCAGGGCGCCGGGTCGGGACATCGGATGAAACTGGGCGAGCTCTCCTGTCGGCCTATGGCGATACTGCGCCCGATACAGGCGTGTTTGGCGAGGCTGTCCGATCGTCTCGGTCATCACGGCAGCCCCCTATGCCCGGTGGTAGCGACGAGCGCGTGAGCCATGCTCATGCAGAAGCGTCACGATCGAACCATCGCTTGCATTGCACACGACCGCAAGATTTCGCAGACGGTCAAGATCGGGGCCGACGCTGCGCCTCACGTCGCGGTCTGACAGACGTCGACGACTAACGCTTAGCGCCACACAGCCCCCGCCCACGCGTGTTTCGGTGTCGGCGTGAGCGAGAAGCTGCTCGATCAAGCCGTGCGGAACCCCACGCTGGTTGGCTCGGACAGCTGCGTGGCTGGTCAGTTGAAGTTGCATGATTTCCTCCCTTGTTGGCTACGACTGACACGCTAGAGTTCATTTCCGACAAGTTCGGTCGCAAATCGGAGGGGGGTTCGATGCGGCATGAAAAGGCAGCCTTGGTCTTGGAACTTGCACGCCGGCTGGCGGCGAGCGCCGAAGGACTGAGCACCGAAGAGATGGCCGATCAGCTGGGCGTTTGCCGCAGAACCGCCGAACGGATGCGCGATGCGATCGGTCAGGTATTTCCTCAGATGGAGATCCTGCAGGAAGGCGTCAGCAAGCGCTTCCGAATCCCTCGTGGGCTCGACGGCTTCTTTCAATCGCCCACCACCGATGAGTTGGTGGAGCTGTCCCGCGCCATCGACACGCTACGCGATGGCGGCCATCGAAACCGGGCGGCGACGCTCGAGGGCCTCGATCACAAGGTCAAGTCGGCGCTGAAGGCCGAGCACCGCCGGCGCATTTCGCCTGACGTCGAGGCGCTTTCGCGAGCGGAGCTGACGGGGATCCGCGCAGGCCCGCAGCCCGTGGAGGATCCGCGGCTCCTGACCGGAATCCGCCAGGCCCTGATGGGCATGTGCCAGGTCCGGTTCCGCTATCTGGGCGGCTCAAACCCAGGTTCGGTGCGCACCCTTGTTCCTTACGGCCTGTTCTTCGAGCGCATGAACTATCTGGTCGGCGCCGAGATTGGCTCTGATCAGCCGCGGAACTGGCGGCTCGACCGGATCGAGGACTTCGAGGTTCTGGATGCGCCTGGCGCGCCGCCTGAGGCCTTCTCGATCGCTGACTACACCGCGCGTTCGTTCGGCGTGTTTCATGACCGCGTCGAGAAGGTGAGGCTGCACTTCACCGGCGACGCGGCCGCGGAAGCGAGGCGCTGGCGGTTCCATCCCAACCAAGTGGTCACCGCTCAAGACGACGGGTCCCTGCTCGTGGAATTCGAGACAGGCGGCATGCTCGAACTTGCCTGGCACCTGTTCACCTGGCGCACGGAGGTGGAGATCCTTTCCCCGGTCGGCCTGCGCGAGGTGATGGTTGCAGAGCTCCAAGCGACCCTCGCGCGACACAGCTCGACTTTTGCGACCGAAGTTGTCGCAGACCCGGCCCAGACTTAGACCATGACCAGATTGCTCTCCGCGTCGCGCCTCAACGCCTTTCAGGCCTGCCGCCACCAAACCGCTCTTTGGCTCCTTGGCGTTAAACCGCCCGAGCGGGCCGATGACGCCATCGCGCTGATCCGCGCCAAGGGCTTCGAGCACGAGGCCATCGTCGTTGATCGGCTTCGAGCTCAGTACGGCGAGGTGGTCGAGATTACTCAAGTCGGATCGCTCGACGACAAGGTCGCCGCGACCCAAGCCGCGATGGACGCGGGCGTACCGGTTATTTACCAGGCGGCGCTGACGAATGGCCGCTGGGTGGGCTATCCGGACTTCCTGGTCCGCACCACCGATGGTCCCGATGGTCGTCCCGCCTATGAACCGGAAGACGCCAAGCTCGCGAAGAAGGCCAAGGCCGAGCACCTGCTGCAGCTTGGCATCTACGCCGAGCTGCTCGAAGGCGCGACGGGCCGACGGCCGATGTTCGGGGCGATCCATGGAGGCGGGAACAACGGGCCGGAACGTTTCCGGCTGGAAGACACCCGCCACATCACGCGGCGGATGATGGGTCAGTTCGAGACCTTCATTGCAACGCCGGAAGAGACCCGGCCGGTCAAGAACGGCGCCTGCGGCCAATGCGATTTTGCGGACCGATGCACAGCCGAATGGCGCGCGGCGGACAGTCCAGTCTTCGTGGCCGGCATCCGCGCGGAGCAGATCATCAAACTGGCCGCCGCCGGCGTTCGGACTTTGACCGATCTGGCCGCCCTCCCCTCTGATCACGCCGTCTCAGGCGTGGGCGCGCCGACCTTGGCAAAGCTGGTGGCCCAGGCTCGTCTGCAAAAGACAGCGGAGACGCGCGGTGAGCATTTCGTAGAAGTGCTGCCGACCGAGCCGCTCCGGGGTTTTGCGATCATGCCGCCGCCTCAGACCGGCGATCTCTTCTACGACATCGAAGGCGACCCCCTCTATCCGGAAGGCTTGGAATACCTGCACGGGCTTTGGGGTCCGGTGGGCGAGACGGCCCAAGACGCCTTCAAGGCCTTCTGGGCGCACGACCACGCTGAAGAGAAGGCGGCGTTCGAGGCGCTGATGGACTTCTTCCAGACGCACCTCGCTCGCTACCCTGGCGCACACATCTTCCACTACGCCCCTTACGAGATGACGGCGCTGAAGCGTCTGGCGATGAAGTATGCGACGCGCGAGGCCGTCTTGGACCAGATGCTGCGCGAGAAGCGTTTCATCGACCTCTATGCGGTGGTGCGTCATGGCATTCAGGCGTCGACCGAAAGCTACTCCCTCAAGGCCCTGGAGAAGATCTACTGGGGTGGCCGATCGGGTGAGGTCACCAATGCCGGCGACAGCATCGTCGAGTACGAGCGCTATCGCGAGCTCGGCGACCAAGCGATTCTGGACGCCATTGAGCGATACAATGAGGACGACGTCGTCTCTACCGCCCGCCTGCGTGATTGGCTGGAGGGGCTGCGGCCGGACGAGGCCCCTTTTGGGCTGGAGCCTGAGCCGGAGGCGGACAAGCCAATCTCGGCCCAGGCAGAAGAGCGTGCTCGCTTCGAGCAAGATCGCTTGGTCACAGCTGAGGCTTTGCGCGCCCAATCGGGGCTGGAGCCTGAACTGCGCGAGCTCGTGGCGGAGCTGCTCTGGTTCCATCAGCGGTCACTGAAGCCGCAGTGGTGGGCGATCTTCGACCGCCAGACCTGGACGGACGATGAACTGGTCGAGGATCCGGAAAGCCTCGGGCGACTGACCCAGGTCAGTGTCGGGACCGAGAAGCGCTCCTTCCTGACCACCTATGCCTTCCCCCCGCAGGACACCAAGTTGAAGGCGGGCGACACGCCACGCATCGCCCTGACCTCTGAGCCCGCCGGAACCATCGTCGAGCTCGACATGGAAAATGGACTGGTGGTGCTCAAGCGTGGAACCGCCAAGGGCGATCTACCTGCCGAGGCTTCGCTCTCGCCCGGCCAACCGATCGCTCAAAAGGCCATGGAGTACGCCCTGCTCGAGATGGCGCGCCGCTTGGCGTCGGGCGATTTCGAGACCGACAAGGCCGTGCTCGACATGCTGCGTCGCCTGCCACCTGACCTGCATGGACGCGTCCGCGGGGCCCCTGTGGTTGCTGCGGCCGGCGACCTCGTGGCCGAAACTGTGCGTGCCGCTACGGACCTGAACGACAGCTGTTTGATCGTTCAGGGCCCGCCGGGCACGGGGAAAACCTACACCACCGCCCGCGCCATCGCCGCACTGTTGCGCGCTGGAAAGCGGGTGGCGGTCTCCTCCAACTCCCACAAGGCGATCAACAACCTCTTGGCCGGCGTCTCCAGGCACTGCCAAGCCGAGGGCCAGGCGCTGCGAGGCGTGAAGAAGGCCTCCCAGGGCCAGCCCGAGTCAGCCTTCGATGGCTACGGCATCATCAGCGTGACAGAGTCAAAAGACGTTCGGCCGGAGTTCGCTCTGGTCGGCGCAACCGCCTTTGAGCTCGCCAAACACCCTGCCAACAGCTTCGACTATCTGTTCGTCGATGAGGCCGGTCAGGTCTCGCTGGGCAACCTGTTGGGAATGGCTGGGGCGACCAAGAACCTCGTGCTGGTCGGCGATCAGATGCAGCTGCCTCAGCCCGTCCAAGGCGTTCACCCCGGCGATTCCGGCCTGTCGGCCATGGACTACGCTATGCAGGACCATCCGACGGTCCCGCCCGAGCGCGGCGTCCTGTTGAATGTCTCTTGGCGAATGCACCCGGACGTCTGCGGCTTCATCTCTGAGGCCATCTATGAAGGACGACTGACCTCGGCGCCATCGACAGCCCAGCAAAGGCTCATTCTTCAACCCGGACTGCATCCGGTCCTTCGGCCGACAGGCGTGGTCACACTGGATCTAGCGCACGCCGGCTGCACGCAAAGTTCGGATGAAGAGGCCGCGGTGATCGCCGACCTGATCCAGCAGCTCGTGGGTCAGGACTGGATCGAGGCGTCGGGCGAGACTCGCGCCCTGACGCTGCAAGACATTCTGGTCGTCACCCCGTTCAACATGCAGGTGTCACTGCTGAAGAAGCGTCTGCCGGCTGGATCTCGCATTGGGACGGTCGATAAGTTCCAGGGACAAGAGGCGCCTGTGGTCCTGGTGTCCATGGCGACGTCGTTCGGGGGGGATGCGCCGCGCGGGACAGAGTTTCTGTTCAATCGCAACAGGCTGAACGTCGCTATCAGCCGCGCCCAAGGCTTGGCCGTGGTGATCAAGGGCGCGCGGCTTCTGGAGTTGCCGACGCCGGGACTGTTGGACCTGCCACGGCTTGATCTGCTGGCGCGTGCCGAAGCCCAGCCATCCTGATCACAACCTTGAGAGAGTCAGGCGACACTGTAGGGTGAAGGGGGAGGCAAGCATGTTTGAAGAAGGTCTGGCGGTCCGAAACCGAAACGACCCGTCGCAGATTGGCGTCATTACAGGCGAAACCAAGGAAAATGGCGGCCGCGTTTACAACCGCGTCAAGCTTTCCAATGGCGAAGCCAGATGGGTTCTACAGATCGCCCTCGAGGCGGTCGCAGAAGCGCCCGACGCCCTACTAGACCTGTCTCGAGGCCATTTTTCCAAGCGCTCCGCGCTGAGCGAAACCTTGACGCACATTCGTCTGACAGGGCGACTGGCGGATCTGATCTACAGCATGGAGAGCACCAATACGGAGTTCCATGCCTATCAGTTCAAGCCGGTGGTCAAGATCCTCAACGCAGCCTCCAAGGGCTTGCTGATCGCCGACGAGGTGGGCTTGGGCAAAACGATCGAAGCGGGTCTGGTCTGGACCGAACTGGTCGCTCGCTATGACGTTCAGCGTCTTCTGGTCGTCTGCCCGAAGTCGCTCCAGGAAAAATGGCGGATGGAGCTGAGCCAAAAGTTCGGCGTCCGCGCCCAGGCGGTCGACGCGGCCGACCTCCTCAGAACGCTGAAGGAGCATGAGCGGACCGGCGAAGACTTCGCGCTGGTGGCGACCCTCTCCGGCATCCGGGCCACCAAGGACTGGGACGACCCTGTCTCGCCGGCCAAAGGGGCACGCGCCGAGCTCGCAAGGTTCCTCAACGATCGAGCCACGGGCGATCCGCTTTTCGACCTCGTCGTCTTTGACGAGGCCCATCATCTGCGCAACCCCGAGACGGCGCAGCACAAGTCCGCACGTCAGATCGTCGACCTTGCGGATTACAAACTCCTGCTGTCGGCGACCCCGATCAACCTGCGAAGCCAGGATCTGCAGTCCATCCTTCGCCTCGTCGAGCCGGACCTGTTCGATCGCGATTGGATATTCAACGAACTGCAGACGGAAAACATCCCCGTCGTCGCAGCCAGGGAGGCGGCGCTGCGACGCGACGCGACTTACGAAGATCTAAGAGACGCTATGGCGTGGATAACGCCTGGCCGCTTCCTGAAAACCGAGGGTCGCCTCGCGGTCCTGAAATCCATCGTAGCGGAAAGGACCGGTCCTATCGCGCCGCATGACAAGGCCGCACTCGCCGCTCGCCTGGAAGAGATGTCCATGCTGGGCGGGATTGTGAACCGGACGCGCCGGCGCGACGTCAACGACTTCAAAGTCCAACGCCGTCCGCAAACAGGCCGTTGGTCGATGGCGGATCATGAGCGCGCCTTCTACGACGCGGCGTCCAACGCCATCGTCCAGTACGCGGTCGACGCCGATGTGAACGAGCAGTTCCTACTTTCCAATAGCCAGAGGATGCTCGCCTCCTGCCTTCCCGCTGCCTATGCGCGGTGGTCAAGCGCCATAGTCGACCCAGGCATCGACGACCCTGACGAAGAACCCACCAAGGCGGCGACCGGCCCTTTGACCGCCATGCTTTCCTCGGTTTGCGGAGACCGTGAAGTTCTGTCCGCCCTCGAAGCTGAGGACAACAAGCTCGGCATCCTTCTGCGTGGGATCGCTGAGACCTGGGCCGCCTACCCGGATGAGAAGGTGATCGTATTCTCAAGCTTCAGGGGGACGATCGATTATCTCGAGACACGGCTTCGCGCCCGCGACATTCCTTGCGTGAAGATGCACGGCTCGGTGAAGCGAGACCGCAACGACATCCTGCGCGAGTTCGAAGACGCTCCTGGAAGGATGGTGCTGTTGACCTCGGAAGTCGGCGGCGAGGGTCTGGATCTTCAGTTCTGCCGGATCCTGGTAAATTACGACCTGCCTTGGAACCCTATGAAGGTCGAACAGCGGATCGGTCGCATCGATCGGATCGGTCAGAAATCCCCGTCCGTTGAGATCCTCAGCCTGATCTGCGAAGGCACGATCGAGGAGCGCATCTATCGGCGCCTCTATGACCGCCTCAACCTCATCGTTCAGACCCTTGGCGGCTATGAGCCGATCCTCGGCGATCTGGTTCGGGAGCTGGAAAAGCGCCTCCTGGATCCCACACTCAGCGCGGAAGAGACGGACGCTGAGATCGAGAGGCAAGCGTCTGCGGCCGAAGCGAGACGCCTCCAAGAGGAAGACCTCGAGAAGGAGGCTGCAGGTCTTATCGCGCACGGGGACATGATCCTTCACCGGATCCAGCGGACCCATGAGCAGCAGCGCTGGATCCAGCCCTTTGAGCTCTACGATTACGTGGCCGGGGCTTTGCGAACGGCCTTTCCCGGAACCGGCCTGGACCGCGCACCAACTGATTATGAGGCCTATGACCTCGTCTTCACGGCGGCGGGGAACCTGGCTTTTCGAGGCTTCCTCGATGAGCGCGCCAAACGCTTCAAGACCGACCTGCGTCGTCAGGAGAAGGTGCGCATCGTCTTCGGCAAACCTCCGGCGAACCTCAGGGGCGTGACCCTTGAAGCAGTCACGACCGCCCATCCGCTCGTGCGCTTCGCGGCCAAGCTGCGGAGCGACGCCGGGCGCGGACTTGCAATGCGGCCAGCGGTCGCCGGCGTGCTCGAACGATCCGAGGCGCTGCATCATCTCGAACCGGGCCAATATGGGCTCGTGATCCAGAAGTGGTCGACCGGGGGCGCAACACCGCAAGACCGTCTTGTCTACGCCGGCGTGAACCTGGCCACGGGCGAAATCCTTTCTGGTGAAGATGCGGAAGCGCTGACCATGTCGGCCGCCCGGGACATGAAGCCACGCGTCGTTCCCCCCGCTGACGCCAACCACGCAGCTCGAAGGATCCAGTCGGATTTGATCGAACAGCAGCTGGATCGCGAGTTCCAAGTCTTCTTCGAGACCGAAGAGGCCACCCACAGCGACAAGCGAGAGACGTTGCTCGCCGTCTTTCAGCAGCAGCTCGACGCCCACCGGGATCGCGTAGAGCGACTGAATGCGGAGCGCCTGGCCGAGGGCGGCAACCGTGCGCGCGTGGTGCCCGCCGAGCGCGGAAAACTGGCCAAGTATGTCGCGATCATGGAGCACCGCATCACGGAAGCGAAGGCGGCCTCCCACTTTGACTGCAGCGACCCGCAAACCCATGCGGCTGCGATTGTGGAGCTCGTCTGATGGCTCGACAGCGCGGTCCTAGCCCGTTTGACGTCCTGGCCAACCTTTTCCCGAAGGCGGAGCGTGAAGATCCGATCCCATCAGTCGCGGGTAGGTCGCCAAAGCCGGCGCCGACGGGGGCCGCTCCACGCACTGCGGCGGAGAAAATCAGCAATCATAAGGCGCAGGCCCGGACCCAACCATCAGCCAAGCCGCCTCTCAAGAGAGCGACGAAGAAGAAGCCCCAACAGAGAGCTCCCACACCCTTCTTTTATCCGCGTGTTCAGCCTGGTCGCTTGACCCCTACGCTCAGCCTGACGCCCAAACCTGCTCCAGCTCCCAAGCCGAGTGGTCCCGAGCATCTGACGGGCGATGCGGCGCGGAAGTACGTGTTGGATCGGGTGGATCTGGCCACGCTCAATGCCAGCGTCCCCCCGCAGGTAGAGGTGTCGGCGCAGACCTCGGCTTCAGTGGCGCGTCTCGTCGCCATCGGCGCTGCCGCGATAACCCGCGATCCCGATCCCGACCCAATGGGATACCGGGTGGGTCTGGACTTCGGGACAAGCGCCACGAAAGTCGTCCTGTGTAGCGATGCCGCTGATGTCGACTATGCGATGCCTACCCCGCCAGAGCTCCAGGTCGACGAGGAGGGGCGAAGACAGGAGCACCTTTGGAGAACCTGCGTCTGGTTCAATGAGGAGACGCAATGCTTCCAACTGACGCCTTGCGCCACATCACGCGTTATTCTCGGGTTCAAGACAGGCCTGATTCAGGGCGCCGGTCATCGGATGCTCTCGTTGGGCATCTCGCACCACGCGGCATCGACAGCCTTTCTGGCGCTGATGATCGCCTACATCGTGGGCTTTGACGCGGACCGCCGAGAGCAACAAGGGGCTCTACCAAGGCGCTATTCTCGCTTCCATGTGGGCGTGCCCGTCCCTTCCCTCGATGAAGACCCGCGCGTTCTCGCCTTCCACCGTGTCGTGAAGGCCGCCTTCGCAATCGTACCTAAAGCCGGAGCGCTCTCTCTCGATGACGTCCAAACCGCCCTTGACCAGGAGGTCGGCTCCACGGACACCAAGGCTGACAGCCCATACCAGCTGTTCGAAGAACTGGCCGGCGTGGTCGCTGGATATATGATGACGCCGGAGAAGGCTGGCGGGCCACACATAATCGTTGATGTGGGCGCAGCGACCCTGGATGTCGCCACCTTCTACATCCCGGACGGCGAGCACCCCCTGGAAGTCTACGAGTCCGACGTCGAGCTCTTCGGAGCTCAGGCATTGCAGTGCGCTCTAGCTGCTGGCGTGCCGGAATCGACGTTCCGGGCCGCGTGCCAAGCACACACTCATGCGGTGCTCTCTCGAACGTTCAGGACGAAGGACTACGCCTTCTTGCCGGGAACAGACGGAGCAGACAAACGCATGGTCTACGTAGGCGGCGGCCGGATGACATCCCTCCACCAGAAGACCTATGAGGGCTACTCGAAAGCCTACCTCGCCCCCATGCGGTCCCCCGGTGTTGGAAGGTGGTTGGACCGTGATTTCACCACCGATCAGGAACGCCTACTGTTAGCTTGGGGTCTGGCCCAGGACGCCGGAGCTGACGCGATCCCCCGCATTCGGCCGCCCTCTGAGGTCGTGCCGTCACTTAGGCGGAGTTTGGATTGGGAGGCCGGATATGCTGGCCCGGAAGTCTGCTAGTCCTCCGTCTTCGTCCGCGATATCTCCTGCCGGATCCGTCCGACCTATTGGCGCACAAACCGTCCCTTTGTGGAGGGGCACCTGCTGATCGCGGCTGATGGAACAGCGGGCAACCTGAGATAACCCATGCTAGAAGGCCGCCGACTGCGGGGACAATTTGAAACTTGAGAACATCCAACGGGGCCAAACCCTATCCGGCGTAACTCCTGACAAGCTCGTGAGTGTTGTCGCTGCGGAGATGCGCGGCAGCGATTCGCTGGAGTTGACCTATAAAGTCGAAGGGGCTCTCGGAGAGCGGCTACTGTCACGTGCCGACGAAGACAGCGTCGCCGTCGCCACGGCTCAGCGACCGTTTACTTTCGAGGGCGGTGCTGAGCGTTTCCAGCTTGCCTGCGAGGCCAAGCGGATGGACCTCGCTTTTCTCTTCGATCCGATGATGGCCGTTCACACCGCCAACGTGGATCCCCTGCCGCATCAGATAACCGCCGTCTACGAATCGATGTTACCGCGGCAACCCCTGAGGTTCCTGCTGGCCGACGACCCGGGCGCCGGCAAGACCATCATGGCCGGTCTCTATATCCGCGAACTCATCATGCGTGCCGACGCCAAGCGCATCTTGATCGTCGCGCCTGGCAGTCTGGTGGAGCAATGGCGGGACGAACTATCGGAAAAGTTCGGGCTCGAGTTTCGCATCTTCACCAACGACCTGGAGCGGTCGTCCGCGGGGCCCAACCCCTTCGAGGAGCATCATCAGCTCATCGTTCGGCTCGACCAGATGTCGCGCAATGAAGAACTCCGCGAGAAGCTCTGCCAAGCCGGATGGGACCTCGTAGTATTCGACGAAGCTCACAAGCTGGCCGCTCACTTCTTTGGAACGAAGCTCGAGAAAACGGGCCGCTACCAACTGGCCGAGGCCCTTGGCGCGGTCACCCGACACCTGCTTCTGATGACGGCCACCCCCCATAACGGCAAGGAAGAGGACTATCAGCTCTTTCTGTCGCTGCTCGATTCCGACCGCTTCTACGGCAAGTTCAGGGACGGGGTGCACAAGGTCGACGCCAGCGACCTGATGCGTCGCATGGTCAAGGAGGAGCTAGTCAAGTTTGACGGCACACCGCTCTTCCCGGAGCGCAAGGCCTACACAGTGAACTACACGCTGTCGGACCTGGAAGCCGCTCTCTACGAGGCGGTCACGCAGTACGTGCAAACGGAAATGGGCAAAGCCGACAACCTCGACGGCAAACGCAAAGGCTCGGTCGGCTTCGCGCTGACCGCGCTGCAACGACGCCTCGCCTCTAGTCCTGAGGCGATCTACCAATCGCTTCGACGACGCAAAGAGCGCCTGCAAACACGGCTTCAGGAAGAGAAGCTGGGCGCTCGAGGGCGCAGGACCGCGGCCAGCAGCTTCGACATCCCCGATGACGACGAGGATCTCGATGCAGACGAGCAAGAGACACTCGAAGAAGCCGTGATCGACGACGCCACAGCGGCGCGAACAACTGCGGAGCTTGAAGCCGAAATCCTGAGCCTCGCGGACCTGCAGGCTAAGGCTAAGGCCGTGGTGGATTCAGGCGTGGACCGCAAATGGGAGGAACTGTCCCGGATCCTGCAGCAGAATCCGGAGATGCGCGACGCAGACGGCCGGCAGCGCAAGATCATCATCTTCTCAGAGCACCGCGACACGCTGAACTACTTGCTCCACAAGGTCTCCGGCGTATTGGGCAGCGACAAGGCCGTGGTCACCATTCATGGCGGGACCCATCGGGACGAACGCCGCAAGGTCCAAGCGCTGTTCCGATCCGACCCTGATGTCAGAGTGCTAATCGCCACCGACGCTGCCGGCGAAGGCGTCAACCTTCAGGTGGCGAATCTGATGGTGAACTACGACCTGCCGTGGAACCCGAACCGCCTGGAACAACGGTTCGGCCGGATCCACCGGATCGGCCAGCAGGAAGTTTGCCACCTTTGGAACCTGGTGGCCAAGGAGACCCGCGAGGGCGTGGTCTATCACCGTCTCTTGCAGAAGCTGGAGGTCGAATCCGACGCGCTGAAGGGCCGCGTGTTCGATGTTCTGGGCGAGGTGTTCGAGGATACCAGCCTCAAGAGCCTGTTGATGGACGCCATCCGTTACGGCGACCAGCCCGAGGTGCGCGCCCGGCTGACCCAGAAGATCAACGACGCCCTCGACCATGATCATCTCAAGTCTCTGCTTAACCGGAACGCCCTGGCCGAGCAGAGCATGACGCCCGATCGGCTGTTCGCCGTGAAAGAGGAGATGGACAAGGCCGAAGCGCGGCGGCTTCAGCCGCACTTTGTCCGCTCGTTCTTCCTAAAAGCCTTTGCCGCCCTGGGCGGCACAATCCATCAGCGCGAAGCCGGTCGGATGGAGATCACTTACGTGCCGGCGGAAATCCGCGAGCGCGACCGGGTAATCACCGGGCGGAACCGCCGCGAGCGCGAGCCTGTTCTGAACCGCTACGAGCGCATCTGCTTCGAGCGTTCTGCCATTCAACCGACCGATCGGCCGAATGCGGCTCGAGCGGTGCTTATGCACCCTGGCCATCCCTTGATGATGGCCTTGGCCGATGTCGTGCTTGAAAAGAATACCAACCTGCTGCGCCAGGGCGCCATCTTCATCGACCCCGCGGACGATGGCCTCGAACCCAGTCTCCTCTTTATGCTGACCCACGACGTCAAAGCCCACGACGGCCTGGTGATCTCCAAACGCATGCAGTTTGTTCGGGTAACACCGGACGGGCAGACCATCTTCGCCGGTTGGGCTCCGCACCTCGACCTTGTCCCGCTGGACGAAGCGGAACGGCCGCTTGTCCTCCCGATCACGGAGCAGCCCTGGCTTTCGGGCGACCAGGAACAGCGCGCTATCAGCCTGGCGGCGGATAGCCTTGCCCCTCAGCACTTCCAAGAAATCGCCAACTCGCGGATTGCGCACGTCGACAAGACGCTTGTCGCTGTCAACGAGCGCCTGACCAAGGAGATCGCATTCTGGCAGGACCGCTGGGTCAAGCTGAGTGACGACAAGGCGGCGGGAAAGGATGTTGCGCTGCCCTTGGGCAACGTCGTACGCACCTTGGATGAGTTGCAGGGCCGGCTGGACGGCCGTAAGCGCGAGTTGCAGCTCATGCGTCACATCACCAGCGCGACGCCGATTGCCCTCGGCGGTGCCCTCCTCATCCCCGAGGGCCTGATCCGCAAGCTGCGCGGGGACGCCCCCGAGGACCCTGTTGCCGCGGCTTTCGCCGCCGACGCCGCGGCGCGGGCTCGTATCGAGAAGATCGCAATGAACGCGGTTCAACTCGCCGAGGAAGGTAGAGGCTGCACGGTCGTCGACGTTTCGGCCGCGAAGTGCGGCTGGGATCTCACGTCATATCCGCCCACCATCGACGGTAAGCCGGCGACGCCGCGACACATCGAAGTTAAGGGGCGGATCAAGGGCGCGAGCACCGTCACAGTCACCCACAACGAAATGCTCTACGCCTTCAACCAAGGCGACAAGTTCATCTTGGGGATCGTGATCGTCGGACCCGACGGCGACCACGAAGGGCCCCACTACATCCGCAATCCCTTCACCCGTGAACCCGATTGGGGCGTGGCTTCCGTTAACTACAAGCTGGGTGAGCTGCTCGCCCGCGCCGAGGCCGCATGATCCAAGCTGTAGAAATCAAGAAGCCTCGAAAGCTGATTGAAGTGGCCATGCCGCTCGACGCTATCAATGCGGAGTCTGTGCGCAGGAAGCGGAAGGCTCCCGCTGGCTACCCCACCACGCTTCACAAGTGGTGGGCCCAGCGCCCTCTCGCCGCAGTTCGTGGAGTGCTCTTCGCTCAGCTAGTCAACGATCCTTCGTGGCGCTGGGAAATGGAAAACCCAGGTGTACTTCCACCCAACCATTTGAAAGCTACATGGGCAAAGACCAGGCGCCGGCTTTTCGGCCTGATCGATGAGATTATCCTTTGGGACAACACTCAAAGCCGGGCCGTCTTTGCGAAGGCTCAAGCCGAAATCGAAAGATCTTGGCGAGAGTGTTGCGAGATCAATGCTGACCATCCAGATGCCGGAAATCTGTTTGATCCCAACGTCCTTCCGAGTCTTCACGACCCTTTCGCCGGCGGCGGATCCATACCGATGGAAGCCCAGCGTCTGGGGCTGCGCCCGATCGCAACGGATTTGAATCCTGTGGCCGTCGTCCTCAACAAGGCGATGATCGAAATACCTGCGCGCTTCGATGGCAAGGCACCTATTTCGGCAGCCCATAAAAACACTGAGCTCGCCTTAAGCAGCTCGTGGATGGCGGCGTCTGGACTTGCGGAAGATGTGCGGCGCTACGGTTCTCAGCTTGCAGCTCAAGCGTGGGACGAAATCGGACAACTCTATCCACCGGTCAGTGTGACCGAAGATATGGTTCAGGGACGGCCCGACCTTGAGCCCTATCTTGGCCAGACTCTTGAACCCGTCGCTTGGCTCTGGGCGCGAACGGTCCGCTCCCCCTCGCCGGCATTTCGGCATGCGGAAACGCCGATAGCGGCAAGCTTCGTTCTTTCAACAAATTCGGCTAGTCCCATCTCTGTTGAGCCGGTCGTAAGTGGCGACCAGTTCTCTTTCGCGGTTCGAACTGGCAAACCATCAGCTTCAGCGAAGGCCGGCACAAAGATCGCTCGCGGTTCCTTCGGCTGCGTATTGTCAGGCGCTCCGATCACCTACTCGTACATCGACGATGAGGCCAACGCAGGTCGAATGGGGCGCCGCCTCATGGCTATTGTTTGTGAGGGGAAACGCGGCCGAGTTTATCTTCCGGCCACGGCAGACGCCGTTGCGGCCGCCGATGCTGCCGACCCAACCTGGCGACCCGAAACGCCTGCCCGGGGCACTTTCGCTTCCAACGCGCAGGGCCGAAAATATGGCTTCAGCACCTTCGCTGACTATTTTACGTCAAGGCAGCTTTGCGCACTCAACACCTTCATCGACAAATTGCCGTCGCTGCAGCAGGCGGTGAAGGAGGACGCTCTCAGGGCAGGCTTTATGGATGATGACGTGCCGCTCGAAAGCGGCGGCGCCGGGGCGCGCGCATATGCTGAGGCAGTGGTCACTTATCTGGCTTTCGCGATAGACCGAGTTGCGGACTACGGGTCCGCAATCTCGACTTGGCGAAACAAGGATAGCGCGATGCGTTCTGCGCTCGCGAGCCAGTCTATTCAAATGGCCTGGGATTTTGCGGAAGGATCGCCCTTCGGCCGTTCCAGCTCCGGCTTCCAAGAAAGTGTGAAGGTTGTGGCGAAAGCCATACCTTACCTTGCAACAAACCAATTGGGCATCGCGCGCCAAGCAGCAGCTCAATCACAGTCATTCAGCAAGAATAGTTTCGTATCCACAGACCCGCCTTATTACAATAATATAGGATATGCTGACCTTTCAGACTTTTTATATGTTTGGATGCGGCGATCTCTTAGGAACATTTTTCCGTCTGTTCTCGGTACAATGGTGGTGCCAAAGTCGGAGGAACTTGTCGCAACGCCTTATAGACATGGAAGTGACGAAGAAGCCGAAGAGTTCTTTTTGAATGGAATGACGCAGGCGATGTCTATGCTTGCCGAGCAAGCACACCCCGTCGCTCCGATTACAATTTACTACGCCTATAAGCAGTCCGAAACAGAATCAGAAGGTGGAACCAGCTCGACGGGTTGGGAAACTTTCCTTGAGGCTGTGTGCCGGGCTGGGTTGACTGTAACAGGTACGTGGCCTGTCAGAACCGAAGGTGACAACCGCCAAGTAGGCCAAGATTCGAATGCCTTGGCGTCGAGTATCGTATTGGTCTGTAGGCCACGCCATGCAGACGCTCCCACGATTTCGCGGAGAGCCTTCATTCGCGAGCTCAACCAAGTCTTACCTCAGGCTCTGGACGAGATGACTCGCGGCACGGGCGATGAAAGAACTCCAGTCAGGGCCGCGGATCTGTCTCAAGCAATAATTGGTCCAGGCATGGCCGTTTATTCGCGATACGCCACGGTGTTAGAAGCCGATGGTACGCCAATGTCTGTGAAATCTGCTCTGAAACTCATCAACCGCTTCATGGCAGAAGATGATTTTGATGCGGATACGCAGTTCTGCCTTCACTGGTTTGAGCAAAACGGATGGGCGGAAGGTGCATTTGGCGACGCCGATCAGCTAGCTCGGGCAAAAGGCACTGCAGTGAATGGCGTCAAGGCCGCTGGGGTGATTGAGGCCGCATCCGGAAAGGTGCGACTGCTGAGGTGGTCGGAATATTCCACAGACTGGAGCGCGTCGAAGGATGACCGCCTACCCGTCTGGGAAGTTCTTCATCAACTGATCCGATTGTTCAAAACACATGGCGAAGCCGCGGCTGGCACTTTGCTTGGCGCAGTGACCGAAAAAGGCGACGCCGCTCGTCAGCTCGCTTATCGCCTCTATACAATGTGCGAGCGTACAGGTCTCTCGGACGACGCGCGGGCATACAATGAAATAATCACGAGCTGGGGGGCCGTTGAGGAGGTATCCGCGCGCAGCGGGGCGCAACGTCAAACCAGCTTGTTCGACGTCTGAAGGGACAGCAAGTGAAGTCTTGGAAAGAAATCGCGATCCCGCACAAGGATGTCCTTGAAGGGACCCTTATGCAGTCGGAGTTCGCGGCCGACATCAGCGCTGTTCACAGCGGCAAGGCGACGGCCGAGTATCAGGACGCGGCGTCCTTCTACGAACGTACCTTCATCACCGAAGGAATGCGCCTACTGTTGACGCAAGTCGCGCAACGCCTCGCCGGGCAGGGTGGCGAGCCGGTCATCCAGCTGCAGACCGCCTTCGGCGGCGGTAAGACGCACACCCTCCTCGCTGTGTACCACTTAGCCTGCCGCAAGTGCGCGATCTCCGATCTGGCCGGCATCCCGGCCCTGATCGATCAAGCCAAGCTGATGGACCCGCCTCAGGCAACGGTCGCCGTGCTCGATGGCACGAACATCGGCCCGGCTCAGCCCCGTCGGCATGGCGACGTGACCGTCAATACGCTCTGGGGTGAACTCGCTTGGCAACTCGGCCAGTCTGAAGGCTATGCTTTGGTGCGCGAAGCCGACCAGAGCGGGACCTCACCGGGCAAAGAAGTTCTTCGATCGCTCATCGCAGCAGCGGCGCCATGCGTGATCCTTGTCGACGAATTAGTCGCCTATATTCGGCAGTTTGGCCCTGGTGAGAAACTAACCGGCGGCACCTATGACAGCAATCTGTCGTTCGTCCAGGCGCTCACGGAGGCCGTCAAACTGGTGCCGAACGCTATTCTGTTGGCATCGCTACCTGAGTCAGAGATCGAAGTCGGTCATCGCGGGGCTGAAGCCCTCCGCGCCATGGAAAAAACCTTCGGCCGAGTTCAGGCGCTCTGGAAGCCAGTCGCCACTGAAGAAGCGTTCGAGATTGTCCGGCGCCGGCTCTTCGAGCCGGTGCGCGATGAGAAGACGCGCGACGCGGTCTGCCGGGCGTTTGCAGACACTTACGTGGCTGAAGGTGCTGCGCTACCCGGAGAGACGCGCGAGGCACGCTACTATGAACGTCTAGTCCAGGCCTATCCAATCCATCCAGAGGTGTTCGATCGCCTCTATGAGGATTGGAGCACGCTAGACAGCTTCCAGCGGACGCGTGGCGTTCTGAAATTGATGGCGAAGGTTATTTTCCGGCTGTGGAAGGATGACAACAAAGACCTGATGATCATGCCTGGCAGCCTGCCGCTCTACGACAGCGGTTGCCGTAGCGAATTTACGAGCCACCTTTCCGGCGGTTGGGACCCGGTGGTCGAAAAGGACATCGATGGAGAGCGCGCCGAGACGACGGAGCTCGAAGCCAAAGAGCCCCGCTTTGGCCAGATGAACGCCGCCCGGAGAGTAGCCCGCTCCATCTTCTTGGGCAGCGCTCCGTCGTCCGTGAATACGAACAGCGGCAATCGAGGCCTGGACCGCGCCCGTATCCTCTTGGGCTCGGTGCAACCCGGGCAGACTTCGTCAGTCTATTCTGACGCTCTGAACCGGCTGGCCGATCTCCTCCACTACATGAACGCCTCCGGTGACAAGGGGCAGGACACCACACGGTTCTGGTTCGACACGCGCGCCAATCTTCGGCGTGAGATGAACGACCGTCGCTCTCGGTTCGAAGAACCCCAAGTGCGCGCCAAAATTGCCGAGGCCGTAAAGTCGGGTTTCGGTCCAGCGTCCATGTTCGACGGCGTACATGTCTTCACGCCCCATGCCGATATTCCGGACGACAGCGCGCTGCGACTGGTCGCCCTGCCGCCTGACCGTTGGTTCTCCAAGGAAGAAGCTCGCCTCGCCGAAGACGCGGTCCTGGAAATTGTTCGCACCCACGGCACAACGCCGCGCCATCGCGCTAACCGGCTGATGTTCATCGCGGTCGACAGCAACATCGCCGAACGCCTGCGTCAGTCCGCGCGGACGGTCTTAGCTTGGGCCTCGATCATCAAGGACATTGAAAATGGAACGCTCAACGTCGACTTGAACCAGAAGCGCCAAGCTGAACAGGAGCTTCGTTCAGCTGAGGGCGTCCTGCCCCGTACGGCTCGCGAAGCCTATTGCTGGTTGCTCGTCCCCCACCAGGAGACACCGGATGGCAAGCCGCTCGTGGAAGCATTCAAGGTGCCGACGGGCGGGGCGTCGGCCGGCGCAGAGATCGAACGGATCTGCGCCGACAATGAATTGGTCATTGCCAGCTGGAGCGCGGTTCACTTGCGCCAGCTGCTACGGGACTTCTACTGGACCCACGACAAGGCGGTCGCGGCCAAGACGGTTTGGGATGACGTCCAGAAGTACCTCTATCTCCCGCGCCTGAAGGATCGGGAAGTTCTGGGGCGCACCGTGAAGACCGGCGCGGGATCACGGGACTTCTTCGGCGTCGCTTACGGTCGAAGCGACGACGTCTATGAAGGATTTTCCTTGGGTGCCGGCGATCCGCAGTTCGATGACACAGTGCTGTTGATCGAACCGCATGCGGCCAAGGCTTATGAGGAAGCGCAGCTTAAGCCCGAGCCCACGCCTATCCCTGGCGAACCTCCGGTCCCAAGCACGGGGTCCACCGGGGGCAGCACTCCGCCGACCGCCCCCGCCCCAACTGCACCTCCTTCGCAACCCACGACGCCCGTCAAGTCGGCAGGTCCGAGCGCTTTCTTTGCATCAGCGGAGATCCCCGCAGCGACCGCAAAGATGCACCTCATGCAATTGGCCGATGAGATCATTGCCAACCTGGTGGCCGACCCGAACGCGCAGGTCCGGGTAACACTCGAGATTTCTGCTCATTTCGAGGGCGGCGCTCAGGAGACCACCAAGCGTTCGATCTCGGAAAATGCGACCGCCCTGAAGCTGAAGTCGGCCGGCTGGGAGTAGGCCTGCCGACCGTGCCGGAGATCTTGGGTAAGCGGATCGTTCGACGCGAAGCCGCCTAGCCAGGCTGCGAAGATCTACCCGGCACCCCAGCGCGACGTTAGCCGTTAGCCGTCAGCCGTCAGCCGTCAGCCGTCAGCCGTCAGCCGGGAGGGTGAGGCCATGGCGACCCTGTCGATCAACCGATCGGCATGCCCAGTCTGATCGGCCACCGCCAGCTGCTCAACAAAGCGCCGCAGCTATTGCTTGTTGGTGGTTTGCCCCCAAGCCGCAAGGTGCTTTGACGGCCCAAGCCGCACGTTCGTCGCGATGATTGATCAGACCCAACTCAGGCCTCCAACACGCCGGAGGACCAAGCCATGCCATGGGTGTGCCCGGCTTCATCCCACACGACATCCTTAGCGTCGCGCTCAGCTTTCAGTCGAAGTACGAACCGTTCGGGGTCGCCCGCCTCAGCTGGCAACGGTTCGACGTCCAGAATAAGCCCGCCGAAGTAGGACCGCTCCGCCTTGGTCTGATGGAAGTAGACGCGGCCGCCGGCGAGCTTCTCGACCTCGACAGCCGTCAGCGCCCAAGCCTCGCTTCGGTAGATCGCCTCCTTGGGATCGAGGCACAGCAGGCCTTTGGCGTCGCGGCAAATCAGATGAAGTCGCGCGCTCATGCGACCACCGTGACCGACACGCCAGAGGGTGCTCCGCGCCGCTCTAGTTCAGATCTCGCCAGCTGAAGACGGGCCGCATCCATTTCGCTCTCCTCCACGATCCATCGCAGGTAGTCCGACGGCAACTCCGCCCAAACGCGCCCGCGATGGCGGCCGAACGTGACGACCCCCGGCTGAGTCGTCCACGCAACCAGGTCGCTTATAGTTTCGGTCTGCAGCAGCTGGAGCAGGATATGTGCAGTGACGAAGGCGTCCGGCCCGGCCCGGTGCGCCGGCAACCCCAGATCGGGGTCGAGGTCGAGCTGGAGCCAATAGCGCAGCACCTGGTTGCTGAACCCCGGCGCCTGGGGCCAAGCTCGCCGAGCGGCCTTGGCCGTACAAATCCAGGAAGCCGAGGCGAGCTCTGCGAGGAAGCTCCGCTCAAATTCCGCATGGTGTGCTGCATAGAGGTCGGCGGCGCCGTCCCCCCGGATGAAGGCCTCGACTGCTGAGACGCTGGTGGGCTCGGCCGCCGCCAGGTCCGTGTCGCTTATGTGATGGACCGCCCGAGCCGCCGGGGGCACGGCCTCGGCTGGCCTGAACAGAATGGTCCGAGGATCGTGCACAGACCAATCACGCCCGTCACCCTCTATGTCGACCAGACCGACCTCAATCACCTCGCTGCCCTGAGGTCCTGTCGTCTCGAAATCCACTACCCGCACCAGCATTGTCGTCCCCGTAAAAGCTCAACGGCGGACTTGAGGGACAAGCACGACAATATCGGTCGTAAAAATGGGTCTGGCCCACCAACGTCCCGGCGATGACCAGCGGCCTTTGTGACCGTTTCTGTCGCTGATGGTCCATATGTTGGTCGTCATGAAGACGACAGACACATTGCTGCACGCCCTGGCGGGGGGCCTCGAGGGCTGGGCGATCGCATTTTGGGGTGGCCGTGAAGAGGCTCTGAGAGCTCTGGTTCACGAGACAGAAAAGCGCCGGCACGTATGGCTCTGCATCTGGGCCCAGATGTCGAACCGCGCCGAACGGGTCGACGCCCCTGCGGACATTCCGCTTTGGCGCGAGCGGTTCATGTCGGAAACCTCGGCTTCCTTGCTCCAACTTGCGGGTTTCGGGGAGGCTCGTGGTCTCGCCCGCGGCCTAGGCAAGTTGCCGTGGACTGGCCTGGACGACGGAGCCCAATATCTGAAGCTGGCTGACCTGCTTGAAGAAGGCGGGCCCGGAGCGCAAACCCTGCGCCATCGAAAGCGCATCGTCGGCGCTATCATCGAGACGCTTCATGCGCTGCCAGCGGACCTGCGGCATGCAGGCCTGGCCAAGTCGCTCAGGGTCGGTGAGCGGCCCGGGTCTCCCCAGCTCAGGGTTCGGCGCTGGGTGTGGCGCCTGGAAAGACTGCAGGCCATCGCGCCCCAGCTCGACGCCGCCATCCGCAAGAAGCTCCTCGGGGGCGGCGATGTCACCGAACTTTGGGATGACCTGCCGCTGCCGCCGCCGCCATGGGAAGGGACGGAAGGATTGCGCCCGCTGGAAACTCCGGCAGCCATGAGGAATGCCGCCAAACGCTTCCAGAACTGTTTGGCGACGCAGCTTGATTTCGTGCGCCGCGGCTACGCCTACTTCTACGAACTCGAGGGGCTGGCGGTCATTGAACTCGAACAACTGCCGGGTCTTGGTTGGGAGGTCGAGGACGTCAACGGCCCACGCAACAAGCGGCCGCCCGCTCTCATCCTTCATGACATCGAGCGACTCCTAAGCCGCGCCCCGGCGCATATCAGCCCCCACCTTCCGAGCAGGGTTTACTGGAATGTCTAAGACCGATTCACCGGAATTCTCATCAGCGGGCATTCAGCGCGCTTACGACGCCCATTTCGCCAAGGTGGATCCAGCCGCCAGGCCGGGCTGGGCCTTCATCGGTTGCGACGAAGCCAAGCTTTCCACGGCAACGGTCGGGATCATTGGCCTGAACCCTGGCGGGGAAGATGTGCCCGGCCAGGCGTCCTGGCACTGCCCTCAATACGAGCTGGCCTATCTCGATGAGCCTTGGGGCCCGAACGGGACGCTCAACCCCCTCCAGGTACAGATCAAATCCATGCTGGAGATCTTGAACGTTGCGCCGCGCGACGTCTTTGCAGCGCAGCTGGTGCCATTCCGGAGCCGGAGCTGGATGAAGCTCCACGATCGAGACGCTGCACTTTCAACCTTCCTGCCTTTCTGGTCCCACATCCTGGAACACGGCTCGCCGCGACTCTGGATCTCACTGGGCAAGGCAGCCGGTAGGCGCCTCGCTCAGCTGGATGACCCCGGATTGCGTGCCGACGTCAGGACGGTCGACTGGGGCAAACAAACTGCGGAACTGTTCCAGATCTCCGGGGGCCGTGCGGTGCTTGCGTTGCCGCACCTCAGTCGGTTTCGCCTGTTCGAGCCCGCGCGGCCAAACGCGGTCGCGGCTCTACTCGCTGCGGCGGAACAAGCCGGATTGAGTCCAGGTGCAAATGTGGGTGCAGACCGGCCGCTCACCACGCTGCCTTGTCGATGAGCGTGTTGAGGCCGTAGCCAGTAAGGGAGATGAAGACGTCGTCCAGGACGGCTTTTCGGCCCGCATCGGCGGCCTCGTACTGGTGTCGAATGCGTTCGCAATCCTGCTCACAGCTGCTCGAACTGTCGTCCGTCAGCAGCTCATGCAGGATCAGGGATTTCAGATCCATCATTTCAGCCTGGCCGTTCTCTTCCGGGATTAGCGCCACGCGAGATTCATCAGCGTTTGCGTAATCGGGGATTCGTCGGTGCTGGTCATCAGATCACCGTCCGCCTTGCCCATTCTCCAATGGTTCTCTCCGGAGTGCTGGGGAGAAGGCGGAAGAACAGCCTTGAAGGCTGTGGTGGGGATGGGTGTGGTGGTGGTGGGGGTTGAGGGGGKGGGGGGCAGATGATGTAGCGTTCAACCACCGATGCGCCCACGCTTTGAGCATCAAAAGGCCGGTCTCAAACAGCGAGTGGTCTAGCCTTCTGCAATTTGGTTCAAGAGGCCCTGAATCCAGCTGCCAGACAGGCGCCATGCTGCGTGCCGGTGGGCGTCCATACCGCAGATCTTGGGCAAGCGGGTCGTTCGACGCGAAGCCGCCAGCTCGGGCCGTGAGGTCCGCCAGGCTTTTCAGACGCCCTCAGCTGTCGGCCAGCAGCATGATCACCGGCGATTCAATCTCATCGCGCGCCGCAGCCAACCACTCTCGAGGTGGGATCGAGCGATGCTCGAGCAGTGCAAAGGGCGCGGCGCGCGTGAAGCCGGCGGCTTCGCGGTGGCGGATCTTCCGAACGGTCGCCCGCGCAGCATGATTGGTCTCGGCCTGGGTCAGAGCCCAACGCGCCGTGCCGGCAGGCGGGCGACGCTCGGCGAGATCGGCCCGACTGAGATCCGCCAGGCCGATCGCCCCGGTCATCTTCTCAAGGCTTCTCGCACCGTCGGAAGCGGCCTCCTGGGCCGCCTGGGACTCATTGCACGCGCCAAGTGCGGCGACCCTCAGGGCGTTGGATAGGCTCACAGCGTCCAGGAACGGATCTGCGGCATCGTACTGCGCCGCCCCACCGACAAGGAGACGAGCTGCGCGCTGCTCGAACCGGCTTTGGCACGACAACGCCCCCCGAGCCACGTCATGCCAACGCATGACCGCAGCATCGCCGCTGAGCCTCCATCCTTCATCGAACGCCTTGGAGAGGCTTCTCAACTCCGCGAAGTCCAGATCGATGGCGTCGCGTTGGATTTGATCCAGCTTGGCGCTGACGCCTTCGATCTTGTCAGACATCGCATCGACAGCGCCTTTGACCTGATCGATCTTCCGCGCCATCACGGTGAACCCGATCACTGACACGCCGATGCCGACCACGCCGATGGCCGCATTGACCTGGCTCATCTCCGTCAGGAGCTTCACGCCGTCCTCGATCCTGCCAACACCAGCCCGAATGGCCTCGCCCTGGACGAGCTGTGCGACCTCGAGAGGGGCTGTGGCGAGATCCAGACCGGGAGGGGCTAGTTTGAGCAGCGCAGGAAACAGCTTCTGCAGCGGCGCCGCCTCTTGAAGAAACCCGCGTAGCTGGCCCGTGCTGACGTCGCGAATGGCGGATCCAACCACCCGCAAAGTGTTGTCCGCCAGCCCGGATCTGAACTGCTCGGGAACCGTGCGAAACAGGATCCCGCCCATCGCGGCGGTGATCATGACAGGCCAGTCCTGGCCGAATAGGCGGCTTCATCGATGAGGGCGATCATCTGGGCCAGGACGGCCTCAGGCTCAGCCCCCTGCCCCATCCACGCCCCGTCTATCCTTTGGCCCGCAGCAGAGCGCAATCGCGTCGTCAGTTTCAGGCCATCCGGCGAAGCCGTATTTACCGCTGCCGTGGCGGTGGTGGCCAAGCCGGTTGCGCCCGTCGCCACACGCCCGCCGAACCGGGAGATCCAACCCAGGCCTTTTGGCTGTGCGCTTTCCGCTGGGACGACCGCGTCGGTTTCTAGAAGAGCCTCCTGCTCAACTTCCTGCTCGGGTTCGTCGTCATTCGGCAGGATAAGCCCATCCTCGCGCTTCAGAGCTTCGCCGATCGGCACCAGGCTCGGATCAATCAAAGCCAGGTCCTCGGCGGCGCCCTTCCAGAAGGCTTTGATCTCAAGCCTCAGCGCCTGTCGGAGGATGGCGTCTATCTGGCCCGTCGCCCATTCAGTCGGATTGAACAAAGCTTCACGCAGCGCATCGTCAACGAGCCTCTCCGCGAACGCCGCGCGAGCGTGAACGCCGGCCAGATTGATCAGGGCTGCCGCGCTGAGAATTTGCAGGTCCCGCCATTCGGCTACGGCCTGACGTTTGATCGCGCGTTCCAAAATCTACACCCCCCCGGGCCGACCTGGCGGTCGCTCCGCTTAAGCACCTGACTATCGCGGGAAATCAGGCGCGTCATCCACTTAGGCGAATTGTCCTCCGGGCTCGCCGCGACCCGTCGTTTCGGCATTCCATCCGGTGGGTTGGGGGGGGGAGCCCCGACTGCGCTCGGTCAGTCGCAGATCGCCATCATTGCCCATTGCGCCGCTCGCGACGCCAGTCCCAGGGATAGTCAAAAGCCCCCGCCCAAACCCCCGCACGATCTCGTCGGGCAGCGACCTCTTGGGGCAGATAGGCCGATCCTGCGTACTCAGGGTACCGAAGCGCGTAGCCCCGGCGAACGAGCCAGCCTCCCATATCCTCACCACCGACCTCGCAACGCGCGACCATACGCCGGTAGCGGTCGCGGCTGTCCTCGACACACGTGACGGTTCGACCTGCGATCCACCGATCGAGTTGATTGGCGGCGGACTGGCCACAGCGGTACTCGCCACTCGGCTGCCTGCACACCTGTCGCGACTCTGGCGCGTCGACGCCCCAAAGCCGGATACGCTCGTCCCGGATCTCCAAAGTGTCCCCATCGACCACCGAGGCGCGGCCAATGATGGTGGCGCCGGGATTTGCGCACGCGGCGATCCCGATCAAACTAGCGGCCAACAATCGAAGCATGGCGGCACCCTATGACAGAGCGCCTGGCTTGGCAGCGGGGAGCCACCATGTGTTGCCGGTTCCCTGTGGACGGACCTGCAGGCAAGGTCGCAGCCAGGGCGCGCTCAGAAGCGCTTCACCCGGCCGCGCCTTATCCGTAGTCGATCTGATGACGATCGACCTAGCGGGCTCTGAACGGGTTCGCCGCCATCCCCGCCGCCATCCTTGATCCGCCCCTCACGGCGGCGTCTCCGATGGTCCCGGCGCTTGATAAGGGTCCCGGTCCCCTGACGCACGTCAAGCCGCGGCCGCGGTGGTCTCGTCCAGCGACACGGCCGCCACAATGCCTTGCAGGCCTTCGAGCATCTCTTGGTGGCCCGACGCGAAAAACCGCTCGATGGCTGGCCGGGACAGGATGCGCTCCAGGAAGCCGGCGGCGATCACAAGCAGCAGAAGGTCGTCTCCATAGGAGGCTTCGATTTCCTTGTAGTCATGGTTGGCTGTCGCCATTTCGCGCTCCAGGCGTTCCATCTGTTCGGCGGAAAGTCCCGTCGCCTTTTTCAGGTCCTGAGGTCGATGCAGATCCGACGCGCGTGACATCGCCAGGAGCGCTTTGGCGTAGTTGCTGGAGTAGTTGTTGGCCGCGATCATGAGCTCGGCGACCTCCAGCTGTCGGATGGGCTTCATCTTCCTGAGCTTCTGAAAGGCGTGGATGCCGATGGGCTTGTCTTTCAGCAGCTCGGCGACGTCCGCATTGATGCCATTCAACAGATCGCGGCGCTGGCGGATGCTATCCACATCGACGTTCAAAGCCCGGGCGAGCTTGTCTTCCGATACCCCGCGTTCGATCGCGCGGACGATCATGTAGTGCTCCTGGATCGTCGCCAGGCGATTGACGCGCTTGTTGTAGGTGAAGGCCTCATCATCGTCAGCGATGATGCAGCGCGCATTCACCGCGCCCTGCTCCTTCAATGCGCTTAGCCTCACATGGCCATCCAGCAGGGTGTAGGCGCCGCCACCCTTGATCGCCGACACCACTAGAGGCTCGACCAATCCCAGTTCCCGCACCGAGGCGGCGATGCGGCGATATTTCGCCGTCTCCGTCACGGCGGCCGTCAGCATTTTCGACGGCAGCACCCGCTCCAGAGGCACCAGATGGATCCGCTGTTCGAAGGCGATATGGATCTTGTCCATCTAGATCCGCTCCTGGCCGATGCGGGTGGCCAGCGCGGTCGGCAGGGTGTGAAACCCCTCGGCGCGCATCAGAGCCACGAAATGGTCATTGGCCAGCAGGTGTTTCATCGCATTGGTCACGAAGGTCAGCCGCGACCGCGTCAGAGTTCCGCGTTTAACAAGGGCCTGGCGGCGCTCGGTCTCGCGTTGGAGCGACCGGATCAGGCCGTCGCTTGTGATCGGCCGTTGAGTCCGACTGACCGAGCGGCGGTTGTGCATTCCCTTGCCGCTGGTATTGCGCTGCTCAATGATCTGCCGAATGGCGAGTACCTGGTTCCCGGGCAACGCCTTCTCTTCGTAGGCTTGGGCGAGGGCTTGCTGCACCTCCCCTTCCTTTGCCTTTGCGATCTCCATCGCAATCGTGTGAGGCATGACGCCCCGTTCGACGGCCGCAATCAGCTTCTCTTCGCCATTCTCCAGAAGATAGCAGATCGCTCCGACATACTCCGGGCTGAAGTCCACCTTGGTGGCGATCTCAGCATGGGTGTAGCCGCGCTCTCGCAGTGATCCGATAGCGCGCACCAGTTCGAGCGGGGTGTGCTGCCGTCGGGCCAGGTTCTCAACCAGGCTCATGACAAAGCAGTCGTCCTCCGCCGCATCGATGATGATGGCGGGAATCTCAGCCTGACCCAAGGCGACAAACGCCTCCAGACGTCCCTGTCCGCAGACCAGATCGAAGCGCTGTCGTCCGGGGCGCTGGCTGACGGTGATCGGCTTCTTCAGCCCAAGCCGCTCGATGCTGGTGACGAGCTCCTGAAACACCCGCTTATTGCGAGCCCTGGGGTTCAGGATCGAGATCGCTTCGACCGGGATCAGGCGAATGTCTGGCGCATCACTCATGCTGCTCTGAGCTCCGTGCGTCGGGTCAGGTCGTAGAAGCCGTCGAGCGTGTCGAACCGGAATGCGTCGAGGACGGCGCCATTGTCGACAGCCAGGCGAATGCTCGGATCCGAGCCGCTCTCGATCCAAGGCAGGAGGTAGTAATCTCGAGCCTCCGCGTTCCCTTCGGCCATGCGCACTGCGATCGTGATGTCGGGGCGAAGCCCCTGATCCAGGCGTATCTTCCAGCGCAGACTTCCGGCTGCTGTCTCCTGGCATCGCACGATGATGACGGAGGCGCTGAACTCCTCATTGATCGTCAACAGATCAGACGCCTCGCGGCGCACCACCGCTCCGCCCGACTCTGAGATCGTGGTGACGACATCGGTGACAATGCCTGGGTGCATGGCGCGCAGCGCCCGGTTCGTTTCGATGTAGCGAAAGTCCCGCGCGGGCGAATACCCGATCAGCTGATAGGCCCGAACGAGACTTCCAAACCTGCTCCGAAAGGTCGAGCTTGACGGCATGTCCTCGACTTCGTCGATCACCAGACCGGACAGCCATCCCTTCTGCTGCAACAGGGCGGAGAGCTGGCTAAGGAGCTCGTCGTCCGTGTAGCGGATACTCCGCTCCTGGATGATGCGCTGGGCCGCCTCAAAGAAGTCGGTCTCAACGATGCCGGCGAACGCCGCTTCCTTGCGCACCCAGGTTTCTGGCGCGTTGGTGACTCGCCTGGCCTTCAGCTTGAAGGAGCGCCGATTGTAGACGTTGTTGCCGATGTACTTTTCGTTGGTCAGGATCTGGTGAACGGTCGCGCGTGTCCAAGGCCTGCCCAAGTCCGTCAGCACCCCTTCCTGATTGAGGAAAGTGGCGATCTCGCCCTCCGAGCGGCGCTGCAGGACAAACATTCGATACAGGCTGCGTACGATCTCGACCTCTTCGGGCGGTCCCGGGGTCAGAATCACGCGGTCCGTTTGGAGGCTCTTCTGTTCGCCTCGGCTCAGCTCACCTTTGGGATTCCTGCTTTCGTCAACGAGTTGCCGACGAAGCCCAAAGCCGGCCGGGCCGCCTTGCCGAAAGCCCAGGGAGATAAGGCGGCACTGGCCAGCGAAGACCTTGGCTGACAGCTCGCGGCTGTACTCGCCCGCCATCGCCCGCTTCATACTCTTGATGATCGTGGCGCTCAGGCTGCCGTCGTTTTCGAACTGCTCAGCGCAATAGTGGACCGCGATACCCGCCTCACGACAGATGAACTCGTAGTAGGCGCTCTCGTCCGCGTCCTGGAACCGACCCCATCGGCTGACGTCATAAACGAGGATGACGTCGTAGTCGGCTCGGCCGGCCCGGACATCCTCGATGAGGGCCTGGAGTGCGACACGACCGTCGAGCCGAAGGCCGCTTTTGCCTGAATCCTCGTAGGTCCGAACGACCTCGAAACCTCTCCGCGCCGCATAGGCCGTTATGGCGTCGGCCTGGTTCTCGGTGGAGTATTTCTGGTGCTCAGTGGACATCCTGACGTACTGAGCCGCCCGCACGAGCTCGGGGCTGTCCGATCTCCCCTGCCCTGTTGCTCGCTCCATCACGCATGCCAGCCAGAAGCCGCGTCGCGGCCGGGTTTCCGGCGAACCTAGGACACCGAGCTCGTGAAAGTCGTTTCAGAAGTTGGACTGAACTTTTCAGTCCAAATCGGGAAAATCTTTTCACTGGCAGGAGGCGTAGGATGGAGAGCTTCCCGCAGCTTATCGCTGCAGCAATGAGGACCGAATGGGGCGCCACTCCGTCCGCTCGGAAGGAAGTCGGCCGCATCACACGAGCCAACGAACGAGCGGTGCGAAATTGGTTCGATGGCAGGAATGGACCTAGTGGCGAAAACCTGGTCTCCCTCATCAGACACTCCGATGCGGTGTTTGAAACGGTCCTTGTTATCGCCGGCCGTAGGCATGCATTGGGAGCCGTCCGCGTCGTAGCTCTGCGCGAGCGGCTACAGACGCTGATCGACTTTCTAGACGAACCGCCCGGCCATTAGCCTCGATCGCCGTACCGCCTACTTGGCAAGGAGACGCGCGCCGTCGTGCCGCTTCCTTGCATCGTGCATGGCGCGACAAATCCCGCCGTCGCCGCGTAGGTCCGCGCCCGTAAAATTGAGAGCTTATGACAGCGGCGAGAGGCAACTCAGGCTTGGATTTTCGTCCAAACTAGTACTATAGAGATCTATAGAAGCCAGACCCGTTGCGGGGGTAAATGCGGGGGTAAATGCCCCACCATCGCATAAATTCTTGTTTCCAATCAGATCGTTACGAACTCTCTGTCCGCCACCATCCCGAGGCTACGGCGCTCTCGCAGCCGAGCGGCCTCGAAGGCCCGGTTTTCTCAAAGAAAAATCAGACCAATCCGGACGGAGCATCCCGCCGGAGACGGCCAAATGGGCTGAACGTTCGCCATCTCGGGACGACAGTCTCCGACGTATTGGTAAGTCTGGAGTTTGGCGTTAATTCTGTCTCTAACCCCAGTGACTGAGCACATCGATGCAGGGGGCTGGGCCGGGATGGTAGAGGTGTTTGGGTTCGTCGAGGAGCAGCCGAGAATCCCCATCCGCCTGTTGAAGCGCGAAGGGCTTCTCGAGGGTGATGGCGGGCGGATGATGCTGCGCACCGCGGGGCTCGATGTCGTCGTCGGCTGCATGGATTCCAGTAACGCTCTGATTGCCTGGAAAGACGAGGATCAAGTTCAGCAGGAGCGCGTCTCGCTCTCCTTCAACTACCTCCGCTTCGGTGAGCGGCCGGTATTCCTGTGCCCGCGAACAGGAGAGAATTGCTATGATCTGTATCTTTGGCGTGGGCGCTGGGCATCGGCGGAAGGCCACGGACTGCTGCACGCGACACGGCACGGTAGCCGACTGGACCGACGTCGGGCGAAGCTTCAGAGCATCAATGCGAGACTTGAGGGGCTGGAGGGTCTGCCAAAGGCGCGCGGGGCCACCCGCGCGCGCCTCGTGGACCGGGCTCTCACAGTCCCCTACGCCACCCACCTTGTAGGGGACCTACAGTCCTCCTGCGCGTCTGAAGACCGCAAACGTCAGAAGGCAGCCGCCCGCCGTTTCCGATCCACCCGCAAGCGGGGGCCGTGTTCTACCGAAGCCGCCGCGGCAGGCGGCGAAGCACAGCCCTACCGGGGCGTCTGTTCAAACGATCCAAGAGGAATGCTGGCGATCATTCGAGGGCACCGGCACCAGGCCCCCGACCGTGCAGCACTGTCTGCACGTCCGCTTCTCAGGCTGGAAGATCGACCCGCGTTGGATGCGCGCGTCGTGAGCAGGACCTGGGCAACTGCGAAATCTACGCTCACCACACTGGTATGGCCGATGAGCATGGAGGGCGCTCGGCAGTTCGTGCTCGCCGCGGACTTCTCCGACCCGTCAGCACCGTCAGTAGGTCTCTGCAGACTGTCGCCAGACGGTCCCGGCTTCCAATCACTCACTGTCGAGGCAGCCGGGCCCTACAAGCCTGGCAACTGGGTATTCGTGTGCCCCGTCTTGGGAACGCGGCACGACATGCTCTTCCTTCGGGATGGGCTTTTCGCTTCGGCCAAGGCCCAGCGATTGGTCCACGCATCACAGCGCCGCTGATCCGTCGAGGTCCCAGTAATCTTCACGGAGCTCAGGAATGAACTTCGCGAACTCCCGCATACGCCGAGCCGCCTCTGCCTCATCCACCTTGTTGCAAGCAGCGCGACTGTGGCCATACCCCCGTTCCGCCCCGAAGCGCTCCAGCCACCAGAAGCACGCTTTGGTGTCGCCCGCCGTCACACGCCGAATGACGGCGCCGAGCGCCTGGTCTGTAATGCCTTCCAGGATGTGGAACTGCGTAAGTCGCAGGTCCGGGTTGGCGCACCAAGCCGATGGAGGAGGAGCAGTTGATCTACGTCACCCACCTCATCCTGCCCAACCGCATCGCCAAATACGTGGAGCAGCTGCTCCTCGACCTGTACGACTTCCCCTACAACAAGCGAGAGAACTACGGCTCAAAACGACTGTGCACCCACCTCGACCAATTCGAGGTGGACTGACGTCTCCATGAATCCGCGGCGCGAGAGAAAGCCAAAGAGCTCAGCCGTCAGAGAACGGGCCGATGGAACTCTCCGGGTCAAACGGACGCCCGATTGCTGCTGCGCGCCAGAAGCGGACATTCGTGCCGCGCCCGGGAGCAGACCTTGGCGGCTGATTGGCTGAGGTCTGCTACGTCCCGCGGACAATCCCTCAAGCTGCCGTTTCACGCCTGCAGCGGCTCTACTGGCTCATTGCTGATACGGATCAGTGGGTGCGGGGATACAGAAGCGCCGCAGCCCGGTCCCGATCCCGCTCGGCACTACGATATCCTTCGAAATGCCCCCGGCCCGCTCGCATTCCTCCCCAGGCGCCAAGTCGTAGTGCACGATTCGCTTTGTGTAGTTTGGACAGACATCCGAGCAGGTGTAGCTCACGATCACAGGCACACCGTGATGCGTTCCGAGCGCCCGCGGCCACCTCGCTTCGTCGCTCATCGGATCGAAGGGTCGCCGGACGAAGTCGATCAGTTTCGCGTCGTTTAAAGGATTGAGCGCCTGTCGGACGCCTAGCTCCGGCCGCGCTGGCGTCACTTCCCCAGGTCGTTGCAGCGCGACCACCAGAGCCAGTACGATCTCCATCATTACACCGTCCCCTACCAGCCGCTCTGATGGCCGGCGTAGGTGAGGCAGGCCGCCGCTTGATGCAGGACCTCGCTTTCGCCGTCGCGGTAAAGGTCCGCAAGGGGTCCCAAGGCTACCGACTGCCGCGACCCCGTGAAGGGCCTCCCGCTCTTGCCGACGCACAGCCAATGCAGAATGCCATCCCTTTCCCAAAACGCCAGAATGACTTCCCCGGTCTGCGCCCCGGCCCGGTCCAGGGCACGCGCCAAGCAGGCTTCGGTCGCCGGCTGCTGCGTCCAGCAACGGCCAAAATCTTCCGTCGGAAGTGTGCTCGGCCGGACCACCAGATATGCAGGCTGAAGCTTGTCGAGGATCGTCCGGGTCGCCATGCGGCCTTCAACCGACACATTATCTCCGGGCAGCTGGATAAGTGTGATTTGCGGCGGCGGCGGAGCGAGCTGCACGATGACAGCCGTCAGAACGGTTGCGAAAAAGGTCATGCCCAACTCCATCGGCGGCTGGATGAGTCCTGGATCAAGGGTCGGTGTCCAATGCAAGGGCGGCAGGTTGTTGAGACCCTGCGGACCTCGCCGACCTCGCGCTGCCTGCAGCCCCTTCGCGCCAACGCCGGACATTCGGGTCGATCCCTGAAGCGGACCCCAATATGGGCGAGTCGGATGCCCCGCCTCCACGAAGAAGCGGTGGCCCGCCTTCGCGGGCCGCCGCTGATCAGAAGAGCTTCATCAGCCTGAGTTTCAGGCCCTGGCTCGAGAGATCCGAACCCAGCTGGCCCTGGTAGTCGGCGCCGAAGGTCCAGCCGGACACCCCTCTCCACTGGAGGCCGAGGCCGAGGCTGACGCTGTCCCGAGCCCAGCGTTCCAGCCCGACGACATAGTCGGGGCTCGCCAGCCAGTCCGCGTAGGAGACGATCTGGTCCTGCGAACCCTCGAACTCGTGCCGCCATTCCATGCGGAGGCTGGGCGCGAGGACGCCGTCGCGACGCTCAAGGGTCCAGTCGAAGCTGGCCCCCAGGGTCGAGGCCAGCATATCCGTCTCCAACGCCTCGTACCGCAGGGCAAAGACGTCGGACCCGGTCTCGGTAAACCCATCCAGCTCAACCGAACCGAAGCTCAACCGGGCGTAGGGCGACCAGCTGAGACTGCGGCGCGTGCGCTCCAGCGCTACCGAGACTGAACCGAAGAGCATCGACCCCGAACGCTCGCCGAACAGATAGTCGCCCTCGTCCGAGGACCAGCGGCGGCTGTTGTATTCAAGCGAGCCGTAGCCGAGCACGCCGTCGAGGACGAGGCCCTCGGCCGCGCGCCAGCTGCCGTAGACGGCGCCGAGATAGCTGTCCGCCTCGGACAGGGTCGCGTTGTCGCCGACCTTGGTCCGATCTTGGCCATAGCCGACGCCCGCACCCAGCACCACGCCGTCAGAAACCGCCGCATCCAACCCGGCGCTCAGGCCGGAGGTGGTGAAACGATAGTCGCGCTGCCCGTCGGCGTCGCGGCGCCCCCAATCGACCGCGCCGGCGGTCCAGACGCCGACGGGGCCGGGCTTGTCCTGGCCGCTGGCAGGCGGGGCTTCAGTAGTGGTCGGCATCGGCGCCAGGGGGGCGGCGCCCAAAACGGGTTCCTCGGTGAACGGCGATGCTTCGTCCGAACGTTGGCCGAGCTGCTGGCGCAAGGCTTCGCGCGGATCGGCGCTCAAGGGGTCGGCGCCGAAGTTGAGGCTGACGCTATTGCTGACGCCGCCTGAACCCCCGCGGCGCACCTGCTCCAGACGACGATGGAAGTTGTCCGTCTGCGCGCGTGTGAAACGACGGGCCGTATCGACCTGCGCCGAGACGAGACCCCGCACCTCCGGGTCCGCCGACGGGTCGGGGCGCGCGTTGACCGTGACGACCAACTGCCCCTGCGTCGCCCCGCCGGCATTCGACAGGGTGTAGGTGACGACCGCGACCCCCGTGAAGTCGCCGCTCGGGGTGAAGGTCAGGTCGTAGGTGCGCGGGCCGGTCGCGCCGCCCTGCTGGATCGTGGCGGATCCGCCCTCCGATACGCTCACCACAGCCGCGCCTGTGAAGGGCCCGCGCGTGGCGGTGTCGGTGAGAGAGACGGTTACCGGGCGGCCGGCGAGCGTCGCGGCCGTCAGCGGCGTCAGCTCCGGCGTTGTCTCGACGGCGTTGACCGCGATGGCGCCAGGCTGGGACTGGCCGAAGGGTAGCACCACGACGTACTCGATAGACGATCGCCCCACCGCGCTTGGAGAGGCGGCGGAGGCGGCGCGCAGGCGCGTGGGCGCCGTGGCGTCGCGGGTGTACACAATCGTCAGACCGACGACCTCGGCCGATCCGATCTCCGGCTGTTTGATGATCACCAGACCTTGGAACGGGCCGCCGACCAGGCCGGCTGTCGGTTCGAAGGTGAGCGTCTCGCCATCGGTGGATGTCCCCTCCAGATCCGGAGCCTTGCCCCGGACGCGGAAGGTGAACTGCGCCGGCGCGGAGTCGCCGCCGGGACCCTCGGCGACGAGAGTGACGTGGTCTTCACCCATGAAATTGGGAGCCGGCGTGTAGGCCAGGCGCCAGCCCGTCGTTCCCCCTGCGGGCGGAACAAGGGAAACCGACCCGCCCGAAGGCGCGTCTTCGACCCGGAAGTCTGTAACCACGCCCGAACTGATCGCCGAGAGATCGACCGAGGTCGTCCCGGGCCCCTCCGTCGGTTCGACGACGACCGGAGCTGGCGCGTCCACCACCGGCGGGGGCGGCGTGGCGACCGTCAGGCCGACGGCGGCCGGCGACGAGGTTCCGCCAGGACCGGTCGCGGTATAGGTGAAGCTGTCCGCGCCGTAGTAGTCGGACGCCGGCGTGTAGGTGATCACATCGCCCGCGATGCTGGCCGTCCCATGCAGCGGGGCCGTCGCTACCGCGATCGACGAATGGACTCCGCTGATCGAAGGCGACAGATCGATGGCCATGCCCGCGCTGCCGTAGGCGACAGCGATGCCAGAGCGATCCGAGACGGTCGGGGCCGTCGGCGCGGCGACGGTCAGCGACACCGTAGCCGGAGCCGAGGTTCCGCCCGGGCCGGTCGCCGTCCAGGTGAAGCTGTCGGCCCCATAGTAGGTCGCCGCCGGCATGTAGGTGACCACGTCGCCGGCCACCATGACCGTCCCGTGCGCCGGGGCCGTTCCGATGGCGATCGAGGTATGGACGCCGCTGATGGACGCCGCCAGATCGATCGCGGTTCCGGCGCTGCCATAGGCCACGGCCACGCCCGTGCGATTCGAGACCGTCGGCGCGCCCGGAGCCTCCACCGTCAGGCCGACCGTAGCCGGAGCCGAGGTTCCGCCCGGGCCCGTGGCGACATAGGTGAAGCTGTCGGCCCCGAAATAGCCGGCGGCGGGGGTGTAGGTGACCACGTCGCCCGCCGCCGTGACCGTTCCGTGCGCCGGAGCGGCGACGATGGTGATCGAAGTATGGGCGCCGCCGGTCAGCGCGGCGGACAGATCGATGGCGGTCCCTGCACTGTTGTACGGGATGCTCACCCCCGGCACGTCCGCCGCAACCGGCGGATTCGCGGCGACGGCGAAGCTCTGCTGCACCTGGGCCGCGGCGGTCCAGTTGGAATCGCCGGGCTGGTTCGCGTTGATGACGCAGGTTCCGGGGCTGGTGAAGGTCACCGTTGCGCCCGCGATTGCGCAGCCCGTGCTGGCTCCATCGAGCGTGAAGACGGGAACCAGCCCCGAACTCGCCGTCGCCTCGACCGTGTAGGCCGGGCCGGCGACAACGGCGGATGGCGCGGTCGAGGTGAAGCCGAGGGTCTGGGAGCCCTTGCCGATGGTGACCGTGGTCACCGGGGTGTCGGCCGTGAAGGGCGTCGACTGACCGTCGCTGGCGCGGACGATGTAGCTGAAGGCGCCCGCCACGGTCGGCGTGCCAGAAACCACGCCCGTCGCCGCGTCCAGCGTGGTGCCGGGTGGGAACGCGCCCGCCGCCAGGGCGTAGCTGTAGGGCGCCAGGCCGCCCGAGGCGGTATTGGCTTGGCTATAGCTCGCTCCGACCGTGGTTCCCGCCGCCGCGCCCGCCGCGACGGTCAGGTTGGCCGGGGTGACGGTGAAGCTGCGTGAGATCGAGGGAGCAGCCGCCCAGGTCGAGTCTCCCGCCTGTTCGGCGCGGATGGTACAGGTCCCTGTCTGCAGCAAATTCAGGGTGACGCCCGAGACCGAACAGACAGCGGTCGTGTCCGAGAAGAAGGTGACGGTCAGGCCCGAGTCCGTCGTCGCGGACAGCGTCAAGGGCGAGGCCGAAAGGGAGGCGTCCGGTAGGGCGTTGAAGGTGATCGCTTGGGCGCCGAGCCCAATGGTGACGGCATAGGCGCGGGAGGCCATGAACGGCGCCCCTGCCCCGGTCGAACTGTCCGTGGCTGTCAGAGTGAAGTTGAAGGTTCCGGTCGTCGTCGGCGTGCCGCTGATCGTCCCGTTGGCGCTGTCCAAGGTCAGGCCCGGCGGCAAGGCGCCCGCCGTGTGCGAATAGCCGTAGGGCGTGGTGCCACCCGATGCCGTTACGGTCGTCGAATAGCCGGCGCCTACCGAGCCATTGGGCAAGGCCACAGGCGCCAGCGCCACTGCCGGCGCACTGACAGTAAAGTTGTAGTTACTGCCGACTCCGTAGGGAGACCCAGGCCCGCCGGTGGTGTCGCGGGCTATGACGGTGAAGTTGAACGTCCCGGCCGCCGTAGGCGTGCCCGAAAGAAGGCCGTTGGACGCCAAGGTCATCCCGGGAGGCAGCGTTCCGAACGACCGGACATAGGTATACGGCGCCGTGCCACCGCCGGCGGCGAAGGACCCCGCATAGGCCTGCCCCACCGTGGCCGGCAGGGTCGGCGGCGTCAGGGTGAAGTTGGGCGAACCCGTGATGACCGTGAAGCTGCGGCTGCCGCTGTAGGGCGCGCTGGTTCCGGTGGAGCTATCGGTAGCGGTGATGGTGAAGGTGTAGGAGTCCGACGAGGTGGCCGTGCCGGTCAGGGCGCCCGTCGAGGACAGGGTCCAGCCCGGCGGCAGGGCGCCCGCAGTGACCGCGAAGCTATAGGGACCGGTTCCCCCGGAGGCAGTCAGTGTCTGGCTGTAGGCCGTGCCCGCGGCGCCGTTCGGCAGGTTTGTCGGGGCCACGACCACGACCGCCGGAGCGACCGTCAGCACGTAGCCCCGGCTGCCGGTGAACGGCGCGCCGGCTCCGGTCGAGCTGTCGGTGGCGGTGGCGGTGAAATTGAACGTCCCGCCGGCCGTCGGCGTGCCAGTGATCGTCCCTGTCGCAGAGAGACTGAGGCCCGCCGGCAGAGATCCAGCCGTGATGGTGTAGGCATACCCCGCCGTGCCCCCGCTGGAGGTGATGGCGGCGTTGTAGGCGACGCCGACCGTGGCACCCGTCAGGCTCGGGCTGAGCGTGATGGTCGGCGCGCCGATGGTGACCGAATAGGCTTGGCTGCCGGTGTAGGGTGCGCCCGGCCCCGCCGTGGCGTCCGCCGCAGTGACGGTGAAGTTGAAGGTTCCCGCCCCCGTCGGCGTGCCGGAGAACGAGCCGTTGGCGGCCAGCGTCACCCCCGTGGGCAGAGCCCCGGCGGTGACCGCGTAGCTATAGGCGCCCGTGCCTCCGCTGGCGGCGACGGTCGGCGTATAGGCGGTCCCGATCGTTCCGTTCGCCAAGGTCGGGCTTAGCGCGATGACGGGCGGACTGACGGTGACGGAATAGGCGTTCGCCACCGTGTACGGCCCGCCGCTGCCGGCGGTGGAACTGTCCGTCGCGGTGATCGTGAAATTGAACGTGCCGACGGCGGTCGGCGTCCCCGACAGCGTCCCGCCTGTCAGCGTGAGTCCCGGCGGCAAGGCGCCGGCGGTGAGGCTGTAGTTGTAGGGCGCCGTGGCCGCGCCGGCCGTGAAGCTCTGCGAATAGGCCGCCCCGGCGGTGGCGCCCGGCAGGGCGCCCGACGCGGGCGACAGGCTGACCGTCGGCGCCGCGATCACGAGCGTCACGGTGCCGCTCGCGGCTGTGTAGGGCCCTGCCCCTGTCGAACTGTCCGTGACGTTGACGGTGAAGTTGAACGTCCCGCTGGCGCTTGGCGTGCCGGTGATCGTGCAATTGGAATTGATCGAAACGCCGGCCGGCAGGGCGCCAGAGGCGACCGAGGCGGCGCAACTATACGGCGCCTTGCCATCGCTGACGTTGATCTGGACGCCGGACAACGCCGCGCCGCGCGTGCCCGAGCCTGTCACCCAGGTCGACAGAGTTGGGTTGCCGATAGTGACGGTTGTCGTCGCCGGCGATGAGGTGCCATAGGCGTTGGTCGCGGTCCAGGTGAAGCTGTCGTTGCCACCGCGGAAGCCGACCGGCGGCGCATAGGTCGCCTGCCCGGCGTTGTTTACGCTGACTGAACCGCCTTGGGCGGTTGTAGCGCTGCCGACGGCGTAGGAGGTCGGATTGCCGGTGGTAGAGAATGACAGGTTCAGATTGGTCGTCTGGTTCGAACCTTCGTTGTAGGCGACGACCGAGCCATAGGTGAAGCTGGTGGCCACGGGCGGGCCCAGCACCTGCAGCGGCGACGACGTCGTCGCCGTCACGCCGGTATAAGTCACGCCGCCCGCCACGGCGGAGACGATGCCGCCGGTAAAGCTATAAGAACCGGTGGTCGAGGCCGTTACCGTCAGCGACAGATTGCACATCCCATCCGCTGGGAGAGTGGCTCCGCTCAATGAGATACGTCGGGTGCCCGCGTTGTAGCTCGGCGTTCCGCCGCAGGTCGAAGTAGGGTTGGAGCCCGTCAGACCGACCGGAAGCTGCGCGCTCGTGATCGTCAGCCCGGTCATGGCGACGGAACTGTTGTTGTTGAAGATGTTCATTCCCAACTGCGTCGATTGACCGACGGTCACAGTGCTCGGCGAGAACCAGGCATTGTACCAGGGCGCCTGCGTCTGGGCGGCGGCGGGCCCCGCCCAGCCGAGCGCCATCACCATGAGACAGACGATCGCCGAACCCGCGCCAGCGCGCCGTTGCACCCCCGGCAGCGCCGGATAGCCGCGTTCCAACCTCGCCGGAATGCCCATGAGCGAACTGTTCAGGTCCCGCAAAAGCGCCCGCACGCGATTGATCGACATACTCATCCCCCGCTCCGGGCACACCCGGATCCCATTGCCGCCCTACCGATCAGGCGGTCTGAACGCGCGGAATTCCCCCTCGGAGAGATCCGTCGAGTTCCGCGCCACGTTCACCTATCCGCAACCTGTTTTTGCCGCATCTACAATATTGTAGAGAGGGAGGCAGCGCGGGTGCGTCGGGGAGGACGAGCCTGCCGGGGAGGATTCATGATGCAAGTGTCGTGCATCTGCGGCGCTCCGGAGCGCCCTTGACCGAGGACGACGTTGCCCAGGTCGTGGCCAGCTTTCAGGCGGCGGGCCTGGGGGAAAACTCGTGGCTTTCCGCCTTGGATGATCTCGCGCGGGTCACGGGCTCGAAGGGCGGCGAACTCATCGGCCTCGGGGCCCAGGCGGCAGTTCCGTTTAACTGGATGACGGGCGTGGCGCCTGAAGCACCCGCGGAATTCGTCGCGGCGGGCGGCGGCGATCCCCGGGTCAACTCCCGCGTCCGCATTGGCATGGCGGCGCCTGAACTGGCGGTGCTGGACGAAAGCGCCTTCACCAGTGCGGAAGACGCGGTCCGCCATCCGGAATACGGGGCGTGGCTGCGCCGTCACGACCTCGGCTTCATCTGCCTGTCGCCGCTTCTGCGCCAGGACAGCTTGCTGGTGGGCCTGGCTCTTATGCGAGGCGAGGCCCAGGGCAATGTGACGACCGAGCAGCGCCGGGCGTTCGAGGTCGTTGCCCCCCATGTTCGCGCCGCCGTGCGGACGCAGATGGCATTCGACAGTCGGGCGCTGGGCTTGGCGTCTGACCTGTTGGACGCCCTGTCCAGCGCGCTGTTCGTTTGTGATCCGCAGGGGCGCGTTCTGTCGCTTTCGCCCGCGGCCGAAGCCATTGCCGTGTCCGGCAGCCCCCTGAGTATGGCGCGGGGGGTCCTGGCCGCATCCCGCGAGGCCGAAACCGCCCTCCTCCGCGCGGCGATCGCGCAGGCGGCGGCCAGTTGCGGATCGATCCGGGTGCCTCCTCGCCCGGTGGTGGTTCGGGACGGCGACGGTCAGCGCCCGGTGCTGGTCGAGGTCTGCGCCGCCCCAGGCGAATACGCCTTGCGCTTCGGGTCCGCCGCATTGGTCATCGTGCGCAGTCCAGCCCCTGATGATGCGCGCCTCGCCGAAGCCGCGCGAGCCCTGTTCCGCCTCACACCGGCCGAAGCCCACGTCGCCGCCAAGCTCGCCGCCGGACTGGGCCCACAGGCGATCGCCGAGGCCACCGGCGTCGCCGTCGGCACTGTTCGGACTCATGTGCGCCGCATCTTCGAGAAATCCGGCGTACGCACCCAGGTCGAATTAGTGGCTTTTCTGGCGCGACTCTGACTTGCCGGCACAAGCGCAGAGGAAACATGCAGCGCCTTCGACCGACCCGGCTTTGGCCCTGGTCACGCCGCTCCCGACGGGAACTCGAACGGGACCAAAGCGCCAGCAGCGGACATTGGCCTGCCGCCAGACTGATGACATTCGCTGCGAATGGATCGCTGGCGCGTGAATCTATGGGACGCACCCCGGGGCTCATGCCTCGGCGATCATAGCTATCGACACCCTCAGGCCGGGGATGCGGGCAGGCAGCTTGGCTCCCTGGCGCGCCGGCGGGTTGGTTGGAAACCACTTCAGCCATTCTTCGTTGACGCTTGCAAAGTCGCTCTCTTCGGAAAGGATTACGGTGGCGCTTAGCGCCTTATCGAGCCCTGACCCGGCCGCCTCAAGAATGGCTCGGATGTTTCGCAAACACTGCGCTGTTTGCTCGGCCGCTCCCCCTTCCACAAAACGGCCAGTGGCTGGATCGGTAGGGGCCGTGCCGGAGACGAACACCAGACCAGCGGCTTTAACTGCCTGGCTATAGGTGGGTGGCGGTTCCGGCGCCTCGGGCGTGTAAACTATCTCGCGCGGCATTCTTCACCCTTCAAGTCAGCAGATAACGGCTCACTGCAATGCGAGCCGTCAAGTCTGACGCTGAGCCAAGATGAGAGATTAGCTCGCTTTTAGAGCCGCTCTGCGCCAAGAGCGGACTTTGACCTTTGGCTGGGAAGCGGACGTTGGGGCGGATCTAAACCAGCCATAGGATTCGCGTCACATGCATTGGGCAATCAATGCTCACTGCCCGCTCCGACCCGTGCCGGCCTCCGTGGCGTCACGAGCGGACGCCGGAAGGCGTGGACATTCAGCCGGCTTGATCAGCGGGCCGCTCAGCTCCCACGGAAAACCTAAAGCAGGCTCTTGGGATCGCTCATCGGCGATCCGAGACCGCTGCTTGGAGCGTCCCTCATTGCACAGGACCTGTTGGAGTTCCGCCATTCGAGACTCGCATCGTGAGAGCCATTGGCGGTCCTGCGAGGCCCGTCGGTCAACTTATAGGTTCGAGGCCATCACTCCCGACAGCTCGCTGAAGGCGGTAGTAGCTCGTATAAAAATCAGTGAGCGCATCATTGCGACTGACGACAGCGGATCTCCAGTTCTGTCGCGCGTTGGTGACCTGTGCCACCAGACTCGGAGCATCGACGGCCGGCGCATTCAGGAGGAGTTCCTCGACCCGCCTGAGACCCAGCAGCGCCTGATCCGCGTCCGGAAGACTGCTCAGGCGCTGACGGGCGCGTATGAGGCTGATCATCACCTGATTGATTTCATTGGCCGCGCGCTCGATGCCTTCCTGACGATCCGCCACGGCCTGCTCGGCCTGGATTTCGGTGATCCGGCGCTGCTGCTGCAGGAAGCCGCCGTCATAGTAGGCGAGCGGAATCGTCGCACTGACGATGACCCCGCCGCTGGTGGTGCGGCCCTGCTGATCGTCATTGAAAAGCGGGGTCTCGGCGTTCAGGCGCTGCGAGCCGTAGGCCGTAAGCCGGAGGCTGGGTCGACGCGAGTCGCCGGCCTGAATCGCCSCCAGCCGGGCCTGACGCAGCCGGATGTCGGCCTGCTTCAGATCGATCCGATTCTGATCGGCGAGATCCAGCAGCGTTTCCGTGGCCGGAATCGGCGGCGGCGGTGGCAGCGTCGTCGTCAGAACAAGCGTGACTTCCCGACCCAGCCTGAGCAGTTGCAGAAGGCTAGATACCGCGAGGTCGCGGGATGTGCTGGTGCTGGCCAGCGACTGCAGGGCGTTGGCGCGTTCCGTCTGCAGAAACGGCACGACCGAGGGTTGCCGCGAGCGCGCATCGCCGATCAATTCGTCGAGCAGATCGAGATAGACCTGATCTGCATTGACCTGCTCCTGCGCCCGCAGCGCCGCCACATAGCTGGTCCGCACCTCGGTCGAGACATCGATTTCAGCCTGCCGCTGATCCAGCGTGATCAGGTCGTGCGAAAACTCGGATTGTTCGACCTGCCGCCTCGTCACGCCGGAAATATCGATCGGCAGGGAGGCCGAGGCGTAGGCATCGACGTAGAACTGGGGCTCGGCGCGGTTGAACTGGAGCGCCGTGCCCTCGAACTCATAATAGGACTGGTTCTGACTGGCGTTAATCGACAGATCGAAGCGCGGCCGGAGGTTGGCGCGAACGCCGCGAACGCGCGCTTCGGCGATATCCTCGTTCCGATTGCTTCGCTGCATCCGGAAGTTTTGTTGCAGGGCGCGCGAGACTGCGTCGTCGATGCCCAGAGCAAGGCTTGGCGGGCGCGCCATAACATCCGCGCTGTCCGGTGATGAGGTTTGCTGCGCCTGCGCACTGCTGAAAAAAACCGGCGGTTCGGCGTAGCCCGCCGGGAGCCCGGTCGTCGCCGGCGACGCGACCGCAACAAACGCCAAAAACAGATACATACGTCCCCCCCGGGACTCACTCTCGTTACTCAATCGAACATCCCCGACAGCTATCTGCGATAGCCGTCGGGGACGCCGATGACGGGATGTTCAGACCGGGCTAGATCGAGCCGTCCGAGTTTTCGGGGTCGGTCTCGGTGACGGTCGGCGGCAGGCTGAAGCCGCTCGCGCCGCCCGTGCTGTGATCGGCCTGGGCGTTGATGGGCGGCAGGCCGGGCACCGAGTTGGTGTGGACGAAGGCCGTGCCGAGCGACAGGTAACGCTCGGTCGAGCAAACGCCACCGTAGCCGTTCTGGGCGCGCCATTCGCCGCGCTTGCTTCCCGGCGAGATGCAGATCGCGCCCTCGGTGAAATAGTCCGTCGTCACGTTGGGCGCGCTGACGCTTTCATACTCGGTGCGCGTGACATTGGTGACGACGAAGAACAGGCCGGTCACCTGCAGGCCCGGAGGCGTGGTGATGTTGCCGTTCGGCTGGGTGCGCGTAACCAGGCAGCCATAGTTGTTGGTGGTGTCCTGGGCGTAGACGACCGTTTGCGAGAGCGAACCGCCGGAATAGGTGGCCGTGCTCTTGAACTCGCCATGGATGTTCGGGCTGCCGCCGTTGCGGCCTTCGCTGCCCGGGACGAACTGCGCGGGCGTCGTGCCCAGCAGGACGCCGCCCGGAGTGCTGGCCGTGGTGGTCCGGCTTTGCTCGTACTCAGGGCCGGTCGACGCGATAATGGCGGTCGGCACGCTGGTGTAGGTCGAGTTGGGATTGGGGTTGACGATGTTGATCGCGGAGCAGGTCGCGACGGGATCAGACTGGGCGCTGGCCGACGTTGCGACGGCGCAGACAGAGATCGCGGCAAGAAGAGCGGATGCGAGAATTTGGTGTTTCATTTGAAGGCCCCTAAACAGATGCCACCGTTATATGACCGCTCGAAAATGGCCGACAGTTACTCGTCGTGGCATTCGTCATATAACTTTAGTTACATCCGGGCTGGCGGCTCGATTTGACGATCAGGATCTGTCCCCGACTTGGCTTCGTCTGACAGTGAACTATCCCGCATCAACATCGCCAGTTCGACGCGATTGTCGATGTTGAGCTTGGTGAACATCCGGTTGAGCGTCACCTTCACCGTGCCTTCGACAATACCCAGTTCCTCGCCGATTTCGCGGTTCCGGAGCCCCCGCGTCACAAGGTAGGCGACGGCCCGCTCGCGCAGCGTAAGGCCACTGTTTCGCATCGGCTTCGTTTCGCCGGCGCGGGCGATGGAGAAGGCGCGTTGCATCAGCGACCTCTCGATCCATTGCCGTCCTTGACTGACTTCTTTCAGACAGGACATCAACAGGAGGTGCTCGCCCTCCTTGGGAACCAACCCCTGTACCTTCAGATCCAGGGCCTCCAGCATTTCCGCATCGGTGATGCCAGCGGTCAGCAGAACAACGCAGCGGCCATCGTCCCTCGACCGCAGGGATCTCACCACCTCGATTCCCGAGCGAAGCGGAAGCGCGGCGTCGAGAACCACAATGTCCGGCTGTCGAGATTTGACGGCCGCCATGGCGGCGATGCCATCACGGACCTTGCCCACGATTTCGAAGTCGCTGCCGCGCAACAGCGCTTCAATTCCCAGAATCACGAGCGGGTGACTGTCCGCGATCAGGACCCTGGTCATGATCCGGCGCTCATCGTCGCGCCGTGCGGCTCCACGCCGGCAGAGCGACGTGCTTCTAAACATGCGGGCTCCGCCGCGTCGCCAAACCCGACGGCGACATCCTTCATCACCCGCTCCAGAACGCCGATGGCATTGCGGCTGCCGGCGAACAGGACCTTTCCCGGCTCGGTGAGGCGCATTTTCCCACTCGTTCTTTCGAAGAGAACGACACCCAGATCATCTTCCAGCTCGAAAACCCGTCTCGACAGGGTGGATTTGGATCTGCCGGTCGCCCGGCTCGCCGCCCCCAGGCCGCCGGACCGGACAATCAGGCCAAAGTCGTAGAGCGCATCAAGACGCATCCCGCCCTCCCCGCATGGGCCATCCGACGCATTGCCGTGCTCGCGCGTCATGGGTTCTCGAGCACGCCGCCCCCCCGCTGGGCGACCAGAGCTTCAGGATCTGCGCAGCGCCGGGAGAGTTACTAATCATAAAGGATAACCGATGAGAGAGCGTTCACTCTGTCTCGTGACGAAATGTTCGGGCCTTTCGCAGAAGATGTACTCAACAAGAGGAACTCGTCATGCGAATAGCTGTAGCAATCTCTGTGTCGGCCCTTCTCTCGCTTTGCTCCACATCTGCGTTCAGCGGTGGCGCAGTTGGTGTATCCGATGAATATACTTTGGCTATTCGCGGCTATGTTCCGGTAATCTGCCGGGCATCTGTCGAAGCCAACAATGTCGTCCCCGTCCGGGGCCAGGCGTCGCTCGGCCGGCTGCGGGAGTTCTGCAACAGCCCGAACGGCTATGAAGTCTGGCTGGATCACACACCCGGCCTGGCGGGCGCGGCGATGGTCGTCGACGGCGAGCGGGTCGAGTTTTCCCCCGGCTCGGCGACGCTGCTGAGCAAATCCACGCACGCCGCCGTCGCCAGCCGGAATCTCGCAATGGAGATGCCGCGGGACGGAATGGCTGGGCATATGAGCATCCGCGTCGTCGCCCTATAGGGCGGGACAGTTCTGGGCGGCTCCCGCGACGACCAGAGGCGTCACGGTCACGCTCAGGGTGTCTGAATAGTTTGGCGCGGGGATTTTCGCGGCGCCGCCTTCCTGCAGCCTGACGCTGAGGGGAAGGTTGACGCCCGAGATCCCCGCCCGGACACATTGCGTCGTACCGAACGAGGGCGACGCCGGCGACCGGGTCTGTCCGAGGAAGGTCGCCTGATACGCCACGGTGCTGGCGCCCGGTGCGGTCAGCACGTAGTTGTTCGCCGACGCCAGGGCGACGCTGTACGGACCCGAACTGGCGACACGGACATTGCCCGAACGGGTATAGGTCGCCGGAGCGCCCTGCACGGTCGGCGTGTCGATCGTTCCGACTTCACCAAAGTTGAGGGCCGGCCCCGAATAGCTCGCCTGCAGCGCGCTCAGCACCGTCACGTTCAGGGAGAACGCGTTCGGGATCGTCTGGGCCGTCGTCACGTTCGACAGACCGCCCGTCCCCTTGCAGACGTAGCGGATGTCGAAGGGGATGGTCCCGCCGGCCGAAAGGTCGGCCCCGGCCGGGACGGTGACCGTGAAGTTCACCGTCAGCGTGTCCGGCGCCGCGGCGCCGCCGAAGTTGACATAGACGAGGCCCGCCGCCTGGCTGGCGTTGTTCACGTTCAGGCTCGGAGCGCCAGCGTAGGTCGGCGCTTCGTAGAGGACGTTCGATCCGTTGTAGAGGATCTGGTAGGCGGGCGACCCCGCAGGCTTGGTGAAGTAGAAATTCACGTCCTGCGTTTTCTTGCCGCCCGTGCCTACGACGCGAGTCAGGGTGACGGAGGTGGTCACGCTGCTGATCGCGCTGGGGCTGAACGGATCGTAGTTGCCGATGGAGACTGAGTTGGTCCCGGTGACTCCGCAATTCTGGGCGGCGGCCTGTCCCGCGAAGAGCGCAGCAGCCAGCGCCAGAACGCCGCCGATAAAGCCGGATCGGATACGTGTCATCTCTACTCTCCCGCCACGGGGCGCAGGCCCTCAAGGCGGAGGACGCCGTCGGCATCCTCCGGTACGTCAATCAGGTAGGTCGCCGGGTTTTCACCGGTCATCTGCAGCTGCCAGCGGCCGGGCCGGAGCCCGACGAGGCTGAACCGCCCCACCCTGTTGGTGAAGATCACCGTCGGCTCGCTTTCGGCCGTCGCACCCAACTCGGTCAGCACGCCCGAGACCAGGCTCAGCGGCGCCCCGGTCTCGTCGAGCAGAGAACCCACGGCGCTGATGTTGTAGGCCGAGCCGACCTCGAGCAGATATCCACCGCGATACGGCGGGAAGACCCGGAACGAGCCCTGCCCCAGATCCGCGCCCATCGGCGCCTCGGGCGCATCGATGGTGATGGTCTGCTCGCTGTAGGCCGGCAGGTTGGGGGCGATCGCCGAACCGAACCGTCCGGTTTCCGCCAGATAGGAGTCCGGGGTCGGCTCGAGAATGACCGACGCGCCCTTGAGCGACTTGTGCGGCCGGACCAGCGCGAAGGCGTCGGTAATCGGCCTGCCGACCGAGACGGCGCCGTCGGCGATGGCCAGGGCGGCGCCAAGCCTTAGCGAGCTTCGCTCGTCGAGCGCCGAACCGAACATGTCTTCATAGGCGCCGAAGTGCGAGAAGCCGACCTCGGCCCGGTTGCCGATCCAGTTGCCCGAGGCGTTCAGGCCGCTTCCGCTGTCGGAGCGTTCCATATCGAAGGCGCCGCTGAAGGCATTGACGCCTTGGCCCCGGATGGTCTGGACGCCGACGCGCGCACGATTGTCGCGGGTGTCGTACTCGGCCCGGCCGCTGCTGAACTGGCCGAAGCGGACGTTGAGGGAAACAAGGCCCGACATGGACGAGCCGGTTGGCCCGTCTTCGTAGATGATGTCCGTGGTCAGGCTGGTCGACGGCGTCAGTCTCCAGCCGACAGTGCCTCGCGCTGTCGTATAGGACGGCAGGATGTCCCGCCCCTTGGAGAAGCGGACATCGAAGCCGGCGTAGACCTCGTCGCTGAACGCGTGGGTGTAGGCGGCGCCGGTCTCGTATTCGAACGGGTTGTTCGGAAGCACGCCGGCCGCCGCAAAGCTTTCCGACCGATGCTCGAAGAACATGTTGAAGGCGTCGGCCTGACCGTTCTCCCGCTGGATGACACGCTGGAAGGTCACGGTCGCGGCGGTTCCGAGGTCGGCATAGTCAGAATCCGAAACGCCGAACTGAAGCCCCACCGTACCCAGCGAGGTGCCGATCACCGCTTCGCCGCCCAGCATTCCCGAGCGCTCGTCCAGCTGGAAGTTGGCCCCCAGCGTCAGGCTGTCAGAGACACCGGCGCGATAGAAGCCGGTTGCGATCAGGTCGTCGGAGTAATCCGGGCCCGACACGTCGAGGCTGGATTTCACGCCGGCGTAGAAGCCGAATTCCGACAGGCCCTGCGCCAGTTGAGTCTGGTCGAAGAAGACGTTGAACCGTACGACTTCGGTTCGGCCCGCATCGTCTGTTATGGCGAGGCGCACATCGTTTGCGCCCTGGATGAACGGGAAATCGCTCAGGTCGTAGTTGCCGGGATTCAGCTGGAGGCGGCGAACGATCTGGCCGTTGATATAGACCTCGACCGTCGACGGCCGTTCCAGGGAGAAGCTTCTCGCGCCGCGAGGACGCGAGACGAGTTGCGGCTGCAACTGGCTGTAGGTGCGCAGAAGCGACAGGCCTGCGACGTTAGGAGACCCTTGGTAGCCGCGCACGACCGGACGCAGATCGCCGGCCGACCATCTGACGAGGTTGACCGTGTCGTCCCAGACCAGCCGCGTGTCCTGCCGCTGGAACTCGGTCTGGGCTCCGCCCGGCGACCAGATCCCCTGGCTCTCGAGCACGACCCCGCCCATGCGGGCGGCGAAGTCGAGGAACAGCAGAGGATCAACGAAGCCGTCGTTCACGCCCTCGTGGATGTATTCGAGGTTGGTCCTCGCGTTCAGATAGGCGGAGAAGCCGGCCGGCGTCGCGAAGTCACCGACCGTGTTGCGATCGAGGTTGGCGATGGAAACGCCCTGGGCAGCCCGGAACTCGGACGGGATCTGGAAGACGAGTTCCAGAACCTGCGGATTATAGACCGCGGAAATGCCCACGCGCTCGAGATCGGCCGGGGTGATCGAGGCCCGACCGGCGAATGACGCTCTCAGCGTCTCAAGCTGCACCGGCGCCAGGATGTTGGCCAGAAGGTCCAGAGTCCGGTCCGTGGCGAATGAAATTTCGTCGCGAGCCGAGATGTTGAGGATCAGGTCGCCGAGATACAGCGGCCCGTCCTTTGCCGGGACGGTCAGGGTGACGTCACGCCCGGTGGCGTTGAGCTGGACAGTCTGAGGATCAGCTTCGCCGATGGTGATGCTGCGCGGCGGCGTCTGGGGAATGACCCCGGCCTGCGCCATGCACAGCGTCGGAACGGTTGCAAAAACGCCCGCGGCCCCGGCCATCAGCCAGGCCCGTGCCGGGCGGGCCCTACCTCTGGGGCTCAGGTGTGAACTGCGCTTCAACGCGGACCCCCCCCTCAGGAAGTTCTAGCGGCATGACGATCCGGCGGGTTTGTTCCGCGCCGATGAGACCGAAGCCGATGGTTTGCTGGAGTTCCGGTCCCGGGATGGTCCGCCTCCAGACCTCCCGACCGGCAGTGTCGCGCGCGATCAGGCGCAGACGTCCCTTGGACACGTAGCCATGAGCCACGGAGCTGTTGCTGAACGTCACGGCGGGGAAGGACTTGCCGTCCTCGGACACGACATCCGAGCTGACGACGCGGATATCGGGACGCGCGCCGGCGGGCGCCACGCTCACCAGAACCTGGAAATTGTACAGGATCTGGATCGCAGACTCGCCTTCCGGCAACTGCACCGGCAGCTGCGCCACGGTGACGTAGTAGTGCTTGCTGCGCGCAAGCGCCGGATCGCCGACGTACTGGACGCGGAAAGACTGGGTCTGACCGGGCTGGATCAGGCTTTGCGGCGGGAAGACAAGGAGATCCCCCGCATCCACTCCCGTGCCTTTGACCCCGCCGTCGGCCCAGGCAAGATCTTCAACCCTCAGTTCCACCGGAAGGGGATTGGCGAAGGTGTTCTCGACCGTGATCACGCTGCTGCTGCCGCGGCCGCTTGCCGCGAGATCGACGACCACCGGCTGGACGGTCATCGCCCATGCGATCGACGCAGCCAGAACGACCATCAGGGCAAGCCCGAATACAAGAAGGCGCGCGACAGGCGCGCCGAGAACGCGACGCACGGCCGCGCCTTCGAAATACTGAGGCATTAGCTGGCCACCCGAAGCTCGATAACGACCTGATCCGAATAGGCGCCCGCGACGAGCGGGTCCCCTCCGGCCGGTATGGTGATGTTGAGTTGGACGCTGCCGGCCGCAGGGCCGGGGCGATTGATGGTGACGCCGGACGAGGTGCTCGACTGGGTCGATGCGGAGCCATCCCAGCTGACCGCCATGTCATAGGGGACCTGGTTCCGGAAACCGGGGGCGAGCGGCGCAACGGCGCCCTCACGGACCAGTCCACCCCGCGAGGTTCGCACGATGACCGCATGGCCCGCGTTGCAGACGACCGGCAAGGCCACGCTGATGGTTGTCGGAAGCACCTGCGCCGTCAGAGGGTCGACCAGTTGGACGATCCGCACCTGGCCGCTTCCGCCGCCAGCCGAAAAGGCGGCGTTCTGGCCGCTGGCCGCCGGGCTGCCGGTAATCACGCAGGCGTTCGGAGCTTCACCGGAGATCACCGTCTGGCTGCGGCCTTCCTGGGCGGTCTGGGCGGACGCGGCCGAAGCGAAGCTTCCGACCAGCGCTAGAATGAGGACAGAGGTTCTCATCACTGCGGCTCCAGCGTCACGGTAAGGATGTCGGAGTAGGCGCCGGCCAGCAGCGGGGCGTTGGCGTAGAGGTTCGATGCGCCCGGCTCGATGACCACCAGAAGGGTGAGGTCGCCGACGACCGGCTTGTCGATCAGGGTCGACCGTTGCCTCGGACCGCGAGACAGGGCGTCGACATCCAGCCGGTCGCGCACGTCGCCCCATTCGACATCGACCCGATAGGGCACGGCGCTTGTAAAGCCTGCGCCGCCGTTGACCGCGCCGCCCTGGGCGCGCCACAGGCCGTTGTTGCGGGACTGCACCGTCAGGCGATGCGGAACGGTGCAGACCGCCGTGAGGTTCAGCTCTGCGGTGGCCGCCGTGGTGGCCAGCGACTGGGGATTGACCAGGGATACGATCCGGATGCTCGAGCCGTCGAAGGCCTGAACATTCGAGACGCGATCGCCGAGGGTCGGGCTTTCGATGTTGCACACCTGGGGCGCCGATCCGACGACGTCGAACCCGCGGGACTGGGCTGACGCCTGTCCGGTGGAGACGGCCAGGACGAACCCGGCGATTGTCAGACTTGCGACCCGGTTCACGACATCGCTCCTAGTTGGCGGCCGCGAGCGTCACGGTGACGGTGCCGCGGTATTCCGGATCGGCGACAAGCCGCAGGGGCCCGCCCGCCGGAGCGAAGTTCGACAGCGAGACAACGATGTCTCCTGCGAAGGCCGTATCGCGGAGCTGGTTGGCTCCGGGGTTGGTTCCGGTCCCGGTGCTGGTGGCCGCAGCCGTCGGCGTCCACCCGCTGGCTGTGGCCGTGAAGTTCACAGCGTTGGTGAAGCCGGCCGGAGGCGTCGCCCCGGACGATTGCGCCGTCATCCGCGTGGCGGCGATCGCGATCGTGCTGCGGGTGTTGCAGAACGAGCCCGACAGGGTCTTTGCCGGCACCGACAGGGTGTTCAGCAGGAACCCCGTGCTCGTGTCGACCAGAACGCCGACCCCGAAAACGTTGCTGCCGCCGCTGATGGCGCCAGCGGTGCATACCGACGGCACATTGCCTGTAATCGGAAGCGGACCGGCGACTGCGGTCGTGCTTTGCGCAAACGCCGGCGCGCCGAACGAGGAGGCGACGGCAAGTGCAATAAACAGCGAACGCGTCATCACAGGCCTCCCACCGGTCCGAGCGTGATCGTGATCTGGCCGGCGTAGGCGCCGGACGTCAGAAGCGCATCGCTGGGAACGGAGAAACTATTCAGGCTCAGCGTCAGATCTCCGAGACGCGGAGTGGGTTGAACGCCGCCCGCAGCCGAGGCGGTTGGCGAGCCCCCGTTGGCCGTGGCCGAGGTGGCGACGGTGGTCGGGGCGCTGGCCCAGCCCGCGACGCCGGCCACATAGTTGACCGCCCGGGAGAAGCCGGGCTGTACGGCAGAGCCATCCGTGTTGATCACGGCCGTAGCCGAAACGCTGACGCTGGAGCCGGCGAAGTTGCAGAACGAGTTCGGCAGCGAGACGGACTGCGCGGGGATGGCTGCAAGCCGCCCCACACGCACGCCGCTCGTGTTGATCAGCTGACCGAGCGCGATCGACGCCTGGCTCGGCGCGCCGAGCGAACAGACCTGGGCGACGGTGCCCGTGATCGGAACGTCTGCGTCGTCAGAACTCTGGGCCATGGCCGGCGCCGCGAACGCGGCGGCGACCAGGGCGAAGGCGGCGATCGCTTTCATGATCAGGCCGCCGGAGCCAGGGTGACGACGACGTTGCCGGTGTACGAGCCGGCGATCAGCTTGCCGCCGTTGGTGCCCGAGGCCGACAGGGCGACGGTGATGTTGTTGCTGAACAGACCAACAGTCGCGGCGGGAGCGGCGGCGGCGACGGTGCTGTCCGTGACGGAAACCGAGCCGCCGGCAGCCGGGGCCACCGAAGCGGTCGCCGTGTACTGAATGGCGTCGGTGAAGCCGGGTTGAACGGCCGGTCCGCCCTGCAGGGTAATCGCCGTAGCGACGACGCTGATGGTCGAGGCGGCGCCGTTGCACCAGGCGTTCAGAGTGGCGGACTTGCCGTCGGCAGCGAGATTGTAGAGGCCGTCGGCGTCAGCCAACTCGTTCAGCGTGATGGTGGCCGAGGAGGCGATCACGCATTTGGCGGCGACCGAGCCGTTGATGTTGACGGTGCCGTCCTGGGCGAAAGCCGCGGCCGGCAGAAGCAGGGCCATGGCGGTCCCGGCGAGGAGATACTTGGTCATTGGTTTAGTCCTGAGATGAAGTGGAAACTTGACGGTTGTGGAAATGATCAGGTCGGAGACACGGTGATGATGATCCGGCCCTGGTAGGGGCCCGCGACCATGATCGCGCCGGTCGGCGTGGCGAAGCCGTAGGCCGAAGCCCGCAGATTGGCCGTGCTGTTGGCGAGGAAGTTGGAAGGTCCGGCCGAGGCCGTCGTCGCTCCGGCGACCGAAGAGCTGTCGTCGAGATTGAGCGTGCTGGTTCCGGCGGCCGGAGAAACCAGATCGAGCGAAACCCGGCCTGTGAACTCCGCGGCGCGGGTGTAACCGGCGGGCGCGGTCGCCACAGTGGTGTTGCCCAGCGTCTGCGCCTCGATCGAGACGCCGAAGTTCGAACCTGTGCAGGTCAGGCTGTACGACCGGCTGAAGGCCGGCGCGACCGCCGAACTCCCCGAGAGAGCGGTTTCCAGCAAGCCGTTGGCGTTGGCCAGTTCGCCAAGGCCGACGGTCTCCCCGAAGGTGGAGCCGTTGCCCGGCGTCGTGCCGCAGCGGGCGCTGACCGAGCCGTTGATGACGATTGTCCCGGTCGTGGACTGGGCGGCGGCGGGAACGGCTGACGCGGCGAGCAGGAGCCCGGAAGCGGCGGCCACGGCAAACAGACGTTGCATGGGCGATCTCTCCATTGAGACAGGCGACGGGAGCAGGGTCACAGCGAGGCTCCCAGGGTGACGATGAGGGTGTCGGTGTAGGCGGTGGAGGCCATCGGGACGGCTCCGCCAGCAAAGGCCGGGGCCGAGACGCGGATCCGTGAGCCGCCCTGGGCGACCGAGGCGCTGCCCAGTCGCAGACCGGTGGTCAGGCTGGCTGTGCCGCGGAATGAGCAGGGAGCGGCCGAGGCGGTCGTCAGGGACTCTGCCAGGCAGACCGCCGACGCAATGTCGCCGTTGGTGGCCGCCATCGTGACATCAACGCTGTAGGGCAGCGTCAGTGTATAGCCCGCGGGCGCCTGGCCCGCAGCGACGAGGCCGCCGTTCTGTGAAACCACCGCGATGCGCGACGGTCCGCTGCAGTTCAGCGTGAAGGCCGTGTCGCGAAGGAAGCCCTGATCGGCGTCCGCTACGGCGTGGACGGCGTTGGGCGCGGCGTTGGTCTCAAATCCACACGAACCGCCGATCGACGCAGTGACGGGAATGGCCAGCACGATGTTGTTCGGCGACCCCTGCCCCGCCGCAAATGCGGTGGTCTGGGCCTCGGCGGTTCCTGCGATCGCGCAGATCGACAGGCCGGCCAGAAGCCAATGCACGCGCTTGTTGTCCCCCACGTCGAAAGTCCCCCGAAAAATCTTGCAGGGGATCTCTATTCGCGCCGGGAGCCTGGCGTCTTTAATGCTTTCTTAATAATTTACACAATCTTCAGTATTAACTCTCATTTAGGTTTAACAGGGGGCCAACATGGTTATTTCGGGCGCGCGAAATCCCCTGACGCGAGAGTTTCCGTCCCGTCAGCGCATCTGTTAACTTGTGGAGGTCTAGTTTTCGAGTTGACCGTTCAAACTGTTGGTCAGCCGATAACCTATCCCGCGCTCGGACATTATGAAGTTCGGCCTCTCAAAATCGGGCTCGATCTTCTGGCGTAACTGGGAAATGAGCACCCGGAGCGCAGCAGCATCCTTGCCAGGCCCCTCCCAGACTTCGGCAATGAGCCGTTCATAGGTGACGGGGCGGTCGTACATATGAAGGAGCGCGCGGTAGAGCCGCGCCTCGAGCTTTGAGAGATGGATACGCTCCCGGCCGAGATACAGGCACCGGGCTTCACTATCGAACTGAAGCGGGAAGGTCCCGTTGTCGGGGGCCGCCACAGGCCGGACAACGGCCTTCATGCGCGCCAGCAGCTCTCCGACACGGAACGGTTTGCGTATGAAGTCACGCGCGCCGAGGTCGAGCAACTCCACGACATCAGCCTCTTCACCCAGGGCGGACAGCACGATCACCGGCGGGAGCCGGTGACCGGGATGGAGCAGGGAGCGGCCGTCACCGTCGGGGAGATGAAGGTCCAGCAGAACCAGATCGTAACGGGCTCCGACCAGGGCCCGCCGCGCGCCGGCCAGATCGCCGGCCCAGTTGACCTCCATGCCCGCCGCCGTGAGTGATGTCGCAATGACATCCGCCAATGGAGCCTCGTCCTCGACCAGTAGAACACGCATAGGTCAGGCTACTCCGATTGCGTGGACGGGAAACTGGGCGGTGACACGCAACCCGCCCCCCGGCCGATTGGCGGCGTCGACGGCGCCGCCCATTGCATTTATGTTGAACCGCGCAACGGTCAGACCGATCCCGTAGCCGTTCCGGCCCTTGCCCGGGCCGGCCTGAAAATACTGATCGAATATGCGGTCCAGATCGGCCTTCGGCACACCGGGTCCCCGGTCGTCGACAACGACATGGATTTTGTCTCCGACCCGACGCGCCCGCACCTTGACCGTCTCGTCCACGGGACTGTGCTTCACCGCGTTTTCGATGATGTTCGCAAAAGCCTGTGAGAAAAGGGCCTCCCTGACGGAAAGGCGGCACTTGGTTCCCGCGACCTCGACCTGCGCTCTCAGCAGGGGTGAGTTGAAGCGGTCAGCGAGGATCTGCAGCTGGGCGACGACCTCGAGCGGCTCGGTTTCGCGGGCCTCGGCATTGTCGTTGCGCATTGCGCCAAGAAGTTGATTTACAAACCGGTCGAGCCGCTCGGCCTCGTCTCTCGCTGAAGAGATCAGGCGCAGGCGGGTGCTCGAACTGAGCTGGTCATCGAGGTCGATCAACGACGACGTGGCGGCGATGATGGTCGCCAGCGGGCTGCGGAAATCATGGGATACCGACGCTAGAAGCAGTGTGCGGACGCGTTCCGTCTTCAGCCGATCAGCCAGATCGCGGCTTCGGATCACGCCAATCAGAACCGCGAGCCGATCAGCGAGGAGTTCCACAAAGCTGTCGAAATCCTTCGCGCCTGAACACCAGGAGAGAACCCCGACGACTTCCCCATCCGTAACCACTTCCCGCGTCAGCCGGCCGACCCTCGCGACTTCTGAGGCCGCAGGCGGCGCCTTTGGCGACCAAAGTTCGAACGCGAGAGATGGAAGGACCTCCCGGACCGTCTTCTCGACATTGGTCAGAAGCGACTCCTCGACCACGGCCGCGTCGCCCATTCGCTCTACAAGCAGCAGCGTCTTGAGAATATCCGCCCTCCGGGTGGCGGACTTTCGCGCGGTCCTCAACCGGGCGGTGAGCATTCCCGTCAGCACAGCCGCCGCGACGAACAACGCCATGTTGTAGAGTTCGTCATCCGTCGGGAACTGGAAACCGGTGCGGTTGCCGACAAGAAAATAATTATAGGACAGCGTACCGACCAGCGCCGCGAAGAGGCCTCCGGTCAGCCCGCGCGCCGCTCCCGACAACATCACCGCCGTGAGGAACAGAACGCCGACCCGGGGCGTGGCGAGAAAGACCGACAGGCCCGACGCCATGAGAGTCGCGATCGTCAGAATGACCAGCGGCACCAAAAGGTCGAGCGCCAGTCGTTCGCTTGAAGCAAGCGAGACCCGGAAGGGAAGCCGCATTAACTCACCCGGCTTTCAACCTGGAACGCTTCGTACAAGCAGCGTGACAAAACCTCTGCACACGAACCTTGTTTGCATCAAGGTCGTTGCCTGGTTGCGACGCAAGATGTCCGAAAGGCATGAAACTGATGTAACCGGGCATCTGCCCCCTCCCACGCCCGACGATACGGGTTCCCGGGGCGGGCGGATGATGCGCGGGATAGCCGCCGCTTGTCCGACAGACAGATCCATCGGCGTCGATATAGCCGAAAGCACCCCGACGCCCCCGCCGAATCCAGGGCGCAGTTTTATCGGCGCCGTCGCTGAAATCCTTTATGAAAACTTAACAATCATCGCTGCATGGCGTTCGCCAACCTCGCTCAACGGCTTTACCAAGGCGATAATTGCGGCGCTCAGTTATCGGTTCTGAGGTACATCCGGCAGAAATAACCTTTTGTTGCCAACAAGATACAACCAACACCAACAATGGCCATTTTAGCGGCTGATCGGCAACCGTGTTACCCGTTCGCCATGCAGCTTTATCTTGAAACCCTGCGGTCGGGGGGACCGGTTTATTCTGTCGAGCCGACTGCACGCGGGTTTTCCATCACCCGCCGCCAAACGGCTGATCCTGCGGATTTCAACTGGCTGGCCTCTGGCGTTATGGAAGCTGCGGGCGAAGCGTTTGTCGCCCTGCCCGAGCTTGACCAGGATTCGAATTATTTCCGGGTCCACATCACCGTTTGCGAGAAAGACCCGAGCTCGCTCCATGACGCTCACGACGACTTGCCCTAGGCTGACGGCAGGGCACGTCATCTAGAAGGTTGATCACCACTTACGAGGCGCAGAAGCGCGGCCGTGGCATCCACCGGCGAAGTCCGGCACTCGTTAATCAAGGTCCGCAGATCATCTGCGATGTCTGGTGTTACACGGGCGCTCTTCATCGACCAGCTTCCGAACAGTCGAGCAGCGACTCTGCTTCGGGCAAGAACGATCAGATCCTTGTGCCTGCGATCGGTCTCCAGCCGCCGCAACAATGCGTCCAGGGCGTCGGGTCGGCCTTCCAGCACCTGGAGGAACCAACCCTCACTGATGGCCAGAGCTCCGGTGACGCCGTCCCGGTCATTGTTGCGCTGGGACACGCTGAGGATGTCGGCGATCATCACGAGCGAGTCGGTCGGGACCGCGGCCGTGCTGCAGTAGACAAGCCGCTCCAGGTTTTCGGTCACGTGATCCTCCTCAACCCGTGCGTAAGTCTCGCATAACGGTGACGTTCCAAGAGCTGGACAAATAGGTCGCTGACTGCGCCAGAGTGCTGCATGGCTTACGACGACGCCCCGATCTATCCGCTGCTTGGTTTCACGGCAGGCATCCTTGAAGGGGCGGTGGCCTTGAGGTTCGACTTCGCGACTTGCAAGGCGGACTATGCGTCGGGGAAGAGCGAGAGCCAGCAGTTCGTCATGACCCCGGAGGCCGCAATCGAGATCGGCAAAGCGCTCCAGGACCGTGGCGTTTTGGCGCTTGGTGCAGCACCTACGCTGAGGCCCACTGATGGGCGTCGTCCGCATCGGCCAGACCGAGGTCGCCTACGAGCTTCGGCGTTCCGCCACCGCCTCGGAGCGACGGATCACGGTCACGCCCGGCCATGTGGAAGTGCTGGCCCTGACGACCGACGACGAGGCCGAGATCGACGCCTTCCTGACCCGCAAGCGGCAGTGGCTGTTCAACACCCTTCGCGAACTTGAGGCCAGGACCGCCAAGCGCGCCGTGGTGCCCCGGTTCATGACCGGTTCGAAGATTCCGTATCGTGGCCGGATGGCTCGCCTGACCGTGCGGCGCCACGACGGTCCCCATGTCGAGATCGACTACCGCAACGGCTTTCTCGTCGATCTTCCGTCATGGGTGCGCGACGAGGACCTGGACGGCATCGTCGCCACCGAGATCAAGCTCTGGCTCAAACGGCGGGTGCGCCGCGACGTGATGGAGATCGCGGCGGCCTACCGGAAGCGGTTTGACCTGAAGCCGCGCACGATCCGGGTCGCCGACATGAAGACCGGCTGGGGGTCATGCGGGCCGACCGGCGCGGTGCTGATCAACTGGACGCTCGTGCTCGCGCCAAAGGCGGTGCTGGAATATGTCGTGGCCCACGAACTGGCCCACCTGAAGGTGCGTTCGCACGGGCCGGAGTTCTGGGCGTATCTCGCGACGCTGATGCCGGACCACGAGCGGCCCAAAGGCTGGCTTGACAAGCACCAAGGATCGCTTGACCCGGGTTTTCTGCAGTTCGCCCCGGCGGTCCCCTCCGATTGCAAAGGAAGACCATCCAAACGGACGCTTCGTCCCACTTAAAGATCCAACGCACTCCTGCCGGCGATGCGCGCCATGTCCGGCCCGAAATCTGCGAGGTCCCGGTAGAGGTCAGTACCGTTGATATTCACGGCATGATGATCGTGGCCTTTGCCGGTCACCTCGGTCATCACGGCGTGCAGCGTGGTCGCCGGCATGTAGATGGCTGAAAAACCCATCCGCTTGTAAAGCGCCATCCGGCTGGGGCTCCAGAATTCCTCGGGTTCGTCGAAGAAGCCATACCCTACGCCCTCAATCGCGTTCGACGAGTAGAGCAGTCGCTCGCGCGCCTTCTCGCTCTTCACCGAGATGACCACATTTGTTGGCGCGCATGGCACGAGAATGTCGCCAAAGGCCTTGTGGGCTCGCATCCTGCCTTCGTTCAGTAGGATGTGGCCCGGCATCTTCCACACAGGCCAGCCCGCCCCGGGTCCGGCGGGCGCGGGCTCCATCCTTGCTACCCCAGCGGACACGAGCGCCTCGCTGCAGAGCATCTCCATGACGCCGCCACCATCGCTGCAATGCTTCAGGGGCTCGTACTTGAACGAAGGTCCCTTTTTCGGGTGCTGAACGAGGAAGGCGTCTGCGCGTTGGCTGAATCGATTTGAGCCCCCAGAGTCAGCTCGCACAGGTGCACGGTCGCCCTGGTCGTCGTGGGGACGTTTGTGTGTGGCGCCATTTGGGTAACAAGGCACGGACACCGCGCAATCAGGCGCCTCAACAAGGCGACATTGGTCGTAGGCGGTGGCGTCGGCCGGGCGTTCAGCCCGGGGGACAATGGGCCGAAACCCGTGCGCAGATTGGACAGCAGGGAGGCGCCCGCGGCGCCGCTTACGCCCAACGCGTGGACGACCAGAGCCCAGTCTCCAGTGATGGGCTGCATCGGGCAGTAGGGGTGCTGGCAGAACATCCCTGACCTTGGCCCGGACGGGCCAACGCTGGCAATGTGTCCCACCATCCGCGCTCACGCACGCAAGCGATGTTCCCGTCCCGTTCGCGAAATGCGCATAATCGGCATTCCTAGAACCGAAGGTCTGCTCGTGACCTCTCTGCGGCGGTTTGGCAGGTCCGCTCTCGGAGTACGGCATTGGGTGGTCCCGCGACTAACCGGCAACGCCTACTTTTGAAGCTCACAGTTCCTGGGCTGTCGGCCTGAAAAGGATCTCGTTGATGCCGACGTCCTCCGGTTCGTTGATGGCGAAGGCGACCAATCGGGCCAGCGTTTCCGCAGGTACGCCGACCGCGCCGACATAGTCCTGATTGGCCTGCTGGACGTCCTTCTCACTGATATGGTCGAGCAGTTCGGTCTTGACCGCGCCGGGCGAGATAATCGTGGTTCGGATGTTATGGGGGGCCATCTCCTGACGCAGGCCTTCGGACAGGGCGCGCACCGCGAACTTCGTCGCGGAATAGACGGCGGAGCCGCCGAACAGCTTATGTCCCGCCACCGACGAGACGTTGATGATGTGACCGGATTTCTGCGCGATCATGTGAGGGAGCGCAGCGGCGATGCCGTAGAGCACGCCCTTAAGGTTGACGTCGATCATCTGGTCCCACTCGTCGACCTTTACCCGTTCCAGGGGAGACAGCGGCATGATGCCGGCGTTGTTGAGGAGCACATCGATCCGCCCGTAGGCTGTGATCGCCGCCTCGGCCAGACGTTGCAGGTCGTCCCGCTTCGTGACGTCCGTCTCCACGGCGATGGCCTTGCCGCCGGCTTCGGTGATCTCGCTTACCAATGCCTCGATGCGGTCGGTGCGCCGAGCGCCGAGAACAACGGCCGCGCCTTTGGCGGCTAGGTGACGAGCAGCGGCGGCACCCATGCCGCTGGATGCGCCGGTGATTACGATGGTCTTGCCTGCGATGTTGTCGCTCATTGGTCTGCCTCTGCTTCGGTGGCCGACGGACCGGCCAGATATTGTTCGTCGGTCACATGCTCCATCCAGGTCACAGGCGATCCGTTCTGGCTTTCCTGAATGGCGATGTGGGTCATCGCTTCGTGCGGCGTCGCCCCGTGCCAGTGCTTGTGTTCAGGCGGGCACCACAGGACGTCGCCCGCGTGAAACTCGAGCTTCGGGCCGCCCTCGATCTGCGTCCAACCGACACCCTCGGTGACGATCAGGGTCTGACCGAGCGGATGGACGTGCCAGGCGGTGCGTGCGCCGGGCTCGAAGTGGACGATTGCTCCGCTCACGCGGGACGGGGCCTCGCGCTGGAACTGGCCAGTGATCGTGACCCGGCCGGTGAAGTATTCGGCGGGACCGTCAACGGTTTTCAGATCAGCCTTGCGGGTGATTTCCATAATCGGACCCCTGTGTTGCGCGTTTGCAGGAGCGGCGAGTAGGGCGAGCGCGGCCAAGGCCGCGCCTGCGGCTTGTGAGATGATCATGCCGTCAATGCTCCATTGAAGAACCCGGTCAGCCGATCGAACGGAATGAGCTCAACCCGGTCATACAGGTCGATGTGGCGGGCACCGGGGACGACGATCAGTTCGCTGCGCGGCGCCTGCTGGTGGATGGTCTCGCTCATGTAGCGGCTGTGCGCTTGGTCGCCGGTGATCACGAGCACCGGGCGTGGCGCGAGGTCGGCAAGGTGGCGCATCTGGCCGAAGTTGATGTGCGACATGCCGCTGGTGAGGGTGAACCCGCCGATCGACCGCGGATGATGGCCGCGCGCCTCGACGTAGTATTCCCAGAACTCGCGCGTGATCGGGTCAGGACCCGTGGCAGGCATGGTCGCCGGGAAGGTCGGCTGAAGTTGTGGGGAGCCCCGATCGACGTCGGCCCAACGTTGCGCGGCGAGGTCCTCCAGCGACTTGCGACGGTCTGCCTCGCTGGCGCTGTCTTCCCAGCCGTTCCGCATGACCCGGCTGATGTCGTACAAGGCGCTGGTCGCCACGGCCTTGATGCGGGTGTCGACAGCGGCTTGGCTGAGGGCGAAGCCGCCGCTGCCGCAGATGCCGATGACACCAATCCGGTCGCGATCCACCTCGGGCAGCGTCCCGAGGAAATCGGCGCCAGCGCTGAAGTCTTCGGCGAACAGTTCAGGCGAGGTTACGTGGCGCGGCTCACCGCCACTTTGGCCATTGTAGGAGGGGTCGAACGCCACGGCGACGAAGCCGCGCTTCGCCATCTCCTGAGCATAGATGCCGGCGCCCTGTTCCTTGACGCCGCCGTGGGGCGGGCCGACGACCAGCGCGCGGTGCTTTGTCGAGGTGTTCAGGTTCTTCGCCCGGTAGAGGTCGCCCGCGATCTCGATGCCGTAGCGGTTGCGATAACGGACGGGGGTCCGCGTCACATCGGCGGACAGAGGGAAGGTATAGCCGTCGTCTTGAAGAGGCATGATGACGCTCCGGTCGGTGGAATGGGTGGCCTGCGCGAACAGCGGCTGCGGCAGGAGGGTGGCGGCGAGGCCCGCGCCCAGAAGAGTCCGGCGCGTGCTGACGAGATTGGGTCTGTCGGTCATGACGATCCTTTGGGTCAGGTCGAGGGGATGGAGAGTGAGGTAGGCTTGAGAAGGCGACGGCCATTGCCGGTCAGGCCCACCGCTGCGACGGCCAGAGCCACGCTGCCCACGAAGGTTGCGGTGATCGAAAGCTGGTCGAGCAGCAGTCCGCCGATAACTGCCCCGAGGAGGATCGAGGCTTGGATGGCCGCGACCATCAGACTGCCGGCGGCTTCAGGCGCGTCGTCGGCATTCTGGGACATCCAAGTCATCCAGATCACCGACATGGCCGTGTTCATCGCGCCCCAGAGGGCCAGGAAGAGACCGGCCGCCACAGCTGAGCCGCCAAGGAACAGGAGGGCCAGGGTGCAGCCGCCCATCAGCAGGGCGGGCAAGCGCAGGAGCGGGCCTACATTGCCTTTGAGGAAGCGGCCCGAGGCCCAGGTGCCGATGAAGCCGGCGCAGCCCAGCACGAGCAGGAGGACCGACAGCAGGGTGACGTCCGCCCCCGTGACGCGCTCGAGGAACGGCCGCAGGTAGGTGAACATCGTGAAGGCTGAGCCCCACGACAGCATCGACGCCACAAGGCCGGTCAGAAAATAGCGTCGCTTCAGCAGCTCGATCATCACGCCGAGACCCTGCGCCTGACGTGCGGGCAGAGAGGGCAGCGCCATCACGAGCCAGACCAAGTTGATGGCGACGAGCGGAGTCAGCGCCCAGAACACCTCGCGCCAGCCGAACAGACCCCCGAGATAGCTGCCGATCGGCGCGGCGAAGGCGGCGGCGATGGCTTGTCCGCCATACATCAGTGACAAGGCGCGCGGCACGTCAGCGGCGGGGACCAGACGCATGATGACGGCGGTGGCCAAGGCCCAGAAGCCGCCGATGGAGACGCCCAGCAGGGCGCGGCCGACCATGAGGACAGAGAAGTTCGGCGCGGCGGCGACCAGCACCAGCGACGCCAGCATGGCGGCGGTCATGCCGACGAGGACCCATTTTCGGTTCAACCTGCCGGCAGCGGTGGTGATGATCATGCTGGCCGCGACCGCGAACAGGCCGCTGATCGAAATGGCTTGCCCCGTCTGTCCGACCGCCGCGCCGAGGCCCTCGGCCATGGGCGTCAGCAGGCTGACCGGCATGAACTCCGACGCGATCAGCAGAGCAACGCAGAGCGCCATCGACAGCACCGCGCCCCAGGCCGCGACTGGCGTCTGTTCTGCATCGCTCAGGGTCATCGCCTGCATCGTTCACACTCCTCGGGATCGTTGGAGGCGAAGTTAGAGGCCGGGCGACAAAACGATTAGCCATCCAGATCGGCATGAACTAATCGATCAGGACGAATAATCCGGAGGGAAGCGACAGCAATGCCGGCACCTGATCTGAACCAGTTGACGTGGTTCCAGGCCGTCGCCGAGGAGCGCAGCTTCACAAAGGCGGCGGCCCGGATCGGGGTAGCGCAGTCGACGCTCAGCCATGCGATCCGGCAGCTGGAGACCCGAATGGGCGTCCGGCTTCTGACACGCACGACACGCAGCGTCGCCCCCACGGCCGCCGGTGAACGGTTGTTGCAGACGATCACGCCCCGGATTGCCGAGATCCAGGAGGAGATCGCGCAGCTCACCAGCTTCGGCGAGAAGCCTGCCGGCTCGATCCGGCTGACCCTGTCGGATCACGCGCTGGAGAGTGTTGTCTGGCCGAAACTGAAGCCGGTGCTTAGCGCCTATCCCGACATCAGGGTCGAACTGGTCCTCGACAGCACCTTCCGCAACATCGTGGAGGAGCGCTTCGACGCGGGGGTGCGGCTGGGCGAGAGCGTCGAGAAGGACATGATCGCGGTGCGGATCGGACCGGACTGGCGGCTCGTGGCGGTCGCCTCACCCGCCTATTTCGCCGAGCGGGGCAAACCCGAGCATCCGCAGGACCTGATCCGGCACCGATGCATCAACATGCGCCATGAGACTTTCGGAGGGCTCTACGCTTGGGAGTTCGAAAAGGACGGGCAGGCGCTGCGCGTGCGGGTGGACGGCCAACTGACCTTCAACAACTCCTACGCCATGATAGACGCGGCCGTGAGCGGGCTCGGCGTTGCGTATGTGCCGGAAGACATCGTTGCAGCGAAGATTGAGTCAGGCGCTCTTGAACTGGCCCTCGACGACTGGTCGCCGCTGTTTGACGGCTATTTCCTCTACTACCCTAGCCGCCGGCACAATCTTCCGGCGTTCCAAGTGATCGTCGACGCCTTGCGGTTTCACAATCGCTGACGGCGCATTGTCGGGACGGCCCCGTATTCGCTTCTGCGCGTTCCCGACCCCGGGCGAAGGTGACCGTCAGTGGGCAGATCTATGCCCGATAACGAAGTGCTTCGACAAACAGGCCGAAGGCCCGCGCTGGCTGTCTCCGGCTTGGATAGTAGAGGTGATAGCCGGACGACGGAGGCGACCAGTCTGCGAGAACGCGCACCAAGCGCCCGACGGCGATATCTTCGCGAACGAGGTCTTCCGGGAGATAAGCGAGACCAACCCCAGTCAGGGCCATGTAGTGGCTCAGGCTGATGGTGTTGGCAGCGACCGGCCCGTCCGTCCGAACCTTCAGCTCCCGACCGTCCTTTGCGAACGGCCACGGCCACAAGCCCCCGGAAGTGGGTAGGCGAAGGTTGATACAGGCATGTGCCATAAGGTCGTGCGGCGTCACGAGTGGAGGGTGCGCCGCCAGGTACGCGGGTGAACCCACTACGGCCATGTCGAAATCCGGACCGATCCGGACGGCGATCATGTCTTGGTCAACCGACTCGCCCAGCCGAACCCCTGCATCGAATCGCTCAGCGACAATGTCCGTCAGCCGGTAGTCGTTGATGATCTCGACCTTCAGACCCGGATAGTCTGGCAACAGCTTGGCTAGTGCAGGAGCCAGGATCGTCATCGAGGCATGCTCCACCGAGGTGACCCGTATGCTTCCAGTTGGTTTGCCCCTCTGGTCGCTGAGCGCATCGAGGCTGTCGTCGAGACTGCGAAGCGCAGGAGACAGGGTCGCCAGTAGGCGCTCCCCGGCCTCGGTAGGGGCGACGCTACGGGTCGTCCGCACGAGAAGCGGCATGCCCAGGCTCTTTTCGAGCCGCCTGACGATCTGACTAAGCGCCGACTGGGACATCCCCATCTTTGCGGCCGCTTTGGTGAAGCTGCGCTCTTCTGCGACCACCACGAAGGCGGTCAGGTCAGCCATTTGCTCGCGCTTCATTCAGTTCTCCCTGTAATAAGTCCATGCAGAACTCAGCATCTAATCGCTGGCGTCCGCAAGCCCTACCTTGGTCTCGGAGGCGACTGAGCGAGCGCCTCGATCACAAGGGCGACCGGTATGCGAACTGAAACGAGCAAGTCAGCCGAAGTCAGCATGCCCCGTCGGAGGCTGCTGATGACCGGGGCGGTCGTCGCCGCGTCATCGGCCTTGCCGGGATGGGCCGCAGCCGCCGCCCGCACCCTGACACCCCAAGAAACAGGAGCGCCGACCATGCGCAGCGTGGAGTTCGACAACAACGGGATCACCATGGCGGGAAACATCTACTTCCCAGCTGGCTTCGACCAAGCTCGCCGGTATCCGGCGATTATCAGCATCCACCCCGGTGGTGGCGTGAAGGAACAGACGGCGGGGCTTTACGCGCAGCGTCTGGCCGAACAGGGGTTCGTCACGCTTGCATTTGACGCATCCCACCAAGGCGCGAGCGGCGGGATGCCGCGCTTCCTCGATGACCCGATGCGGCGGGTGGGGGACGTTTACAGCGCGGTCGATTACCTGACGACGCTGCCCTACATCGACGCCGGTCGGATCGGGGCGCTCGGCATCTGCGCGGGCAGCGGAGCCGCCATCAAGGCGTCGTCCACAGAACGCCGGATCAAGGCTGTCGCCACGGTCAGCGCGGTCGATGTCGGAGCTGCGAGCCGAAAAGGCTGGGACGGCAAGGGGAAGGCTTCGGACCAGATTGCGGGCCTCGAAGCGGCGGCTGCTCAACGCACCGCCGAGGCGGCGGGGGCGGCTCCCGTCTACGTCCCCTATCATGAGCCGCTCGAAGTCGCTTGATCGCATCCAGCCTTACGGCCTTGGCCTTGATGCCCGCTGTGGCTTCGCGATCTTCGAACCAGGTTCTGCCACCGCGCAATTTCATGCGGACCGGTATGGAGATGCGGACGTGGTTCAGGCGCGAAGTCTCGGCCACAACCCTGTCGCCCAATTGTAGCCTGGCCTCCAACTCGTTGACGTCCCTCAAACTCGCGTTGAGACGCCTGAGCTCGCTGAGCCTGAGAACCGCCTGGACCGCGTCGCTGTGAACCTCGACCCGCGTCACCACCTCTCTCAACATGCTCGTCGAGACTATTTCAGAATCCACGCCAGTCAGATCGATCAGCCGTCGACGAACCAGATCGTCCAACGGCCGACAGGGCACCCGCGTGAGCGAGTCGGTCGGTCCCGCGCCCGCCAGGCCAAGCGTGAGCTTGGGCGCTACGTAGTAGCCGTAGAGCCGGCCCTTTCGCCGGGCGAAGACCGGCTTCATGCCCTGTCCCAACCCATCAAAAAGCCGACCCTGCAGCGGCGCCCGTTCCAAGTCCGGAGCCCGTCGCTTCCAAGCCGCACTTCGATGACTGAGAAGCGCCTGGACGGCGTCGAATGTGGCACGATCAACGATAGCCTCGTGGCGGCCCTCGTAGGTCGTGCCCTTGTGGCAGATGAGCCCGAGGTAGGTCTTGTTCTGGAGGAGGTGACGCAGGGCGCCGCGACTGAACGGCACGCCTGCCCTCACAGCACCGCCGCGCGTTCGCCGGGACTTTGACCGGACGCCGTCTTCCATCAGCTGCTGCTGGAGGTCGTAAAACGACCGGCACTGTATGAGCCGCTCGAAGATCGAGCGCACCGCGACGGCCTCGGCCTCGTTCACCCGTAGTCTTCGATCACCAGAGTCGTCCGGCGGATCGTAGCCGAGCGGCACGACCCCACCCATCCACATCCCCTTGGCCTTGGAGGCCGCGATCTTGTCGCGGATCCGCTCGCCGGTCACGTCGCGTTCGAACTGAGCGAAAGACAGAAGGACGTTGAGCGTCAGTCGGCCCATTGAACTGTTGGTGTTGAACGCCTGGGTTACGCTCACGAATGCGACGCCCTGTTTGTCGAGCCGCTCCAGGATGCGAGCGAAGTCGGCCAACGATCGGGTCAGTCGATCAACCTTGTAGACGACGACGGCATCGATGAGTTTCGCACCAATGTCGGCTAGAAGCCTCTCGAGGCCGGGCCGTGCCATGCTGGCGCCAGAAAACCCGCCGTCCTCGTATCGCTGCCGAACAACCCTCCACCCCTCCCCGCCTTGGGACTTGATATAGGCTTCGCAGTATTCTCGCTGTGCGTGGAGCGAGTTGAAGGACTGGTTCAGCCCCTCCTCCGAGCTCTTACGTGTGTAGACGGCGCAACGGACCCGATTACGGTGCTCCATGGTCGGCACCTGTTCGAAGGCCAAAGAAGCGCGGCCCGTTCCAGCGCACCCCGGTGATCTCGCGCGCGATGGCGGAGAGGCTTCGATACTGGCGCTCGCGATATCGGAACCCGTCGCGTTCGGCGACCACCTCATGGATCACGCCGAGATATTCACGCGCGACACGGCTGCCTTCCTTGAGAGTTTGAAGGGTCGGCAGCGAGGCCGATTTTAAACGCCTTCGATCATCCCAAGTGAGGTCGCCGTATTCGGCGGCCTGAAGACGCCACGCGATCAAATGGCGGAGAAGGCGCGAGGATCGCAGCGCGTGGGGTGGTAGCCCCCATCGCTTTCGCCACTCAGCACGAAGCTCCACCAGCGGCATCGTCTCAAGGCGGACCAGAAACGACTCCAGCTCATCGTTGGCAGGCGTCATCACACTCTCCCGAGGGGGCAGAGGCACTTCGTTCTGACGACTAAACTATCACAAATGTCCAGTCATAAAATCCATATTTTGCAGATACTTACACTACAAAACTGGAGACTAGTTGTCGGATGACTGCCTGCACCGCCACCGACCGCCCGCTGCCGTCCTCCGGCGTCAGACCTTTCATCAAGACCTGTCAGATCGCTTGAGTCACCGCATCCTGCGCCAGCGCGATTGCGCCGAGCGGACCCGCGCGATCGCCGAGGGCCGGGGCTGTCACGAACCCGGTGTCGGCGTCGGTGACGCCTTGAGCCACGCCGTATCCGCCAAGGCTTTCGACAAGCGCCGACCGCACGCGCGGAAGCAGGAAGGGCCGTCCGCTGACCACGCCCCCGCCCATCAGGATTCTCTGCGGCGCGACGGTCAGGACGAGATTGTGCAGGAGCGCCCCCAAGGCGTGCACCACCTCGTCCCACGCCGGGTCGGAGGCCTCGAGTTGATCCCCCGGCCGACCTGCCCTCGCCTGGATGGCCGGCCCGGACGCCAGACCTTCGACGCAGTCGCCGTGAAAGGGACAGACCCCGGCCCAGCTCTGACCCGCCATGCGCGGAATGCGCAGATGCCCGGCCTCGGAATGGCCGAGACCGCGAACGGTCAGGCCGCGAACCACGGATCCGACGCCGACGCCGGTTCCGACGGTAATGTAGGCATAGCTGTCCAGACCACGCGCCCCGCCCCAACGCCCTTCGGCCAGCGCCGCGCCGTTGACGTCCGTGTCGAACCCGATCGACACGCCGAACGTTCGAAGCGGCGCCAGAATATCCGCTCCGCTCCAGAGCGGCTTGGACGTATTGACGATGCAACCGTACTGCGCTGACCGCGGATCGAGCTCCAGCGGCCCGAAACTGGCCACGCCGATGGCGGCGAACCCATGGTGCGCATGCCAGCGCGCCAGCACCTCACGGATCGCGGCGAGGGTTTCAGCCGGCGTGGTGGTGTCGATCCGGACCTGCTCCCGGATATCGTCGGGTCCGGACGCCAGCAGACAGACACATTTGGTGCCTCCCAGTTCGACGCCGGCCAGCAACGGCTGTTCCACTGACATCAAGTCCCCTTCAGTCCGTCACCAGCAGGAGGTGTAGCCGCCGTCCACGACCACCACGTCGCCGGTCATCAGACTGGCGGCGTCCGAGGCCAGGAACAACACCGCCGAAGCGACTTCCTCCGGCTCGCCCGGCCGCTCCATCGGCGTGGAATCGATCCACCGCTTGTACATCGGCGCGTCCCGATCGGCGAAGGGGGTCCGCCCTCGTTTACGGACGCGCCGTTCTCAGGAGGCGAATGGAGCCTGAACGAACGAGGCCGGGGTCAACGTCAGCCGCCCGCCTCGGGCGAGGTTCAGCCCGAGCGTAAGATCGCCGTAGCGGACCAAGCAGGGTTCTCCCAGATCGCTGACCAGGTCGGCCTGGACGAGACGGCCTTCCGCCCACCGAATCGACAGACCGAACCCGCCGCGGCACCGCAGGCCGCTGATCGCGCCGGACGGCCAGGCAGCCGGCAAGGACGGCAGCAGGATTATCTCGCCCGAATGGTCCTGCATCAGCATCTCGGTCATGCCCGAAACGCCGCCGAAATTGCCGTCGATCTGGAACGGGGGATGGGCGTCGAATAGATTGGGATAGGTGCGGTCCGGGCTGAGCAGATGCATCAGTATCCGATGCGCCCGGTCCCCGTCACCCAGCCGCGCCCATAGATTGAGCCGCCATGCGATGGCCCAGCCCGTCGAGATGTCGCCCCGCAGGCTCAAGGACATTTTCGCCGCTTCGGCGAGGGCGGGTGTCCTGCGCGTTGTGATCTGGTCCGATGGATACACGCCGTAAAGGTGGCTGACATGCCGGTGATGCAGGTCGTTGGCCTGGAGGTCCCAATCCTCGCGCCACTCCTTCAGCAGGCCCGTCGAGCCGATCTCGTTCGGAGCCAGATGGGCGCGCGCGGCCAGAATCTCGTCGCGCAGGGCGGGATCGACCTGCAGATGTTCGGCCGCCCGCGCTGTGTTGGCAAACAGGTCGCGGATGATCTGCTGGTCCATCGTCGGGCCCGCGCACAGCGACACTCCACCCGCGTGGGTGTTCTCGGGCGAGATCGACGGAGAGGAGATCAAATAGCCGGAGCCGGCCTCGACCTGCAGGGTGTCGAGGAAGAACAGACTGGCCCCCTTCAGCACCGGATAGATGTCAGCCAGATAGGCCGGATCGCGGTGATAGTCCCATCGGTCCCACAGGTGTTTGCACAGCCAGGCTCCGCCCGTCGGCCAGACGCCGTATTGCGAGCCGTCGATGGGCGCGGTCGCCCGCCAGACGTCGGTGTTATGGTGGCAGACCCAGCCGCGCGCGCCATACATCACCCGCGCCGTCCGGGCCCCCGTGATCGCCAGATCCTTGACCATGGCCACCAGCGGCTCGACGCATTCGCCCAGACCGGTGGGTTCGGCGGGCCAGTAGTTCATCTCCGTATTGATATTGATCGTGTATTTGCCGCCCCAAGGCGGCGAGTTATTTTCGTTCCAGACCCCCTGGAGGTTGGCCGGCTGGGTTCCGGGCCGCGAACTCGAGATCAGCAGATAGCGGCCGTACTGGTAGTACAGGGACGCCAGCGCCGGATCGTTCGAACTCTGGGACGTCGCGACCCGTTCGTCCGTCGGTCGGTCCGCCGCGTCAGTGCGGCCGATATCGAACGCCACCTTTCGGAACAGGCGGCGATGCTCGCGATGATGGTCGGCCTTCAGGGCGTCCCATCCCTTACCCAAGGCCCGGGCTATGGCCTGACGGGTCTTCGCGGCCGGGTCGCCGGATACATCCCGGAAGCTGCGATAGCTGGTTGCGGCGGCGATCAGCAGGATCGCTTCATCCGCCCCGGTGACGACTAGCCTGCCCCCATCGACCGATGTCCGTCCGCCCCTGCGGATGATGCGGAGCCGGCTCTCGTACTTCAGAGCGCCGTCCACGCCGTGCTGCGCCCCGTTGCGGCCGGCGAACACGAGGGTGTCGGTTCCTTCGGCCGTCGCGACAGCCGAAGCGCGCGGGGGATTGTCGAACCCGGCCGTGAAGCTCAGCCCACCGGGACCTGCCACGAGCCGCATCGCCACCACCTGATCGATGGCCGACACAAAGGCTTCGCGGACGTGGGGCCTCCCGCCCGCCTCGAAGGTCACCGAGGTCACGGCGCCGTCCAGGTCCAGTTCGCGCCGATAGTTCGCGGCCCCCTCGACGCCTGTGAAATCCAGATACAGATCGCCCAGGCTGTTGAACGACATCTGCCGGACCGGGGTCGCCATGATGGAGACGGTGGCGAAATCCCGCGCCTCGACCCAGCGTTCCTCGGCGATCAGCTGGCGAACCCGCGGTATGCCTTCCAGCGCCTTGGGATTGGCCGGATCGTAGGGGCCGCCGCCCCAAAGGGTGTCTTCATTGAGCTGGAGCCGCTCGCGCCCGACCCCGCCGAACACCATAGCCGCCAGCCGGCCGTTGCCGATCGGCAGGGCCTCGACCCACGTCGTCGCGGGCTGTCGGTACCAGAGCCTGAGATCGGGGAAGCCGGGCTCCGCGCCGGCGCGCGTCGCCGCGGCGCCGGCGAGGCCGACGCCGACCCCCGCCGCCATGGCTTCCCGTCGGGTCAGCATGCCGACGTCAGAGCGCGCGATAGGTGAAGTTGCGGAACCGGGCCTCGCCCTCGCCCGCCGCATAGAGGGCCGGACGCAGCATCATGAAGCCGCCGCGGACGTTCTGGTTATAGCCGGACACCTCCATCCCGCGGTCGAACCGCTTCCAGTTCACGCCGTCGCTCGAAGTGTCGAAATAGACGTTCTGGAAGGCGTTCGTCAGCCGCAGGTGCATCTTCGCGCCGTAGGCGTGAGCCGGGCGGCCGCGCTCGATCCCGTACTGGTGGGTGACGAATTTCTCCGGGTCGAAGCCCAGACCCGCATAGAGCTGTCGGTCGTAGAACAGGATGATCCCCGCGACCGCGCCCGGATCGATCTCGATCTCGCATTCCAGCACATAGCCCTGATCGCCCTGGACGAAGGTCAGCGGCGAACAGTTGCTGGGCGCCGTGCCCTTGGCCCGCATGTGGAGCACGCCGCCGGCGCGGCGCAGCCTCGCCTTCTCGTCCGCCTGCGGATCGTAGAAGCTCCACTGGATGCCGAATTTGTCGGTCGAGAAATCATCCGACAGCGCCATGCCGTGAGGCACGGCTTCACCACCCCGAGGCATCGGCAGGGGCGTCGCCAGATCGCCGCCGGTGGCGCGGAACCAGCCGTCTTCGGTCCATTCGACCGGGTCCAGCAGGGTCTGGCGACCGAGGCTCCAGTAGGCGTTCTCATAGCCGTGATAGACCATGTACCAGTCGCCGGCGGGGCCCTCGACGAGCGTCGCATGGCCGCGCGACCACCATTTCTCGGCGCCCGAGACGGTGCGCACGATCGGATTGTGCGGGCAGTTTTCCCACGGTCCATGGACGGAACGCGAGCGGGCCGCGATCACCATATGGCCCGTCGGCGGTCCGGCCGTGCCGCCCACGGCCGTGATCATGTAGAAATATTCGCCCCGCTTCATCAGCTTGGGGCCCTCGGGCGCAAAGCCTTCGACGATCCAGTCGTCCGGATAGCGCCAGGGGTCGTAGACGTGCTCCAGCGCGCCGTCGGTCGCCAGACCGTCGTCGGTCAGCCGGACCCGGTCGCCGCCGCTCATGAACAGATAGCGTTTGCCGTCCTCGCCGACGATGTGGCCCGGGTCGATCCGGTTCGGCAGTTTCAGATCGATCGGCTCGGACCACGGCCCCTCGATCCGGTCGGCCCAGATGACATAGCTGGAGCGATAGTCGGGGAAACGGGCGGGAATGTAGACGTAATACCGGTCGCCGTGCTTGCAGAGCTCGGGCGCCCAGACCGAGCCGATATTGGTGGTCAGGGCCGCGACCACCGGTCGCCAGTTCACCAGATCCCTCGAATGCCAGATGTGGATGCCCGGCACGGATTCGAACGACGAGAAGGTCATGTAGTAGTCGTCGCCGTCCTTGAGGATCGACGGATCGGGGTGATCGCCCGACATGATCGGGTTCAGGAAGGTCCCGTTGCCGAGGTCCGCCTTCCTCTGGTTCTCGATGCCCCGCGCCCAGCGCATATGCGCCCATTCGCGGCCCAGGGGCGCCGCCGCCTCATTGGACTGGGCCCGGACGGACCGGCCCCCGAGGGCGGCCAGGGCGACCCCGCCCAGAAGGCTGGAGAGAGCGGCGCGGCGGTGGATGGACTGCATGACGAACCTCGACGGATGAACGACTGAAGACGAAGGTGGCTAGCGGATGAAGGGGTCGATGGTCTGGATCGCGCCGTCCGGGTTGTGGACGAGATCGACGACCTTGGCGCTGCGGAAATTGTTGCGGTTCGACAGCTGGGTGTCGTGGAAAAAGAGCCGCCATTGGCCGTCGACCTCGACGATCGACTGGTGCGTGGTCCAGCCCTGCACCGGCAGCAGGATGTTTCCGCGCCAGGTGAACGGCCCGTACGGCGTGGCGGACGTCGCATAGGCCACATGGTGCGTGTCGCCGGTGGAGTAGCTCAGATAATAGAGCCCGCCGTGCCTGTGCATCCACGCCGCCTCGAAGAAGCGGCGGTCATGGTCGCCTCCGAGGATGGACGCTCCTGCCTCGTCGACGATCCGCAGCTCACGCGGCGGCTCGGCGAACTGCAGCATGTCGGCACTCATGCGCGCGATACGGGGCGACAGCGCCGGGGCGTCCGGTTGTTGCAGGTCGGTGTCGCCGGCCGAGGGATCGTAGGCGCCCGTCGCCCAGCGCTGCAACTGCCCGCCATGTATGCCGCCGAACAGCATGTACGCCTCACCGTCTTCGTCGACGAAGACTGCGGGGTCGATGCTGTACGCGTCCCGAATCGGTTCGGCCTCCGGCGTGAACGGACCTTCGGGCCGGTCGCCGGTCGCGACGCCGATGCGGAAGACGCCGCGAGCGTCCTTCGCGGGGAAATACAGGTAGTACCGGCCGTTCCGCCGGGCCGCGTCCGGGGCCCATAGCTGCCGGTCGGCCCACGGCACGTCGGCGAGCGCCAGAGCGACCGGATGGACCGTGACGGGTCCGCCGATTCGATCCATCGACAGAACGCGGTAGTCGTTCATCACATAGCCCTTGCCCGGCTGGTCATCCGCAGGCGGGCCGTCGATGTCGTGCGAGCCGTAGACATAGATCCGCCCGTCGAAGACGTGCGCGGCCGGGTCGGCGAGGAATATCTCGGTGGTCAGGGGCTGAGCCCGGTAAGCCAGACCTTGCGGCGACCGGTCCGGCGCCGGCAACGAGGGCGTATCGGCGGGGGACGCCGGCGGAACGGTCTGAGCCGCAGCGCAGCCGGTCGCCAGCAGGCCGAGGGCGACAGCGAAGGCGGGGCCATGACGCGTCCGGATTCTCACGCTTCCGTCTCACGCAGATAGCCGATCAGCCGGCTCATATTGTTGATGTAGGCGCCGGTGGAAATCCCGACGGGGCCGGACGGCAGGGTGAAGGGCGACGTGTCCCATGCGTCGCCGACCTGGCCCGGATCGACGAAGCCGGGCGGCGGTTCCGCCGGGCCGGGGCCCCGGTAGGGATGGCTGGTCGTCCGCAGTTCCTGCGGCCAGTAGCCCTCTTCGTTGAGCGCCCCGACCAGCTCCGCCGCCTGCATCTCGCGCGCCCGGGCCGCAGTCACATTCAGATCGGAGCCCCCGACGGCCCGGGTCACCACGAACTGCGGCAGGAGCGACGGACCGCGTCCCTGCAGGGGCGACGCCGCCGTGGCCTCATCCGGCGAGAGCGCCGAAAGCCGGTCATGACGCTGTCGCAACCGTCCCACATCGATGCGCTTCTCGGCGCGTTCGCCCGTCATGTCGTAGTCGCTGTAGAATTCGCCGTTCCGGGCGTTCGAGCCGCGTCGGTGAACAGCGATGAAGCGGTTGGTTCCGGGCTCGACGTAACGGAAATAGTTGAGCCCGTTTCGATGCGCCTCCGCCGGAGCCTCGACCGCGCGCAGCCAGTCGAGACCCTCCGGGATCCGCGCCAGAAACGTCCGGTCGCCCGTCAGTTCATAGAAATCCATCATCTTCGACAGCGCCGCCGCCGTGGTGTGCGGCGACAGGGCGCGCGGTTCATAGGTCCGGGCGCCGGCGGGCTGTAGATCCGGCGTGTACTGCAGCGCGAACCCCGGCGACGGCTGCGGCTGCTGCAGCCGTTTGTAGCAATCCATCGCCCGGCCGAGCGGCTCGCGGACCCGCTCCTCGTCCAGCTGCTGAAGCACCAGCAGCAGGAAGCCGATATTCTCCTCGGCCACCTCGTCGTTCAGGGTGATGTATCCCGTGTAGTCGGGTCGGCCGTGGTTCTCGAACGTCCCCGTGCGCGGCCAGCGCTGGGGCCAGCCGCCGACCGGATACTGGCTGTCCAGAATGAAGCCTGTCGTCTTGTCGACGGCGGCGCGGAACCGGGGTTCGCCCTTCTCCAGATGCAGCCGAAGCAGGAACCGCCCGCACTCGACCGTCGCGTGGTCGTCGAAGGTCGCATTGCCGTAGTAGTGCTGGAATTCTTCCAGCCGCCACCCGTTGCGGCCGATAGTTTCGTACCAGCGGCGCAGCGAGTCCTCGCCGTCGAAATCGATGATGTAGTTCCAGCCGCCGCTCTCGTGCTGGCCGGCGATCAGAGCGTCTCCGGCCTTTTCGGCGGCCTCATAATAGAGCGCCTCGCCGGTGGCGTGATACGCGTCGAGGAAGATCTGGCCCATCTCCGGCGTGCCCGGCGCCTGGGTCCAGATCATGCCGGGCCAAGCCTCCATCTCGCCCCAGCGGCGGGAAAAGTCGGCGAGGTAGGACCAGACATAGCCGCCCCGCGTCGCCACCTTGTCGGTCATGAAGGCGGTCGCCCGGCGCATGGTCGCGGCGACGGCGTCGCGGCCGACAGCCAGGGGCGACCACGCGCCGACCGCGCCCGCCAGCGGAGCGACCGAAGCGCCGACCAGCCAGGTCCGCCGCGTCAACATGCGAGATATTCTCCACCCTTGTTTGCCGATCTGCGCCGGCTCGAGATCGGGCATGGCCCCGCTCTCCATCGTAATATAATAATACTTTTAGCGTGAAATCTAGGGAGGTCAGGGTGGGACGTTGGGGATGGGCCGTGCTGGCGGCGTGCTGGATGGCGACCGCGGCCGGGGCGCAGACGTCGGATTCCCTGTCCGGCTGGCGTGCGCCGCCGATCGACTTTTCCCACGCCGGCTACCGCGGAGGCGGCGTCCCTCTGCCGCACGCGCCCGCGACGATTCTGGTCGCGCCCGGACCCGGCGACGACACGGACCGGGTCATGGCGGCGGTGAGAATCGTCGAGGGTCTGCCCGCCAGTGAGGAGGGTCAGCGCGGGGTCGTTCAGCTGGATGCGGGCGAGTTCCAGATCGCCGGACAGATCAGGCTCGGCGTCGGGGGCGTGGTCCTGCGGGGCGCCGGAAGCGATGGCGCTGGAACGCGCCTGATCGCGACGGGTCATGATCGCCGCGCCCTCATCCGCATCGACACTCCGACCCGGGAGACGCCCGGTGCGGCGGACGGCCGGCAGGTAGCCGGCGCGGTCCCGGTCGGCTCTTCACGCATTCCACTGGCGACCGTCGAGGGGTTGTCTGTGGGAGACTCCATCGTCGTGCGAAGGCCCAGCACGGCGGCGTGGATCGCGAGTCTGGGCATGGACGCCTTCGTCGGCTGGCGGCCGGAGGGGCGTCTGAACTGGACGCCGGGCTCGCGCGACATCGTCTGGGATCGACGGATCGTGGCCATCGACGGCGCCGCCGTCACCCTGGACGCCCCCCTGACCATGGCGATCGGCGCCGGCGAAGCGGTGCTGTCCCCGGGTCCTTCCGCAATCCGCCTGCGCGAGACCGGCGTGGAGCATCTGCGGCTGATTTCGCAGTCCGACCCCGCGCGACCGTCCGACGAGGATCACAGCTGGTTCGGCATCGCCATCGACAGCGTTGAGGACAGCTGGGTGCGCGACGTGGCGGCGGAGGGCTTCGTCAGCTCCGTCGTCGACCTCGGCGCAGCCAGCCGCCGGATCACCGTGCAGGACGTCTCCGGCTCGGCTCCCGTGTCGGAACTCGGCGGCCTGCGCCGACGGGTGTTCTACTCTGCCGGACAGCAGACCCTGTTCGTTCGCTGTCGCAGCCGGGACGGCATCCATGATTTCGGCCTCGGCCATGCGGCCGCGGGTCCGAACGTCTTGCTCGACTGCCTGTCGGAAGACGCCAACGGCGATAGCGGTACGCTGGAAAGCTGGGCGACCGGCGCGCTGTTCGACAGCGTCAAGGTGCGCGGCGGCGCCCTGAACCTGACCCACCGGGGCCGTGACGGACAGGGCGTCGGCTGGTCGGCGGCGAACTCCGTCCTGTGGAATTGCGAGGCGACCGATGTCGAGGTGAGAAATCCACCGGGTGCAGCGAACGCGGCGATCGGATGCCGGGGCGAACTGACCGGGGACGGCGCGCTGGAGGATTCCCGCGTCGTACCGGGCCGCGACTTCCACCGCGCCCAGCCGCAGACGCCGGCCAGCCTGTATCGCGCGCAGCTCGAGGCGAGGCTGGGGTCGGCGGCGCTCGCCGCGCTGGCGCCCTCGCCGGCGCCCGCCGTTCCCGCTTCGACTCCGAAGCTCTCCGGGGCCGCGCTCGCCGCCTATGTCGAGAGCCGGCGGGTGGCGGTCGAGAGCCACCCCCTCAAGCTGGTCGACGGTCAGTTTGTGATCGACGGGCAACCTGCCCTCCAGCGCCCGATCGGCTTCTCCTTCTTCCAGGCCCAGATGGTGCCCGCGCTGGCCCCGGCGGTCGGGCCGGCGCTGACCCGCTTCGCCCCCGGGCTCGAGGGGATCGGTCTGACGGACGACCTTGAACAGCTGGCGAACAGCCTCAACACCGGCGACTACGTCATTCACAACTATGGACTTTGGTACGACCGGCGCCGCGTCGATCACGACTTCTACGGCTCGCCGATGCATCGCACCGGCGAGGTCTGGGGACCCTTCATGGAGTTGCCCTGGGCGCGCAGCGGGGAAGGCCGGGCCTGGGACGGCCTCAGCAAATACGACCTGACCCGCTTCAATCCGTGGTTCTTCGACCGTCTGTCGACCTTCGCCGATCTGGCCGAACAACGCGGGATCGTGCTGTATCACAAGCTCTATATGCAGCACTGGCTGCTGGAGAGCCGCGCCCACTACGTGGACTTCCCATGGCGGCCCGTGAACGCCCTGCAGGCCACCGGAATGCCTGACGAGGTTCCGGCTTCGGAGACATTCTGGGATGTGTCGGACCCGGTCCGGCGCGACCTGCATCGCCTCTACATCCGGCACACGCTCGACGCCCTGAAAGGGCGCAGCAATGTGATCTACGGGCTCGATCCGGAATACACCGGCCCCCTGCCCTTCGTGCAGTTCTGGCTCGACACGATCGCGGAATGGGAACGCGAGACCGGCCAGTCCGTCCAGGTCGCGCTCGAGGTTCCCAAGGCCGGGATGGACTCCATTCTGGACGATCCCGTTCGCTCGCGGACGGTGGACGCCATCGGATTTCATCACTGGGTCTATCGCCCGGACGGGGCGCTGTTCGCCATCGAGGGCGGTCTGAACAAGGCGCCCCGCCAGCAGGTCGACGCCATCGCGACGGCGGATGATCTCGCGGGCGCGACCGACCCCGGCGCGGTTCGGCGGGCGTTGTGGCGGTCCACGCCGGCCATGCAGTACCGCGCCTGGCGCGAGTATCGCGACCGGGCGCCCGGCGTCGCCATCATCGGCGCTGAAGACGGTTTCCCCGACCTGAGCCGCCAGATCGAGACGGCCCTGTCGGCTGAATACCGCGCGACGCTCCGGCCCGCCTCCAGTCTCCTGAGGCCTACCGGGACCGCATGGGCCCTGTCCACGCCCGACGGAGCCACGCTCATCTTCAGCATGGACGGCCAGCCGCTGGTCTTCGATCAGGCCCCGGGCACGACCCTGACGGCGCGCTGGATCAGCGAGGCCGGAGCGGTCGAACAGACAGAGACGGTGGCGCCCGGGCAGACCCGTTTGTCGCCGCCTGCCCCCATCGCCGGGCGGCCGTGGGCCGTGCTGTTGCGCCCGTAGAAGGCTTGGCGCAGTGAAGCACGCGATCATTTCCGCGACTCGCGCGCTGCAGGATAACGTCCCGGTGGGGGAGCCATGAACGACGACGACCGCAAACCGACGATAGGAGATGTCGCCCGGCTGGCGGGCGTGTCGCCCATGACCGTGTCCCGGGTCATCAACGACAGCGCCAATGTGCGGCCCGAGACCCGCGCCAAGGTGGAAGCCGTCATCACCGCGACCGGATATGCGCCGGACCCGGCGGCGCGGATCCTGGCCCGCGCCGGAGCCGGCCGGATCGGCCTGCTCTACGCCAACCCCAGCAACGCCTATCTGGCCGAGGTTCTGGCGGGCGCCCTTTCCGGCGCGCGGGCGGCAGGCTTGCTGCTCATGATCGAACCATCCCAGGCCGGAGATCCCGCGGCCGAGCGGCTGGCGGTGTCGCGGCTCGTCGCGGGCGGCGCGCAGGGCGTGATCGTTCCCCCTCCGCTGGGCGAGTCGGCCGCGACCCTTGATGCAATCGCCAGAGCCGGCCTTCGCGCCGTCGTTCTCGCCGCTCCCAGCCGGAGCCCCGGGATCGTCAGTCTCAAGGTCGATGACAGGGCGGCGGCGCGCGAGGTGGTCGAATATCTGATCGAACTGGGGCACCGCCGTATCGGCTTCATCGAGGGCCGCGGCGACCAGAGCGCCAGCGCCGAACGCCGGCAGGGCGCCGAGCAGGCAGTGGCCAGCATCCCCGGTGCAAGCCTTTCGGTCGTGGAGGGTGACTTCACCTATCGCTCGGGCCTTGAGGCCGCGCGCCGGTTGCTGGCCGGAACGCCCCGCCCGACCGCCATTTTCGCCAGCAATGACGACATGGCGTCCGGGGCGCTCGCCGCGGTCCACGGCGCGGGACTGGACGCGCCCGGCGACGTATCCGTCGCGGGATTCGACGACACCTATATCGCGGCCAACTCCTGGCCAACGCTGACCACGGTACGGCAACCGGCCGCCGACATGGCCCATGAGGCCGCGATCCGTCTGGCCCGGCCCGGCGCGGAACCCGAGCCGATCCGCCACCACCTGATCACGCGCGACAGCACCGGCCCCGTCCCGCATTGACAGCCGGCTCTCAAGCTGATGATGTTAGCGCTACCACGTCATCAGAACGTGGACGGAGGGGCGCTTGAAACTGATTGACGACATGCCTGCGGATTGGCGCGAGGGCGTATTCCTCGGGCGCCTTCTGCTGCCCGAAGGCCCGACGCCGGTCGTGCTGCGGGGCGGCGAACTGTTCGACATCTCCGCGACCGCGCCGACCACCGCACAGGCCGTCGCGCTGGGCGATCCCGCGTCTTTGACCGGCAAGAGCCTGGGCGCACTCGAAGACCTCGCCTTGCAGGATTCCTCCACCCTTCCCCGCCTGCTCTCGCCGCTTGACCTGCAATGCGTGAAGGCGTCCGGCGTCACCTTCGCGGTCTCGGCCGTCGAGCGCGTCATCGAGGAGCGTGCGCGCGGCGACGCCGGCGCGGCGCAGGCGATCCGCACCGCCCTGGCCGCCCGGGTCGGCGCCGACCTCTCTTCGGTCAAGCCGGGCTCTGCGGAAGCCGGCGCCCTGAAGGTGGTCCTGATCGAGGAAGGCCTGTGGTCCCAGTATCTCGAGGTGGCGATCGGCAAGGACGCCGAGATTTTCACCAAGGCGCCCGTGCTGGCCTCCGTCGGCTGGGGCGACCTCGTCGGCGTGCGGTCCGACAGCGTCTGGAACAACCCCGAGCCGGAAGTCGTGCTGATCTGCGATCCGGCGGGCAAGGCCGTGGGCGCGGCCCTGGGCAATGACGTCAACCTGCGGGACATCGAGGGCCGGTCGGCGCTTCTGCTCGGCAAGGCCAAGGACAACAACGCCTCCGCCGCGGTCGGCCCGTGGATCCGCCTGTTCGACGACGCCTTCAGCATCGACGACGTCCGCAATGCGGTCGTGTCGCTGAGGGTCACCGGTGATGACGGGTTCGAGATGTCGGGCCAGTCGTCGATGCGTCTCATCAGCCGGGATCCGCTCGATCTGGCTGCCCAGACCCTGTCTTCCTCCCACCAGTACCCGGACGGGTTCGCCCTCTATCTCGGCACCATGTTCGCGCCGACCGACGACCGTGACGTGCCCGGTCAGGGCTTCACCCACAAGAGGGGTGACGAGGTCTGCGTGTCCTCGCCAAGGCTGGGCGTCCTGCGCAACCGGGTCGCATCGTGCGAGGAGGCGCCGCCCTGGACCTTCGGCATCTCAAGCCTGATGGCCAACCTCGCCGGAAGGGGTCTGCTATGAGCGGGGCCGTGTATCCCTCTTTGAAAGACCGCCTCGTCGTCGTCACTGGCGGCGGGACCGGCATCGGCGCCGCCTTCACCGAAGCCTTCGCGCGTCAGGGCGCCCGCGTCGTGTTTCTGGATGTCGCGGAAGAGGCGTCGATCGCGCTGGCGGCCAGTCTGTCCGACTGCAGCCCCCCGCCCGTCTTCCGGCCCTGCGATCTGCTGGACCTCGACGTGTTTCGCGGCCACCTGGCGGATGTGATCGCCGAGCATGGCGCCATCGACGTGCTTGTGAACAACGCGGCCAACGATGACCGGCATACCCTGGCCGAGGTGACGCCCGCCTATTGGGACGACCGCATCGGCGTGAACCTGCGCCACCTGTATTTCGCCGCCCAGGCCGTGGCGCCCGGCATGCGCGAGCGCGGCCGAGGCGTGATCCTGAACCTCGGCTCCATCAGCTGGCACCTGGGGCTTCCCGACCTGTCGATCTATGAGACGGCCAAGGCCGGCATCGAGGGGATGACGCGGGCGCTGGCGCGGGAGCTCGGCGTCGACGGCGTGCGGGTCGCCTGTATCGTGCCCGGCAATGTCAAAACGCCCCGGCAGATGAAATGGTACACGCCCGAGGGGGAGGCCGAGATCGTCGACGCCCAGTGCCTGAAGGGCCGGATCGAGCCGTCGGATGTCGCCGCCCTGGCCCTGTTCCTGGCCTCGGACGACGCCCGCTTCATCACCGGACATGAGTATTTCGTGGACGCCGGCTGGCGCTAGCCGGCCGTCACGACAACGGGCCGTCAGAGCCCAACGGAGGAGGATTGAGAATGGCAGGACCGACTGGCGTATCAGGCCCCGACATCGCCGGGGGCGACAAGGTCAACATGGCCTTCATCGCCCTGATCGTCGCCGTGGCGACGATCGGCGGCTTCATGTTCGGCTATGACTCAGGGGTCATCAACGGCACGCAGGACGGGCTGGAGAGCGCGTTCAACCTGTCGGCGCTGGGCACCGGATTCAATGTCGGCGCCATCCTGCTGGGCTGCGCCTTCGGCGCCTTCGCCGCCGGACGGCTGGCCGATCTGATCGGGCGCAAGACCGTCATGCTGATCGCCGCCGCCCTGTTCGTCGTCAGCGCCATCTGGGCCGGCGCCGCGGACTCCTCGGCCCACTTCATCATCGCCCGCTTCATCGGCGGCCTCGGCGTCGGCGCGGCCAGCGTGCTGACGCCCGCCTACATCTCCGAGGTCACGCCCGCCTCGATCCGCGGCCGGCTGTCCAGTGTGCAGCAGATCATGATCATCACCGGCCTGACCGGCGCCTTCGTCGCCAACTATGCGCTGGCGGCGAACGCGGGCGGATCGACAGCCGAGTTCTGGCTGGGGTTTCCCGCCTGGCGCTGGATGTTCTGGCTGCAGGTCGTGCCCGCCGCCATCTATCTGTTCGCCCTGCTGCTGATCCCGGAAAGCCCGCGCTACCTCGTGGTGAAGAACCGCGACGAAAAGGCTCTGGCCGTGCTCACCCGCCTGTTCGGCGCCGAAGCCGGGGCCCGCAAGGTCGCTGAAATCCGCGCCTCGCTGGCCGTGGACCACAAGCCCAGCTTCCGCGACCTGCTGGATCCCCTCACCCGCAAGGTCCGCCCCATCGTCTGGGCCGGCCTGATTCTGGCGGTGTTCCAGCAGCTGGTCGGGATCAACATCGTCTTCTACTACGGCGCCACCCTGTGGCAGTCGGTGGGCTTCTCCGAGAATGACGCCCTGCTGATCAATATCGGCTCGGGCAGCCTGTCGATCCTCGCCTGTCTGGCGGCCGTGGCCGTGATTGACCGGATCGGCCGCAAGCCCCTGCTGCTCATCGGTTCGGCGGGCATGTTCGTCACCCTGGCCGTCGTGGCCTGGTGCTTCTCGCAGGCCCAGACGATCGACGGCGCGGTGCATCTGCCGGGATCGGTCGGCCTGATCGCCCTGGTCGCCGCCAATGCCTATGTCGTCTTTTTCAACCTCAGCTGGGGCCCGGTCATGTGGGTCATGCTGGGCGAGATGTTCCCCAACCAGATGCGCGGCTCGGCGCTGGCGGTGGCAGGCTTCGCCCAGTGGATCGCCAACTTCGCAATCTCGGTCAGCTTCCCCGCCATGGCGGTTGGCCTCGGACTGCCCGTCACCTATGGCTTCTACGCCATCAGCGCACTGGTCTCGTATTTCCTCGTGCAGGCCTGGGTGAAGGAGACCCGGGGCCGCGAGCTGGAAGACATGACCGGCTGATCTGATCGACCTCCTCTTCCCCGGCGACGCTCCCCCGTCGCCGGCGCCATTCTCAAGGACTCCGCCATGACAGAGACACTGAACCTCAGCCACCTGATCGACGGCGAGCGTGTGGATGTGAGCCGGCCATCGGAGAGCCACAACCCCTCCAATACGAACGAGATCGTCGCCCGCACGCCCGACGGCGGTCAGGCCGAGGTCGACGCCGCGGTCGCAGCCGCCAAGGCCGCCTTCCCGTCGTGGTCGGAAGCCAGTCCCGAGGTCCGCTCCGACGTACTCGACCGCGCCGGCACCCTGGTCATGGAGCGCCGTGAACAGCTGGGCCGCCTGCTGTCCCGCGAGGAGGGCAAGACGCTGCCCGAGGGGATCGGCGAGACCGTCCGAGCCGGCCGCATCCTCAAATATTTCGCCGGCGAGGCGCTGCGCCGCCACGGCCAGAACCTCGACAGCGTGCGTCCGGGCGTGGAGATCCAGACCTATCGGCAGGCGGTGGGCGTCTATGGCCTGATCACCCCGTGGAACTTCCCCATCGCCATCCCGGCGTGGAAGGCCGCGCCCGCGCTGGCCTTCGGCAACACCGTGGTCATGAAGCCCGCCGGGCCGACCCCGGCCACGGCCTCGGCCCTGGCCGACATCCTCGTCGAGGCCGGCCTGCCCAAGGGCGTGTTCAACCTCGTCATCGGCCGCGGCGGCGTCGGTCAGGCCATCGTCGATCACCCGGACGTGGACGGCCTGTCGTTCACCGGCTCGCAGGGGGTCGGCGCCGGCGTCGCCCTGGGGGCCATCAAGCGTCAGGCCCGCGTGCAGCTGGAGATGGGCGGCAAGAACCCGCTGATCGTTCTCGACGACGCCGATCTGGACCGGGCGGTGATGATTGCGCTGGACGGCTCCTTCTTCGCCACCGGTCAGCGCTGCACCGCCTCCAGCCGCCTGATCGTGACGGACGCGATCCATGACCGCTTCGTCGCCGCCCTGGCGGAGAAGGTCGCCGCCCTGCGGGTCGGCGACGCCCTCGATCCGAACACCCAGATGGGTCCGGCGGTGTCCGAGGCGCAGATGGAAACCAGCTACAAATACATCGACATTGCGCGCGAGGCCGGCGGCCGCATCGTCACCGGCGGCGAGCGCCTGACGCTGGCCAACCCCGGCTGGTACGTCCAGCCCACCCTGATCGCGGACACCGACCCCTCGATGCGGATCAACGCCGAGGAGGTGTTCGGGCCCGTGGCCTCGACCATCCGGGTCAAGGACTACGAAGAGGCGCTCGCGGTCGCCAACTCGACCGAGTTCGGTCTGTCGGCGGGGATCGTCACCACCAGCCTGAAATACGCCCGCGACTTCCAGCGCCGCGCCCGGGCCGGCATGACCATGGTCAATCTGGCCACCGCCGGGGTGGATTATCACGTGCCCTTCGGCGGTTCGAAATCCTCCAGCTACGGCGCACGCGAACAGGGCTTCGCCGCCGTGGAATTCTACACCCAGACCAAGACCGCATACTCCTGGAGCTGAGGATGCCGGAGCCGGAACTGGTCTGGGACGTGCGGGCGGAACTGGGCGAAGGCCCGGTCTGGGACGCCGCCCGCCGGGCCGTCTGGTTCGTCGACATCAAGGGCCGCAAACTGCACCGCTATGGCGTCGATGACGGCGCAAGAGCCTCTTGGGACACGCCCGACCAGACCGGCTTCGCCCTGCCCGCCGACGACGGTTCGCTGGTCTGCGGCGTGCGGGGCGGGCTGTATCGCTTCGACCCGGACAGCGGCGTTTTCGACCTGATCATCCGCGTTGAGGAGGACCGTCCCCGGAACCGGCTGAACGACGGCTTCGTCGCCCCGGACGGATCGCTGTGGTTCGGCTCGATGGACGACAGCGAAGCGACGATCTCCGGCGCGCTGTATCGTTTTCACCGGGGCGCGGTCGTACGGCACGACGACGGCTATGGCGTCACCAACGGCCCGGCGATGAGCCCCGACGGGCGCACCCTTTATCACCACGACACGATCCGGCGTCGCATCTTCGCCTTCGACCATGCAGACGGCCAACTGACCAACAAGCGTCTGTTCGCCGAGACGACCGACGGGTTCGCCGACGGTCCCTCCGTCGACTCGGACGGGGTCCTGCACGTGGGCCTGTTCAACGGCTGGGGCGTGGCGCAATTCTCGCCCGGCGGCGAGCGGATCGGTACCATCCGGTTTCCCGTTCGGACGGTGACCAAGGCCGCCTTCGCCGGTGACGACCTGCGCGACCTCTATTGCACCACCGCCTGGCTCAACAATTCGGATGACCGTGCGGCATATCCTGCGCTCGGCGGCCTGTTCCGGGTTCGGGTGGAGACGCCGGGCCTGCCGCAGCATCGGGTGAAGCTGTGATCGAACTGGGGCGGGAGGACTGGTCGTTGACTCTGAGGCCCGAACTGGGCGCCGCCGTCACCCGGCTGACCTGGCGGGGCCGCGATATCCTGCGGCCCGCGCCGGACGGCGCGACGCATCCGCTTGAGACGGGCAGCTTTCCGCTGGTCCCCTATGCGAACCGGATCGACCGCGGCGCCTTTGTTTTCCATGGCCGGAGCGTGGCGCTGCCGCCGACGCCAGGGTTCGAACCTCACGCCCTTCACGGGGTTGGCTGGATGCAGGCGTGGACCGTGCTGCAAACCGGGCCGGCGTCCGTGGATCTCGGCCTGGCGGCTTACGCGACCGCCGACTGGCCCTGGGCGTGGACCGCATCGTGCCGTCTGGATCTTGAGGCTGACGGACTCAGGGTCGCGCTGTCGATCACCAATGACGACGCGGAGTCCATGCCGGCAGGCCTTGGCCTGCATCCCTATTTCGCCATCGAGCCCGGAACGGTACTGAGCGTGGCGACCGGGCAGGTCTGGCTGAACGACGACACGGAGATCCCGATGCGGCTCGCACCCGCGTCGACCGTGATGGACTGGGCCGATGGCGCAACGGTCTCGGCCGCGCCCTTCGTGGACAACGCCTACGCAGGCTGGGACGGGAGGGCCCTTCTGCGTCACGCCCGGCACGACGTGACCCTGACCGCATCCGCGAACACCGGCTGGATGCAGGTCTATGCACCGGGCGCGGGCGGCTTCGTCTGCCTGGAACCCGTCACCCACCGCCCGAACGCCCACAATGCGCCGTCGGGCGAAGACACGGGTCTGGCCGTACTCGCACCGGGCCAGACGCTTTCCATGTCCATGCAGATCACCGCGTCGGAACGGATCCCGACACCCGGAGAAGACAGATGATCGATCGCCGCTGGCTCGTCGCCGTTCTCACCGCCGCCCTGTCGCTTGCGTCGCCCGCTCTGGCCCAGACCTCGACGCCCGAATGGAACGGCGAGATCGTGAAGCGGGACGCCGACTGGTACGCCGGCCCGGAAGCCAGACGTATCGCCGACGCGGTCGTGCTGCATCAGTCGACCGAAGGCGGTTGGCCGAAGAACACTTCCCTGCTGGTTCCCCCGGACGCCGCACCGGTGGAGGCCAACCTGAAGAACACCTTCGACAACCAGGCGACGACCCTGCCCATGGCCTTCCTCGCGCGGGTCATCCATGCCGGCGAGCGACCGGGTGACCGCGCCTCATTCGACCGCGGGCTCGACTACATTCTGGCGGCCCAGTACCCGAATGGCGGCTGGCCCCAGTTCTATCCGCTGCGCCGGGGCTACTACACCCACATCACCTTCAACGACGACGCCATGGTCCGCGTGATGACGCTGCTGCGCGAGATCGTGGCCGGCGCCGGCCCCTATGACTTCGTCGATCCCGAGCGACGCGCGCGCGCCGCCGCGGCCGTCTCGAAAGGCGTGGAGGTGATGCTCGCGACGCAGATTCGTCAGGGCGGCGTCCCTACCGTCTGGTGCGCCCAGCACGACGAAACGACGCTCGCTCCCGCATGGGCCCGCGCCTATGAGCCGCCCTCGCTGTCCGGCAGCGAAAGCGTCGGCATCGTGCGCTTCCTGATGGCCATTCCCGATCCCTCGCCCGAGGTCGTCGCGGCTATTCAAGGGGCCATCCGCTGGTTCGAGGCCAGCGCCATCACCGGCGTCCGCTTTGAAACCACCACGGCCGGCGATGGGCGGGCCGACGCCCATGTCGTCGCCGATCCCGATGCGCCGCGGATCTGGGCCCGGTTCTATGAGCTGGAGACCAACCGGCCGATCTTCCTGAGCCGTGACTCGGTCGTCCACTACGACTTCGCCGAAATCGAGCGCGAGCGGCGGACCGGGTATCGCTACTACGGGACGTGGCCGGAACCCCTTCTGCGCGACGACTATCCGGCGTGGCGACGCCGCGTCGGTCTGTCCTGATCCCGTATTCCCCAATCCGATAACGAAAAGGGCCGGTCCATGATCGCATCCATCGCTGCCGCTCTGGCGCTGCAGGTCGCCACCCCCGCCCTGGTTCGGGCGGCCGACACGTCCCCACCTGTCCGGCCGATCTCGGCGTCCAAGATCATACTGATCGGCGACTCCACCACGGCGGTCATCGGAGGATGGGGCCCCAGCTTCTGCGCCGATCACGTGACCTCTTTCGTCGCCTGCGTGAACCTGGCGCGCGGGGGCCGCAGCAGCGGCAGCTATTTCGCCGAGGGGTCCTGGGATCTGGCGCTGGCGGAGATGTCCACGCCCGGGTTCGTCGCCACCTATGTGCTGATCCAGTTCGGCCATAACGACCAGCCGGGCAAACCCGGCCGATCCACCGATCTGGCCACGGAATTTCCGGCCAACCTTCGACGCTATGTCGCCGAAACGCGGGCGCGCGGCGCGATCCCGGTGCTGGTGACGCCGCTGGTGCGGCGCCAGTTCGTGGACGGCCGGCTTCAGAATGACCTCGAGCCATGGGCGGACGCCGTCCGGGCGGTGGCCATCGAAACCGGCGCTCCGCTCGTGGACCTCAACGCCGCCAGCGCCGCCGCCGTACAGGGCATGGGGCCGACGATGGCCGCGCGTTTCGCACAGTCGGCTCCGCCCGCGGACGTTTCGGCGGCGTTGCTGACCGGAACGACCATTCCCGCCAACAGCGGCGCGGCTCCGGCGCCCGCCGCGGGCGCAGCGACGCCGGTGAGCACGACACAGAACAACGCCGCCGTCGAACCTGTCGGGCAGGCCCGGACGTCATTCGACTACACGCATCTGGGACGGGCCGGCGCAGACTTCTTCGCCGCCCTGGTCACTCGGGACCTGATGATCGCCGTGCCGGCGCTGCGTCGCGGTCTCGTCCCCTGACAGACGCTTCGGCGGTCAGGACTTTCCGCCGGCGCGGCCGGGCGTAAGAGCGGCTTCGGTCGCGATGCGGGTCACGCCGGCGTCGATGACCGCCAGCATGGCCGCGGCCGCACCCGGCGCATCTCCGGCCTCGATGCGATCAACGATCCGGGCGTGGGATTCGACGGTTTCGCGATGCAGCTCGGCGCTCCGCACGGGCGGGCTGAGCGTGAAGGCTTCCAGCAAGGCGGTCTCGATCACGCTGGCCATTGACCGGATCATCGGATTTTTCGAGGCCGCGCCGATGGCGATATGCAGGTCCAGATCGGCGCGCGCGAAGCCGATGGCCGAAGCCGTCTGGGCGCGCATCGCTTCCACGCAGGCATGGAGCGCCGCCAGATCTTCCGGGGAACGGCGCGTCGCCGCGAGGCTTGCGGCGGTCGGTTCAAGGGCGCGGCGAACCTCTGTCAGACTCTCACGGAAGGCGGCGTCTGTCCCCGCCTCGACGCGCCAGGCCAGCACGTCGGGGTCGAAATAGTTCCAGCTGGCCGAATCGGCGACACGGGTGCCCACCCGCGTCTTGGCGATCAGAAGCCCTTTGGCTGACAGCGTCTTGATCGCCTCACGAAGCGCGGTTCGGGACACCCCGAACCGTTTGAGCAGATCGGCCTCCAGCGGCAGGTTGTCGCCCGGTCGATGAACGCCGCCCAGTATCTCGGTGCCGAGCGTGCGGACGATGTTGGAGTGTGTCGACATTCGCCCCTTGTTCGCCAGCATCGGAAGCTCTCAGGCTAAAGCGATTGGCGGCGTTTCAACAGAAAAAAGCAGGACGCCGGCCAGCGGCGTCCTGCGGAGTGACGACGGAGTTTCCCTTGGGAGGAGGACTTGCCGTCGGGTCAGAACCTCATGTTCACGCCGAGGAAGAACTGCCGTCCTGTCGACGCGTAGTTGGTGGTCACCGGATCCGCCGCGTAGGCGAAGCGGTCGGATGTCTGGTTGGTCAGGTTCAACGCTTCGGCGCTGAGCGAGAAGTTGTCGTTGATGTTGTAGCGGAACGACGCGTCCACGTTCATCGTCGCCTCGCTGCCGACGAAGTCGTTGACCAGCGGGGAGTCGCAGAAGCCCGGATCACAGGTGCCCGACGCAATCGGATACTGGGTGTAGTACTCGGCGCGATACGAGGTCGAAACGCGCGCGTTCCACTTGCTGGTCTCGTAGAAGACGGTGAAGTTGAACGCGTCGGGCGAGGCTCCGGTAAAGGGTCCCGGCGAGATCAGAAGCGGCTGCGGCGTCAGGATGTAGTTCAGCTCTGATTCCAGGTGGGTGTAGTTGGCCTGGACGCCGAAATTGTCAAACGGGGCCGGGAGGAAGGTCAGGTTCTGCTGATAGTTGACCTCGACACCGCGGATGAAGCCGCCGGGCGCGTCGCGGAACTGGCGAATGGCGAAGGGACTGCCGGCATCGATGTAGGCCAGCGCATTCACATTGGTCTGGGAGGCCCGCAGCTGGGCGATCGCATCGGCGTCGAGGATCGACGACAGCGGCCCTTCGGAGACGATGGTCTGCGGGAACGACGAGATGTCCTTGTCGAAGAAGGCGATCGAGAACAGGGCGTCCTGGGCGAAATACCACTCGAGGCTAAGATCCAGATTGACCGCCCGGAACGGGCTCAACCGGGTATTGCCCAGCGTGATCGATCCGCCCGTGACGGCGCCGGCGCCGGTCGGAACGCTGAAGGCGGTGACGCTGGGCGCCAGGTTGCCCAGCAGAGGCCGCGCCATGACCTTCGACGCGCCGAACCGGATGTAGAAGTCGTCCGAGACCTCCCAGGCGAGGTTGAGGGACGGCAGGGTGTCCAGATAGTCGTGGTCGTTGCTGACAGGACGCGCGGTGTTCGTCAGACCGTTGGCCTCGACATCGGTCCATGCCCAGCGAATGCCCACGTTGCCGCGCAACGGGCGTCCCAACACGTCGCCGTTCAGATCCAGCTGGACGTAGCCGCTGGTGTCTTCCTCGACGACGCTGAACTGGTTGGCGGCGTTGCTGAGTTTCGACAGCCGCCAATCGCCCCACTGGTTGACGCAGTTGCAGTCGAACTCGAACAGCTTCTGGAACGCGGCGAGATCGGGCACGAAGAAGCTGGTCGTCGTGCCGTCCGGCACGTTAAGCCCCTGCCCCCAGTTCACCACCCGGCCCATGTCGGCGATGTTCACCCCGGCCTCGCGCAGGCTGGGGTTCAGGGTCTCGTTGGTCAGACGCTGGGCCTGGCTGGTCGAGAACTCATAGGTCCTCCGGCTGAAGCCGCCCTTGAGGGTGTAGTGCTCGTTGATGTCCCAGGCGAGGTCGGCGCGGCCGCTCTCGTAGGTGTTTTCGACACTGCGCACGAAGTTTCTCAGGGCCGAGTAGTTCTTGACGAAGTCCCATGACGCCGGATTGGCCGCGTCGAACCCGAAGTCCAGCATCGGCATGTCGCCGCCGCCGCGCGCGTCGTAGACGAGGTACCCGTTGCCGGCGACGCCCTGACCCGAATCCAGCCGGATGAAGTCGACCAGCAGCCCCTGGCTGTCGTTCACCGAGCTGGAAAAGCCGTACAGGAAGGTGCCGCGCACGGTGTCGCTGAACTCGTGATCGATATTGATCGAGAACTGCTTGAACTCGGTCGTGTACTGCTGGGCGTCCGTCGCCGACCGCAGGTCCACATTGCCAATGACCAGGTAATCGGCGTTGGCGCCGTTGGCGCTAAGCGCCGCATCGATCAGCCGGGCGGACGGGCGGCCCACGAAGGCGTTCCGCATGTAGAGGCCGGCAGGGTCAAAGCCATACCCGGGAGAAACGGTGGCGTTATAGTAGTCGTACGGGTCAAGATTGAACGGATTGAAGCTGTTCGTCGTCCCCGGGACCAGACCGCCGCCATTCATCTGCTGGCCACAATCGATGGCGTCGCGGATGTCCGTCGCGGTCTGGGCGACGCAGGAGTTATACAGCCCTCGTTTGGTGGCCACGGGCGTCGCCGCGTTGGCGGTGTTCAGACCCGCGTTGGTGTTGTTGCGGTTCAGGCCGACGGTCTGGATTTGCAGGTTGACCGAGTTGTTGTCGAACTTTGAATAGACGCCGTCGACGCTGATGGTAGTCGATTCCCGCGGACGCCACTGGAGGGCCATGGTGGCGCCGAGGCGCTGCTGCTCCAGCTCCTGCTGGTTGAGGGTCGCGAGGGCGGGAATGCGCGCGAGCGGTCCTGCCGCAACCGTCGTCCCCGCCGCCGCAGCGCCCGAGGTGTTGTTGTTGCGCAGCGTCGATCCGATCGGCGTGTGCAGCAGGGCGTAGGCGGCGGGGTTCGACCCGCGCAGGGTGTTGCAGTATGCGGTGTTGGTGATGTTGACGCCGGGAATGACGCCGTTGTTGCAGGCGGTCCCCGCGGGGGCCGCAAAGCCCTGCCGGGTCTGGATAGAGGCGCCGGGCAGCAGGGTGGGCGAGCCCGCGAAGGTGGCCCCGCGATAGGTGTAATCGGACTGACCGGGCGACCGCAGATAGCTGTCGGTCGTCTGGTTGCGTTCGCTGTAGGCCAGCGAGCCCAGGACGCCGAAATCACCCCAGGCTGTATCCCAGCGGTTCGAATACAGGGCGGCGACGCGCGGGTTGTGATTGCCGCCGTTCTCGTAATAGGCGTCGGCCACCGAGAAGGCGACGCGCTGGTCGGAGAAGTCGAAGGGACGGCCGGTCTGAAGGTCGACCGTCGCGCCCAGCGCGCCCTCGTCGGTCACGGCCGAAGCCGTCTTCTGCACCTTGATGGAGTTGAACAGCTCCGAGGCGAAGACGTTGAAATCGAAGCCGCGGCCCCGGTTCGGACTGGTGCCGGAGTCGTTCGAACCGGCCGTCGAGAGGGCTTCCAGCCCGTTCAGACGAACCCGGGTGAAGTCGCCGCCCAGGCCGCGCACCACGATGGTCCGTCCTTCCCCGTTGTCGCGGTCGATCGAGACGCCGGGCAGACGCTGAAGCGATTCAGCAAGGTTGGCGTCAGGGAAGTCCGCGATGTCCTCGGCGTTGATGGCGTCCACCATCACATCGGCATTGCGCTTGGTATTCAACGCGCTGCGCAGGGCGCCCCGGATGCCGGTGACGACAACTTCGTCGACCTCTGTGGGGCTGTCGTTCGCCTGCGGCGCGGTTTGTGCGGACGCGGCCGTAGCGCTCAGGCCCAGAACCAGGGCGAACGTCGAGGTCGCCGTCATCAGAAAACGGGCGCGCGGGCGCCGGGTCGCGTTAATCATGGTCTTCCTCCCCTGAGTGAAACCTTCTGTGGCGCCTGAGCCGGTTTCTACTTCCTGCGACCATTGCGTTGGTCCCCATTAGTATGATCATATTATTTTTGTCCTTGGAAGCCCTTTTGGTAGCGCTACCGCATGCATGCTCATTCACTGGTCTCAGCCGGCCCGACACCGGCCCTCTCCGACGCGCGACCTGAAGGACCGGTGAAGGCCCAGTTGCCATCCAGGGCGGGACGATCGTGGTAAAGGCGCCCAAGCCCCTCCGTTCGCGGGCGTGGTTCGACAACCCCCAAAGCCCTGACATGACCGCGCTATATCTTGAGCGCTATCTGAACTATGGCCTGACCCTTGAAGAGCTACGATCCGGCAAGCCGATCATCGGCATCGCCCAGACCGGCTCCGACCTCAGCCCCTGCAACCGTCACCACATCGAACTGGCCAAACGCGTGCGGGAGGGCATTCGGGAGGCCGGGGGCATCGCCATGGAGTTTCCCGTTCACCCGATCCAGGAAACCGGAAAGCGTCCGACCGCAGGTCTGGATCGGAACCTCGCCTATCTCGGTCTGGTCGAGCTGCTTTACGGCTACCCCATTGACGGGGTCGTGCTGACGATCGGGTGCGACAAGACCACGCCGGCCTGCCTGATGGCCGCCGCGACGGTCGACATTCCGGCCATCGCCCTGTCCGTCGGCCCCATGCTCAACGGCTGGCACAAGGGCGAGCGGATCGGATCCGGCAGCATCATCTGGAAGGCGCGCGAGATGATGGCGGCGGGCGAGATCGACTATGAGGGCTTCATCAACCTGGTGGCCACGTCGGCCCCCTCGGTGGGCTACTGCAACACCATGGGCACGGCCTCGACCATGAACACCCTGACCGAGGCGCTGGGGATGTCCCTGCCCGGCTCGGCGGCGATCCCCGCGCCCTATCGTGAGCGCCCGCAGGTCGCCTATCAGACCGGTCTTCGTATCGTGGAGATGGTCCGGGATGATCTGAAGCCCTCGGACATCCTGACGCGCGAGGCCTTCGAAAACGCCATCGTCGTCAACTCGGCCATCGGCGGATCGACCAACGCCCCGGTGCATCTGACGGCTCTGGCCCGGCATGTCGGCGTGGACCTGCCGCTGCAGGACTGGCAGACCGTCGGTCACAAGGTGCCGCTGCTGGTCAATCTGCAGCCCGCCGGAACCTATCTGGGCGAGGACTTCCACCAGGCCGGCGGCGCTCCGGCCGTGGTCGCCGAACTGATGCGGCACGGGCTGATCCACGCCGACGCGCTGACCGTCAACGGCCGCACGATCGGCGAGAACTGCGCGGGCGCGGAGATCATCCTGCCCGACGTGATCCGCACCTTCGAGACCGCCCTTGTCGAGGACGCGGGCTTCCTGGTGATGACCGGCAATGTCTTCGAGACAGCGATCATGAAGACGAGCGTGATTTCCCCTGAATTCCGACAGCGGTACCTGTCGGATCCCGCCTCGCCGGATGTCATGAACGGCATCGTCACTGTGTTCGACGGGCCGGAAGACTATCATCGCCGCATCGACGATCCTGCCGAGGACATCACCGCGCAAAGCATTCTGGTCATGCGCGGCGCGGGGCCTGTCGGTCACCCCGGCGCGGCCGAGGTCGTCAACATGCGTCCGCCCGACTACCTGATCAAACAGGGCGTCAAGGAACTGCCCTGTGTGGGCGACGGACGGCAATCGGGCACATCGGGTTCTCCTTCCATCCTCAACGCCTCGCCCGAGGCCGCGACAGGAGGAAACATCGCGATCCTCAGAAACGGGGACCGGCTGCGCATCGATCTGGGGCGCGGTCGCGTGGACGTAGACCTGACAGATCAGGAACTCTCCGACCGGCGCCGCGAGCTGGAAAGCGCGGGAGGATACCGCTATCCGGCCTCGCAGACGCCGTGGCAGGAAATCCAGCGCGGTCTGGTCGGCGAACTCCAGACCGGCGCCGTGCTGGAAGGCTCAACCCGCTATTACCGGATCGTCGACACGCTCGGCCTGCCCCGCGACAACCACTGAGGCCCGGTGAGCGCGTGCTGCCCCGCGCTCGTCGATCCGACACCCGATCGAAAAAGATAAAACGCCGCGCGAAATCGCATGACCCCGCGGAGGTGTTCGAACGTGACATCTCCTGATAGGTCCTGTCCCTGGCGCGGCTGTTCACGGCCGCGCCTTCTTTTTGAAGTGACGCGAACCTGAAAGCCGCCCTGCCCTCGTCCGGTTTCCCGCCGCCCCTGGCCTCCGCCCTTGCGTTCGGGCGCAGGGTTCGGGCGGGGGTGCTGCTGTGCCTCGCAGTCACCCTGGCCGCTGTCTGCCTGGCCAGTCTCGAACAGTATCTGGCCGGCGATGTCTGGATAGAGACGCTCGTGCTTGCGATCCTGCTGGGCGCCGGGGTCCGGGCGGTCTGGACGCCCGGGCCGCGCTTCATCCCCGGTATCGCCTTCAGCGCCAGAACCCTGCTGGAAATCGCGGTGGTGCTGTTGGGCGCGTCTGTCAGCGCGGCGACGCTGTCGTCTCTGGGGGTGGCGTTGGTGTTCGGCATTTTCGCCCTTGTCGCGCTGACGATCATCGTCGGCTTCGCCATCGGGCGGCTGCTGGGGCTTAACACGCGCATGGCCCTGCTCATCGCTTGCGGCAACGCCATTTGCGGCAACTCGGCGATCGCCGCCGTCGCTCCGGTGATTGACGCCGACGGCGAGGAGGTCGCGACCTCCATCGCGTTCACGGCGGTGCTGGGCGTGGTGGTGGTGCTGCTGCTCCCGCTGCTGGGCGCCGCGCTGTCCATGACCGACATGCAGTACGGCGTGCTGGCCGGACTGAGCGTCTATGCGGTGCCTCAGGTCCTCGCAGCGGCCGTGCCGTTTGGTCTGACCGCCATCCAGACCGGGACCGTGGTCAAGCTGGTGCGGGTGCTGATGCTGGGGCCGGTGATCATGGCGCTGTCGCTTCTGTTCCGCGACCGCACCCGGCCGGCAGGGCGGCCGGGTCTGCATCGCCTCCTGCCATGGTTCATCGTCGGCTTCGTTCTGATGATCGGCCTGCGCTCGCTCAACCTGATCCCGCAAACCTTCCTGCTGCCGATCGCCGCCGCGTCCAGCCTGCTGACCGTCATCTCGATGGCGGCGCTGGGGCTACAGACGGATATCCGCGCCGTCGCCCGCGCCGGGGGCCGGGCCGCCGCAACGGTGACGCTGTCGCTGGCTGCCCTGATCCTGCTCGGCGTGATGTTGATCTGGCTGCTGAACCTGTAGGTTCGCCTACCGGTCCGGTAAACTCAGGCCGCCGCTACGTCCGATATCCCGCAGTCCGGCGTCAGGCGGGTGTCGAGGGGCACGAGCCGTGCCCGCGACGAATCCGATATCAGCGCGTCGAAGGTCTGGCAGAGGGCCCGGCCAGCCGGCGTCAGAAACACATAGCGGGAGCGATTGTCGTTCGGCGCACGGGCAAGCGTCACGAGGCCGCGCGCGGGGCGCAGCGCGCCCGGCATGTCGCTCGGGGCGAGACGCCGGATGGTTCTGGAGGCGGTGGCCTCGGTGAATCGGCAGACCCGCGCGACGCTGGTGACCGACAAGCCCTCATGCTCGCAGACCGCCAGCAGGGTCGCCAGTTCGTTGAGGCTGAAATCGCCATAGGCCTCGTCGAGCATGTCGACGATGGCCACGAGGGCGTTCCTGGAAGGCGCGAACTGACTAGCCGGCATAGCGGGCGCGGACGATCTCGAAACCGGAAGCCAGCACGGGCGGCGGCGCGGCGCGCGGAGCCCGGCGCGGTCGCCGCGCCTTGATATCCATATGCGCAGCGCCGTGACGCTCCTGCAGATCCGCCAGCAGCGTGTTCAGTTCCTGTCGATGCGCTTCAATGACGTAGGCGTCGGCGGCGTCGATGTTGATGGTGATGATCGCCTGAATCTTGAACGGCTCGGTTTTCATCGCTTGCTCCACCTGAACTGACCCCCCGAGTGCAAGGGAAGAGTCGTCGGATGACCGGTTGGGGCCAAGCCGTCCGACGACTCTGCGGAGACAGGGTCTCCATACTTCTCCGGGGGGGGAAGGCCACCGCCGCCAAGGAGGGAACCCGACGACAGGTGGCGAAGGTATCGAAGCACGAGCTTTCACCCGCGCGGCGGTGTCATCGACGCGACGCATCTTTCCAGCGACGAAATCGTGCTGGCTGCGACGAACTTCGCCATGACGGCGACCAACCGGGTCTCGATGCGGGGAATCACGCTTTTGCCGCCCCGGCGAACCGCCTTTGACGAGGCCTGACCGGCTGGTCGCTGGTCGGAAGGTGTTGATCGCAACGCTATGGATCGCCGTCCCTGACCACGCCACGTTCGGATCATCAGTTTTGCAAGGATGATCCGGCATGCATTTTCGTCTGTTTCTGAGCGCCGCCGTCGCGGCCACGTTAGCCGCGGGCCCGCTGCAGGCGCAGTCGGCGAATAACTATGAAGTCGTGCGTCTGAACGACAACGCCATGACCTGCGAAGCCCTGGTCGGCGAGATCAACGCCCTGTCCAACGAGGTGCGGCAGCAGACGGCGAATGCGGCGCGTGCAAGCCGTAATCGGCAGACGGCCGGCGCGGTCGGACGTGGATTGCTCAGTGGTCTCGCCCAGGGCGTCTCGATGTTCGGCGTCGGCGGCGACGGCATCGGCGGCGCGGTCGCCGCCAGCGCGATTTCGGGCCTCGCAAATCAGGCCGCGTCGGCCGCAGCAACCGCGCCGACCGAACAGCCCGAAGCCGCGCCCCCGTCGCCGCAGGCGGAACGCCTCGCGCATCTGAACAATCTGAACAGAAACCGGGGTTGCTAACCCCGGTATCGGCTTGGCCGCGCGTGATCCCTGAACCTGCCTCGGCCATGTTCGCGGCGGGGGCCGCGCCGCGGGTCAGCCCTGTCTGGACAGTTGCCTGAATCGCAGTCCCGCGAGAACGAACGCCGCCGTGTCAGCGGTGGCCGCGAGCGTTCAGCGCGTTGAGTACGCTCCGCGAATAGTTGGGGCCGACCGTCACCGCCTGGCCGTCGGAGAGGACGACGGCGATCTGGCCCTTGCCGAGGCGCTGGATGCTGGTCACCGCCGCGGGATTGACGAAGGCCGAGCGATGCACCCGCAGTGCTTGCGCGGGATCCAGCCGCTCCTGCATCCGCCCCATGGTTTCCCGGAGGATGAGGCTGCGCGCCGCGGTATGCAGAATGACGTAATCGCGTGCGGCCTCGATCCACACGATCGATGCGGTGGCGACCCGCACCACGCCGTGCAGGCTCGGGACCCACAACTCGCTTTCATACGGCGACGCCGCGTCGGTTCCGGTGCGCGTCTCCGAGCGCAAGGCGTCGACGACGCTCTCCAGCTCCTCAATCCGGGCGCCGGCGTCGCGCGCCGCCCGGCGGCGACGGGCGCGCTCTACAGCGACCCGCAGCCGGTCGAACCGGATTGGCTTCAGCAGATAGTCAGCCGCCTCGATTTCGAAGGCGCTCGGGGCGAACTGCTCATAGGCCGTGACGAAAACGACCTCGGGCGCGTCATCGCCGGTCAAGGTCCGGGCGACCTCCAGGCCGTCACGCAGCGGCATCTTCACATCGAGAATGACGACATCCGGCCGAAGCGAGCCGATCTGGGTCAGCGCCTCGTCGCCGTTCTGGGCGAAACCGACAACCGTGGTGTCGGGGATGTCCCGGAAGCCCACCTCAAGACGCGCCAGCGCCAGGGGTTCATCGTCCACCAGAAGCACGCGCAACGCAGTCATTGGATTTCTGCTCCAGCATAGTCGTCGCCCAGCGGCAGCCGGGCAGTGGCGGTGAACGCGCCGGCGTCGGACACGCCTTCAATCTCGGCCCGTTCGCCATATACGGCGGCCAGTCTGCTGCGCACGGTCGTGAGATCCAGCGGCGGAGGCTCTGACGACCCGGTTCCATCCGCGGCCTCGGCCCGGATAATCACCATCAGCCTGCCGTCCTCGTCCCGTGAGGCGTGAAGACGGACGATCACCCGTCGCCTCGGCGGGCTGACCGCATGCGCGATCGCCTGTTCCGCCAACGGCTGGAGGAGGAAGGTGGGCACCATGGCTTCATGAAGGGTTTCATCGCTGACGACCTCCGCCTCGAGCTGGCCATCGTATCGCAGGCTCTCGATGTCCAGATAGGCGCTCACGGCCGAGAGCTCCGACGCGAGGGACACCAGTTCGGACTCCCCCGGACCAAGCGACGCGCGGAGGAAGTCGGACAGACGCGACAGCATGCGCTCTGCGTCCGCATTGCGGCCGATCAGGATGAGACTGGAGATCGCATTCAGCGTGTTGAACATGAAATGCGGGCTGAGTTGCAGACGAAGCGTCGCCAGCTTCGCCTGATTGGCGGCCGCCCGCGCCTCGACGCTCGCCACCTCCTGCCAGCGGACCTTCATATTGAACTGGCTCAGCGCGCCCAGAGCCGTCACGCCCGCATGCACCCACAGCAGGGTGATGAAGTTCATCAGCACGTACCAATGCAAGGGAGCGGGCGTCATGCGTCCCTTGTCGTCAATGAACATCGCGCCCTTGACGTCCGGCTGGAACACCGACTTCAGGGTGTCGTGGACAACCGCATCGATAGCGGAATGGATCATGGCGACGACGGCCACCGCCGCCACGATCAGGACGAGACGAACCGGGCGTTTCATTCCGTGATCGGTAGCCCCCACGAGCCACAGAAGCGGAGGGGTGAGCACGAAGCCGGACAGGGCGACAAGCCCTTGGGCCAACCAGGCCCAGGCAGGGATCGGATTGGGCGAGGCGAACGACGGCGCCATGATCACCGGCACGCTGACAGACCAGATCACAAGCGCGATGACCAGGGCCTGACGGATTTCCGGCTCACGCAAAGCCTTCAATTGGGGCATGCCGGTTGTATCTCAGCCACGAAAAGGCCCTTTTTAGACGTCGCTGGCCCGTATGCGATCCCCTTTGTCGCGCTGACGGCCGTGTTCGTCGATAAGCGGGGGATCAGGCCGGCACAACCGGGGTGTCGAAAATGTAGCCTTGCGCGTGGACGGTGCGAATCGGATCCTGTCCGGACTCTGCCCGGAGACGACGGCGCAGGCGTGAGACCCTGACCGCCACATTGCGCGAGTTCAACCACTGTTCGCCCTTGCAGGCGGCCCGGATGTCGTCCGGCGACAGGACGCGGCCGGTATTACTCAGAAACAGGTGGAGCAGTTCAAGCTCGGACCGGGACAACGGCACCCGGCCTCCGTCGAGGCGGCGCAAATCGAGTTTCAACAGATCGAGGCGAAAATCGAGGAAGCGCAGGACGTGCGATCCATCGGCGGGACGGGGAGCGCGACGGGCGAGTGCGCGCATGCGCGCGGCCAGCTCGCGGTCGCCGCAACTGGGAGAAACACAGTCGTCGGCGCCCAGCTCCAGCGCCAGAACACGATCGACCTCGTCATCGGTGCCTGTGACCACGAGGACAGAGCCCACCCGAAGGGACGCCAGTCTCCGACAGGCGCCGAAGTCGATCTGGCCGCCATCAAGCACGATCAGATCGGCAGGTCGGTGGGACAGCATGACTTCCGCCGATGCAGCGTCGACGACGCGAACCGCCGCGAACCCGGCCCGCCGCGCAACATCTTCCACACCCGCCATCTCGGATGGCGCCCCGACAAACATGGCCAGCGACTGGCCGTGTTCGACGACAGCCGCGCTGTCACGGCCCGGCGACCGGACGGCCGGTGGAGGCGGGGCCAAGTCTAGGCAGTCCAACATGTCCTGGCATCCTGGCGACGGGGCGGTCCCGATCGGGACCTGACGAAATGAATCCGCGCCGCCCTGGGACGCCGCAGGCGAAAGGTCCGATTCCTGGAGGGTCTTCCGATGACGGGTGTGAGTAGAACCGCCCCTGCGGTCGATCACTGTCGGCGAGATGGGAACCGACGTTGTTGCGACGGAATTCCCGTCCGCGCTGCGAACGCCGCCCGGCTTGCGACCAAACCGGACCGTCGCGGCGTTTGGCTGGTTGAGTTCGCCAGTTTCATGGGGAAAGCTCGACCTCCCCCCCGGATGACGCCGTCCGCCCACCGAGTTCGCTCAATGTCCACCCTGCGCGCAGGCCTCCCTGCGGGACTCCCGACGTTACTCCTGGCCCCCCGGTGGAGCTCGATCATCCTGGCTTCGGCGTTGTGGGGTCTCGTGCTGGTCAGCCATCTGCTGCTGACCCTTTCCGTGAACCCCAGCCCCCTCCTCATGCTGTTTCCTTTCATCTGGACGGCGCACGGCCTCCTTCTGACCTGGCCGATGCACGAGGTCATGCGTCGCACCGAGGGTATGCAGGGCGCCGGACGATGGCTGCTGGCGGGGCTCGCCGTCACCGCCCTCGCAGGGCTCCAGACGCTACTCGATGTGCACATCTCCTCCTGGGTGGCGCGAAATTTTGTGCCGCCGGGCGAGTGGGCCGGCCTCGTTTTTCGAACCCCGCAAGGCGAGTCCGACGCAGGCCCGCGCATCAGTCTGATGATCTATTTCTGGGTGTTCGGCTGCTACGCCATGGCCGACAGCCTGCTGCTGTCCCAGCGCAGGCTGATCCAGGCCCAGGGCGCCGCGCAGCGCGCTGAACTGAATGCCCTGCGGCTGCAGTTGCATCCGCACTTCCTTTTCAACGCTCTGAATTCCGTCTCGGCGCTGATCGTCACCGGGAGGCTTGAGGAGGCGGACGCCACTGCGATGAACCTCGCCGCCTTCCTGCGCGCAGCGCTGCTGGCCGACCACGCCGCCGCTGTCACCCTCGCCGACGAATCCGAAGCGCTGCAGGCCTATCTGGACGTCGAGCGCGTTCGCTTCGGGGATCGCCTTGTCGTTGAGATAGACATTCAGGAGGGTCTTTATGACGTGCCAATGCCCGCCTTCCTCGTGCAGCCGCTGATAGAGAATGCGATCAAACACGCCGTCGCGCCGGTGGCCCGACCGGTCAATGTCACGCTTACGGCGCGCCGATCGGGCGACCATATGAAGCTGTCCGTAAGCGATGACGGCCAGGGCCGCCTGTCCGCCGCAACCGGTACCGGCACCGGCTTGCGCAATATTCGCGAACGTCTGATGGCGACCTACGGCGCCGAAGCCTCGCTGACGACCAGCAGAGGGTCCGAGGGCTTCACCGCGACGATCAGTCTTCCGATACGGCATTAGTTCGGCGCCACGCGCCGCAGAATGGTTGCGAGTCACGGTAACCGGTGTCTTTCTGCATCCGCCGATGCGGAACAGGGATGTTCACCGGCTTCAGTGACCGGGAACCAGACGTGACGCAGCCTCTCCATCTTCACCCCGATCGCCTGTTTCCGGCGGACGCCGAGACGCGCTCAGTTGCTCGACGGCTGCATGCCGAAATCCGCGACCTTCCGATCATCAGCCCTCACGGCCACACCGATCCGTCGTGGTTTGCTGACAACGCCCCGTTCGCCAATCCCGCCGAACTTCTGATCACGCCCGACCACTACGTCTTCCGCATGCTCTTCAGTCAGGGCGTGCCGATGGAGGATCTGGGCGTGCCCCGCGCGGACAGCGGGCCGGTGGAGGCCGACCCTCGCGCGATCTGGCGCCGGTTCGCAGAGAACTATCACCTGTTCCACGGCACCCCGTCCCGCATCTGGCACGACTGGGTCTACGCCGAGGCCTTTGGCATCGACGTTCGTCTGAGCGCCGAAACAGCGGACCACTATTACGACGTCATCGACGCCGCCCTGAAGACCGAGGCCTTTCGCCCGCGCGCCCTGTTCGAGCGTCACAACATCGAGGTCCTGACCACCACCGAAAGCCCGATCGATACGCTGGAGCACCATCAGGCGATCCGGGCGTCGGGCTGGAAGGGACGGGTTCTGACCGCCTATCGCCCGGACCCGGTGCTCGATCCCGACTACGAAGGATTCCACGCCAATCTGGCGACCCTGGCCGAACAGACCGGTCGCGACACACTCAGCTGGGCCGGCTATCTGGACGCGCATCGGGATCGGCGGGCCTTCTTCGCCGGCATGGGCGCCACTTCGACCGATCACGGCCACCCGACGGCCTTCACCGCCGACCTGTCCCGCACGGACGCCGAGGCCCTGTTCGCCCGCGTCGCCAGGGGGCCCGTCAGCGCCGCCGACGCCGAACTGTTCCGCGGCCAGATGCTGACCGAGATGGCGGCCATGAGCGTCGAGGACGGGCTGGTGATGCAGCTGCATCCCGGCAGCTTCCGCAACCACAACGCCGCGGTCTTCCGGCAGTACGGCCGCGACAAGGGCGCGGACATCCCGACCCGCACCGACTATGTCCGCGCGCTGAAGCCCCTGCTGGACCGGTTCGGCTCGGACCCGCGTCTGTCGCTGATCGTCTTCACCCTCGACGAGACGACCTACAGCCGCGAACTGGCCCCGCTGGCGGGCCACTATCCCGCGCTGAAGCTCGGGCCAAGCTGGTGGTTCCACGACAGCCCGGAAGGCATGCGGCGGTTCCGCGAACAGGTCACCGAGACGGCCGGCTTCCGCAACACCGTCGGCTTCAACGACGACACCCGCGCCTTCCTGTCCATTCCCGCCCGGCACGATGTAGCGCGGCGCATGGACTGCGGCTTCCTGGCCAGGCTGGTGGTCGAACACCGGCTGGAGGAGGACGAGGCGCATGACCTCGCCCGCGCCCTGACCTATGATCTGGTCAAGGCGGCCTACAAGCTATGACCCTGAGGCTCAGCTCCGGAACCCTGTCCGCCCTGCCCCCGCAGGTCGCGCGGCCGACGTACGACCGCAGCCGGGTCCGGATCGGCGTGGTGCATCTCGGGATCGGCGCCTTTCACCGGGCGCATCAGGCCGTGGTCTTCGATGACGCGCTGAACGCCGGGGACCTGCGCTGGGGCGTACTGGGCGCCTCGCTGCGGTCGCCCGATGTCCGCAACCAGCTGGCGCCGCAGGACGGGCTCTACACCCTGGTGATCGAGGACGGCGCCACGCAGTCGATGCGGATCATCGGCGCCGTGCAGGGCGTCATGGTCGCGTCCGAAGACCCGGGCGGCCTCGTCGAGGCCATGGCCTCGCCCGACGTCCACATCGTCACCCTGACCGTGACCGAGAAGGGCTATTATCTGGATCCGGCGTCGGGGACGCTCAAGCTGGAGGATCCGTCCGTTGCAGCCGACGTGGCCGACCTGTCGGCGCCGGTCACCGCACCCGGCTTCGTGACCGCCGCGCTTCGCCTGCGCCGCCGCCGGGGCCTGCCGCCCTTCACCGTGATCTCGTGCGACAACCTTCCGCACAACGGCGCGCGCATCCGCTCGGCGGTGCTCGAGATGGCGGGCCGGGTCGACCCGGAGCTGCGCGACTGGATCGCGGCCGAAGGGGCCTTTCCCCAGACCATGATCGACCGCATCGTGCCGGCCACGACGCCCGAAGACATCGCGGCGCTGGCCTCGGAACTGGGGGTCTCCGACCAAGGCATGGTCAAGACCGAGCCCTTCACCCAGTGGATCATAGAGGACCGTTTCGCCGGCGAGCGGCCCGACTTCGCCCGGTTCGGCGTCCAGCTGACGGAGGCCGTCGGTCCTTGGGAAGACGCGAAGTTGCGGCTGCTCAACGGGGCCCATTCGGCCCTCGCTTACCTCGGCGCCCTCGCGGGGCTGGAGTATGTGCATGAAGCCGTCGCCGTCCCCTCCCTGAAGGCCTTTGTCGAGCGGCTCTGGGGCGAGGCGGAAACTACGCTCACCCCCCCGCCCGGTCTCGACATCGCGGCTTATCGCGCCGAGCTGATGGCGCGGTTCTCGAATACGGCTCTGCGCCATCGGACGCGGCAGATTGCGATGGATGGATCCCAGAAGCTGCCGCAACGGCTCCTGGCCACCGCCCAGGCGCGTCTCGGGGCCGGCCAGCCCATTCTCGCCATCGCTCTCGGCATCGCCGCATGGATGCGGTGGCAGGAGGGACGGACCGAGGCCGGCGCGGTCGTCGCCGTCGAGGACCCACTGGCGGCCGAAACCGCACGCCGACTGTCCGCTGCGACTGACGACGCGGGCAAGGTCGCCGCCCTGCTCGATCTGGAGGCGGTGTTCCCGCGCGCCCTGTCCGGCGACCCGACGTTCCGTCGGGCTGTCACCGAGGCCTTCCTCGACCTGCGCCGCCTCGGCGCCGTCGGCGCGGCGTCCGCCCCTGTGGAGATCGCGGCATGACACGCGCCCTGACGCTGAACCCCGCCGACGATGTGGCGATCGTACTGGAGACCCTCGAACCGGGCGCCGTCGTCGAGAGCCTCGGCCTACGGGCCGTCGAAGCCATTCCCACCGGCCACAAGATCGCCCGCCACGCCATCGCCGCGGGTAGCGTGGTGCGCAAATACGGTCAGGTGATCGGCGAGGCGGTCAACGACATCGCCGCCGGCGCCCACGTCCACACCCATAATCTGGCTATGAGCGCGGCCCGGGCCGGCGCCTCGATCGGGGTCGATATTCAGGCCCCCAAAACGCTCTCCGGCGCGACCTTTCAAGGCTACGTCCGCGCGGACGGGTCGGTCGGCACGCGCAACTACATCGGCGTCCTGACCAGCGTGAACTGCTCGGCGACGGTCGCCCGCCGGATCGCCGACGCGTTCCCCGATGCGTCCCTGCCCGACGGCGTCGACGGGGTGGTGGCCTTCACCCATCAGGGCGGCTGCGGAGGCTCGTCCCTGAGCGTGGACACCGCCGTCCTGCAGCGGACCATGGCCGGCTACGCCCGGCATCCGAATTTCGCCGCCGTCCTCGTCGTCGGCCTGGGCTGCGAGGCGAACCAGATTCCCGACTGGCTGGCGAAGGGGGGTCTCCAGCCCGACGCCGACCTGCGCACCCTCACCATCCAGGAGGCCGGCGGAACCAGCCGCGCGATCGAGGCCGGGATCGCTGTCGTCCGCGAGATGATCGCCGACGCAGCGGCCTCGCGGCGCCAGACGGTGTCCGCCGGCCATCTGACTGTCGGCCTGCAATGCGGCGGTTCGGACGGCTGGTCGGGCGTAACGGCCAACCCCGCCCTCGGCGCCGCCGTGGACCTGCTGGTCGCCCATGGCGGCAAGGCCATGCTGTCCGAGACGCCGGAAATCTGGGGAGCCGAGCACCTGCTGCTGCGACGGGCGACGTCGCCCCAGGTCGCGGACCGATTGCTCGCAAGGCTGGACTGGTGGCGCGCCTATGCTGACCGGCACGGCATGGAGCTGAACAACAATCCCTCGCCCGGGAATCTTGCAGGCGGGCTGACGACCATCCTCGAGAAGTCGCTCGGCGCCGTCGCCAAGTCGGGCGCCACGCCGCTCAACGACGTCATCGGCTATGCCCAGCCTGTGACCGCACCGGGTCTCAGCTTCATGGACAGTCCCGGCTACGACCCCTGTTCGGCGACAGGCCAGATCGCCTCGGGCGCCAATCTGCTGGCCTTCACCACCGGGCGAGGCTCGGTCTTCGGGGCCAAGCCGGCGCCGTCGATCAAGCTGGCGTCCAACGCCCGCGTCGCCAGCTGGATGGACGAGGACATAGACATCGACGCCTCGCCGGTTCTGGACGGGGTCTCCCTGACAGCCATGGGCGAGATCATCTTCGCCCGCATGCTGGCGGTCGCCTCGGGCGAACAGTCGAAGTCGGAAGCGCTCGGAATCGGCGACAACGAGTTCGTCCCCTGGCAGGTCGGCGGATACCTGTAGGTTCCGCACGAACAGGCATTGACACCGGTTACCATGCGTCCGCATTCTGCGGTCTGACGTCGCCGACAACCGCCCGGGAACAGGGCGGACCGGCCGGAAACGAACGGGACGAGGGATCATGAGCAACGTTGCAGGGGCAACCGCGAACCAACCTGCGCCCGCGGGCAAGTACCGCTGGGTGGTTGTCTGGCTGCTGTTCGCCGCCATGGTGATCAACTACGTCGACCGTCAGGCGATCGGGGTGCTGAAGCCCACCCTGATGACCGAGTTCAGCTGGACCGAGGGCGACTTCGCCAACATCATCTTCTGGTTCCAGGCGGCCTATGCGGTGTCCTACCTGCTCTGGGGCCGGATCGTGGACCGGATCGGGGCCCGCTGGGGCTTCGGCATCGCCTTCATCATCTGGCAGATCGCCTTCATCGCCCACGCAGGCGTCCGCAGCCTGAACCAGATGATCTTCGCCCGACTGGCCCTCGGCATCGGCGAGGGCGGCGGCTTCCCGGCCGGCATCAAGGCCGTGACCGAGTGGTTCCCGAAGAAGGAACGCGCCTTCGCCGTCGGCCTGTTCAACGCCGGCACCAATATCGGGGCGATCGTCACCCCGTTGATCATCCCGCTGATCGCCTCGGTGTGGCTGGGCACGGCCGAGGATCCGAACTGGCGGATGGCCCTGATCATCGTCGGCGCCGCGGGCCTGATCTGGGTGCCGGTCTGGTTCATGGTCTACAAGCGCCCCGGCGAGCACAAGAAGGTCACGCCTGAAGAACTGGACTACATCGCCCAGGACGCGCCCGATCCCGCCCACAAGATCGGCTGGTTGAAGCTGCTGACGGTCAAGGAAACCTGGGCCTATGCGCTGGGCAAATTCCTGATCGACCCGATCTGGTGGTTCTTCCTCTTCTGGCTGCCCGGTTTCCTCGGGACCCAGTACGACCTCAACCTGCTGACGTTCGGCCCGCCGCTGATCGCGATCTATCTGCTCAGCGACGTGGGCTCGATCGGCGGGGGCTGGCTGTCCAGCCAGTTCCTCAAGCGGGGCATGAGCCTGAATGCGGCGCGCAAGCTCACCATGCTGATCTGCGCCCTCGCCGTCGTCCCGGTGGCCTTCGCCGGCATGGCGTCCAACGTCTGGACCGCCGTCCTGATCATCGGCATCGCCACCGCCGCCCACCAGGGCTTCTCGGCCAATCTCTACGCCATGCCGGGGGATGTCTTCCCGCGCTCGGCGGTGGGTTCGGTCGTCGGCATCGGCGGCATGATCGGCGGCTTCGGCGGCATGGCCATGGCCAAATACGCCGGCTACGTCCTCGACAAGATCGGCAGCTACACGCCCATCTTCGTGGTCGCGGCCTCGGCCTATCTGATCGCCCTGTTCGTCATCCACCTGCTGTCGCCGCGCTACGAGCCGGCCAAGGTCTGATCCGGTCCTGAGGTCGTCCGCCACCGCGCGTGACGACCTCAGTCCGGCGGCCTTCCGTCACGTAACCCTATGAATAACCACGTGCCTGATGCGCGTGCTGCGTTGTAGGCTGGTCGCAATCCCATCCCGGAGCGACCCTCATGCCGACCCTGAAGCCCTCGTATCCGCTGTACCTGGCCAATGAGGCGCTGACCCCCAATCAGGATCTTGCGGTCACCGACAAATACTCGGGCGAGGTGGCGACGCGGGTGGCCATGGCCGACGCCGCGACCATCGACAGGGCCATCGGCGCGGCGGTCGAGGCGACCCGTCCCATGGCCGAGATGGCGGCCTACGAGCGTCAGGCGGTCCTGGCCCACTGCGTCACCCGCTTTCAGGAACGGTCCGACGAACTGGCCTATGCCCTGTGCATTGAGGCGGGCAAGCCGATCAAGGATTCCCGCGGCGAGGTCAGCCGGCTGATCGACACCTTCCGCATCGCCGCCGAGGAGTCGGTGCGCATGACCGGAGAGGTCCAGCCGCTGGATATCTCCGCCCGCGCCAGGGGGTATCAGGGCATGTGGAAGCGGGTCCCGATCGGCCCCTGCTCCTTCATCTCCCCGTTCAACTTCCCGCTCAACCTCGCGGCCCACAAGATCGCTCCGGCGCTGGCCGTGGGCTGCCCGTTCGTGATGAAGCCCGCCTCGCGCACGCCGCTGGGCGCGCTGATCATCGGCGAGGTGCTGGCCGAGACGGACTTGCCCAGGGGGGCCTTCTCCATCCTGCCGGCCACGCGCGACGGGGCGGATCTGTTCACCACCGACGACCGGCTGAAGCTGTTGTCTTTCACGGGCTCGCCGGAAGTGGGCTGGGCGCTCAAGGCGAAGTCCGGGAAGAAGAAGGTGGTGCTGGAGCTCGGCGGCAACGCCGCGGTGATCGTCGACCGGGATACGGATCTGGACGACGCGACCGACCGGATCATCTTCGGGGCCTTCTACCAGTCCGGCCAGTCCTGCATCGGGGTGCAGCGCATCCTGATCCACGACGAGATCTATGACGCCCTGCGCGACCGGCTGGTCGCAAAGACCCGCGCCCTGATCTCCGGCGATCCGCAGGACGAGAACGTCTTCATCGGCCCCATGATCGACGAGGGCGAGGCCCGTCGGCTGGAGGACTGGATCGCCGAGGCGACCGCCGCGGGTGCGACCCTGCTGTGCGGCGGGCGGCGCGACGGCGCGATGCTGGAGGCGACCCTGCTGGAGGGCGTCGGCCGCGGCCTGAAGATCCGCGAAGAGGAGGCGTTCGGCCCCGTCGCCATCCTGTCGCGCTTCTCCGACTTCGAGGCAGCGCTGGAAGAGGTCAACGACAGCCGCTTCGGCCTGCAGGCGGGCATCTTCACCCGCGACATCCACAAGGCCATGCGGGCGTGGGAGGTGCTGGAGGTCGGCGGCGTCCTGATCGGCGACGTGCCCAGCTATCGCGTCGACAACATGCCCTATGGCGGCGTGAAGGACTCCGGTCTGGGCCGCGAGGGAGTCCGGTTCGCCATGGAAGACATGACCGAAATCCGCAATCTGGTGATCAGAAAGCGGCCCTGACGACGCCGCCTTCGCCCCGGCGCCGGATCGCGCCCTACCGGGGAAAGGCCTGATTGCCCGCCCTGCCCGCCCGCCTATCGTCGGCGGCAGGAACGAGGGGCGATCATGCGCATCCATCAAACTCTGTGCGGGGCGGCAGCTGCGTCCCTGCTGGCCTTTCCGGTCCTGGCGCAGGATAGCCAAGCCGCGGAGGCCCAGGGCGGGCAGTACGCCGAGGCCCTGACCCGGATCGTCACCGACGCCCGGACCGGGACCTGCTCCGAACTCATGTCCGCGGGCGTTCAGCTGGCGTGTCAGCGCCGGATCCAGCAGATCGCACTCACTCTTGAGCGTTTCGGCGACATCCAGAAAATCACCCTGCTGAAGGCGGAAGACCGGGGCGGCGTGCTCTACGAAACCTATGAGCTCGGGTTCGTTGACGGGTTCACGATGACCTGGATCATCGGCGGACTGCGCGACGGCCAGTTCAGCACGGCCTTCAGCGAAGACGGCTGAAACCGCCGGACGGGTCTCCGGAGGAGCGAGGTCGCCATGGACGGACTTACGGCCTTCATCAACGACGCCCCCCTGCTCCTCATCGCGGCGCTGCTGTTTCTGGCGCAATGCCTCATGCGGGAAGTCGGCGGCTGGTTGCGACGCCGCGTGTCCGCCGGAGCCGGCGACTCGAACGAGGAGACCTCTGACAAGGGGTTCCTTCTTTCCGGTGTTCTGGGCCTGCTGGCGCTTCTGATCGCCTTCACCTTCGGCCTTTCCGTCGACCGGTTTGAAGGGCGCCGCCATCTGGTGACAGAGGAAGCCAACGCCATCGGCACCGCCGAGATGCGGGTGCAATTGCTTAGCGGTCCGGACGGGGGGCGACTGGCCGACCTGCTGCGGGGCTACGCCCGGACACGCGCGGCCTACGGCCTCGCCGGGGCGGCGGACAGGCCCGCGCTGGCCCGTTCCTCGGCCGTTCAGCGCAGCGCGCTGCAGGCCGCGGCGCTTTCGTCCCTGACCCCGATCGCGCCCACGCCGCTGGCGGCCTTCGTAGGCGCCTCCATCAATTCCGTGCTCGACATCGGCGTCGAGCGGGAAGCGATGAACGATGCACGTGTACCCCTGACGATCCTGAGGGGCCTTGTCCTCTACACCCTGCTGACCGCGGCCGTACTCGGCTACGGGCTGACCGGAGCCCGGGCCCGTCACCGCGCGACCACGGTGATCCTGTTCACCCTGCTGACGCTCGCCATTCTGCTGATCCTCGACCTCGACCGACCGCAGGGCGGGACCATTCGCATCGACCAGACGCCGATGACCCAACTCGTCGCGGGTTTTCCACCGGATGGACGCGCAGGTCCCTAGCGCCTCAGGCCCGGTTCCTCGGCACACGGCGCGCCGCTTCTAGGGGTCAAACCTGATGTCTGGCGCCGTGAACACCCGGATAGATGGCGTCTCTGCTCGCGCGGCTTCGCGTCCGGGCGTCAGTGAACCAGAGGGGCAGCATGACAGCGACGAACGACAGCTTGATGCCAGCCACGGTGGAGGCGCCCTCCGACCGCCAGCGGACGTTCGCCCGCTATTTCACGGGGATGCTGATCGACCTGCTCGTCCTGGGCCTGTTCGACGAGTACTGGGACAAGGTTCACGTCGCCTCCTTCACCGTCATGGTGCTGGCCTCGGTGCTCCTTCAGATACTGCTGAAGGTGACCATCGCGATCGAGCATGTCGTCGCCAAATTCTTCAAGGCGCGCCCGGGCGGCTTCATGAAGTTCATGCGCTTCTTCGGCGCCTGGCTGGTCCTGTTCGGTTCGAAATTCGTAATCCTGGAGGCGCTTTCCCTCGCCTTCGGCGATCAGGTGCATTTCTCGGGAGTTTTCCACGGGATCATCACTCTCATCGTCGTCGTCGTCGTGATGCTGCTGGTGGAGGAGATCATCGTGCGCTTCTACCGCCGGCTCGGCGCGAAATCCGATGGCTCTGCGGCGGCGTGACAATGGCCGTCAGCGCGCGGCCCCTCCGGGTCCATGTGTGAGCGAGGCCTGAGCCATGGATGATGCGGTCAAGGCTCCTGCGCCCAAACCGGAACCGCCGGCGCCCCCGCCCGCGCAGGAGCCGCCCGCGCCCGAAAAGCCGCCGCGTCCGCCGGTGAGCCCCATGCGCAAGGTGACGGTGATCGTGCTTCTCACGGCGATCGTCATCTTCGTCTACGGCCTCTTCGCCGATCGATCGACGCCTTACACCGACCAGAGCGCCGTCCAGTCCAGCGTCATCATGATCGCCCCCGACGTGAGCGGCCGCGTCACCCATATCGGCGTGCGGGACAATCAGCTGGTCCGGGCCGGGGACGTCCTGTTCACGATCGACAACGAGCGATACGAGATCGCGGTCCAGGCGGCGCAGGCGCAGCTTTCCAACGCTGGCCAGTCCGTTGGAGCATCCACGGCGAATGTCGTCGCGGCCGAAGCCCGTCTCGCGGCGTCCGAGGCGACCCTGGTCAATGCGCGAGCACAAAGCGAGCGTGTCTTCGAACTCGTCAGACGGGGCGTCAGCAGCGCCAGCCGCGGCGACGACTCCAGAGCCAGCGTGCGCAACGCCATCGCCGACGTCGCGCGCAGCAGGGCGGAGCTCGAGCAGGCCCGCCAGAGCCTCGGCCCCACAGGCGCCGACAACCCCCAGATCCGTCAGGCCCAGGCCGCGCTGAGCTCCGCCCGCCGGGATATGGCTGACACGGTCGTGCGGGCGCCCTCGAACGGCAGGGTCACCAATCTTCAGCTGGCTCCTGGCCGGTTTGCCGCCGGCGGCCAGGCGGTCATGACGTTCGTGGAAAACGACGCCGTCTGGATCGAGGCCGAGTTCAGGGAAAACTCGCTCGAACACATCAAGGTCGGCGACCCCGTAAGCCTCGTGCTGGATGTGCGGCCGGGCCGTGTCTATCCCGGCAAGGTCGACAGCGTCGGGTGGGGCATCGACAACCGTGACACGGACCCGCAGACCGGCCTCCCCACCGTCACCAACGACAGCGGATGGGTGCGTGATCCCCAGCGGTTCGTGGTGCGCATCCGGCTCGATCCCGCGAAGCGCCCCGCGGACGTCCGCGTCGGATCGCAGGCGAGCGTCATCGTCTACACCGGACAGAACGGGCTGACAGACTTCATCGGCCGCCTGTGGATCTGGCTGGTGTCGTGGCTCGCCTACCTGAACTGACATGACGGCCGCCCAGCCAGGCGATATCGGAGCGGCGAGGACGGGTTTCACCACGACCGACCGCTTCATACTGCGGATGGCGGTCGGGGCGACCCTGGCCTTCGCCCTCTCCCTCATATTCGACCTGCCGCTCAGCTTCTTCGCGCCGTTGCTGGTTGTGAAGACGCTTCCCTCGATGCCGACGTTCCCCAGCCTCCTTCAGGGCGTTCTCATGCCGGTCGTGATGTGGATCGGAACGACCGCCGCCATGCTCATGGTTTCGCTGTTCGCTGACGCTCCGCTGGTGGAGCTGCTCATCATCACCCTCGTGCTCTTCTTCACCTACTACGCAAAGCGACGTGGAGCGCCGGGCGTCATTGTGCTGCTTCTGCAGATCGCCTTCTGCATCGTTCCTCTCTACGGAACGGTCTCGCTCGACATGGCGCACGGCATCGTCGACGTCCTTCAGGAGAGCACCGTCGTCCTGGCGGTGACGCTGTTTCTCAGCCACCTGCTTGTGCCGGCCCTGCCGCTTCCAGTGCAGGTCGCACCCGTCCCGCCGCCGGGTCTGCCGCCGGGCGCCGCCGCGCGTATCGCCCTCGCCGACATGCTGGTGCTGCTTCCGCTTCTGCTGAACCTCCTGCTGTATTCCGCCTTCCACAACTTCGTCATGCTGATGATGACGATCAATATTCTTAGCGATCTCGAACCCTCGCGCAGCCGGATTACCGGCCGGAATATGCTCTTCGGCAACTTCCTCGGCGGGTTGCTGGCCGTCGGAGCCCAGCAGCTCGTCTACCTCGCGGACTCGCTTGTCTTCTTCCTGCTGACGGTCTTTCTGGCGATCCTGTGGTTCGCCCGCGGACTGGCGCGCGGCGGCCTGTCCAACGACTTCTTCCGCATAGGGGCCGGAACCTTCATCCTGATTCTCGGGCTCGCCATCACCCCCGAACACGGAGGGTCGGAGATGTCCTATCTCCAGCGCATTCTCCATATCCTCGTCGCTACGGTTTATGCGTCCGCCGCCCTCCTGATCGTGTCGCCGCTTCGCCGGATCGACCCGGGGCCGGCGAACCCCGCGCCCGTTCAGGGCTGAGTCCCGAGTTCGCCCCACCCCCGTCCTGAGGGTTTTTCCTGATGGCGGCGCCCGTCCGTCACGGCGAGAGTGCGGGGCTCCAAGCGGGAGGATTACCTTGCGACATCTCACAATGGGCAAATCCCCGCCATCACGGGCCGGCGCAGCTCTCGCCGCGACGGCGGCGCTCCAGTTGGTCCTGTCCGCCTGCGCCACGCCGCAACGTCTGGAGGCGGTGCCCAGCGTCGATACCGCGCGGGCGATGACCTCAATCCCCGATGCCCGGTTCTTCCCTGACAGGGACCCGGAAACCTTCGTGCGGATCATGGCCGCCGCCGTCGAGAAGGAGCGTGCTGCACGCGCAAGCTTGCCGCCCGGCACGCCCTTCCCGCCCGTATCCTATCTGGCGGTGTCCGGCGGCGGCGGCGACGGGGCCTTCGGCGCCGGACTGCTTGTCGGATGGACCGAGGCCGGAACGCGCCCGACCTTCAAATACGTCACCGGCATCAGCACCGGCGCCCTGATCGCGCCGTTCGCCTTCCTCGGATCTGACTACGACCCCATCCTGCGGGAAACCTATACCCAGGTGACGGATGACAACATTTTCAAGAAGCGCGACATCACGGCGCTGATGTTCAGCGACGCCATGGCCGACACCGCGCCGATGGCGGAAATGGTCAGCCGGTATGTCACCCGCGACCTGCTCGACCGGATCGCCGCCGAATACGCCAAGGGGCGCATCCTGTTCATCGGCACGACCAATCTCGATGCGCGCGAGGCCGTCTACTGGAACATGGGCGCCATCGCGACCAGCCGGGATCCGGCCGCGCTTGAGCTGTTCCGGCAGATCACACTGGCCTCGGCCGCCATCCCCGGCGCCTTTCCGCCGATCATGATCGACGTCACGGTCGACGGTCAGCGATATCAGGAGATGCACGTCGACGGCGGCGCCAGCCGCCAGGTCTTCCTGTACCCCCCCACGGTTCACGTCGGAGACCTGTCGAGGGATGCGGGACTGATCCGGGACCGGCATCTCTACATCATCCGCAACTCGCGTCTGGACCCAGACTGGGCCAGCGTTGATCGCCGGCTCATGAGCATCGTCAACCGGTCGGTTTCTGCCCTCATCCAGGCGCAGGGCGTCGGCGACCTGAACCGCATGTTCCTGACATCCCGCCGCGACGGCATCGACTACAACCTCGCCTACATCCCGCGTGACTTCACCGTGGTGAAAAACAGCGAGTTCGACAGCCGGTACATGACCGCCCTGTTCGAACGCGGGCGGGCCATGGCGGCGAGCGGCTATGCCTGGGACAAATACCCTCCGGGCTATGCGCCGGAGGATGCCGTACGCGCGCCCCAGGCGGCGGTCAGACAGCCATCATAACGGGCAAGGTCGGACCCGGCGGCGACCGGGCCCGACTTCCGGCGCATGACAGTCTCGGAGCCCTAGAAGCTGATGCGGGCGAAAATCGACGGACCGTTGAAATTGTAATCGATGTCGGCGTTGTATTCGGTCTTCTCGACCTGCAGATCGTAGGCGACATATCGCCAGGCCAGTCCGGCGGAGAAATTCCGGCTGAACCGATAGGCTGCCGACGCCTGCACATTGGTGATGCCGCCGCCGTATTCGTCGACTTCCAGCGACAGGAAATCCACGCGACCGTTGAGGATCACCTTCGGCGAAATCTCATAGGTTCCGTAGACTCCGATGGTCGGCATGGGAGCAAGGAAGGTCCGGTTGCGGGTGACGACCTGGCGGACGGCAGGTCCGATCTGGGCCTCGCCGGTCAGTTCGATATCGAAGTCGGTGGCATGCAAACCGATCGACGCGCCCAGCTCGCTATAGTCGTTGCGAATAAACGAGTATCCGACCGTCGCCCGGTACACGTCCGAGGCAATCCTGGAATCGACACTGACCCCGATTGGATAGGTGGAGCCGTCGAACTCAATGGTCCGCCCCAATGTGACATTGGCTTCCCGATCGAGGGCGTAGAACTCACCCGTGAGAATCCACCGCGGGCTCATCCTCCATCCGGCGTAAACCGCCGGCAGGGTGTCCGTGTCTTCCATGCCAAGGTCGTTCTCGGCATCGATGTCCGTGCCCGGTTGGCCAGGGCGGGACACGTTGATCTTGGTTTCGATACCGGGGAAATACCCGGAGCCTTCCAGCCAGAACCGCTCGTCCAGCGCCTGGGCGCTGGCGGGCGTTGCGGCAAGGGAGGCGACGCCCACGACCGCCAGAGCGGCCAACAGCACGCCCTGATTCCCCACATGATTCGACATCGAGCTCTCCTGTGATGCTGGAGACAGTATTCGGGCCCTGCACCGCGCCTGCCATCGGGTCGAACCCCTAGCGGAGGCTTCCCGGAACGCGACGCTGACGATCGGCGACGGCGACCCGGACAACACCCGTCAGCAGGCGTTTCATCCCCGGTTCGCCAAGGTTTGCGTAAGGCCATTTCGACCGTTGCCTACGGGCTAGGCCTGATGCCGTCCCGACATCGGCCTCATAGGGTTGGCGCTCGCCCTTGCGGAGGGCGCGGTTTCGTCCGGGCGCTTATCCCGTCAGGCGGGACGTCCATCCGCCCCGCTGGCGCAACCCGCCTCTGGATCGGGAGACCCGCATGACCATAGCGTCTTCACAAACAGACCCGTCCGCGCGAACGCGCCTTGGCGTGCTTCAGCTCATGCAGCTGGGCCTGTTGGCGCTGCTCGTCTTTGCTTGCGCGCGCGTCATCGCGCCCTTCGTCGGCATTCTTGCGTGGGCGGCCGTTCTGGCCGTGCTGCTGTATCCGCTGCACCTCTGGCTGGCCCGCAGGATCGGCAAGACATGGTCGGCATGGCTTATCGGCATCGCGGGCGTGGTTCTGGCGGTCGCGCCCATGGTCATGCTCACAGCGTCTTTGTCCGCCGCCATCTCTTCGCTCATCACGGACCTGCAGAACCACACCCTCACCCTCCCGCCGCCGCCCCCGGGCCTTGCGGAGCTGCCGTTTGTCGGCGAGCGGATGTCGGCTTCCTGGGCCACAGCGGCGGAAAACGTTCCGGCGACGCTCGCCCAGCATCGATCGACCGTGCGTTCGTTCACCGCCTCTCTGGTGGCCTTCGCCGGCAAGATGGCGACGGCGGAACTGGCCTTCATCCTGTCGTTCGTAATCGGGACCATCCTGGTCGCCTATGGCGAAAGCGTCACCCGTTTCACCCGACGTCTCGCGCAGATCCTCACCCGCAGCGCCGACCAGGGAAGCCGTCTCGTCGGCCTAACGGTTTCAACGATCAGGGGCGTCGCGCTCGGCATTGTCGGCGTGGCGGCCATCCAGGCGGCGCTGCTCGGCGTCGGCTTCTTCCTGATTGGCCTGCCGGGCGCGATCCTTGTGACGCTTGTCGTTTTCCTGCTGGGGATCGTGCAGGTGCCGGCCGTCATCGTGAGCCTGCCCATCATCGTCTATGTGTTCATGAAGGAGCCGCTCACGCCGGCCCTGATCTTCGGGGTCTGGACCTTCGTCGCCGGACTCAGCGACAACTTCCTCAAGCCATTGCTGCTGGGGCGCGGATCGGAGGTGCCGATGCCGGTGATCCTGATCGGCGTCATCGGCGGCATGGTGGTGGACGGCCTGCTCGGCCTGTTTATCGGGCCGGTTCTGCTGGCCGTCGCCTATATGCTGTTCATGGAGTGGCTCCGGGGACAGCAGGTCCCGTCGTCGATCGACACGGAGAGCGCCCCGTCATGATCATCAGCATCGTCATGGGGCTTCTGGCGATGTCTGCATGTCTGGCCCTGCAGGCGTCGACGCTGACCTATGCCGTGCGGTACTTTGCCTGGGTGGGGACCCGCGACAAGGGCCGGAGCCCGTCGCACGTGGCGTTCATCCAGCTGTCGACCCTGATGGGCTGTCTGATGGTGGGCACCATGATCCAGATCCTGATCTGGGCTGTGCTGTATCGTGTGACCGGCCTGCTCGACGACTTCGAAACCGCCGCCTATTTCTCGGGCGTCACCTTCACGACATTGGGATACGGTGATGTCCTGCTCACAGGCCGGCTGCGATTTCTCGCTCCCTTCCAGGCCGCCAGCGGGGTCATGATGTTCGGACTCTCCACGGCCGCCCTGCTCGCCGCTGTGCAGCGAGAAATCGGAAAAAGGGGCGACGAGTTTCACCCTCTCAAATAGCGCCGTTGAGGTCCCGGGGTCCTGGTCCCTGAGGCCAAGGTGGCCCCGCGCTGTCGGGGGGGCGCAAGCGCGGGGCCGTTGTCGGCGGGTAGGTGGCCCGCTGAGCTCGACAAGTCCCAAGGCCTCTTGCTGAGCAGCCCCAATCTAGAAGAACGGGACCCGTCCGCACATCAGGCTCATGCCCTAGGCGCCCCCCGAACAGCCCCGATCGAGTCTCAACAAACCCGGAGGATTCCTTAAGCCGTTCAGCCCGAAGGGCCGGACAGCCAAGCTCAGGCCGATCCGCTCAGGCCTGGATAAGGTTGTTCCGGATAGCGAAGCGGACGAACTGGCCGGCAGTCCGCACCCCGGCCTTGCGCATGGCCGACGCACGATGGCTCTCGACCGTCTTGACCGCGATGTCGAGCAGGCTCGCCACGTCCCGGTTGGAGGCGCCCTCAGCGATCAACTGGGCGATCTGGAGTTCCCGCGGGGTGAACGCCTCGAGACTCGACCGCTTGCGATCGTTCACCGCGGCTTCCAGCAGCAGTTCCGCGACCACCGGCGAGAAATAGGGTTTCCCGACAGCCAGCGCCGCGAGGGCCGCCTCCAGATGGGGGCAGGTCTCTGACTTGAGGAGATAGCCGCGGGCGCCGGCCACCAGACAATTGCTGACGGTCTCGTCGTCGCTCGTCATGGTGAATATCAGAACGCGCGTGGCGGGCAGCACGCTACGCAGTCGCCGGGTCAGCAGGATGCCGCCCAGCCCCGGCAGGGAGATGTCGAAAATCGCGATGTCCGGACGTTCGCGAATGGCCATATCGAGGGCGGACTGACCATCCGCAGCCTCGCCGCAGACTTCCCAGCCGTCGTGCCCTTCGATGACGTGGCGCACGCCAAGGCGTACGATTTCGTTTTCGTCCGCGATCAAAATTCGCAGCATGCGCCCTCCAGCCGGAGCGGTAGCGGGCAACCTACGAACTCCTGGAAGTGAAAAAATCAGGTCCAGGCCTGAATGGGGCTCAGTGACTCCCTAGCCACCCGGAGCAAAAAATGAGATAGCTTCGCAATCCCGGCATCGAAACTACTCTTATCTATGATCGAATGATCATAGTAAATCGACCATTAACCCGAGAGCGTTACAATATCAGCGTACTTCTCAGGGTTTTTGCTGAGTAAAAAACAGACGTTTTATTTGAGCGGGTTTCTCTGGTTGTCTGATAGGGTTTGTTCAGGGTTGAAACGAACTCTTTAGCTGGGGGGCTGTCATGCTGCGCGTGTTGATTGCGGACGACCATGAGCTGATTCGACGGGGCGTCAGAAACGTCGTGGAGTGCCACCCCGGCTGGGAGGTTTGCGGCGAAGCCGACGACGGCCAGGCAGCCCTCGATCTTGCAATGAAGGAGCGGCCGGACGTTGTTGTCATGGACGTGTCGCTGCCGACCATGAACGGCGTTGGTGTCACGCGCAGACTGCACCAGGATCTCCCGGGCGCCAGCGTCCTCCTCTATACGATGCACGACGAGGACGACACGATCAGCGGCGGCCTGAGCGCCGGCGCGCGCGGCTACCTCCTCAAGACCGACAGTGCGGCCAGTCTTGAAGCCGCGATCTCCTCACTGGGCGCGAGGCGCACCTATTTCTCGTCCGCGGTCTCGGAGTTCCTGCTCGACGCGGCGGTCAACGACCGCAAGCGCTCGCGTCTGGAGAGCTTCACGATGCGCGAGCTTGAGGTGGCGCAGCTGATCGCCGAGGGCAATTCCAACAAGCAGATCGCCCGCAAACTGGTTCGCAGCATCAAGACCGTGGAATGCCACCGCGCCGCGGCGATGAGGAAGGCGGGTGTACGCACGGCCGCCGAGTTCGTGCGCTTCGCGATCAAACAGAACCTCATCCAGGCCTGACCTCGGGCGCGCGCCGGACGCCCGCTTTGGCGTCCGGTCAGGACCCTGTGGCCGATCGGCTCCATGAGGGCTGACGGCCAGCGCCTGCAACGCTTCTTCCCCATCCGCGGGCCTAGGCGCCCCGCGCAAAATCCTTCGGGGTTTCGCCCGATTTGGTTTGTTCGCTGAAAGGTGGAGCCTCTCCAACGGCCGCATTGCAGCGCGCCAATACAGCGTTGGAGATCACGGCATGAGTCCGCTTCGTCTGACCCTCGGCGCCAGCCTGGTGCTTGCGTTGGCGTCCGTCGCCGCCGCGCCCCTGGCGGCGGCCCAGACAGCACCCCCGCCGACGGAGGCCGCGCCATCAGCGCCCGACGTGGCGGTCGAGCCGGCGGCCCTCGAGACTCTCGAGCGCATGAGCAACTACCTGAAAACCCTCACCAGCTTCGAGATCGTAGCGCGCACCAGCCAGGATCTTGTCACCGCAGACGACCAGAAGGTGCAGATCGACGGGGTCAACCGCTACCTCGTCCGGCGCCCTGACGGGTTCAGGGTGGAAGTCGCCACCGACCATCGCGTGCGACAGCTCATCTACGACGGCAAGCAGATGACCCTGTTCGCTCCGGAACGCGGCGTCTACGCCACGGTCGACGCCCCGCCCACGGCGCGCGAGGCGCTCGACCTCGCGGAAGAGAAGTATGGCCTCGCCATCCCCCTGCAGGACCTGTTCGCCTGGACCGATCTGAGCCAGCACACCCGTCCGGGACCGGAAACCGCCTCGGTCATCGGCGTAACCCGGATCGACGGGGTCGACTGCGATCACCTGGCCTTCCGGGAAGGGTCGGTCGACTGGCAGATCTGGATCCAGCGCGGCGACAAGCCCCTGCCCCGCAGGATCGTCATCATCGACCGCGCCCAGACCTCGCTGCCCCGCTACGAAGGCCAGCTGACGTGGAATGAGCCCCCGCAGATTACCGCGGACACCTTCACCTTCACTCCCCCCACCGGCGCCATCCCGATCCGGATCGCGACGGTTGAACCCCTGTGAGAAGCGTCATGAAAACCCGCAAGGTCGCCCACGCCGCCGCGCTGATGATGGTGACCGTCATCGCCACGGTCGTCCCCACGATGGCGGAAGCCCAACGCCGCGGCGGAGGCGGCGGCGCCCGATCCAGTATCGGCGCATCGTCCCGCGGCGGCTTCTCCGGAGGCGGAATGAGCGCACGCTCCCATAGTGGGGGGTCACGATCCAGCAGCATGGGCTCGCGGTCGGCCTCGTCCGGCAATCGCGCGGCGACGAGACCGGGGGGCGGAGGCGCCGGCGTAAGCGACCGATCGGCTGGAGCGGGTAACCGCGCTGGAGCCGGCGATCGCGCAGGAAACCGCCCCGGCTCCGGCGACCGCGCCAACAACAGCGGCAACCGCATCAACAGCGGCGGGGACCGGATCAACGGAGGCGACCGGATCAACGGCGGCGACCGGATCAACACGGGCGACCGCAACAGCGGCAACCGGATCAATACCGGCGACATCAACATCGACGCTGACGGCGGCTGGGGCGATGGCGGCTGGGATTGGGATCACCCCATCGCCGGAGGCATCGCCGTGGGCGCGGCCATCGGCATCGGCGCCCGCATGTTCGCCCTGCCCTACGGCTGCTCGCCCTACTACGTGTCCTACTATTATTGCGGGGGGGTCTACTACCAGCCGCAGTACGAGGGCGACACGGTGGTCTACGTCACGGTCGATGACCCGGCGACGACGACGACGGTGGTGCAGAACCCCTGAAGCCGCGGGCCTTCGCATGGCGTGAGCGGGGAACGCGCAGAGGCGCACGGGGCGGCGCTGGCCGCTGTCATTCGGGACGCTGGTCATGAGGATACGCACACGCGCCCTGGTCTCGCTCGTCGTGGTGGCCATCACAGCGGGCCCGGGCGCGCCGGCGTGGGCGGATACGTTGCGCGAGGCGCTGGCGCTGGCCTACCGGACCAATCCGTCGCTGCTTTACCAGCGGGCCAACCAGCGGGCGCTGGATGAGCTGATCGTGCAGGCCCGCTCCGGTCTGCGGCCCCGGGTCGATGTGTCGGTGGCCGGCGCCTATTCGAAGGTCGAGTCCCCGCTCGGGTCCGAAGACAGCGACAGTGCGTCTGTCAGCATCGGCCTGTCGCAGATCCTGTATTCCGGCGGACGGATCACCCACAGCATCCGGGTCGCCGAAGCGACCATCCTGGCCGGTCGGGAAAGTCTGCGGGACATCGAGCAGCAGGTGCTGGCCTCGGTAATCCAGGCCTATGCGGACATCCTGCGCGACACGGAGATCCTGCGCATCCGGCAGGACAACGTCACGGTCCTGCGCCGCCAGCTGTACGACACCACATCCCGTTTCGAGGTCGGGGAGCTCACGCGAACCGAAGTCGCCCAGAACGAGGCCCGCCTGAGCCAGGCCGAAACCGACTTCACCGACGCGCAGGGACAACTGGGCATATCGCGCGCGGCCTATGCCGCGGTCGTGGGCCAGACACCGGGAGCGCTGGATCCCATGCCGCCGCTGCCCGGCATGCCGACGGACTTCGATCAGGCGCTTGATATCGCCAACCTGGACAATCCCGGGATCCGGGCGGCGGGCTACCAGCTGCAGGCGGCCGAGGCCACGGTCGCGGCGGCCAAGTCCGAGAACATGCCCTCAGCCCGGCTGACCGCGTCCTACGGCGGCGCAAACGACGACTTCGACCAGCTGGGCGACATCATCGACAACACCCAGTTCCTGGCGGGGGCGACCCTGTCCGTTCCCCTGTCGACCGGAGGCCTCAACGGTTCGCGGATCGCCGAAGCCTACGAACGCGCCAACGCGGCACAGATCAATGTGGAACGCGAACGGCGCAATACCCTCCAGCAGGTCAGCTCGGCCTACGCCCAGGCGCTGTCGGCCCGGGCGGCGCTGGGCACCGGCCGGGAGTCGGTGCGCGCGGGGACCGTCGCGGTCGCCGGGGTGCGGGACGAGGCGGATGTCGGTCTTCGAACCACCCTGGACGTGCTCAATCAGGAACTGGAACTGCGCAACGCCGAGATCGGCCTGGTCAGCGCGCGGCGCAACGAATACGTGGCCCAGGCGAACCTGCTGGCCGCCATGGGGCGGCTGGAAGGGCCCGATCTCGATCCCGACCTGATCCCCTATGATCCGGCCGCCAACTATCAGCGTATCCGCGGCCGGGGCGCCCTGCCCTGGGACGGGGCCGTGGAATCCCTCGACCGCATGGCCGCGCCCCCGATCGTGCCGGCGGACGACGCGCCCGATGCGCCGATCGATCAGCGGCTCAAATCCTACACGCCGGGAAGCGATCCACGGACCTGAGACTCCACGCCGCGAGCGCGGCCTCTCCGGAGTGCAAAAGAGGACGCGCGCCTTCAGGCCCGCGTCCTCCAGCCCGGCTCCCGGGCGCGCCGGGAGCCGGTTCGTTCGTTCAGGGCCGCCGGGCGGAGGCGCTTACCGCGAGCGTAACCGTCACGCGGCGGGCTTCGGCGTCGTTCTGCGGAACATCCGGATCATGCGCCACGGGGGCCGAGCCGAGGGCGGCGGGCAGCAGGAACTTGTCCGGGGTGATGCCGGCCGACCGCTCCAGATACCGGATGACGGCCTGGGCCCGGCGCTGGCTCAGACGTTCGTTGGCCGCCGCATTGCCCGTCGGATCCGCCCGACCGACAACGGCGAAGCGGTAGGCGGTGTTGAGCCCGCGGGCCTGTTCCGCGATCGCGTCGAGACTGGCGCGGCCTTCGGCAGAGAGTTCGGCGCTGCCGAGCGCAAAGAAGACCTTCGTCCGGCCCGCCTGGACCAGCTGGCCGATGTTGTCGATGCGCTCGGAATTTTCAGCTACGCGCGCCTCGGTTCCGACCAGTCCGCCGGCGATCGCGCGGGCGGTGCGAAGATCGCCCTCCTTGAACGTGACCTCTGCAGCGGTCAGGTCGGCCCCATCGCGCACGCCTTCGACTGACACCGTAAGGCCGGGGAGGAGATCGGCGGCCGGGTGGTCCTCACCGCGAACGTTCAGCAGGCCGGTCGTGCCGCGAATTCTGGTGGAGCCCGTCAGGTTCACCCGATGGTCTCCTTCGGCATTCCTGATCACAACCGTCGATCCATCGTTCGACGTGACCACGCCTCCGACCTCGGCGGGCTCCTGGGCAAAGGCCGCACCAGCGACGGCGCAGGATGCCGCTGCCGCCACCATCAACGCCGCGAATACATTCCTTGATCTTGTCATCGCCATGTCCTCGTCACGCGAGGCCGAGATGGCTCGCAGACTACCGGCGTACCGAAAGGACCTGAGGCTTGATATCAGGTCCGCACCTTATGATTTCTGGATCAAATCCTGATCCTTGTTACATTCCGACATTGTGGATACTTCGCGAGCGACCGAGCACTGCGGCAAATGCTGCAAGGTTTTGGAAAGCATGGGGTTCGCCGCGTGTCTCTTCGGGTCAATACCCGATGCCCAGACGCCGCCTTTCCGGGACAAATGGGGGCGTTCGGAACCCCTGACCCCGAACATTGGGCCTCACCGCCCAACCGTGGAGACGGCCCTGCGTGCATGCGCAGGGCCGTGGCCATGTCAGGAAGGCGCCTCGCAAATGCCCGCCGAAATAGGGGTTTCGCCCGGTGGTTCGGACTGCCGTTTCGAGGTTTCATGGATGCTTCGACCGGACGCAACTGTCCGGCCCCACGCGAGCCAGCAGAGACCTGCGATGGTCATCGTCACCGGAACGATCGACGTGGCCCCCGAGCGGCGGGAGGCCTTCATACACGACCAGCTGGATCGCATTCGCGAGACCCGCGCCGCCAAGGGCTGCCTGACCTGCGCCTACAGCCCCGACCCCCTCGATCCCGGGCGGGTATTGTTGATCGAGCGATGGGCCAGCCAGGAAGATTTCGACGCCCATGTCGCGTCCGCCCGGCCGTGCCCCCTGACCGTCCCCTCCGAAATCGTGACCAACGTCGTCTCTGTCTCCGTCTATGACGTGGCGAAGGAGCGCTGGCTTGGAGGATGGGACATCGACTTCCCTTCGACACCGGCCCTGCTGGGGCAGAAGCACGGCGGACTGCATATCGATCCGGATGTATGGAGCGCCCCCCTGCGCCGATGGGCGACGAGCGCGTTCGGTCTCCATCCAGCCCGCTAGACCGCGCCGTCAGGTCCCCGGCTGGACGTAGGGCGTTTGCGCGAAGAAACGGCGTTCGGCGCCCCGGGGATCGTTCTCGAGCCGGGTCTGAACGTCGAACACCATGGTCTCGCGGTTCATGAGCCCGTACGGCTTCCAGGCAGGAAGGGCGGGGTGGTTGGGATCGCCCGAGCGCGCGAACGCGATGAAGGCGTCGCTGAGGCGGGCGGCGACCTGCCGGGCGCCGGGGCCCGCGACGCGCGCGCCGGGGGCGTCCACATTGTCGAACGCCAGGGCGATGTCGACCGTGTGGTACGCGCCCGACCGGCCGTTCTCGAGGGTTCCCGGGAAATCCATCTGATAGACCCATGCCGGCGCGCCCTGGACCGCCCTCGCCTCGGCCTCGATGACCGCAGCGCGCCAGGACCGGCCGGCGGTGGAGGCGCCGATCAGCACCTGATCCGGCGTCCAGTCCGGATACAGGCGACGGTATTCGGCGATGACGACTTCCGGGGCCACGTCGATGCGCATGACGTCGGGCGCCATGCGGTCGGGCAGGGATTCCCACGTCAGGCCGGTGTTGGCGGGATTGCCGCCGAGGAAGGCCAGGGTCTCCTCGCGGGTATTGCCGATGATCATCGGCACGCCGGCGGACTGGTCCGGGGCGTCTGGATAGAAGGGGTGACGGAACAGGCTCTGGTGATCCACCACGGGGCCGAAATACAGGCTGCCGTAGCCGAGCACGGGATCGGGCGCGCGGGCGGCTTCAAGCAGGGCCTCGGCCGGCATGTCGAGCAGGTCGCGAACCCTGTCCGGCCCGACCCCGGCCGCCTCCAGCCATGCGCGTGTGCGACGCGTGGCGTTCAGCGGGCCCGACGCCGTCACCTGCTGACCGCTCATGGTGGCGGCGCGATGGAACAGGCCCTTGGCTGACGGCGTGGCCATCAGCGTCGCGATCTTGGCGCCGCCCCCTGACTGACCGAACACCATGACGCGATCGGGATCGCCGCCGAAGGCGGCGATGTTGTCCCGGACCCACTGCAGCGCCTGAATGATATCCAGCTGGCCGGCGTTGCCGGAATGGGGGAAGCCCGCATCGAGGCGGTGCAGATACGCATAGCCGAACAGATTGAGGCGATGGTTCAGCGTGACCACGACCACATCGCCGCGCGCGGCCAGCCGCGATCCGTCATAGATCGGCGAGGAGCCTGAACCGGTCGAATAGGCGCCGCCGTGGATGTAGACCATGACCGGTCGCCGCCCGGCGTCGAGCCCCGGCGTCCAGACGTTGAGGAACAGGCAGTCCTCGGACTGGTTGGCCTCTCCTCCTGACTGGGGCGAAGCAGCGCCGTAATCCAGAGCCTCGACCGGACGTGACCACGAAACGGGTATGCGCGGCGGCTGGAAGCGGTTGGGGCGGGTATCAGCGCCGTAGCGGACACCCTTGAACGACAGGATCCCGTGATCTCTCAAGCCGATGACGGGACCGTGCGCCGTCGTCGGGCGCGGGGACGTCGGCGCTGCACGGGCAGGCGTGGCGGCCAGCGCCGTCGCCGCGAGCGCGCCGAGCGTTTCGCGGCGCGTCAGCATCACCGGATCGAACGCCCGTCGCCGCCCGCCAGCAGGGCCGCGATCTCATCGCGCGACACCATGGAGGCGTCGCCCGGCGTCGTCATCGCCAGCGCCCCGTGCGCCGCGCCCCAGGCGACGGCTTCCTTGACCGAAAGGCCGTTCATCAGCGCCCAGGCGAGACCGGAGACGAAGCTGTCCCCGCCCCCGACGCGGTCGAGGATTTCCAGATCGGCCCAGACCGGGGCCGTATGCAGTTCGCCGCCGCTCCACGCGGCCGCCGACCAGTCGTTTCGACTGGCCGTCGAAGGGCGGCGCAGGGTCGCAGCCACGACCTTCGCCTGGGGGTAGAGACCGCTGAACGCCTCGGCAGCCGCGGCGAATGCCGGCGCCCCGAGGCCTGCGTCGCTCCCGCCCTTCGGCTGTTTCAGGTCGATGCCGAGACAGGTTTCGAAGCCGTACCCGTCGCCGATCATCACATCGACGGCGCCCGCGATGGCGCGGTTGACGCGACGCGCGGCGTCAGGATCCGGATGACTGTCCCACAGGCTGGCGCGGTAGTTGAGGTCATAGGACACGACGACCCCGTGCCGGCGGGCGGCCTCGACCGCCTCGATGGCGACCTCGGCGGTCGAGGTCGACAGGGCCGCGAAGATGCCGCCGGTGTGCAGCCAGCGCACGCCCTCGTCGCCAAACAGCCGATCCCAGTCGATCTCGCCGGGACGCATCTGGCTGGCGGCCGAGTTGGCCCGGTCGGACAGACCGCGCGCGGGCCGGACGCCGAACCCGCGCTCGGTGAAGTTCAGGCCGAGGCGGGTGTTGCGGCCCATGCCGTCGGCTTCGCGCCAGAGGATGTGGCTGCGGTCCACGCCGCCCTGGGCGATCAGGTCGTCGGCCAGCCGACCCAGATCGTTGTCCGGCAAGGCCGTAACGACCGAGCCGCGCATATCGAAGGTCCGCGCCATGGCCCGGACCACATTGTACTCGCCGCCGCCTTCCCAGACGTCGAAGGACCGCGCGTTACGGACGCGGCGCTCACCGGGATCGAACCGAAGCATGACTTCGCCAAGGGCGACCATGTCCCAGCGGCATTGTTCGGGCGGGCGGAGGTTCGGCAGGGCAGACATCCCGAAATCCTATACGCCGCCTTGTCACGGCGGTAGCGGCCAAAGAAAGGGCCGGCGACTTTCGCCGCCGGCCCAAGGTGACGTTCAGGAGAACGCGTTTCTAGAAGCGATAGCGGGCGCCGACGAACACCTGGCGGCCCGTGTGGTGGTAGACCGAGGTGCTTTCCCGATCGAGGCCGTCGCCGACGAACTGGTGGTTCGCCTCGTCGGTCAGGTTCAGGGCCTCCAGCGTGAGCTGGACCTGTTCCGTCAGCTGGTAGGAGGCGGAGGCGTCGAGGTTGAAGGTTTCCTTCTTGCCCTCGATCGCATTGCCGTTCCGGCCCGGGACGTTCTGGAGGTAGGAGTCGCGGATGGCCGCCGAGACCCGCGCCGAGAACTTGTCGTCCTCATAGTACAGGGTGGCGTTGTACGACTGGGGCGACAGGTTGATCAGGTCGGCCGTTACGAAGACCGAGCAGAGCGCGTCGTTGCAATAGTCGATCTCGGACTCGACGTGGGTGTAGTTCAGCTGCACCCCCGTGTTGGCCAGGAGGCCCGGCAGGAAGCGGAAGGGCTGCTGGTAGCTGACCTCGAAGCCGGACAGCGGGCCGCCTTCGGTGTTCACCGCTGCGGTCAGCTGGAAGATGGTCGAGGCCGTGCAGGTGCCGGTGCAGAAGGCCGGCGCGAAGGCGGACGGGTTGAGCAACGTCAGATCCGAATACGGCAGGTCCTGACGCACCAGCTGAATGTAGGTGTCGATGTCCTTGTAGAAGTAGGCGAAGGACAGCAGGCTTTCCGGCGCGAAATACCATTCGATGCTGAAGTCGTAGGTGTCGGCGCGGAACGGCTCCAGCTTCACATTGCCGATCGTGGCGGTGAAGTTGGGGCCGGTGGAAAGGGCCGTCGTCGGGACCAGGAAGTTGGTGCCGGCCAGGTTGTTGTTGATCGGCGGACGGGCCATCACCTTGGCCGCGCCGAAGCGGATGAACAGGTCCTCGACCGGCTCCAGCACAAGGTTCAGCGACGGCAGGGTGTCCGAATATTCGTTCTCGCCGGTCACCAAGGTGCCGCCGCCGGTCGAGCTGTAACCGACCGCTTCAAGCACGGTGTTCGCCTGACGCACGCCGATGTTGCCGCGCAACGGCATGTCGCCCAGCATCGTGTTGAAGTCGGCCTGGAGGTAGAAGGCCAGATCCTGCTCGTAGATCGACCGGTTGCCGCCGCGGGCGTTGCCGTTGGTGATGCTGGTCAGGCGGAAGTCGCCGCCCGGAACGCCGGTGTCGCAGTTGCAGTAGATGTTGAACAGGGTGGCGATCGCGTCCAGATCCGGCCGCAGCCAGCTCGTGTCGGCGCCGGTGGGGACGAGGTCCTTGCCGAAGCCCGTCAGCAGGTTCGAGATGCCGGCGACCGTCGTGCCGGCCGGCAGCTGGGGCACCAGGGTTTCATCGGCGCGGCGCGATTCATAGGAATCGGTGTCGTAGGTCTTGAAGTTGATCCCCGCCTTGATGGTGACGAACTCGCTGGCGTCGAACTCGATGTCGGCCTGGGCGGTCGTGAACAGGGTGTCGACCCCGTTGGGCCGCAGGCGGATTTCCGAACGCGGCAGCGCGCCGAGGCCGGTGCCCAGATTGGCGCCCCGCCACGCCCAGTTGGCCGGGTTCGTGACGTCGAAGCCGTAGCTGATCACCGGAGCATCGGGGTTGCCGCGGAAGTCCCACGAATAGCCCTGGGTGTTCTGGCGATCGAGGGTGACCGTGGTCTGGACCGGGTTCTCGAAATTCGATTCCGCCCGGCCATAGTAGAAGCTGCCGCGCAGACGGTCCGAGAAGTCGTGCTCGGCCGTGAAGCTGATCTGGGTGTACTCGGTCGAGAGCACGTCGAAGCGGCTCTCGGAGCGGATATCGACGTTGTCGAACACGCCGTAGACCAGCATGTTGTTCTCGACCACGGCTTCGCGCACGCCGATCTGCGTCTGGCCGCCGGCCGCGGCGTTGCGGCTGAAGGACAGAGCTTCGAGGAAGTCTTCCTGACGGGTGGCGTCCAGCTTGGAATACAGGATGTCCAGCGAGAACAGGGTAGTCTCGGCCGGCCGGTACTGGAAGGCGCCGGTGACGCCCAGACGTTCCTGCTCGTGGGTCAGGCGGCCGTAACGCGGCAGACGCGGAATGAAGACGCTGGCCTGGTTGGCCGTCGTGTAGGCGGCGTTGTTCGCGGCCGTGTTCGCCGGGCGCGCGACGCCGGTGGCGCAGTTGGCGGCCGTCGTGCCGTTCGCGGCGCTGTTGCCAGGGTTCTGGGGCGCGAAGCCGACCGGCGAGCAGAAGCCGCCGCTGTTCGTCGAGCCCGGCGCCGCGGCGGGCGCCCAGCGGACGGAACTGAAGCCCTCTTCAAGCAGGCTGCGCTCGCTGTAGGCCAGCGAGACCAGCGCGCCGAACTCGTCATTGGCGCCGAAGGTGTTGCTGAGCAGGAAGGCGTAGCGCGGGTTGTACTCTTCCGAGAGGTCGTTGTAGCCGACCTGGGCCGAGGCGGCGGCGGTGAAGCCGCGTCCGTCGAACGGGCGTGTGGCCATCAGGTCGACGGTGGCGCCGAGCGAACCCTCTTCGGTTTCGGCCGCGGCGGTCTTCCGCACGGTGATCGAGTTGAAGAGTTCCGAGGCGAAGACGTTGAAGTCGAAGCCGCGACCGCGGTTTGCCCCGCCCGAGGAGTCGGTGCCGCCGGCGGTGGCCTGGGCTTCCATGCCGTTGATGCGGGTGCGGGTGAAGTCGGGGCCGAGGCCGCGGACCGTAATCGTCCGGCCTTCGCCGGCGTCGCGGTCGATCGACACGCCCGGGACGCGCTGGATCGACTCGGCCAGGTTCAGGTCCGGGAAGTCGGCGATATCCTCGGCGACGATGACGTCCACCATGGTGTTCTCGCGCCGCTTGGCGTCGAGACCGGCGCTCAGGCTGGCGCGGAAGCCGGTGACGATGACCTCGTCGACTTCCGTGGCGTCCTGCGGCGCAGTCTGCGCGGCGGCGGCTCCAACCCCCAGCGAGAGGGCGACGGCCAGGCCGGACGCTCCCGCGAAAAGGCTACGGCGAAGGGCGCGGGTCATCCCCGGCTGAATGGCTTGCATAATATGCCTCCTCCCAATTGGGCATACAGAACGCCGGGGTGACCCCGGTCTATCGATTTTTGCGGGCGAACCTTGCTGGCTCGTCCCGGTTTGACACCGGTGTCATAGTTGCGCGGAACGCTTCCTGACACCGGTATCAATCGAAGCCTACCCCTATGATCCGCGTTTTGGGAAGCCCCCTTCTGCCGACCGGAATGGCAAGCGCGGCCATAACGCGGATCGGCGTGACTTTGGAGGCACACCGATGCGCGCGCCGGGGTCGAGACGCGGGTTGCGGGCTAGCGCGCCAGCCACCCGCCATCGACGGCCAGCACCGTGCCGTGGACATAGCTGGCGGCGTCCGACGACAGGAAGACGGCCGCGCCCGCGAGATCCGAGGGTTTGCCCCAATGGCCCGCGGGAATTCGCGCAAGGATGTCGCGGTTGCGCGTCTCGTCGGCGCGCAGGGCCTCGGTGTTGTTGGTCTCGAAATAGCCGGGCGCGATGCCGTTGACGTTGATGCCCTTCGACGCCCACTCGCACGCCAGAAGTTTGGTCAGACCCGCGAGGCCGCTCTTTGAGGCGGTGTAGGACGGCACCCGGATGCCGCCCTGGAAGGACAGCATCGAACAGATGTTGATGATCTTGCCGCCCCGGCCGTCCCCGACCCAGGTCCGGGCCACGGCCTGGCTGAGGAAGAAGGCTGTCTTCAGATTGGTGTCCATGACCGCGTCCCAGTCGGCCTCGCTGAAGTCGAGGCTGTCGGCGCGGCGGATGATGCCGGCGTTGTTGACGAGGATGTCGACCGGACCCGCCTGCGCCACCACATCCGCGATCGGCGCGATGGAGCCGAGGTCGGCGGAGATCGCCTTGAACGCCCGCCCCATGCCGGTGACCATGGCCTCCGTTTCGGTCGGCGCCGAACGGCCGACGGCGACGATGTCGGCCCCCGCCTGCGCCAAACCGACTGCAATAGCCTGGCCCAGTCCGGTGTTGGCGCCGGTGACGAGGGCCGTGCGGCCGGAAAGATCGAACGGGTTCATTTCAACAGGCCTCGAGATTGGCGAACACATCGCCGGTCCGGAGGATCTCGCATGGACGCGCGCTGGTCGACATGCTTTCCCCTCCCCGGCTTGTTTCATGCGGATTGAACGCATAGGTAACCGGTGTCATAAACTGATGCAAACGATGGGACGGCGACGCGATCGGATGCAGCCGATCAGTCCCCCCGAGGGTTGAACCCTCACGCCCACCATCACCACGCCCTGAGGAACGCCATGAAAATCGCCCTGATCATCGAGAACAGCCAGGCCGCCAAGAGCGAGACGGTCCACGCCGCCCTGACCGCTGTGGCCGAGCCCTTGGGCCACGAGGTTTTCCACTACGGCATGTACACGCCCGAGGACAAAGCGTCGCTGACCTATGTCATGAACGGCCTGCTGACGGGCATCCTGCTCAATTCGGGCGCGGCCGACTTCGTGGTCACGGGCTGCGGCACCGGCACGGGCTCGATGCTGGCCGCCAACGCCATGCCGGGCGTGTTCTGCGGCCTGATCATCGATCCCACCGACGCCTTCCTGTTCGGCCAGATCAACGACGGCAACGCCATCGCCATGCCCTACGCCAAGGGCTTCGGCTGGGCCGCCGAACTGAACCTGCAGGACGTCTATCGCAAGCTGTTCGAGGGCGAACGCGGTCTGGGCTATCCCAAGGAACGCGCCGAGATCATGCGCAAGAACCGGGGCATCCTGAAGGACCTCAAGGCCGTCACCTGCCACGACATGCTGACCGTCCTGAAGACCGTCGATCAGGACCTGCTCAAGGCCGCCGTCGCCGGCGAGCGCTTCCAGGAATACTTCTTCGCCAACGCCACGGACGAAGGCATCCGCGACTACATCAAGGGCCTCGTCGGCAGCCCCCGCGTGCTCGAGAACGCCTGAGCCCACCTCCAGCAACCCTGAAGCGCGGCTGATCACCCGCTTCAGGTCTCGCCGGCGGCCCTGCCATCCAGCCAGCCGGCTGACCGCAGGCGGGCCACGCTGGCGCGCGAAACGGGCGCCTCGATCCCGCCCTTGAGCCGAAGGCGAAGATTGCGGCCGTCCTCGATCACCGCATCGACGGCGCGGCGCGCGACCCACCACGAGCGGTGGACCTGGAGTCCGTCCAGGTCGCCCAGCTCGTCCAGCGCCTGACCCAGCGACATCAGGACCAGCACCGAGCCCCGCTCGGTGTGCAGTCGGACATAGTGGTCCTCCATCGACAGACACAGCAGATCGCTGCCGAGCCGCGGCGGCAGATGACGCAGGATATGCGGCGCCCCCGTCTTGACGGGCTGCGGGGACGCCGGGCTCTCAAGGCGGCGGACGAGGGTGGCGTGCAGGGCGCCGTAGATCAGGATGACCAACACCGTCTGGCCGTACCAGTCGACCGGACTGACGCCCTGACGGATGCCCGGCCAGATGGCGATGGCGATCATGCGGGTGATCCCCGCCAGCGGCAGTCCCAGCGCAAGCACCATCGCCGGCGCCCAGGCCCAGACCGGGACCCCGGCCCGCCGGGCGCGCGGCGCCAGCACGCGAATGGCGAGACGCAGGGTCACGCCGCAGATCAGGAAGACGCTGACCCAATAGGCGATCCTCACGGCAAGGACGTCGTTGAAGAAGCTGCCAAACGGGCCGATCACCCCCATCAGAGCGCCGGTCGCCAGACAGACAGCCAGTTCAATCGCCCAGACGCGGGCCGTGTTCGGTGTGTCGCTCATCGTTCCCCCGGGAGGACTATAGCCGCCCCGGCGATCGACGAAACCGTTGGCCGGGCCGCGAACCCGTTCGCCCGTTGACGAAGTGGCGCTGGCGCGAGCCGCGGCCGGGTCCGATCGAGGGCGCCTCACCGACCCGCAGGACCCGCCATGTCCCATCTTCGCACGTCCATCGCCTTGTTCGTCGCCCTCATCCTTGGGGCCGCCGCCGCATCGACCGCCGCTGCGTCGGCCCAGGATGCAGACCAGACCTTCCGCTTCGCCGATCCCGAAGGCGGAGAGATCGAAGCCGGCGTCTGGCTGCCCGCCGACAGCGACGTCTCCGGCCTCCGCCCCCTGATCGTGATCTCCCACGGAAACGGCGGAGGATTCACGGGTCACCATGACACCGCGGAGGCGCTGGCCGAGGCCGGGTTCGTGGTCGCCGCCCTGACGCATCCGGGCGACAACTGGCGCGACGACAGCCGCCAGACCCGGCTGTCGGATCGCCCGCGCCACATCAGCCTGTTGATCGACCATATGACCCAGGACTGGTCCGGCCCCGTGAGGATCGACACGGCGCGCATCGGCGCCTTCGGCTTCTCGGCCGGCGGCTTCACGGTCACGGCCCTCATCGGCGGGGTCAGCGACCCCCGGCTCATCCAGCGTCATTGCGAGGAGGAGCCGCAGATGTTCGCCTGCCGCCTGATCGCGCAGAGTCCGATCGATGCGGCGACGTGGCGGGCGGTCGGCCGTGATCCGCGCATCAGGGCCGCTGTCATCGCGGCGCCCGGCCTGGGCTATGCCTTTACCGACGAGAGCCTCGCGGCGGTGCGGATTCCGGTCCAGCTCTGGCAGGCGGAGGGAGACGAGATCCTGCCCGCCCCTTTCAATGTCGAGCCGGTCCGCGACCGTCTGGGCCGAACGCCCGAGTATCATCTGGTCGCCGGCGCCGGTCATTTCGACTTCCTGCCGCCCTGCACGGACGGGCTGCGGGCCGCGATACCGGTCCTGTGCCAGTCGCAGCCGGGGTTTGACCGGGCCGCCTTTCATCAGCTGCTCAACCGGGAGGTGGCGCGCTTCTTCCGCGAAACCCTTTGAGACTTCGGCGGGTCCGGCGGTCGGTCAGCCGGCCAGCGCCGAAACGACGGCCGCCATCATCTGGCCGATACCGAGAAACACGCCGGCGACGGCCCCGCCGCCCTTTATGACGACCAGGGCCGCCAGACCGACGATCAAGGAGGTTTCCACAGCATTCGCACGGCTGAGCTTGGAATCGGCGGCGGGCTTTGACGCGTGCATGTCGACAGTCCTTTCCCACATTCCGCGGCAGTGAGCCATGAAAGTTTACGGGCGTAAACCGCCTTGTTGCCGAAGCGGAATGTTCGTCGCTGACGTCAGAGCTGACTTTCGTTCGCGGCCGCCCCGGATCGGGATCGCATGGCGTGCAGATTTACCGCCCCGGGGCCGCCGTCGAATCCCGGACGACAAGAGACGGGTCGACCTCCGGCTGGACCATGGTCGCCGGGTCGAGCCCCCGGCTGCGCGCCGTCAGCTTCTCGGCCGCCATCCGGCCCATGTCGCGGATCGGCAGGCGGACCGTGGTCAGGTTGGGCCAGACGCGCGAAGCCATGGGCAGATCGTCGAAGCCGACGATGGACAGGTCCTCGGGCACGCGCAGCCCGGCGTCGCGGGCGGCCTTCATGACGCCGATGGCCATTTCGTCGTTGCCGGCGAAGATGGCGGTCGGCCGCTGCGGCAGGGCCAGCAGTTCAGTCGCCGCCTCAACCCCGGATTCAAACGTGTAGGCCCCGCGCCGGACGTAGGCCGGGTCTAGCGTCACGCCGTGCTCGGCCAATCCCTCGGCGAACCCCCTGCCCCGCTCGTGTGATGAGCGGAAGGTGTCGGGGCCGGAGATGAAGGCGATCCGCCGGTGGCCGAGCTCGGCCAGATGCCGCGCGGCCCGGGCCCCGCCGCGACTGTCGTTGGTCACGACCATGCGGGCAGGCTCGTCCAGCGAGACCGAAGCGATGCGCACATAGGGGCAATCGGCCTCGCGCAGGATGGCGACGACGCGGTCGTCCTCGGACACCGACGGCGGCATGACCACGCCGAACAGCTTCTGCCGGACGATGAAGGCCTGGACCTCGTGCAGGAATGTGTCCGAGCCGCGGTTGCAGGGGTGGACCAGCAGTTCGAGGCCCGAACCCCGCACGGCGTCCAGCACGCCCTGCTGCATGTTGACGACATAGTTCGGGCTGGGGTTGTCGTAGATCATCCCGACAAGGAACGAGCGCCGGAAGGCCAGCCCCCGGGCTTGGGGATCGGGGCTGTAGCCGTGCTCGGCGATCACGGCCTCGACCCGCTTGCGGGTGTCTTCCTTGACGAAAGGCGAGTTGTTGATGACCCGCGAGACGGTCTTCTTCGACACCTCGGCCAGCCGGGCGATGTCGTTGATCGTGGCGGGCTTTCCGCCTGTCCGTCGGGTTTCGTTCACGTCAGGATTCTCTCTGGCCGAACCTTGTCCTTAGCCTTTGCCGCCCCGTCTGTCAGCGGTCACGTCCCGCGGCGAAGCGCCGGGCGACAGCGCCACAGAACAAGCGTCGCCGGATTCAAATTGACACCGGTTTCCTTCCTGCGCAATGTCCGCGCCAAACGGGAGGCGGCGTGAGCCACGCATTCGATAAATCCAGTCCGTCGCCGATCGCGCGCGCCTTCGTCGATGCGCGGCGGGCGGGACGATTCCTGTCGCCCTATCCCGGTCCGATGCCCGCCACCATGGCCGAGGCCTATGAGATCCAGGACGAGGCGATCGCCGCCTGGCCGGACCGGATCGCAGGCTGGAAGCTGGGCCGGATCAAGGAACCGCTGGACCAGAAATACGGCGCAGGCCGGCTGGCGGGCCCGATCTTCTCGCGCAACGTCTGGCAGGCGGGCGCGGAGCCGACGCGTTTTCCTGTGATCGACAGCGGCTTCGCAGCGGTCGAGGCCGAGTACATCATCCAGATGGGCGTCGACGCGCCTGACCGGGGCGACTGGACGGTTGCGTCGGTGGTCCCGTTGATCGGACAGGTGTTCACCGGCGTCGAGATCGCCGGCAGCCCGTTCGCCGCCATCAACGAACATGGCCCGGCCGTCACGGCGTCGGACTTCGGCAACAACGCCGGGCTTATTCTCGGCGATGAGATCGCCGGCTGGCGGGACCGGCTGGCGGCGCTGACCTGCACGGTCGCGATCGACGGCCAGGTCATCGGCCGGGGCGGCGCCGTGGACATTCCGGGCGGGCCATTGGACTCACTGGCCTTCCTGCTGAACCTGCTGCATGCGCGCGGCCGGCGGCTTGAAGCGGGGCAGTTGATCTCGACCGGCGCGGCGACCGGGGTCCACCAGATCTTCATCGGCCAGTCCGCCGTCGCCGACTTCGGGTCGGACGGACGGATCGCCTGCGAGGCCGTCGCCGCGACGGCGACCGTCTGACGTAGACGGACGGCGCCGTCCCCGGCTATCTGCATCGCTCCTGCCGCCGGAGCGAACCCATGAGCGCGTCACCGATCCCTGCGCCCGCCGGCTGGCGCTTCTGGATCGATCGCGGCGGCACCTTCACCGACATCGTGGCCCGCGCGCCTGACGGTCGGCTGGAGACGCGCAAGCTGCTTTCCGACAACCCGGAACAGTACGCCGACGCGGCTGTGGAGGGGGTGCGCCGCATCCTTGGAGCCGCCCCGGGACTATTGCCCGCGGGTCGGGTCGACGCCATCCGCATGGGCACCACGGTGGCGACCAACGCCCTGCTGGAACGCAAGGGCGAGCCGACGCTGCTGGCAATCACGCGCGGCTTCGGCGACGCCCTGCGCATCGGCTGGCAGAGCCGGCCCGACATCTTCGCCCGCAACATTGTGCTGAACGAACAGCTGTACGACCGGGTCGTAGAGATAGACGAGCGAGTCCGCGCCGACGGGACCGTGGAACAGCCGCTGGACGAGCACCGGGTCCGCATCGATCTGACGGCGGCGCATGCAGCGGGGCTGCGCGCAATCGCCATCGTTCTGGTGCACGGCTGGCGGTTCACGGCGCACGAGACGCGACTGGCGGCGATCGCGCGCGAGGTCGGGTTCGAACAGGTTTCGGTCAGCCACGAGGTCGGGGCGCTGATCAAGCTGATCGGGCGCGGCGATACGACCGTGGCCGACGCATACCTGTCACCGATCCTGCGCGCCTATGTGGACCGGGTCGGCGCCGATCTGGGCGAGGCGACGCCGCTGCTGTTCATGCAGTCCAGCGGCGGACTGACGGCGGCGGGGGCCTTCCGGGGCAAGGACGCCATCCTCTCGGGACCGGCGGGCGGCGTGGTCGGCATGGCGGAGACGGCGCGCGCCGCCGGCTTCGACCGGGTCATCGGCTTCGACATGGGCGGCACCTCGACCGATGTGTCGCATTTCGCCGGGGACTATGAGCGCACTTCCGACGCCGTCGTCGCCGGGGTCCGGCTGCGGGCTCCGATGCTGGGCATCCATACGGTGGCGGCGGGGGGCGGCTCGATCTGCCGGTTCGACGGATCGCGGCTACGGGTCGGGCCGGAGTCGGCGGGGGCCGTGCCCGGACCGGCCGCCTATCGGCGCGGCGGACCGCTGACGGTGACCGACTGCAACGTCATGCTGGGCAAGTTGCGGCCGGACCAGTTCCCCGCCGTCTTCGGGCCGGACGGCGATCAGCCGCTGGACGCCGGGGCCGTGCATGAGAAGTTCGCGGCGCTCGCCGCCGAGGTTGCGACGGCGACGGGCCGCGAGACCACCCCGGAAGCGCTGGCCGAGGGCTTCGTCACCATCGCCGTGCAGAACATGGCCGAGGCGATCAAGTCGGTCTCGATCCAGCGCGGCTATGACGTGACCCGTTATGTGCTGAACTGTTTCGGCGGCGCAGGCGGTCAGCATGCCTGTCTGGTCGCGGATGCGCTGGGGATGACGCGGGTCATGCTGCACCCGTTCGCCGGGGTGCTGTCGGCCTACGGGATGGGGCTGGCCGACGTGCGGGCCATCCGGCAGGCCACGGTGGCGGCGCCGCTGGAAACGACGGGCGACGCAGCCCTGAGCGAACGGGCCGGCGCCCTGACCGCCGATGCGCGCGGCCTGCTGGTCGCGCAGGGGTTTGCTGACAGCGCGATCACCACCGTCGTTCGCGCCGAAATCAAATTCGCCGGGTCGGACACGCCGCTTTCGGTTCCGTTTGGCCCGGCCGATGAGATGCGGGCGGGGTTCGAAGCCCTGCACCGCCTGCGTTTCGGCTTCTTCGCCGAGGACAAGGCTTTGGTCGTGGAGACGCTGGAAGCCGAGGCGGTGGCCGCTTCGGATCAGGCCGCGTCCGCGCCGTTCACGACCGCGCTGCAGGACGCGCCGCCGGTTGTCGCCCGCGTGCCCGTACGGATGGCGGGCGCCGACCATGACACCCCGGTCTATCGCCGCGACGCCTTCGGACCCGACGCCGCCGTCGATGGTCCCGCCGTCATTCTGGAGGAGACCGGCACCACGGTGCTCGAACCCGGCTGGCGCGCCACGGCCGACGAGGCGCTGAACCTGATCCTCGCCCGCGTGACCGCCCTGCCCGCCCGCGCGGCCTTGGGCACCGACGCCGATCCGATCATGCTGGAGGTATTCAACAGCCGCTTCATGGCCGCCGCCGAGCAGATGGGCGAGGCGCTGCGGGCCACGGCCTATTCGGTGAACATCAAGGAGCGGCTGGACTTCTCGTGCGCCGTCTTCGACGCCACCGGCGCCCTGATCGCAAACGCGCCGCATATTCCGGTCCATCTCGGATCGATGGGCGAGAGCATCCGCACCGTGATCCGTTCGCGGGGAGACGCCGCCGACGGCCGGGGCATGCGGCGCGGCGACGTCTACATGCTGAACGCGCCTTACAACGGCGGCACCCACCTGCCCGACATCACCGTCATCATGCCGGTGTTTCTGGAGGCCGACGACGCGCCCGCCTTCTTCGTCGCGGCGCGGGGCCACCATGCGGATGTCGGCGGGACCACGCCGGGATCGATGCCGCCCTCCTCGAAGACGGTCGAGGACGAAGGCGTGCTGATCGACGACTTCCTGCTGATCGATGCCGGGCGGCTGAGGGACGCCGAGACGCGAGCGCTGTTCGCCTCGGGCCGCTATCCCTCGCGCAACGTCGGGCAGAACATGGCCGATCTGAAGGCCCAGGTCGCCTCCTGCGCCCGTGGCGCCGACGAGCTGACGCGGATGGTCGGCGAATTCGGCCGCGAGGTGGTCGCCGCCTATATGAGCCACATACAGGACAATGCCGAAGAAGCGGTCCGGCGCGCCATCGCGGCGCTGAAGCCGGGCGCGTTCGCGCTGGAGATGGACGACGGCGCGGTCATCAGAGTGCGCATCGATGTAGACGCCGCGACCCGCAGCGCGGTCGTCGACTTCACCGGGACCAGCGATCAGCGGCCGAACAATTTCAATTCGCCGCTGTCGATCACCCGCGCCGCCACCCTCTATGTCTTCCGCACGCTCGTGGACGACGCCATTCCTCTGAACGAGGGCTGTCTGAAGCCGATCCGGCTGATCGTGCCGGAGGGGTCGATGCTGAACCCCCGCTACCCCGCCGCCGTCGTCGCCGGCAACGTCGAGACCAGCCAGGCCGTGGTCGACTGCCTGTACGGCGCGCTGGGCGTGCTGGCCGCCAGTCAGGGGACCATGAACAACTTCACCTTCGGCGACGACGCCCGGCAGTATTACGAGACGATCGCCGGCGGCGCCGGAGCCGGGCCGGGCTTTGACGGCGCCTCCGCGGTCCAGACGCACATGACCAACAGCCGCCTGACCGATCCCGAGGTGCTGGAGACCCGATTCCCCGTATTGCTTGAAGAGTTCTCGATCCGGCGAGGCTCAGGCGGAGATGGCGCCAACCGGGGCGGCGACGGGGCCGTGCGGCGGGTGCGGTTCCTCCAGCCCCTGACGGCGGCCATCCTGTCGAACCACCGACGAACCGCGCCCTTCGGCGCCGCGGGAGGCGCGGACGGAGCGACCGGCGTCAACCGGATCGAGCGCGCCGGCGGCGGCCGCGAACTGCTGGCCTCAACCGCCGAGGTGCGTATGGAGCCCGGCGATGTCTTCGTCATCGAGACGCCGGGCGGCGGCGGGTTCGGACCGCGCTAGACCCGGCCGACCTCATCCGGCCGCAACGTCAGCACGCGAACCCCGTCCCGGGTGACGGCCACGGTGTGCTCGAACTGGGCGGAGAGCTTCCCGTCGGCGGTCGCCACGGTCCAGCCGTCGTCCTGCTCCACGACCGCACGGCCGCCCTGGTTGATCATGGGCTCGATCGTGAAGACCATCCCCTCCTTCAGGGTCAGGCCCGTGCCGGGCTTGCCATAGTGGAGCACCTGCGGAGCTTCGTGCATTTCACGACCGATGCCGTGGCCACAGTATTCGCGCACGACGGAATAGCCGGCCTGTCTCGCATGGCGCTCGATGGCATGGCCGATGTCGCCGAGGCGCGCGCCGGGGCGCACCGCGCGGATACCCTTCCACATCGCTTCAGAGGTCGTCCGAACCAGCCGCCGCGCTTGCGGTCCCACTTCGCCTATCAACCAGGTCTTGCTGGAGTCGGCGATAAAGCCGTTCTTCTCGAGGGTGATGTCGAAATTGACGATATCGCCATCCCGCAGCATTTCGCCCGCCGACGGCACGCCATGGCAGACGACGTCATTGCGGGAGCTGTTGAGGACAAAGCCGTAGCCGTACTGGCCCTTGCTAGCGGGCCGCGCCCCCAGCTCGTCGACGATATAGGCCTCCACGGCGTCGTTCACCGCAAGCGTAGTCATGCCCTTGAGGGGCTGTTGATCGAGCCAGCTGAACACCGAGGCAAGCAGACGGCCCGACTCCGCCATCAGCTCGAGTTCCTGCCCTGTCTTGATCATGCCGCCGCGGCCGTGCGCCCCGTCGCCTCGACGCCCGCGGCCCTCAGCTCGCGCGCGACCAGTTCCTGAAAGGTCAGGCCAGGGTTTAGTTCACAGAGCATGCCGAGCCTGATCCAGAAAGCGGCCTGGGCGTTGATCGACCGGCACGACGCCTTGCTGGCGCGGCGCAACTGCTCGTGCAGGTCGTCCTCGATATTGACGATGCCCATAGGTCTCTCCGGCGTATACGTTTCGTAGACGTTGTATATATTTCGGACTGAATCCGGGCAAGGCCGCCGGGCGTTCTGTCGTCGTTCGCCAGCAAGGCCTTTGCGAAGGCGGCGAAGCGCGCAACTCTCCAGCAGAACTTTGGGGGGATCGCCGGATGCTGGTGCTTCTGGGAATCGCGGTCGTGGTCGCGGGCTTTATCGCCCGTATCAATCCGCTGTTGGTCATTCTGCTTGCCGCGATCGTCACCGGCGTGGCGGCGGCGGTCGCTCCGGGGGTCGACGCCCGCGGGCTGGGGCTGGCGGCGGTCAACACGCTGGCCGCCTTCGGGGACGCCTTCAACGACAACCGGTATTTCCACATTACCTGGCTGATCCTGCCGGTCATCGGTCTGCTGGAACGCGCCGGGCTACAGGAGCGGGCGCGGCTCCTGATCGCACAGGTCAAGGCGGCGACCGCAGGCCGGTTGCTGATCAGCTATCTGCTGGTGCGTCAGGCGACCTCGGCCCTGGGCCTGACCTCGCTGGGCGGCCATCCGCAGATGGTCCGGCCTCTGGTGGCGCCGATGGCCGAAGGCGCGGCCGAGGTCCAGGCCGGCGGCTCCCTGCCCGACTCCGTGCGGTTCCGCATCCGCGGCATGTCCGCCGCCACCGACAATGTCGGCCTGTTCTTCGGCGAGGACATCTTCATCGCCATCGGCTCCATAGTCCTGATGGTCGGCTTCCTCGAGCAGGCCGGGATCATCGTCGAGCCGCTACAGATGTCGGTCTGGGCCATCCCGACGGCCATAGCGGCCTTCGCCATTCACGGCGCGCGCCTGCTGCTGTTCGACCGGTCGGTTAAGCGTGACATCGCGGCCGCCGCGGACGCGGGAGCGTCGCAATGATCACCCTGGACCACGCCTATGTGCTGACGGGGCTGATGTTCGCAGCCTTCGCCATCCTGACGCTCGGAGATCGGACGCATCCGACGCGCATTCGCAGCGCGCTCTTCTGGGGCCTGATCGCGGTGTCGATGCTTTTCGGCTCGTGGTTGGGCGGGCTCGGCAACGGCATTCTCGTGCTGGCGCTGGTGGCCGTCGGCGGGCTGAAGAAGCTGGGCGTCGGCCATCCGCCCACCACCACGCTTGAAGAGCGACGCGAGGGCGCGGTTCGATACGGGAACGCCCTGTTCATCCCGGCCCTGATCGTGCCGCTGGTCGCGGTCGGCGGGACGCTGGCGGCCAAGCACACGGGGGCCGGCGCCTGGCTGCTGTCATCGACCCAGACCACGCTGATCGCGCTGGGCCTCGGCTGCGTCATCGCCCTGTTCGCCGCCATGGCGTGGCTGAGGCCGCCGGCGATGGCCCCCGTGCAGGAAGGGCGGAGGCTGATGGACTCCATCGGCTGGGCGGCGGTCCTGCCGCAGATGCTGGCCTCGCTGGGAGCCGTCTTCCTGGCCTCGGACGTCGGAGGCGTGGTGGGCGAACTGGTCAGTCAGGCCGTGCCGCTGACCTCGCCGCTGATTGCGGTCGTCGTCTATTGCCTCGGCATGGCGCTGTTCACCGTGATCATGGGCAACGCCTTCGCCGCCTTCCCGGTGATGACCGCTGCGATCGGCCTGCCGTTCGTGGTCGTCCAGTTCGGCGGCGATCCGGCCATCGTCTGCGCCATCGGCATGCTGGCCGGCTTCTGCGGAACGCTGATGACGCCCATGGCGGCCAACTTCAACGTCGTGCCGGCCAATCTGCTGGAGCTGCCCGACCGGGACGCGGCGCTGAACGGGGTGATCCGGGCCCAGCTGCCGACGGCCCTGATCCTGCTCGTGGTCAATATGGCGCTGATGTACGCCTTCGCCTTCAGGTTCTGAGATGACCCAACGCCTCGACGCCACCACAGCCTCCCGCTTCGCCTCGGCGGCGCTGGGCCATGTGGTCCGCGAATATCCGAACAAGATGGATCACGTCCTGTCCGGACCGGAGGACGTGCAAGGACCGCGCGCCCTGCACCCTATCTTCTTCGGCAGTTTCGACTGGCATTCGTGCGTGCACGGCTGGTGGACGCTGTTCACCCTGCTGCGGCTGTATCCCGACATGCCGGAGGCGGCGCGTATCCGGGCGCTGGCCGATGAAATGTTCACGCCCGCCAACGTCGCGGCCGAGACGGCCTATCTCGACCGTCCCGGAAGCCGCGGCTTCGAGCGACCCTACGGCTGGGCATGGCTGCTGATGCTGGCCGCTGAACTGGAGCGGCACGAGGACGGGCGCGCTAACATGCTGCGCCCTCTAACCGAGGCCTTCGCGAAACGCTTCAGCGACTTCCTGCCGCTGGCGGACTACCCCGTGCGCGTCGGGACCCACTACAACACCGCCTTCGCCCTGCGGCTGACGCTGGACTACGCCGAGGGCGCGGGCGAGGCGGCCCTGACCGCCCTGTGCCGGGAGCGGGCGTTGCGCTGGCATTCGGGCGACCGCGACTGCCCGGCATGGGAGCCGTCGCAGGACGAGTTCCTGTCTCCAGCCCTGATGGAGGCCGTCCTGATGCGGCGGGTCATGACGCCGGACGCCTTCGCCGGCTGGTTCGACGCCTTCCTGCCCCGGCTGGACCGGCGCGAGCCCGTGACCCTGTTCCAGCCGGTCGGCGTCAGCGACCGGTCTGACGGCAAGATCGCTCATCTGGACGGGCTGAACCTGAGCCGGGCCTGGTGCTGGCGCGAGGTCGCGGCAGCCTTGCCGTCACACGATCCTCGCCGGGCCATCGCGCTCAAGGCCGCCGAAGACCACCTCGACGCCGCCATGCCGCATGTCACCGGCGACTATATGGGCGAGCACTGGCTGGCCAGTTTCGCCCTGCTGGCGCTGCTGGCCGAGGCCTAGAGCGGCCCGCGGAACACGAACCAGGCGCCCGCGAGGATCAGGGCGAAGCCGACCGCGTGGTTCATCGTCAGCTTCTCGCCGAGGAAGGTGATCGAGAAGACGGCGAACACGACCAGGGTGATGACCTCCTGCATCGTCTTCAGTTCGGCGGCCGAATAGACCTGATGCCCGATCCGGTTGGCGGGCACGGCCAGGCAGTATTCGAAGAAGGCGATCCCCCAACTGACGATCACCACCAGCCAGAGCGGCTTGGACCCGAACTTCAGGTGGCCGTACCAGGCGAGGGTCATGAAGACGTTGGACGCCGTCAGCATCAGGATCGGCGCGAGGTGGGCGAAGGAGATCGGCATGCAGGACCTGTCGTGGCGTCCCCTCATGCACCAGTCGGCGACAGACCCGTCAAGGTGCGCGGGCCGGCACAGGAACCCGGCGCGGCCTCAGTCCGTTTCCGGCGCAGGTCGCGCGCATGGACGCGCCCATGGATGACGTTGCGATGCGGGCTGTTCGTGAATTCTGGCCGGTTCTGATCGGGGCGGCGATCCTGTCGATCGCGAGCGCATGGGTCGTCGTCAAGCTGGACGGCGACGGCGCCTCGATCCGGCAGGACCGGTACGAGCGCTTCGTCAACGGAACGCGCGGCGTCTGAGGCGATCTCGCGCGGCGGACTACGCCCCCGACCTTGCGGACGGGGGCGCGTACCTGATGCTTACCAGCTGACGTTCAGCTTGATGCCGATCTGGTTGTCCTGGAGCCGTTCGCTGAACAGCCCGCGGTAACCGGCCGAGACCGTCACGCCCTCGCCGGCGCCGATCTCGACGCCGAAGTCCGCGAGCCCGGCCAGCGGCGGGGTTTCGGCGCCCTCGACGGYGAAGGTCCCGAAGCCGATCGGCGCGCCGGTRAAGCGCATGTCGCCCGTGGCCTGACGGTCGCCCGCCATGGCCATGACACCGGCGCCGCCGTAGATCCGGAAGCCGTGGCCGTTGACGCGATAGTCCTGCGTCCCGCGGGCGCTGNAAGCGCATGTCGCCCGTGGCCTGACGGTCGCCCGCCATGGCCATGACACCGGCGCCGCCGTAGATCCGGAAGCCGTGGCCGTTGACGCGATAGTCCTGCGTCCCGCGGGCGCTGAGCTGCAGCGTCTGCCAGTCGCGTTCCTGCCCCGAGGCYTGCAGCGACAGGCCGCCGGCGCCGGTTTCCGTGTAGCCGTCGACCGAGGCGTTGGATGCGGTGCCGATGGCGCCAAGGGCGATCATCGTATTGTCCGACACCTGGAAGCGGCGCGCCACGCTGGCCGAGAGCGCCTGGCCCTCGACATGGGTGTTGCCGATGGCCGTGCCTTTGAACGCGCCGACGGTGACGCCGCGACGGGTGTCCAGATCGCCGCCGTAGAACGCCAGATCGGAAGAGCANGTATTGTCCGACACCTGGAAGCGGCGCGCCACGCTGGCCGAGAGCGCCTGGCCCTCGACATGGGTGTTGCCGATGGCCGTGCCTTTGAACGCGCCGACGGTGACGCCGCGACGGGTGTCCAGATCGCCGCCGTAGAACGCCGCGGTCACGTCCGCGGCCCAGACGCCGTCGTCGTAGGCCACATAGCCCGCGGCGTGCGACAGGTCGCTTTCGTAGTGGCCCTGACGGGCTGCGACGTCGCCTTCCAGACGGGTGACCCCGCCGGCCGCGCCGATGCTCATGGCGCCGATGCGCGAGCCGTAGCCGCCGGCGAAGCCGTTCAGCGTGCTCTCGACCGTGGCCTGGCCCGGCTTGCCGTCCAGGGTCTGGTCTCCGGCGTAGGCCGAGACCCAGCCGCCTGCGCCGCGTTCCGCCGAAGCGGCGGGATCGAAGGCGCCGAGGACATCGCCCAGACGGTCGGCGCTGGTCTCACGACCGCCGACGAAGCTGAGGCGGTCGACGAAGTTCAGCGCCTCGCCGCCATCGTTGCGGCCGCCCATGCCGCCTTCGCGCATGGCGTTCAGGAAGCTGTCGTTGGCGCTGAACATCGAGGTCGTGACGTCCGCCAGCGGCTCTCCACTGATGCTGTCGAGGGCTGCGGCCCGGTCGGCGGCGCTGAGGCCGGCGATCAGGCCGATAACGGCCGCCCAGTCGTCCGAAGCTCCAAGCTGGCCGCCCGACAGGGCCTGACCGACCGCGCGCTGGTTGCCCGTTCCGCTGGAGCCCGGATCGAGGCTGACGAGCTTGCGCAGTTCCAGCACGGCCGCGTTCGGGGCCAGGTCGTAGCGGACCCGCCAGAACAGGCCTTCCTGGGCCGCGGCGGTGAAGGTCGCGCCGTTGGCGAAGGTCCCGACCAGGTTATTGGCCTGCAGGAACAGGTAACGGGTCGCGAAGTCGGTAGCCGCCGTCCCGTGGAAGGTCGGCGCCAGGATGCCCCCGGTCAGGGTCGCGGCGCCGTTGATGCGCAGCTGGTCGATCAGGTTGCCGCCCGATGCGCCCAGGACGTCGATGGCCAGGGTGGCGCCGTTCAGCGTCAGGCCGCCGGCGGTGAAGCCGCCGATGCCGTTTTGAACACCGGCCAGACCAGGTGACAGGACCGCGCCGTTGGAGGCCGTGAGAGCTCCGCCGATCGTGCCCGCTCCGGTCACGCTGCCGCCCGAGGCCGACAGGCTTCCGGTGGTCGTGCCGGCGAAGCGCAGTTCGCCGCCGGTGTTGCTGATCGATGCGATCGTGTGATCGCCCAGCAGGGTGAACAGGCCGCCGGTATGAACCACCGAGCCCGTCCCCGACAGACGCCCGCCGAAGGCCGACTCGACCCCGCCGAAGGTCAGACGACCCGCGCCGACAGCGACATTGCCCATCCCGTACAGGGCGCCGATGCGCTCGTTGAAGCCGTTGAGATTGAAGGTCGCGCCCGCGGCCACCGAGACGGTGGCCGCGTCGGACAGGCGCTCGTTGGCGCCCAGCCGCAGCGTACCGGCGTTGATCTGGACCGCCGAAGCCGCCGCTGTTCCGCTCAGGGTCGAGACCCCGCCGAGGTTGAACAGGGTTCCTGCGCCGAGGTTGGCGTTCACGGTGGCGGCGTTCAGCTGGTACTGGGTCGCCGTCAGCGTGCCGGTGCCCGCCAGCGTGCCGTTAAGCACGGCGAGGTTCACCGTGTCGTTGAAGGCGCCGAGGTTCAGCGTCGAACCCGAGGCGACCGAGACCGAGGCCGTATCGGCCAGTCGGTTGGAAGCGCCGAGCGTCAGCGTGCCCGCGAGAACCTCGACAGTGTGCGCGGCGCTGGTTCCGGTCAGCGTCGAGACGCCGCCGAGGTTAAACAGGCTGCCGGCGCCGAGGTTGGCGTTGATGGTTGCGCCGTTGAGGCCGTACTGGGCGGCGGTCAACGTGCCGGTTCCGGACAGGGCGCCATTCAGCAACGCCAGGCCGACCGTGTCACGGAAGGCGCCGAGGTCGAGCGTCGAACCCGAGGCGACAGCGACCGTGGCCGTATCAGCCAGACGGTTTGACGCCTCCAAGGCCAGCGTGCCCGCCAGCACCTCGACCGTGTTCGCAGCGCTGGTTCCCGTCAGCGTGGAAACGCCGCCGAGGTTGAACAGGCTGCCCGCCCCGAGGTTGGCGTTGATGGTTGCGCCGTTGAGAGCGTACTGGCCGGCCGTCAGCGTGCCGGTTCCGGCCAGGGCGCCGTTCAGCAACGCCAGACCGACCGTATCGCTGAAGGCGCCGAGATCGAGAGTCGAACCCCAGGCGACCGAGACCGTGGCGAAGTCGGCCAGTCGGTCAGAGCCGCCGAGCGTCAGCGTACCGGCCTGCACCCACACATTGGCGGAGCCGCTCGTCCCGTTCAGGGTCGAAACGCCGCTCGTGTTGAACAGATCGCCGGCGCCGAGGTTGGCGTTCACGATGGCGCCGTCGAGGTCGTATTCGCCCGCCGTCAGCGTGCCGGTTCCGGCCAGCGTTCCAGCCAGCGCGGCGACCGCGACGGTGTCGTCGAAGGCGCCGATGTCGAGCGTGGCTCCGCTGGAGACGCCGAGGATCGCCGCATCCGCAATGCGGTCGGATGCGCCCAGTGTCAGGGAGCCGCCGAGCACGGACAGCAGATCGGCGCTGGAAACGCCGTTCAGGGCCGTGTCTCCGCCGACCACATAGACGGAGCCGCCCGCCAGATTGGCGTCGATCATCGCGCCGTCCAGCTGATGCTGGACCGCCGTCAGCGTGCCGGTACCGGCGAGCGTGCCGTAGATTTCGGTCACATTGACCGTCTCGTCGAAGGCGCCGAGGTCGAAGGTTGCGCCCGGCAGGACCTGAAGGTCGGCCGTGTCGAGGATCCGGTTTGATGCGCCCAGCGCCAGCGTGCCGTCCAGAACGGCGACGAGGTTGGCAGCCGACGTTCCGTTCAGCGTCGAGATCCCGTCGATGTTGAACAGCAGGCCCGTCCCGAGGTTGGCGTTCACGGTCGCGTCGGCGAGTCCGTAGACCGAACCCGTCAGCGTACCTGTGCCGGCAAGCGTCCCCTGCAGGATCGCGACATCGACGGTGTCGCTGAACGCGCCGAGATCCAGTGTCGCGCCGAGGCCCACGCCCACGATGGCGGTGTCCGCCAGACGGTTCGAAGCCCCGAGAACCAAGGTTCCGGCGTCAACCGACACCAGATCCGCGCCGATCAGACCGTTCAGCGTCGAGACGCCGCCCAGATTGTACAGGACGCCGGAGCCGAGGTTGGCGTTCACGGTCGCGCCGTCCAGACCGTAGTCGAAGGCCGTCAGCGTGCCCGAGCCGTTCAGCACGCCCTCGATGAAGGCGTTGTCGACCTCTTCGTTGAAGGCCTGCAGGTCGACCGAACCGCCGGCAGCAATCAGCAGGCTCGAGGCGTCGGCCAGAACGTTCGACGCGCCGAGAGTCAGAACGCCGTCCACCACCGTCGCGCCGGTGTAGGTGTTCGCCCCCGTCAGGGTGAGGCCGTGGCCCGCGCCGATCACCAGATCGCCGAAGCCGCTGATGACGCCGGCGTAGAGGCTGTTCTGGGCGCCGCCGAGGGTCAGGACGCTGGAGCCCAGATCCACGGAGCCCGATCCAGCCAGAGACGCGATCGTTTCGTCGTCCAGCAGGGCGAGGGAGCCGCCGCCGGCGATCATCACGCCGGCCGCATCGTTGATGGCCGAACCGCCGGTAACCGCGAGCGTTCCCGAGAGCAGGCTCCAGCCCGCCGTCGAAACGTCAACGCCGGTCAGGGTCCAGACGCCCGCGCCGTTCATGGCGCGGCTTTCGAAGTTCACCACGCTGTCGATGGCCAGCGTTCCGTTGCCCGAACCGTCCAGCACAAAGGCGTCCACGCCGTCGCCGCCATCCAGGATCGAGCTGAAGCTGGCGGTGTCGAACAGGGTGACCGTGTCGGCGCCAGCGCCCGCATTGAGCACGCCGTTCAGCGCACCCGCCAGCGAGACCAGGTCGTCGCCGCCGCTGGTGAGGACCGCGCCGGTCGTGGTCGATCCGGCGAGGAAGGTCAGGCTGTCGTTGAAGACGCCGACGCTTTCGATGGCGTTCACCGTGCCGGAGATCGCGCCCGAGCTGGTGAGGTTGAGCGCGGCTTGCGAACGCACGCCGCTCTGCCCGCCGGTGATATCTCCGGTGTTGGTGATCGTTCCACCGGCCTGCAGCAGAACGCCCTGACCGGACGTGCCGGTAATCGAACCGTCGTTCGTCAAGGTTGCTGAACCGGTGACGATATTCACGCCGTTCGTCACGCCGGTGATCGAGCCGCCCGTCAGGTTGGCGATGGTGGTTCCGCCATTGCCGACAACGCCCGATGCGGTGCTGCCGATGAGGACGCCGTCATTGGTGAGAGAGCCGCCGCCGGTGACGAAGTTCACGGCGTTGCCGCCACGGATCGTGCCCGAGTTGACGACTGTCGCGCCGAGCCCGTCGAGGTACAGGCCCGCGCCCGTGCCGGTCGTCGTGATCTCGCCGCCCGCCAGGTTGGTGACGCTGGAGTTGGCGCCGAACAGCCGCACGGTGGACGCCGCCCCGCCGCCGCGGATCAGGCCGCTGTTGATCAGCGTGCCTGCGCCCTGGGTGTAGATGGCGTTCGACCCGGACGTGATCGTACCGGTATTGGAGATCGTCCCGGTCCCGCCCGCATAGATGCCCGAGCTGTTGAAGGCGGTGTTGGTCGCGGCGATCACGCCGTCATTGGTCAGATCGAGGTTCTGAATGGCGGTGACGGCGAAGACGGCGTTGATCGCGCCGGTCGCCTGGTTGGTCAGCGTCAGCCCGCCGTTCGCGAACACGCCGTTGCTTCCGGCTGTGATCGTTCCCGCATTATTCACCTCGCCGTTGGCTCCCGTCAGGAAGACGCCGGTTCCGTTCTGGCTCTGGATCGTCCCGCCGGCCGTCAGATTGACGACCGAGTTCAGCCCGCCAAAGACGGCGTTGCCGTTGACGATGCTGACGTTCGAGAGGGTCGCAGTCGAACCCGCGCTGACGCCGACGCCGTTGGTCGCGGTGATCGCGCCGCTCAGGGTCACGATCCCGTTGACGTTCACCGTTCCCGTTCCGCTGACGGCGTTGGTGAAATCGTGATCGTCGTTGCGTGCGAACGTAACCGACGCGCCGTTGGCCAGAACCACCGACCCGTCGATCGAACCCGCCGTCGCGCCGTCGCCGATCCGCAGCGTTCCGGCGTTGACGGTCGTGCCGCCCGTGTAGTCGCTGTCGCCCGCCAGAATGAGCGTGCCAAGGTCAGTCTTGACCAGACCGCCGGCGCCGGTCAGGGCCGAGGCAATGGTCGCCGTCCAGCCTGCGCCGGGCGCCGTGCCGTTGCCGACGCGGACGATCGTGCTGGCGCTAACCAGATCGATGGCGTCGCCCTCGATCCGGTAACCGTTGGCTGCGAACTGGATGCCGGTGACGCCGACATCGCCGAGGCTGTTGTCGACGGTCACCGTGCCGCCGGCGCCCTGGAAGATGGCGAAGCCGGGCTGGGGCGTCATGGCGCCGTTCGACAGGCCGCTGGCGTCGGTCCAGTTCGATCCGGCCGCGGTCCACACGCCTGCGCCGCCGTTGACGGCGCCGTTGTCATGCTGGGCGCCGTTGCCGCCGTCCCAGAAGAGCAGCTCGTTGGGGGCATGGACGATGTTGACCTGGCCCGCAACCGAGGTCTGGACCGACATCCGCTGGGTTGCGCCCGGCGTCGTGCCGATGACGAGACCGTTGTCGGTCAGCATGCCGCCGTAGGTCATCAGACCATACACCCCGAAGCCGAACGCTCCGGTGCTGGCGACATTGACCGTGCCGTCGAGGATCAAGGCATCGTCAACTGCGAACAGGGCCGAGCCGCCCGCGCCGCTGAAGGTCGCATTGATCGCCGAGCTCGCACCGAGCAGCAGGTCGCCCATCGTGAGAGTCGAGCCCTGCGCTCCGTTCAGAGAGGCGCCGTTGGCGACGGTGACCGCGCCCTGGACGTATCCGCCACCGCTCAGAGCGGCGCCCGCGGCCACGCTGAGGTCTGAACCGAGAACGCCGTTGACAATCAGCGAGCCGCCGGTGACCGAGGCCCCGCCGGAGAAGCCGGCGGTTCCGGTAAGCGTCAGCGCGCCCGACTGATGCGCGAAGGTCTCGAAGCTGAGCAGGTTGGTCAGATTGATGGAGGCAGACCCGCCGGCGAGGTTCGAGACGAAGCTGTCTGTGCCGCCCGCGCCGTAGACAAGCCCGCTGAACGAACCGCCCTGGTAGGTGAAGGAGTCGGCTCCGTCGCCCAGATCGGCGCTGGTCATCGAACCCGTACTCGCCAGGGTCAGGTTGTCGACGCCCGCGCTCGCAGTGGCCGTATAGGCTCCGTTCAGCACACCCCCGATATTGATGGTCTGCGTTCCGGTGGCCATGGAGACGATCTGGCCGTCGGCGGTCGATCCTGCCAGCAGGTTGACGGTCTTCGATCCCGCGCCGCTCAGCAGGATTGAACCGGTCGCCCCTGAGATTGTGCCGCCCGACTGGTTGGTGATCGTGCCGACGTCCGTCAGTTGCACGCCGTAGCCGACGGAGCCGTCGATCAGGCCGGCATTGGTGATCGTGCCGCCGGCAAACAGGCGCACGCCCGCCGCGCGTCCGGCCACTGCGCCGGCAGCGAGGTTGGTCAGGGAGCCGCCGGCTATGAGGTCCACGCCATAGGCGTTGGCTGCGGCGCCGCTGCGATCGACGCCCGAGAGCGACGTCGCTGCATCCGTTGTGGCGCCGGCCACGATGACGCCGGAGTTGGTGATGCTATGGGCGAAGCTCGAGCCCTGGAGGCCGTTCTGAAGACCGGCGATCACGCCGTTGTTCACGACCGTGCCGAGTCCGCTCTGGAGGGTCACGCCGTTGTATTGACCGGCGATGACGCCGCCGGCGTTGTTGGTGATCGATGAAACGCCGCTCGCCTCTACGCCCGTAGACGCCGCGCCTGCGCCGCTCGCGGAGCGGATGACGCCGCTGTTGGTCAGTGTGAGCGCACCGTTGGAGCTGACGCCATAGGCGGTCGTTCCGAGAATCACGCCGCCGGCGAGGTTGGACACCGTGCCGCCGCCGCCCAGGTGCACGCCGCGGGCTCCGGCGATCGTTCCGCCATTTGAGACGCTGGCTCCCGCAGCGCTTGTGTAGACGCCGCCCGCGGCGCCGAAGATTCCACCGCCCGACTGGTTCACAAGGGTCAGGGCGCCGGCGGTGAACAGGCCGTACCCGTTGACCGTGACGTCGCCCGCAATGTTGCGGCCGATCGTTCCGGCGTTGGTGACGCTGACGGCGCCGGCGGAGCCGCTGACGATGCCGTTGCCGTTGCCGCCGGTGGTGATGTAGCCGCCCGCGAAGTTGTTGACGGTCAGGGCGCCGGTCGAGTTCTCGATGCCATTGTACTGGTCGCCCAGGACCAGACCGTAGTTGTTCACGACCAGAAGCCCGCCGGTCGAGAGGTCGTGGCGAATGCCGGCGTTCCAGCCGCGAATGGTCGATCCGGCGCCGGTGTCGCTGGCTGAGCCGTTGTTGATCGTGATCGTCCCGCTGGTGGCCTGGACGTAGACTGCCGCGCCGATCGCATTGGCGACGCCGCTGTTTGTGACGGAGCCGAGATTGTTCAGGGTCGAGCCCACACCGGTCATGTGGACGCCCAGCTGTCCGCCGCCGACGATCGAGCCGCCGTTGGCGACTCCCAGACTGGCGCCGGAGCCGCTTACAACGACGCCGGTGCCGGTGGCTCCGCTGCGCGAACCTGCGATAACCGCCGCCGCACCATTCAGGACGGAGAACGCGCCGGTGCTCGTGACATTGCCCGCGAAGGTCACGGGAGCCGTCGATCCGATCTGGATTCCGCCCGAGCCCGAAATGTTCTGCGCCACCGTGCCCGCGGTGTTGTTCAGGTAGTAGAGAACGCCGTTGTTGACGATCGATCCGCCGGACAGGCCGTTCACGCCGCCCGATTGAATGAACACGACGGTGTTGTTGTTGACCGTGGTGACGCCGCCCCAGCTGTTGGCGTTATTGGTCAGATAGATATCGCCGCCGTTGAAGGTGACATACTGGTTCGCCCCGCCGACGCCTGCAGTCTCATAGATGCGGCCTGCCAGGGTGATCGAGCCGCCCGCCGTCTTGTTCAGAATCGTCGGGTCCGCCGCCTGCTGTCCGGCTGCCACTTCCAGCGAGATGTCGTTGCTGTAGGTCCCGCCCGCGGCGAAATCGATCTGCGGATCGATCAGGCGGATGACGCCCGTGCCGGCGGCGCTGGTGTGCGCCAGCCGCAGGATGCCCGAGTTGACGATGGTGCCGCCGGTGTAGGTGTTGTTCCCCGAAAGAATGAGCGTGCCCGGCCCGGTGAGGGTCAGGGCGCCAGCGCCGCTGATGACGCCCGACTGGGTCAGGGTCATGCCCGAGGCCACGCCGAGGCCGCCCGCGCCCGCCAAGGCGATGGTCCGGGTGTTGCTCATCGACGCCGTGGTCGTGATCGAACCGTTGTTCATCGTCAGGGCGGTGGCGCCCTGTAGCTGCTGGGTGTTGCCGATCGACAGGGCGGCGCCCCCCGTGATCGACAGGCCTGAGGTGAAGCTGGTCTGGTTGCCCGTGCCGGTGAGCGTCCAGGTTCCGCCCGTGAAGGCGCCGGTGTTCCAGCTGGTCAGGTTGTCGACGCTGAAGGTCCGCGAACCCGATCCGGTGAATGTCAGGGTGTCGGCGCCCGAACCGCCCTCCAGCAGGGTGTAGCCGGTGGCGCTGGTGTTCAGGGTCAGGTTGACGGCGCCGCTGTTGCCGCTGGCGTCGAGATTGCCGCTGAAGAGGCCGGCGAGCGTCACCGTGCGCGCGCCTGTCCCCGACAGATTCATGTTGCCGGTGGTGATGGAGCCGGCCTGAAGGTTGATCGTAGCCGTGCCGCTCGTGGCCGCCTGAATCGAACCGAGCGATCCGCCGGAGAGCGTGGCGCCCGACGCGTTGGTCAGGTTCAGCGAACCACCCGTGGTGTTGACGGCATAGCCGTTGCCGCTGATCGTGCCCCCGGAATTGTTGGCGATGGTGACAGTTCCGGCGGTCTGCGAGACGCCGAAGCCCGTGCCGACGCTCGACCCGTTGATCGAGCCCGTGTTGGTTACGCTGAAGTCGCCGGTCCCGCTCATGACGAAGCCCGCCGCGAGGCCCTCGAGGGACCCGGCGTTTGTCAGGCTGGATCCGCTGGCTCCGGTTCCGGTGTTGTTGAACGAAAGGGCGCTCGCGGTGGCGTTGATCGAGCCGTTGTTGATGATCGCCCCGCTCGTGCCGGCCCAGCCATAGCCCCCGCTGTTGCTGCCCGTCAGCGTCAGCGTGCCGCTGAGGTGACTGTAGGTCTCGAAATTCAACAGGTCGGCAAGGTTGAGAGACCCTGAGCCGCCGGTGCCGAGCACGCTGTTAAACGTGTCGCCCGCACCGGCGCCGCCATCGATCGCACCCCCGATCGAGCCGCCGTTCCAGTTAAAGGTGTCGTTGCCGCCTCCGAGGTTCACGGCGCCGCCGATGGAGCCCGTCGCCGCAAGCGTGAAGCTGTCGACGCCCGTGCCGCCGCCGGCGTTGTAGCCGCCGGTGACCGTACCCGCGAGCGAGACCGCGCGATTGCCGGAGCCGGTGGACAGGATCCCGCCGTTGACGGTCGAGCCCGCATTGAGGTTCAGCGTGGCCTGATCGTCCGAGATCACGCGAATCGCCCGCCCGCTGGCGAGCCCGCTCAGCCCGTTGATCTGCCCGCCGCTGTTGTTGGTGATCGTCGTGGCGCCGTCCTCGACGTTGATCGCATAGCCGAGGGTGGTGTCGGAACCGCCGGTGATCGTGCCGGTGTTGACGATCTGATAGGTCGAGCCCGCGGTGCGGCTCAGATAGACGCCAGCGGCCGTATTCGCGCTGATGGCGGCGCTGTTGGTCAAGGTGCCGGAGGTGTTGGCCCCGGTGAGGTTGATGCCGTCGACGACCCCGTTGATCACGCCGCCGGCGCTGTTGGTGATGTTGGCGGTCGTGGTGGTGTTGTTACCGGTGAGCCCTGTATTGCCGGTGATCGTGCCGCCGGTGTTGTTGACCGTGAACGTGTTGTTGACGTTGAGAATTCCGTGGGCGCCCCCATTGATCGCGCCGGTGTTGTTGACCGTGCCGCCCGACATCCGCACCGCCGCCTCGCTCGCGGCCGCGCCCGTGCCCGTGATCGTGCCCGCGTTGGTGACGGTCGAGTTGCTCGAGTTTAAAATGCCGGTCCGGCCGCTGATGATCCCCGTAGCCGTGTTGGTCGTCGCAGCGCCGCTGGCATTAATGATGCCGGCGTTGCCACTGTTCGCGCCGGTGGAGGTGATCGTGCCCGAGTTGGCCACGGTTGCGAGGCTGCTGTTGGTGAAAAGGCCCGCCGATCCAAAGCCGTGCAGGCCCGTGGTGCTGCTGCTTGTGCCGGTGACGGTCGCGCCTTGCTGAACCGTGTAGTTGGTAGTTCCCGCCGAGAAGCCGTCGACGCCCGTGCCGCCGGTCACGTTCGCACCGATCGTCACCGTGTTGGTGGGCGTTCCGGCCGCGCGGTTGAGCTGAATGCCGGCCGCGGTCCCGGTGACGGCCGCCGTGGTCGTGATCGACATGGCGCCCGTAGAGGTTCCGCTGGCGACGACCTGCACGCCATAGGCCCCTGCCGTGCTGGCCCCGATCGAGGCGCCCACATTGATCGCGATCGGTCCCGCCCCCGACGAGCTGGCGACCGAAATCCCGGTCCCGACGCCCGCCACATTTGCGTTGATCGTGCCGCCGCCGCTGGTCGTGAGGCTGATCGCGCCGCCGGTGGCGTTGATGCCGGTGGCAGCGGTGATCGCCGTCTGCGAGTTGACGTTGGCCTCGCCGCCCACTGCATCCGCGCGGATGCCGGTTCCCGTCGCGCTGATCGAGCCGCCGGTCGACGAAAACAACACATAGCCGCCGCTGGCCTGGGACTGGCTCAGTTGAACGCCGGTCGCGAAACCGCTGACGACAGATGTGCCGAAATAGACTTCGGGGTGCAGCAACGCCTGGACGTCGATCCCGATGAGGGCCGTTCCGTTTCCGGTGATCGTCTGGGTCTGGCCGGTGGAGTTGAAATTGATGAACCCGCCTGCCGCCAGGGCGCGGATGCCGTAGCTGCCCTGGAAGGTGTTGCTGCTGGTCGACAGGTTCACCCCAAGATTGAAGTTGCTCTGGACGTAGAGGCCCGAGCCGCCGCTCACATTTGTGCGGAGTGAGTTGACGCCAATCAGTTCGACGCCGCTGGTGCTCAGAAGACGGACGGCGTCTGCCGTTGGCACGCCGGTCGTGTTCAGAATGGACACGCCGTTGATCGTTGACTGATAGGGGCTGGCGTTCGTGATGCTGACGCCGTCAGAGGCGCCGGGCGTCGTGCTGCTGGCCGATCCCGGGGTGTAGGTGATCGAGCCGCCGCCCGCCGGGTTGACCGTCTGGGCGAAGGCCGGCGAGCAGGCCAGGCCCGCCGCGATCAGGGCCGTCGAGCCCAGCAGGCCCATGCGGATCCGACGCGAAGCGTCCTTGTCCGTCTTCGAGCGAGCAGGCGAACGCGAGCCCGCGACGGGACGCTTGTTGGAAACCGACATCTCTGAACCCACCCCGACCGGTCGGCTGCCGCCGACCCTCAAAATACAAATCACGCGCAGAGGCGGGTACACGTCCCCACTCCAACGACCGCCGGTAATACATTGGCAACCATAACGAAGGAACGACTCACGTAGCGACGTTCGTCCCAAAGTTGGGACAGCTCGCCCGCAGAGGGATTTTTGAAGGTCGTTCAAGGGTTTCCTCCCCGCATCGGCGAGGCGGCACCCCGGTCAAACTGTACAGTGCAAGGTCGATTTTAGACTTAAGGATGTGCAAACAACCTGTGATCGGTACTTGCAGTTGAGCCTTCCACGCCACAGTTCGAACGAATTTCCGCCCGGCGTCACTGGAAGCTGTGGCGCCCGTGCAATAGACGTGAGAGATAGCAGCCTAGCCTTGCAACCAACGCTCCAGCGTGGTGTTGTGTTGGCCGACGCTGTCAAATCATCACGGAGCCGACCCATGAAGAAAACTCTCGCTGCAATCGCCACCGGCGCCCTGCTGATCGCCGGCCAGGCCGTCGCCGCCAACCAGGTCTCGGCCGCACCGAGCGTCGCTGACCGCGTGGGCAGCACCGCTGGCGCCTCCGACGAGTTCGGTGGTTCGATCGCCCCCGGCCTGATCTTCGCCGTTGTGGCCATCGCCGCCTTCGCCGCCGTCACGGCCGCCGACGACGACGCTGAAAGCGACTGAGTCGACCCTCTGGCGTTTTCGTCAGACCAGATATCTACAGGAACGGCGGCTTCTTTCGAGGCCGCCGTTTTCTTTTGTGTGCTGTCAGCCCGTTGCCGTCAGGCGATTTCACCCATCCAGCCCGAGCGTCGCCGGCTGTCCCGCGGATCGCCGCCGGCAGCCGCAACACCGTCGCTGTAGGCCTGGGGCGAGATCTCATAGGCTTCGCTGAACACACGAGCGAGCTGGAATTCGTCCGGGAATCCATAGGCGCGAGCCAGATCCGACAGTCGCCTGTACTCCCCGTTGTCGAGCGCGCGCCGAACGCCCTCCAGTCGCCGCTTCTGGATCAGGCGGGCGACGCCGCCCTGATCCTCGAAAAGACGGTACAGAACGGAGCGGGACATGCCTGTCCTCCGGCTGAGGGACGCCACCGACAGGGACGGATCGGCGAGGTTCTCCAGTATCATCCGCTCGACAGAGTCCCGCCGAATATATTCCCGCTGCCGGGCCTCGTTGCTGGCTCGCACATCCTTGTCCTCGGCCGAGGCGAGGATGTGGATGAAGGCCCGTGAAAGCCCGGGCTGGGTCCCCGTCTGCATCGCATCGCCGTTGCGAGCGAGGGATTGCAGAAAATCAGCCAGAATCAGATTGCGCGGCGCGTTCAGGACAAGGCCGTGCAGGCCGGCCGTGGTCCCCCTCGCGGCCTCGATAATCCCCCGGGGTACGCTGGCGGTCAGCACATGGGCCTCGTCGAACTCGGTGCGCGAGGGGCGGGCGGTGTCGGTCACATAGATGTCGCTGGCGACCGCCTCCTCGAAGCCACTCTCCGGGCCGCCCACGACCCGGCCGGACACCACGAGGCTGAGCACGACGTGGTCAAAGCCGTCGTTCCCCGCCCGGGCGTTCCGGGAATGCACCACGCCGGAGAGACGTCGGTCGAACAACAGGAGGCTCTCAAGCCGCCATGCCCTCACCTCGGCGCGAAACTCTCCGGCGCCGCGCGTGATGTGCAGACCGCCGTCGTAGAGCAGCACATAGGCGGCGAAAGCGTCTTCCGGCGGCAGAGTTTGACTACTGAAGCTAAGACGCTCGGGCATACGGTACTGGGACGCTGCAATTCTGTAATTGTGATCCACAACACTGGGCTGATTGATCCGCGTTCGTCAAGAAATGGCGATTCCTTGGCTCGCCTTTTGATGGACGCTCGCCCGATTTTGCTTTAGGTTTAAAATATGTCTTCAGGCCGGGCTGTCGAAAGCATAGCGATTGCGGGTGCGGGCCCCGGCGGCCTGTACCTCGCCATATCGCTCAAGCTGCGAAATCCGGCGCTGGACGTGGTCGTCCATGAACGCAATCGCCCGGACGACACTTTCGGCTGGGGCGTGGTCTTCTCTGACCAGACCCTGGCGAATCTGAAGGCCAACGATCCCGAAACGGCGGCGATCATCGAGGCGGCCTTTGTTCACTGGGACGACATCGACGTCCATATTCGCGGCCGGACGGTCCGCTCGGGCGGGCACGGCTTCGCGGGCATCGGCCGCCAGAAGCTGCTGACGATCCTGCAGGAACGCGCCCGCTCGCTCGGCGTCGATCTGCGGTTCCAGGACGAGGTCGCCGACATCCGCGCCCTGCCCGCTGACGTGGTCGTGGCCGCCGACGGGCTGAACAGCAGGACCCGGAACGAGGCGCCCGAGGTGTTCGGTGTCGACATCGACGTGCGGACCAACAAATACATCTGGCTGGGTACGAAACAGGCGTTCGACGCCTTCACCTTCGCCTTCGTCGAGACCCCTTGCGGCTGGATCTGGGCCCATGCTTACCAGTTCGAACCGGGCGCCTCGACCTTCATTGTCGAATGCACGGAGGCGACCTGGCGCGGCCTCGGCTTCGACGAAATGGACACCGACCAGACCTGCCGCGCGGCCGAGACCCTGTTCGCCGACTGGCTGGGCGGCCACGCCCTGATGAGCAATGCCAAACACCTGCGCGGCTCGGCCTGGCTGAACTTCCCGCGCGTCGCCTGTTCGAACTGGCGCGACGGCAAGGTGGTGCTGCTGGGCGACGCCGCCCACACCGCCCACTTCTCCATCGGGTCCGGCACCAAACTGGCGTTCGAGGACGCCATCCGCCTGGCCGAGGCGTTGACCGACGGCGGCGACCTCGACAACGCCCTCGCCGCCTATGAGACAGAGCGACGGGTCGAGGTGCTGAAGCTGCAGAGCGCGGCCCGCAACTCCACCGAATGGTTCGAGACCGTCGACCGCTACCTCGGCCTCGACCCGCTGCAGTTCGCCTACAGCCTGCTGACGCGCAGCCAGCGGGTCAGCCACGAAAACCTGCGCCTGCGCGACCGCGACTTCCTGACCGGCGTCGAGCGCTGGTTCGCCGAAAGCGCCGGCGCTCCGCCCACGGACGATCCGCCCGCGCCGATGTTCGCGCCCCTGCGGCTGCGCGGCCTGACCCTGCCCAATCGTGTCGTGGTTTCGCCGATGTGTATGTATTCGGCCGAGGACGGGACGGTCGGCGACTTCCATCTGGTCCATCTGGGCGCGCGCGCGCTGGGCGGCGCCGGCCTGCTCTTCACCGAGATGACCGATGTCTCGGCCGACGCTCGCATCACGCCCGGCTGCGCGGGGATGTACCGGTCCGAACACCGCGACGCCTGGAAGCGGATCGTCGACTTCGTCCACGGCCAGGGATCGCGCATCGCCATCCAGCTGGCTCACGCCGGCCGCAAGGGATCGGTCGAACGGCCGTGGGGTCCGCGCGCCGACCAGCCCCTGACGGAAGGCGGGTGGGAGCTGATCGCCCCCTCCCCCATTCCGTGGTCGGACGAAGATCAGACCCCGCGCGAGATGACCCGCGGCGACATGGACCGCGTCCGCGACGACTTCGTCAGGGCGACCCGCTGGGCCGACGAGGCCGGCTTCGACATGGTCGAGCTGCACTGCGCCCACGGCTATCTGTTGTCGTCCTTCCTGACGCCGGTCTCGAACCATCGCACCGACGAATACGGCGGCTCCGTCGAAAACCGCCTGCGCTTCCCGCTGGAGGTCTTCGCCGCCATGCGCGCCGTCTGGCCCGACGACGGGCCCATGTCCGTCCGCCTGTCCGCCAGCGACTGGGTCGAGGAAGGCCTGACGCCCGAGGATTCCGTCGCCATCGCCCGCGCCTTCGCCGAGGCCGGCTGCGACCTGATCGACGTGTCCGCCGGCCAGACCTCCGAGGATTCGCGCCCCGTCTACGGCCGCATGTTCCAGACCCCGCTGAGCGACCGCATCCGCAACGAGGCGGGCGTCGTCACCATGGCGGTCGGCAACATCTACGAAACCGACCACGTGAACAGCATCCTCGCCGCCGGCCGCGCTGATCTGTGCGCCCTCGCCCGGCCGCATCTGGCCGATCCGAACTGGAGCCTGCGGGCCGCCGCCGAAACGGGCTGGCGCGGCATCCAGCCGCCGGTCCAGTACCGCGCCGGCTTCGCCCAGCTGGCCCGCAACCTCGAACGACAGCAGCAGGCGGGACCCGTATGAGCCTGAGCGGACATCACGCCGTGGTCACCGGCGCCGGCTCCGGCATCGGCCGGGCGACCGCCGAACGGCTGGCCGAGGCCGGCTGTCAGGTCACCCTGATCGGCCGCCACGTCGCGCGCCTGAACGAGACCGCCGACCGCATCGGGGCCCTGGCCTTCGCCGCCCCGGCGGACGTCACCGATCCGGACGCCCTCGCAGCAGCCATCGAGGTCGGCCGCGACCGGTTCGGCCCCGTCGACATCCTGATCAACAACGCCGGCGCCGCAACCTCGGCTCCCTTCCTCAAGACCGACGCCGACGCCTTCCGCGCCATGCTGGCCCTCAATCTGGAAGCCCCGGCGGAGGCCGCGCGGCTGGTCCTGCCCGGCATGCTGACGCGCCGCTGGGGCCGGATCGTCAACGTCGCCTCGACCGCCGGGCTGAAGGGCTACGCCTATGTCTCGGCCTATGTCGCGGCCAAGCACGGCCTCGTCGGCCTGACCCGCGCCATGGCGCTCGAGGTCGCCAGCAAGGGCGTCACGGTCAACGCCGTCTGCCCCGGCTTCACCGAAACCGAACTGGTCGCCCGATCGATCGAGTCGATCACGGCCAAGACCGGCCGCAGCGAGGAGGAGGCCCGCGCCGCCCTTGCCGCCTCCAACCCGCAGGGCCGGCTGATCACGCCGGACGAGGTGGCGATGACCATCGTCTGGCTGTGCGGCGAGGGCGCCTCGGGCGTCAACGGCGCGGCCGTCCCCGTCGCGGGCGGCGAACTGTGAGCCCCGCCGCCCTTCCCGACAGGCTGGGCGGCGCGCCTGACGGGAAGCGGTCGCTGCGCCTCTGGTTGCGCCTGCTGACCTGCTCCACTTGCATCGAGCAGACGGTGGCGCAGCGTCTGCGCGACGAGTTCGACACCACCCTGCCCCGGTTCGACATGCTGTCGGCGCTGGACCGCGCGGGCGAGGCCGGTCTCACCATGGGCGAGGCCGCGGGCATGCTGATGGTGTCCAACGGCAACATCACGGGGCTGGCGACGCGTCTCAAGGCCGACGGCCTGATCGAGGCCATGCCCGGCTCGGACCGACGGGTTCAGCGCGTGCGCCTTACGCCGCTGGGCCATACCCGGTTCGCGGCCATGGCCCGGGCCCACGAACGCTGGATCGAGGCCCTGTTCGCCGACCTCAGCGAGGCCGAGGCTGACGAGCTGACCCGCCTGCTGGAACGGACCAAGCGGTCCCTCCACGTCACCACCCATGAGGAGCTGAACGGATGAAGGCGCGCGACTACAAGGTGGCCCATTTCCTGTGGTCGGTCGACGACGACGGCGTCGCGACCCTGACGCTGAACCGGCCCGAGCGGAAGAATCCGCTGACGTTCGACTCCTACGCCGAGATGCGCGACCTGTTCCGCGCCCTGGTCCACGCCGACGACTGCAAGGTGGTGATCGTCACCGGCGCGGGCGGCAATTTCTCCTCAGGCGGCGACGTGCACGAGATCATCGGCCCGCTGACCGAAATGGACATGCCGGCCCTGCTGAACTTCACCCGCATGACCGGCGATCTGGTCAAGGCCATGCGCGGCTGCCCCCAGCCGGTCATCGCGGCGCTGGACGGCGTCTGTGTCGGCGCCGGGGCCATCATGGCCATGGCCTCGGACCTGCGCATCGCCACGCCGCGGACGAAGACGGCCTTCCTGTTCACCCGTGTGGGTCTGGCGGGCTGCGACATGGGCGCCTGCGCCATCCTGCCCCGCCAGATCGGTCAGGGCCGGGCGTCGGAACTGCTGTTCACCGGCCGGGTCATGACTGCCGACGAGGGCGAGCGCTGGGGCTTCCACAACCGCGTCGTCGAGGGCGAGGCCCTCATGGAGACGGCAATGGAGATGGCCCGGTCGCTGGCCAAGGGGCCGACCTTCGCCCACGGGATCACCAAGAACCAGCTCAACGTCGAATGGGACATGAGCCTGGACGCCGCCATCGAGTCCGAGGCCCAGGCCCAGGCCATCTGCATGCAGACCAACGACTTCCGCCGCGCCTACGAGGCCTTCGCGGCGAAACGCGAGCCGGTGTTCGAGGGGAACTGAGTCATGGCGGACCGCACCTTCCTCGACTGGCCCTTCTTCGACGACCGCCACCGCGCCTTCGCCGCCGACATCGACGCGTGGGCCGAGGCCAACGGTGAGGCGCTGCACCTCCACGGCGACCACGATCTCGATGGCGACTGCCGTACGATCCTGAAGGCGCTGGCCCAGGGCGGCTGGCTGAACAACGCCGTCCCTGACGCGAACGGCAAACTCGACGTCCGCACCCTGTGCCTGACCCGCGAGACCCTCGCCCGCCATTCCGGCCTCGCCGACTTCGTCTTCGCCATGCAGGGCCTCGGCTCGGGGCCCATCAGCCTGTTTGGGACGGACGACCAGAAGGCCCGCTGGCTGCCCGGCGTGGCCTCGGGCCAGACCATCGCCGCCTTCGCCCTGTCCGAACCCGACGCCGGCTCTGACGTCGCCGCCTTGTCCACCAGCGCGCGCCGCGACAGCGACGGCTGGGTTCTGGACGGGACCAAGACCTTCATTTCCAACGGCGGCCTCGCCGACCGCTACACCGTCTTCGCCCGCACCGGCGAGGGGACCGGCGCCAAGGGCATCAGCGCCTTCGTCGTCGACGCCGCAACGCCCGGTTTCGAGATCGTCGAGCGCATCCCCCTGATGGCGGCCCACCCGCTGGCCACGATCCGGTTCAACGCCTGCCGCGTCGACGCCGACCGCATCCTCGGCGCGCCGGGCGACGGCTTCCGCATCGCCATGGCCACGCTGGATGTGTTCCGCTCGACCGTGGCCGCCGCCGCCCTCGGCTTCTCGCGCCGCGCGCTGCAACTGGTGCAGGCCTCGCTGGCCGACATGGCTCTGAAGATCGACGCCTCGGCCCTGCTGATCTACCGCGCCGCCTGGCTGAAGGATCAGGGCGTGCCGCGCGTCACCCGCGAGGCCGCCATGGCCAAACTCTACGCCACCGACGAGGCCCAGCAGGTCATCGATCAGGCCGTCCAGCTGTTCGGCGGCCTCGGCGTCGTCTCGGGCCATCCGGTGGAGCGGCTGTACCGCGAAATCCGCGCCCTGCGCATCTATGAGGGGGCCTCGGAGGTGCAGAAGATCGTCATCGCCCGGCAGGTGCTTGCCGGCATGGGAGGCGCCTGATGGGGAGCAGCGCGCATCTCGACCGGTTCGTGCTCGACCATCTGCCGCCGGCGGATCAACAGCCGGAGCTGGTCTTCGACCTGCCGGAACTGGCCTATCCCGAGCGGTTGAACGCCGGCGTGGAACTGCTGCGCCGCGCCATCGAAGCCGGCGGCCCGGACGGCCGCGCCCTGATCGACTTCGACCACGAATTCTCGTGGTCCCGCGTCGACGCCATCTCGGGCCGGATGGCGCAGGTGCTGGTCGAGGAGATGGGGCTGGTCCCTGGAAACCGCGTCCTGCTGCACGGCCCCAACTCCAGCTGGACCGTCCTTGCATGGTTCGCGATCCTGAAGGCCGGCGGCGTGGTCGTCGCCACCATGCCCATGCTGCGCGCGGCCGAACTGGCCACCGTCATCGACAAGGCGCGGATCAGCCACGCGCTGGTGTACACGGCCCTTGCCGAGGCCGTGACCGAGGCCCGGGCGAGCGCGACCTCGCTGACACATGTGATGGACTCCGGCGCCCTCCAGAAGGCTGCCCAGTCCCTGCCCGCCGGTTTCCGATTCGACGCGGTGGACACGGCCGCCGACGACCCCGCCCTGATCGCCTTCACCTCGGGCACCACGGGCAAGCCCAAGGGCTGCGTCCACTTCCATCGCGACATCCTCGCCATGGCCGACACCTTCGCCAGGCACATCGTCAGCCTGACGAAGGAGGACGTCGTCGTCGGCACCCCGCCCATCGCTTTCACCTTCGGCCTCGGCGGACTGGTGGTCTTCCCGGCCGCTGTCGGAGCCGCCACAGCTTTCGCCAACCGCCCCGGCTTCGACGCCCTGGCCGAGACCGTCGCCCGCCATCGCGCCACCGCCCTGTTCACCGCTCCCACCGGCTACCGCGCCCTGCTGAAGCTGGCCGGCGACCACGACCTGTCCTCCCTGCGCACCTGCGTCTCGGCCGGGGCGTCCGCATCATCGACGGCATCGGCTCGACCGAGATGATCCACGTCTTCATCTCGGCCCGCGGCGACGACATCCGCCCCGGCAGCACCGGCAAGGCCGTGCCCGGCTATCAGGCCCGCATCATCGACGCCGACGGCCGGCCCCTTCCTCCCGGCGAGACCGGCCGCCTCGCCGTGCGCGGCCCGACCGGCTGCCGCTATCTCGATGACGACCGTCAGGCCGCCTATGTCCAGAACGGCTGGAATCTGACGGGCGACGTCTACCGGCTGGATGAGGACGGCTGGTTCTGGTTCGTGGCCCGGTCCGACGACATGATCATCTCGTCCGGCTACAACATCGGCGCGCCCGAGGTGGAGCACGCCCTGCTGCGCCACCCCGCCGTCGCCGAGGCCGCCGTCATCGGCGCGCCCGATCCCGAGCGCGGCCAGATCGTCCAGGCCTTCGTCGTGCTGAACGAGGGCCACACCCCGTCCGACGCCCTGCGCGCCGAGCTCCAGACCTTCGTGAAGGGCGTCATCGCCCCCTACAAATACCCGCGCGGCCTCGATTTCGTGGACGCCCTGCCCAAGACCCAGACCGGCAAGCTGCAGCGCTTCCGGCTGAAGGAGCCGACATGACCGGCCAGGTATTCACGGTCCAGCGACGCGTGCGCTTCGCCGACTGCGACGCGGCGGGGATCGTCTTCTTCCCCCGCTATTTCGAGATGCTGAACGGGGTGGTCGAGGACTGGTTCGCCGGGCCGCTCGAGGCCTCGTTCCGCGAACTGCACGTCGAACGCCACGTCAGCGTCCCCACCGCCGCCGTCGAGGCCCGGTTCATTGCCCCTTCGCGTCTGGAGGACGAACTGACCTTCGAACTGACGGTGACGAAGCTGGGCGGGGCCTCCTGCGGCCTGCGCCATCGCATCAGCGCAGGCGGCGAGCTGCGCTTCGAGGCGACCCAAACCATCGTCTACGTCGGCGCCTCGCTGAAGCCCGAGCCCTGGCCCGAGGCCCTGCGCGCCCGCATCGCCCCCTTCGTGGAGACCGCCCCATGAACCGCGTCCTGCTGCCCGAAGGCTGGCCCCGGCCAAAAGGCTATTCCAACGGCGTCGAGGCCAGCGGCCGGATGGTCTTTGTCGCCGGCCAGATCGGCTGGACGCCCGAGGGTGTGTTCGCCGAGACCGGTTTCGCGGGCCAGTTCCGCCAGACGATCGAAAACACCCTCGCGGTCCTGACCGAGGCCGGAGCCGGGCCTGAACACATCGTCCGCATGACCTGGTACGTGGTCGACAAGGCTGAATACCTGTCCGCCCTGCGCGAGATTGGGGCGGTCTGGCGCGAGCTGATCGGGCCGAACTATCCCGCCATGGCCGTGGTCGAGGTCAAGGGACTGATCGAGGACGCTGCCCGCATCGAGATCGAGACGACCGCCGTCGTTCCTGTCAGCTGAACCGCCACTTCATCGCCAGCACGCCCGACGCCATCACCAGGGCGCAGGCGTTGGCTATGACGATCGGCCAGGCCGTCGTCAGGACACCATAGGCGGTCCACAGGACGAAACAGGTCACCGTCAGGGAATAGGTCTTCAGCGAGACGGAGGAGGCGTCGCGTTCCTTCCAGATCTTGATCATCTGCGGGGCGAAACTGGTGATCGAACACAGGGCGGCTGCTGTGCCGACGATGTTCGCGGCCAGATCGCTCACGCCCGCGCCTTCCGCGCCACCTTGGTCCCTGTCTCGGCACGGGCCTTGGTCCTGACCTTTGGTTTCGGGTCCGGTTGTCGGCGGGCGCCCGAGGTGTCTTCAGCCCGTGTCGCCACGACTGGAAGCGCCTTGGCCCCCTCTCCGTGGATCCGCTCCGCTCGCTGCTCCACCTGCCCGAGAATCTTGTCGAGGTCCTTTTCCGTCAGATGCTCGATGCCGATGAACCGCTCGTCGGCGGCGCGGATGGCGTGGATCAGTTCGTCCAGCTTGGCCTGCATGGCCGCGCCGTCGCGGTTCTGGGTGTTCTGGATAAGGAACACCATCAGGAAGGTGATGATGGTCGTGCCGGTGTTGATGATCAGCTGCCAGGTCTCGCTGAATTTGAAGATCGGTCCGGTCGCGGCCCAGATCAACACGATCAGCACACAGCCGATAAAGGTCCAGGGCTTGCCGGCGATCCTGGCGGTGGCTGTGGCGAAGGAGACGAACAGCTTTTCCATGCCCGCTCCAAACCATCCGCTAGGTCAAAGGTTGCCGCCTACCGAGCCGCCAGCGCGGGCGGCCGCCGCTCATGCGTCCGCTGCTCATAGGCGTAGCCCAGCGACAGGATGCGGGCGTCGTCCCACTTGCCGCCGATGAAGCTGATCCCCACCGGCATGCCGCGGTCGAACCCCATCGGCACGGTGAGGTGCGGATAGCCCGCCACGGCCGCCAGCCGGCTGGCCGAGCCCTGCGCATTGTCGTCATCCTCACGGTCATTGGTCCAGGCCCGCGAGGTTGTCGGCGCGATCAGGGCGACGACGCTGTTGTCCGCCATCATCCTGTCGATGCCCTCGGGCCCGGCGGCGCGCAGGGAGTTTGCGCGCGCCTCGACATACACCGGATCCTCCAGCCCCGTCGTCGCCTCGGCGCGCAGGAAGAGCTCCTGCCCGAACAGCGCCGTCTCGCGCGGCTCGGCCTCGTTGAAGGCGATCAGGTCGGCCAGCGTCCGCGTCGGCACCTGCGCCGGATTCGTCGAGGCCAGATAGGCGTTCAGGTCGTGCTTCAGCTCGCTCATCAGCACCTGGATTTCCCAGCCGCCAAGGGCGCGGAAGTCCTTTGGCGCCTCGGTGATCTCGACCAGTTCGGCCCCGGCGTCCCGCAGGGCCTGCAGCGCCCGCTCGAACTCGGCCTGCGCTTCCGCGGAATAGTTTGAGACGATGAACCGCATCACGCCCAGCCGCGTCCCGCGCAGGCTGTTCGCGTCCAGCGCGGCGCGATAGTCGACCCTGCGGGCATCGGCCTCGACCGTGGCGGGGTCCAGCGGGTCGGAGCCGGCGATGACTGACAGCACGATGGCCGCATCCTCGACCGTCGTCGTGATCGGGCCCGCGGTGTCCTGCGAGTGGCTGATCGGCACGATATGGGTGCGCGACACCAGACCGACGGTGGGCTTGAACCCGACCACGCCGTTGACCGAGGCCGGGCAGGTGATCGAGCCGTCCGTTTCGGTGCCGATCGCCGCCGGCGTCAGGCCGATGGCCACCGCCACCGCGCTGCCCGACGACGAGCCGCACGGCGTGCGCTCGAGGTCATAGGGATTACGGGTCTGGCCGCCGACGGCGCTCCAGCCGCTGATTGAATTGCTCGACCGGATGTTGGCCCACTCGGACAGGTTGGCCTTGCCGAGAATGAAGGCGCCGGCGTCGCGCAGGCGCGTGACCAGCGGCGCATCCCGACCGGGCGCGTTGGCGATCATCGCCAGCGATCCGGCCGTCGTCGGCATGTCGCGGGTCTCGATATTGTCCTTCAGCAGGATCGGCAGGCCGTTCAGACGGCCGGACGGGACGCGGATCTCTTCCTCCAGAGCGACGGGCGTCAGGGCGATGACGGACGCCAGCGGCTGCGCGGCCGCGTTCTGCTCGCTCATCGCCAGCTGGATGGAGCCCTCGATCGCCCGGCGCGCGGGGTAGGTCCCGTCCACGACCGCCCCGGCCGTCGGCGGCTGGTAGATCCGCCCGCCGTCGTCCCCCGGTGTCGTCCAGCTGCCGTCGCCGTTCGGCGTGGCGCAGGCGGCGAGCGAGAGCGCCGCCGCGATCAGTCCCGCGCGGCGGGCGCCCTTGTACCGATCGTCCGGTCGAGGAAGTCCAGATAGGTGCGCCATTGCTGCAGCTGCCTTTCATTGCCCCGCACGCCGTGGCGCTGGCCGGGGAAGAGCATCAGTTCGAACGGGACGGACGAGGCCTGCAGCGCGTCGATGACGCGGGTCGAGTTCTCGAGGATGACGTTGTCGTCGGCCATGCCGTGCATCAGCAGCAGCCGCCCGGTCAGGTTCGGCAGGCGCGGGATGGCGTCCGAGGCCGCATAGCCGTCGGCGTTAGCCTGCGGCGTCGACATGTACCGCTCGGTGTAGTGGGTGTCGTACAGGCTCCACTCGGTCGGCGGCGCGCCGGCGATCGCCGAGGCCAGACCCATGTCCGGCTCGGTCAGCGCCATCAGGCTCATGAAGCCGCCGTACGACCAGCCCATCATGGCGATGCGGCTGTCGTCGACGTACGGCAGCGACCGCAGATAGTTCGCCGCCAGCACCTGATCCTCGATCTCGGGCTGGCCCATCCGCAGATGAAGCGCCTGTTTGAACGCCGCCGACCGGTCGCCCTCGCCGCGGTTGTCCAGCCGGAAGACGATATAGCCCGCCTCGGTCAGCAGCTGGTTCGTGGCTCCTTGCCAGCCGCGTTTGACGCCGCCGCCCGACGGGCCGCCATAGACCTGCATCACCACCGGATAGGTCTTCGACGGATCGAAGCCGGGCGGCGTGGTCATCTGCCAGACGAGGGTCTCGCCATGGCTCGGCAGGGTTCCGAAGGTCACATTCCCGCGGCGCGAGATGTACGGATACATCGGATGACTGGCGTCCAGCCGGTTCTCCTCGATCCACCGCACGAAGGTCCCGTCGGCGCGATACAGGCCCGACTGCGTCGGCGTGCCCAGGTCCGTGTAGTTGCCCACGTAGGCCGTGCCGGTCCTGTTGAGCGAGGCGCTCCACCAGCCGCCCCCCGGGGTCACCGCCACCGGGGCCACGGTCCGGCGCAGCGAGGCGCGGAACATCTGCTGCTCGATCGGCAGCTCTTTCCCGTCGCGCATCGAGGCGGTGAAGAAGACGTCGCCCGTCGTCTGGTTGACGCCGTTCAGCGATTTGACCGGATAGTCCCCGCGCGTGATCGCCCGCAGGCGACGGCCCTCGCGGTTGTAGAGATACAGGTGCTTCCAGCCGGTCTCCTCGGACGACCAGATGAAGTTGCCGTCGTCCAGCGCCTTGAAGTCGTTGTTCAGCGCGACCCAGGCGTTCGAGCGCTGGGTCGAGATCACGCGAGAGGCGCCGGTCGCCGGATCGACGCTCAGCAGGTCCAGCGTCTTCTGGTCCCGGCTTTCGCGCTGGACGTACAGGGTGCGGCCGTCGGCCGACCAGTTCACGCGCGCCAGATAGATGTCGGTGTTGTCGCCCAGATCGACCTTGACCCGGCCGCCGCCGACGATGTCGCGCACATACAGTTCGACCACGGCGTTCGGCCGGCCCGAACGCGGATAGCGCTGCTCGACCACGCTCGCCCCGCCGCCGGTGATGTCCAGCCGCGGCACGATGTCGACGGTGCTTTCGTCGGTGCGCTGCAGGGCGATGTAGCGTTCGTCGGGGCTCCACCAGTAGCCGGTGTCGCGGTCCATCTCCTCCTGGGCGATGAACTCGGCGGTGGCCCAGGTGATCAGGCCCTCGCCGTCGTCGGTGATCGGCGTCTCGGCGCCGCTGGCCAGATCGACCACGACGAGATCCTGATCGCGCACGAAGGAGACATAGCTGCCCTTGGGCGAGACCTTGGCGTCGATCTCGTCGGCCTCGGTCTCGGTCAGGCGGCGCACCGTCCCGCCCTCCCGGCTGGCCAGGAAGATGTCGCCCTCCAGCGGGGCCAGGATATAGCGGCCCTGTTCGTCCCACGAATATTCGACCACGCCGCGGGCGCTGATCCGCATCCGCTCGCGCCGCGCCTTCTCGGCCTCGGACAGTTCTCCGGCGTCGGGAACCAGCGCCCGGGCATCGATCAGCTTGAACGGCTCGCCGGCGCCGATCGGCGCGGCCCACAGGTCCTGAACGTCCACGTCGTCCTCGCGCGACCGCAGGAAGGCGACCAGCTCGCCGTCCGGCGACAGGCTGACCGACTTGGCCACGGGCCCCGACAGGGACGGATTGGCGAACACCCGCTCGGGCGTCAGGATCGCCGGGTCCGGCGTTTGCGCCATCGCGGCGGTGAACGGCGACAACGCCGCAAGGAACAGGGTGGAGGCGAGAAGTTTGTTGCGCATGGCCGGGACGCTAGAGGGAGAAATCGTCGCCGTCATCCCCCCGGGATCGCATCGGAACATCCGCGCGGCTTCCCCCTCGCCGCCGCACCGCCTAATAAGCACCCGAATGACCGACGCCGCCCTCTCCTCCCCGCCCGCCAAGCCGTCCGCCTTCCATGAACTGGAAGTGCTGTGGGTGCGCCACTGGACCGACCAGCTGTTCAGCTTCGCCATCGCCCGCCCCGCCGACTTCCGCTTCCGCTCCGGCGAGTTCGTGATGATCGGTCTTCCCGGCGAGGACGGCGGAAAGCCGATCCTGCGCGCCTATTCCATCGCCAGCCCGCACTGGGACGAGCAGCTGGAGTTCCTGTCGATCAAGGTCCCCGACGGCCCCCTGACCTCGCGCCTGCAGAAGATCCAGCCCGGCGACACGGTGCTGATGGGCAAGAAGCCGACCGGCACCCTGGTGCTGGACGCCCTGACCGGCGGCGAGCGGCTGTGGCTGATCGGGACCGGCACTGGACTGGCGCCGTGGATCAGCGTCGCGCGCGATCCCGACACCTACGCTCGCTTCGGCCAGGTCGTGGTCTGCCACACGGTGCGCAACGTCGCCGACCTGACCTACCGCGACTTCTTCACCTCGGGCATCCACGATGACCCGCTGATCGGCGACGAGGCGAAGGCCCAGCTGGTCTACTACCCCACCGTCACCCGCGAGGCCTTCGAGACCCCGGGCCGGATCACCGACCGCATCAAGTCCGGCGCCCTGTTCGCCGACCTGGGCTTGCCCGCGGGCTTCTCGCCCGAGCGGGACCGGGTGATGCTGTGCGGCTCCATGGCCATGATCAAGGAAACGGGCGAACTGCTCGAAACCTTCGGCATGAAGGAGGGCTCGAACGCCGAGCCGGGCGACTATGTGCTGGAGCGCGCCTTTGTCGGATAGCGTCACGATCGACCCGCGCACCGCGCCGGAAGCCTGCAAGTCCATGGCCGAGGTCCGTCAGGGCGTCGACGCCCTCGACCGCGCGCTGGTGACCCTGCTTGCCGAGCGCCAGCGCTATATGGACGCTGCCGCCCGCATCAAGCCGGACCGCAGCGTCGTGCACGACGACGCCCGCATCGAGGATGTGGTGCAGAAGGTGCTGGCCGCGTCGGGTCCCGCCGGCCTGTCGCCCGCCATCGCCGAGCCTGTCTGGCGCACCCTGATCGACCGCTGCATCGCCCACGAGTTCGAGACCTTCGACCGCACACGCGGCTAGGCCCTGAGCGACCTCAGCATCAGTTCGTGGCGGTAGGCCGCCACGTCGGCGAGGGCCATTTCCAGCGCATCATGCACGCGCTCCAGCAATGGAGAAGCCGAAGCCTTTTCGGCCGTCTCCGCCTTCTCACAGGCTGAAGCCAATGCGCCCGCTCCGATCCCGGCCGCGGCGCCGCGCAGCGTGTGCACGGCGTCGCGCCAGCCCTCGTTCCGCGCATCCAGCATCGGCGACCACAGGGCCGCCTGCTGGGCGAACAGGCCGAGGACCTCCTCGCTGATCCCGTCGTCGCCGCCGGTCGTCGCCTCGAGGACGGCGAAATCGACGGCGCCGGAGAGATCGCGAAGCGCCATCAGCCTTCCTGCTCCTCGCCCTTGGCCAGACGCGAGTTGCGCGAAGACCAGACGAAGTAGATGACCAGGCCGATCACGTTCCAGATCAGGAACCACATCTGGGTCGAAGGCCGCAGGCTGAAGAAGAAGACGACGCAGCCGACGATGGTGATCGCTCCGACCAGCCACCACAGCGGGGCCCGGAACAGTCGCGGCCGGTTGGGATCGCGGACGCGCAGCACGATCAGGCAGACGCCGACCGCCGCGAAGGCCGCCAGCGTCCCGGCGTTGGCCAGCGAGGCCAGCTCGTCCAGCCGCATGACCCCGGCCAGCGCCGCCACCACGATGGCGGTGAAGATGGTCACCACCGCCGGCACGCCGCGGACCGACACCTTGGCCAGACGGCGCGGCAGCAGGCCGTCGCGCGCCATGCCGAGGAAGATCCGGCTCTGGCCGAACAGGAAGGCCAGAAGCACCGTCGGCAAGGCGACCACCGCCGAAACCGCGATCCACTGGGCCGCCGTCCCCTGCCCCATCTCGCGCAGGATCAGGGCCAGGGGCTCGGGGCTCTCGGCGAAGCTGGCCACCGGCCGGGCGCCGATCGCGGCGGCCGCGACGACCAGATACAGTGCCGTGCAGATGACCATCGAGCCGACGATCCCGATGGCCAGATCGCGTTCGGGCCGCTTGGTTTCCTCGGCCGCGGTCGAGATGGCGTCGAAGCCGTAGAAGGCGAAGAAGATGATCGCCGCCGCCGCCATGACCCCGGTCTGGACCACGGGCTGACCGGTGATCTGCCCCATGAACGGCAAGGCCGGCGAGCCGAAGCCGTTGGGCATGAAGGGCGTGAAGTTGGCGCTGTTGAAGCTCGGCAGGGCGATGGCCACGAAGGCGATCAGGGCGACGACCTTGATGACCACCAGCACCGCGTTCAGCGTCGCGCTCTCACGCGTGCCCAGCAGCAGCAGCCCGGTCACCACGGCGATGATGAAGACCGCCGGCAGGTTGATCAGCCCGCCCTCGACGTGGGGTCCCGCCGCCAGCATGGCCGGCAACTCCACGCCCATCCCGGCAAGGAAGCCGGTGGCGTATCCCGACCAGCCCACGGCCACCGCCGACACGACCAGCGAATATTCCAGGATCAGGCTCCAGCCGACGATCCAGGCGATCAGTTCGCCCAGCACGGCGTAGGAATAGGTGTAGGCGCTGCCCGCCGCCGGCATCATGGTCGACAGCTCGGCATAGGCCAGGGCGGCGCAGGCGCAGACCAGACCCGCCAGGGCGAAGCTGATCATCACCGCCGGCCCGGCCAGCCCGGCGCCCACCCCGATCAGGGTCAGGATGCCGGTGCCGACGATGGCCCCGACGCCCAGCGCCATCAGGTGCGGCCAGCTCAGTGTCTTCTTCAGCGCATGTCCGCTGTGCGGGGCCAGCATGGCGTCGATCGAGCGCCGGCGGTTCCAGAAGGCCATGATATGCGTCTCCCCCACGCCGCTCCCCGGCGGCTGATTTGCGCGGAGCCTAGCTTGCCCGCAGACAAACCGGAATGCCCCGTGACGGGAGTGCTTGCGCGCGGCGGTCTTCGTGCAATGATACCGGTGTCATCACCGCAGGAGTTCCCATGTCGATCCAGTTTTCCCGCCGCGGTCTGATGACGGCGGCGGCTGCCGCCGCCCTCGCCGGACCCGTGTTCGCGCAGACCGCTCCGGCCGGCCGCGCTTCGGTGCTGGACACGATGAGGCGGGCGACGCGGTTCATGGTCGACGAGGCCTCCGTGGGCGGCGGCTACGTCTGGTCGGCCCTGCCCGACTTCTCGCGCCGCTGGGGCGAGCTTGAGGCGTCGCCGACCATGATCTGGGTCCAGCCTCCCGGCACGGGCACTATGGGCCACCTGTTCCTCGACGCGTACCACGCCACCCGCGACGAGGCCTATTACGCGGCCGCCGTCAGCGCCGCCCGCGCCCTTGTGCGGGGCCAGCATCCCTCGGGCGGCTGGAACTACGTCATCGACACGGCGGGCGAGGACAGCCTGCGCCGCTGGTACGACACCTACGGCAAGAACGCCTGGCGGATGGAGGAATTCCAGCACTACTACGGCAACGCCACCTTCGACGACGCGGGCACGTCCGAGGCATCCCAGTTCCTGCTGCGGCTCTATCTCGAGAAGCGCGAGCGCGAATGGCGCGCCCCGCTGAACAAGGCCATCCAGTTCGTCCTCGACAGCCAGTATCCGAACGGCGGCTGGCCCCAGCGCTATCCGCTCAGCCACGACGCCGGACTGCACGGACGGCCCGACTACACCGGCTACATCACCTTCAACGACGACGTCGCCGGCGAGAACATCAAGTTTCTGATCTTCTGCTACCAGACCCTCGGAGAGCGGCGCCTGCTGGACCCGATCCGGCGCGCGATGGACTGTTTCCTCGCCTGTCAGCAGCCCGCGCCGCAGGCCGGCTGGGGCCTCCAGCACAATGTGGAAACGCTCAAGCCCTCGGCCGCCCGCACCTATGAGCCCGAGGCCTACGCCACCCACACCACCGCGGCCAACATCGGCCAGCTGTTCAGCTTCTACCGCCTGACCGGCGACCGGAAATACATCGCCCGCGTGCCCGAAGCCCTGGACTGGCTGGAATCCGTCCGCCTGCCGCAACGGCTCCAGCGTGACGGCCGCACTCACCCGACCTTCATCCAGCCGGGCACGAACAAGCCGCTGTACGTCCACCGCCGCGGCTCGAACGTCGTCAACGGCGCCTACTATGTCGACGGCAACCCCGAGGACACGGTCATCCACTACGGCTCGTTCCGCTCGGTGAACGTCGCAGGCATGCGCACTGAATACGACCGGCTGGCCGCCATGACGCCCGAGGCCGTCAGCGAGGGCTCGCCCCTGCTGGCGCGTCAGGGCTCGGTGGGCCTGCCAAAATACTTCACCCTGCAGGACATCTCGGTCTCGGACATGACCAGCGACGGCAACCGCCCGCCGGCCGAGCCCGTGGTCGTCGCCGGCCTGATCTCCGGCCTGAACGCGCGCGGCTACTGGCCCACGCCGCTGCGGGCGATCAGCAACCCGTACATCGGCGACGGCTCACCCGAGGTCGCTCCGGGCGAGTACCGCATCACCCGCGTCGGCGACGCCAGCGACACCTCGCCGTACATCACGGACTTCCCGGTAATGGGCGTCTCGACCGGCGAGTACATCAAGAACATGGGGGTCCTGATCCAGGCCCTGGAGGGCGCGCCCGCCGCCTGATCGCGGGCTGCGGCAAAGCGGCAGATGACGGCAAATCCCCTTGCGCGCGTGGGACATTGCCTTTATGTCCGCCCCCTCGCCGCGCCCGGTCCCTGATCGGCACGGCGAAAACGGCACGAGCCTTGCGTGGCTGTGCCGGACGAATGGTCCGGGTGATTAGCTCAGTTGGTAGAGCAGCTGACTCTTAATCAGCGGGTCGTAGGTTCGAACCCTACATCACCCACCATCGTCCTTCTCACTCAATAGAAATCAGGCCTTTGGCCGGACACGGCTTCGCGTTTCCACATACCCGGAGCCACCAGTCGGGGTTCAGAGATCTATCGCGTCAGCGCGTCGCCAACTTCTCTATCACTTCTGCAAGTGTTGGCCCCCGGTCTATCCTGTATTAACGCGTAGGGGACGATACTCCTGACCTGTGACTAGCGGACGCGTGGCCCGGCCTTGTTGAAACATCTGCTGCCCACCCGGCCGGGAACCGAACCCCTCGCCGACGCCCTGAGGGCATGTCGCCAGCACTTCGTATGGGCGGCGGTGTTTTCGGCGCTGGTGAACCTGCTGTACCTCACGCCGACCCTGTACATGATGCAGGTCTACGACCGGGTGGTCCCGACGGGCGGTCTGGTGACCTTGGCCCTTGTCACCGCTGTCGCGGTCTTCGCCCTGGCGGCGCTGGCGGCGCTCGACTGGCTGCGGGGGCGGCTGATGCTGCGCGCCGGGTTGAGGCTCGACCGGCTGCTCTCGGGAAAGATCCTGGCCCGGGTCGTCGATCTGCAGGCGAGGGCGCCCAACACCCAGGCCTTGCGCGAATTCGATCACGTCCGCGGCGCCATCGGCGGTCAGGGAATGCTGGCGCTGTTCGACGCGCCCTGGACGCCCATCTACCTGCTGTGCTGCTTCCTGCTGCATCCGGCGATAGGTGTTCTGACCCTGCTCGGCGGCGGGGTGCTGTTCACCCTCGCCTGGCTGAACGAGCGCGACACCCGGCCGAGGCTGCAGAAGGCCATGCAGTCGCAGAATTCGGCCTATGCCGCGCAGGAGGGCGTCGCCGGGCAGTCAGAGGTGGTTCGCGCACTGGGCATGCGCCAGGCCTCGATCGCGCGGCAGATCGAGCAGCGCCGTCTGGCGACCGCCGCCCAGGCGGACGCCCAGCTGGCCGGGGGCCGCTATTCCGGGGCGATCAAATTCCTTCGCCTGGTGCTGCAGTCCGCCGCTCTGGGCCTTGCGGCTTGGCTCGCGGTCAGGAGTGAAATCTCGCCGGGCTCGATCATCGCCTCATCCGTGCTGCTCAGCCGCGCCGTGGCTCCGATCGAACTGCTGGTCGGCGTCTGGCCGGCGCTGGTTCAGGCGGTAAGCAGCTGGAAAACCCTGACCGACCTGTTCGCGGGAACCGCCTCGGTCGAGCGGGACCGGACCCTTCTCCCCGACCCCGCCGGCGCGCTTCAGGTCGAAGGCCTGTCGGTGAAATTCCCCGAGACGGAGCAACCCCAGCTGCGCGGCGTGGCCTTCAGCCTCAAACCCGGCCAGACCCTGGGCGTGGTCGGGCCCAGCGGTTCGGGCAAGACCACGCTGGCGCGCGTCATCGCCGGCGCCCTGCAGCCCCAGGCCGGTACGGTCAGGCTCGACGGCGCGGAATACAGCGCGCGGGAAGGCGACGAACTGGCGCGCTGGATCGGCTATCTGCCGCAGGTTCCCAGCCTGTTCGCCGGTTCGATCAAGGACAACATTTCCCGCTTCGCCACCTCGGCCGGCCTGGATCCGGCAGAGGCGGGCCGGGGCGCGGTCAAGGCCGCCATGGCGGCAGGCGCGCATGAGCTGATCCAGCGTCTGCCGCAGGGTTATGACACGGTGCTGGGCCCCTTCGGTCAGGGCCTATCTGCGGGTCAGGCCCAGCGCGTCGCTCTGGCGCGGGCCCTCTACAATGACCCGGTCCTGCTGGTGCTGGACGAGCCCAACTCCAACCTCGACCAGGAGGGTGAAGCGGCCCTGATGCAGGCCATCCTCGCCGCCGCGGGACGCGGAGCCGCCGTGGTCGTCATCGCGCATCGGGCGGGCGTTCTCGCAAGGGTGGACCGCCTGCTGGTGATGCGGGACGGCGCCATTCAGCTTCATGGACCGCGTGAGGAAGTCCTGGCGAAAATGCGCGCGGCGGCAGGCCGGCCCGACGACCTGTCCGCGCCGGCCATGGAAGCGACGCAGGGCAATACCGCGGGACGAAGCCAATGACAGACGCCGTCACCCCGCCCGCCTCCCCGCCTGAACCCGCGTCACCGACGGCGGATCCGCTGCTGGTGCCCGACACGCCTCGCCGGGAACTGATCGTTGGCGGCATCGTCATCGCCGCCTTCTTCGTCATCTTCCTAGGCTGGGCGGCCCTGGCGCCGCTGGACGCGGGAGCCTATGCCCAGGGGCAGATCTCCGTCTCGGGCAACCGTCAGGCGGTGCAGCACCGCGAGGGCGGCGTGGTCAGCGCCCTGCATGTGGCCGAGGGCGACACCGTGCGGCGCGGCGAAATCCTGCTCCAGCTGGCGTCCGGCGAGCTGCGGGCGACCGAGCGCGGCGTCACCGGCCAGGTTTACGCGCTGATCGCACAGCGGGCGCGCCTGACCGCCGAACGCGACCGGCTGGCCGCCATTCCCACGCCGCCCGAGTTCGCGGACCTGACCGGCGCCGACCTGGGCCTCGCGCGCGAGTCCCTGCGGATCCAGCAACTGCAGTTCGGGGCCCGGCGCAGCGGCCGATCGACCGAAACCGGCGTGCTGGGCCAGCGGGTGGCGCAGCTCAACGAACAGATCGCCGGCTATGAGCGGCAGGTCGCCGCCAACCTCGAACAACAACGGCTGATCCAGGAGGAGCTGGCCGGCATGCGCAGCCTGGCCGATCAGGGTTACGCCCCGCTGACCCGGGTCCGGGCGCTGGAACGCACCGCGGCCCAGCTGGATGGCGAACTCGGCTCGCTGCGATCGCAGATCGCCCGCTCCCGCGAAACCATCGGCGAAACCCGCTTGCAGGTCTCCGGCGTGTCCACCCGGATGAACGAGGACGTCGCCGACCAGCTGCGCCAGATCGACGTCCAGCTGAATGAGCTGCGCCCGCGGATGGCCGAGTTGCGGGCCCAGATCGCCCGCACCGAGGTGCGGGCTCCGGCCTCGGGCGCGATCGTGGGCCTGACCATCTTCACGCCCGGCGGCGTCATTCAGCCGGGCCAGACCCTGATGGAAGTGGTTCCGCGCGAGGCGTCGCAGGTCATCGTCGCCCAGATCAATCCCAACGATGTCGACAACCTGCGTGTCGGGCAGATGACCGAGGTGAAATTCCCCGGCCTGCGCGAACGGAACCCGCCGACGATCCATGGGCGCGTGACGCGGATTTCCGCTGACAGCTTCACCGTCGAGCAGACGGGCGCGACCTATTACCGGGCCGAGATTGTCGTTCCGGCGTCCGAACTCAGGACGTTGGGACGCGCGGCGGCTTCGCTGCGGCCGGGCGCGCCGGTGGAGGTGATCATTCTGCTGCGGAAGCGGACAGCGCTGGCCTATCTGCTCGAGCCCCTGACGAACAATCTCTGGCGGTCAGGCAGCGAACAATAGGCGGAGACATGGCCGCGCCGACGCTGGTCCGGGCCGGCGCCGGCGTTCGCCGCCCGCCGCCGCGGGCGGCGCTTTCCGACTCACAGCGCCTGCACCGGGGTCAGCAGACCATGGGCTCATGGGGTTCGATCAGCAGCCCGTGTGGGGACGACCGCTCCCACACCGGCCGGAGATAGTCCTCCAGACTGGGCCCGACCGGGTATTCGACCCCCAGCATGATGATGACGCCGCCGAGATTGGTGACGAGGACCGTATCGAGCACGCCGTCGCCGTTGTTGTCGCCGATCTCGTGGAACAGCACCTCGACGCCCTGGGTGAAGCTGAGGCTGTCCTTGCCCACCTCGAAGTCCAGGATCTTGTCGATGTCGCTGGCGATGCCGAAGACGAAAGTGTCCGCCCCCGCCCCGCCGGTCAGCAGGTCGTTGCCGCCGCCGCCCAGGATGAAGTCGTCGCCCGCGCCGCCCGACAACTGGTCCTGGCCGAGCCCGCCGTTGAGAGAGTCGTCGCCGGCTCCGCCGTCGAGCAGGTCGTCGCCGTTGGCGCCCGTCAGGGTGTCGATGCCGGCGCCGCCATACAGCTTGTCCGTCCCGTTGCCGCCGTCGAGGCGATCGGCCCCGTCGAGGCCGTACAGGATGTCATTGCCGTTCTCTCCGGTGATGACGTCTTCGCCCNTACAGCTTGTCCGTCCCGTTGCCGCCGTCGAGGCGATCGGCCCCGTCGAGGCCGTACAGGATGTCATTGCCGTTCTCTCCGGTGATGACGTCTTCGCCCGCCGTGCCGGTCAGGGTGTCCTTGCCGTTGCCGCCCTTGATCACGCGGCCGTCGGCGACGCCCCTCACGGTGAAGGTCACCGTCGCCGTGCTGGTCTCGCCGCTGGCGTCGGTCACCGTATAGGTGAAGCTGTCCGTNATCACGCGGCCGTCGGCGACGCCCCTCACGGTGAAGGTCACCGTCGCCGTGCTGGTCTCGCCGCTGGCGTCGGTCACCGTATAGGTGAAGCTGTCCGTAGCGGTCGCGCCGGTGGTCAGCAGATCGAACGCGTCCGCGTCCGCGACGTATTTGAGCGTTCGGGTCGCGGCGTCGAACACGATGCTCCCCTTTGTGCCGGTGGTGTTCACCGAGGCGATGGACAGACCCGCGCCGCCGGCGTCGTTGGCCAGCAGGAGCGACCACAGATTGGCCGAGGTCGCGTCCTCATCGATCTGCAAGGGGCCGTCATTGGTTCCGACCGGTCCCTCCTTGACGTCCTCGACGACGATGGCGGCCTCGCGATCGACCCAGGCCCCGGCCGCGTCCGTGGCGCGGATGACGATCCGCAGGCTCGGCGTGGCCTCATGATCGAGGGCGCGGGTCGTGGTGATGCGGCCCGTCGCCGGATCGATGCGGAACCGGCCTTCGGCGTCGTCCGTCAGCGAGAAGACGAGGGCGTCGTCTTCCGGATCCTCGGCCGAGGCCGTTCCGACCACGGCGCCCGCGGCGGCATTCTCCTTCACCCGGTCGCCGTCCAGGGCGATGGTGGCGGGGGCCTCGTTCACATCGCCGACCGTCACAGTCTGGTGGTGATCGACGAACAGCCCGCCGGCGTCCGTGACCCTGACGACAATGTCGAAGGCGGCTTCGGTCTCGTGATCGAACGGCCGTGTGGTGGTCACCACGCCCGTGTCGGGATCGATGACGAACAGGCCGTCCGCGTCGTCGACCAGGCTGTAGACGAGCGCATCGCCGTCGGGATCGGCGGCCGTGACCGTGCCGACCGCCGTCCCGNCGATGACGAACAGGCCGTCCGCGTCGTCGACCAGGCTGTAGACGAGCGCATCGCCGTCGGGATCGGCGGCCGTGACCGTGCCGACCGCCGTCCCGGCCACGGCGTTCTCGGCGACGACGGCATGGTCCATGGCGATGGAATGCGGCGCCTCGTTCACGTCACCGATCTGGATCACCAGGGTGCGCTCGATGTACAGGCCCCCGGCGTCCGTGGCCCGGACGACGAGGCTGATCGACTCTTCTGCTTCGTGATCGAACCCGGCGTCGGTGGTGACCACGCCCGTGGTCGCGTCGATGGAGAAACGCCCGTCCGCGTCGTCGGCCAGCAGATAGGTCACGGCGTCCCCGTCCGGATCGACGGCCGACACCACGCCGACGACGGTTCCGGCGGGCGCGTTCTCGGACACCGTTCCTCCGTCGATCGAGATGGACGTCGGAGCACCATTTTCCGGCTCCGGCTCGGGCGCTTTCGCGAACTTGAAATGCTCGGCCGTGAGGTCCTCGAGCTTCACGCCCTTGAGCGTGATGTAGCTGCGCCGCATGGCGTCCACGGTGATGCGAACATCGCCGGCGGCGTCGGTGCTCAGCCTGAAGGCCTGGAGATATTCGAAATCGAGTCCCTCCTGCCCCGACATGTCGATGACGTCGCCGCCCTCACCGAGATCGAAGTCCTCCACCACCGTCGTGGCCGTCGTGTAACGGGATGCCACAATGGTGTCCCGGCCGGCCCCGCCGGTAATCCGATCCTGTCCTTCGTCCAGCAGGAATCGGTCGTCGCCGTCGCCGCCGTTCAGGATATCGGTTCCCGAACCGCCTGACAGGATGTCGTTACCCGCGCCGCCATCCAGGGTGTCATTGTCGTCGCCGCCCGACAGCAGATCATCGCCGGCCTCGCCGCGCAGTTCGTCGCGGCCTTCGCCGCCGTTGAGATCGTCGTGACCGCCGCGACCCAGGATCAGATCGTCGCCGCCCAGACCGAGGATGGTGTCGTTGCCTTCGGTTCCAACCAGGGTTTCGGCGTCGTCGGTACCGCGGGTCAGTGACGTCCGGCGGGGATCCGCCACGATGCCGCCGAAGTCATCGAGCGTGATATTGGCCGAGGTCAGGGCGCCGGGCGCCACATTGGCCACCGTGACCACCTCGACGGCTTCGCCGGCCCCTTCATAGCCGTCCGCGTCAAAGAGCAGGACCGTATCGGCTCCCCGCGCCTCGAGGCGCATATGGCCGCTGGCGAAGGGATTGGTGTCCCCGTCCCAGCCGCTCATGTCCTGCCAGAAGTCCTGGATCATGATGACGTCGCCGCCAGCGCCGGTCTTCAGGTCCTGGATGACAGCGCCGTCGTCGTTCAGGTCGATGATGAAGGTGTCGGCGCCGGTTCCGCCGATGAGCTGCGAGTTCACGCCGGCGTGGAGGATGTCGTTTCCGTCTCCGCCGTCGAGGACGTCGCCGCCGACCGCGTCAGCTGCGGCGGTCGAAGGTCCGGACAGTCCGCGAGCGGCGGACACCACCGCGTCCTCCGCCATCAGGACGTCATTGCCGCCTTCACCCTTGAGGAGATCGGCGCCGAGCCCGCCGACGAGCAGATCACTTCCGCGCCCCCCGTACAGGGAGTCGTCGCCCTCCTCGCCGTAGAGCGCGTCATCGCCGCCTTCGCCGTCCTCACCGTCTCCATAGAGCAGGTCGTTGTCGGCGCCGCCCTCCAGATAGTCATGGCCGAGGCCGCCGATGAGATTGTCCTCGCCCGCGCCGCCATACAGGTCGTCGTCATCGTCTTCACCTTCAAGACGATCATTACCCCGGCCGCCGGTCAGGGAGTCGTTGCCGGTTCCGCCAGTCAGAAGGTCGTCGCCGCCCGGAGAGTCGCGCCCGGCGACGTCTCCGTAAATCACGTCATCTCCATCCTCGCCGTGGAGGACGTCATTGCCTGCGACAGCTCCAGAATCGTCGCCTTCCAGGAAGTCGTCGCCTTCTCCCCCGCGCAACCCGTCATTGCCTTCGCCGCCGAACAACTGGTCGGCTCCGCCTCCCCCTCTCAGCAGATCATTGCCTGCCTCGCCCCTCAGGACATCGTCCCCGCCGCCAGACCGTCCGCTGACAGCATCGCCGTAAAGATCGTCATCACCAGCGCCGCCCAGAAGGATGTCGTTTCCGGCGACAGAGGCTTCATACGAAGCATCGCCGATCAGGATATCCTCGCCAAAGCCGCCCTTGAGCGTGTCGTCGCCGTCGCCGCCATCGAGCTCGTCATTTCCCTGGCCGCCGTCCAGCAGGTCGTCGCCGGCCTGGCCACGGAGCTGATCATTTCCGCCGCCGAACCCGCCGCCCTTCACATCGCCATAGATCTCGTCGTTGCCGTCTCCGCCCTGAAGATCGTCGTCGCCTGCCTGACCGTGGTAGTCATCGCCCTCAAGGAGATCATCGCCCTCAGCGCCAAAGAGAAAGTCATTTCCATCGCCGCCAAAGAGGCCGTCATCGCCTTCGCCGCCGTTGAGGACGTCATCGCCGTCTTCGCCATTCAGCGAATCGTCGCCGTCGTCCCCTTCCAGCAAGTCGTTGCCCTCCCTGCCGATCAGGATGTCGTCCTCGGTTCCCCCGTACAGACGGTCGTCGCCTTCCCCACCCGTGAGGTGATCGGTTCCCCAGCTTCCGTGGAGGACGTCATTGCCCTTGCCGCCATCCAGAATGTCCCTTCCCGGCTCCAGCGCGCCTCCTTCAATGCCGTCGCCTTCGAGTTCGTCGTCGCCGTCTCCACCTTCGAGAATGTCGTCTCCTGACCAGCCGATGAGCCTGTCGTCGCCGGTTCCGCCGCGCAGGATGTCGTGACCTTCATCGCCGCGGAGATAGTCCTTACCTGCGCCGCCCGTGATCTCGTCATCGCCGTCCAGACCGAGGACAAGATCGTCGCCATCCAGCGCGCTGATGTGGTCATTCGCCGAGGAACCGACCAGTTCGTCGGCAAGCTCGGTGCCGACCATCCAGAGATCTCCGTCCGGATATTCTCCCTCGGTCCCGCCATGGACGACCCCGAGCGGGTTCCTGATCCGGTAGATGTCGGCCGCGCCGTTCGTGTCGCTTTCGATCATCGCAAGGCTGGTGGTGAACGTGATCCACTCGCCGTTCGCGGAGATGTCGATTCCGGTAAAGCCGCCGCCAGACTGGGCTACGGCGAGCGTAACCACCGTGCCGGTGACCATGTCCCACAGATACAGGTTGACGCCGGGCGTATTGACCTGCCCCTCGACATCGAAATCGGAGGTGTAGACGACGAAGCGCCCGTTGGCCGCCAGAACGATCTCCGGCGTCTTGCTATTGGGCGGACCCCGCCAGTCCGGTTGACGTTCGTCCCTGATCTCGGCCAATCGGCCGCCCGGTCCCGAGCCCCGGAGTTCAAACGGTCTGTCGGAGTTGGTCCAGTTGCCGGATCCTTGCTCGACGACATACTGGCCGTCTCCGCTGGTCCAGCGCATTGGGGCCGCATACGGATTGCCAATGCCGCCGCCGGCAGGCGTGTTGTAGCGATGCTCGACGATCCAGTCAGCGCCCGCATAAGGCTGATACACCGCATCCGTCGAATAGCTGGGAATGCCGTTTGCATCGACGGCCCAGACGGCGACGGCCTGGGTGATGCGCGTGTCGTTGCCCGAGGTGTAAATTTTCGTCTGGCCGGTGGTGGTGTCGAATACGAAGACGTCGCGAGCTACGCGGCCAAAAGCGCTTCCATCGTTTGTGTCGGCGTCATCGCTCTTTATGTCGTTCGCTTCACTGATGTAGGCGATGTAGCGCCCGTCCTCGGAGATCGCGCCAACGACCGATCGGCCTGTCGCCGTCGTGCCGTCATGGCCCATCGAGACGAGACGGGTTTCGCCGGTCTCGCGGTCGTAGACGTAGATGTCCGCCTTGTTGTTGTCGTCGATGCCGTCCCGCTGGATGTTCGTCGCCGTCGTGGAATAGGTGACGAACCGTCCGTCGGCCGAGATCTTCGCGCCAAACGACGTGCCGTTGACGGGCGCGCCATTAAAGGCCTTGTCGATCCGCTTGACCACGCCGGTGTCCGTGTCCAGCAGATAGATGCCCGGCCCCTGGCTCGCATGCCCGCCGACGACATCGGTGCCGTCTGAAGAATAGACGATGTAGCGCCCGGTGGCGGAAACGTCGCTCGACGTCGCGTTGCCTTGCGACTGGCCGCCGCCGTAGCTGTTGCTGACGCGTTCGAATGACATGGGGCGCTCCGGATCTGAACCGGACGGCGCCGTCGTCGGCCGCGCCGCCGGGAGTTGCGTTTAAGGACTGACAAGCCTTGCCCTGTCTTCAGCCCGCCGCAGGCCATTTGCGATGTACAGGAGTCAGTACGCGATAAAAACGGACTCGGTTTGACCCACTCGCGTTCGGGGTGATTATTCCCCGCATCGTCCCCTCCCGTGCGGACACCGACGTTTAAGGACTCATCCCTAGGGTCGAGCGTCGGAACGGTGCTGTGCGTCGGAGACGCCGCGGAAGGGACGCAGTGGGCGAGGTTTTCGGTCGGAATGGCTCTGCGCGGCGTGTGACGAGGCCGGGCGCCCGTCTGCGCCTGCTGACGTCCGATGCCCGAGGCAATGTCGCCGTTCGCCTCGCATTGATCATCCCCGGCCTGATCCTGCTGGGCGCAGGGGTCCTCGACCTGTTCGCCGTTCACAACGCCCATAACCACCTGCAGAGGATCGCCGAGGCTGGCGCGCTGGCGGCCGCGCCCGGTCTGGCGACCGACGCAGACGCAGCCCGGACGAGGGCCGCCACGTCCGTCGCCGACGCCATGCGCGACTGGCCGAACGCGCCGACCCTGGAAGACGCCTACGAAATCGTCCGTCATGGCGGCGAACCGGCCATCCGCATCCGGCTCAGGGGACATCGCCCCTCCCTCCTCGGAAACATGCTGCCGCCGGGTGGCTGGACTTTTTCAGGCGAAGCGACCGCCACCTCGCAGGGCCTCGTCCCCACCGACCAAAACCAGGCGCCGGGCTGACACCCCTTCGTCCTTCCCTCCCCCGCCCATCCTGAATAGGCTCCCTCCTTCTTCGCGGAGGGGCGTTTCATGCGACGGATCGGACAGGGGACGATTGTGGCGGCAGTGCTGGCCATCGGGCTGGCGGGATGCGCCACCGCGCAGGAGGCGCCGCCTCCGCTCCCCACGCCGTTCGAAGCCGTCGACCCCTTCATCGGCACCTCCGGCAAGGGGCACACCTTCCCCGGCGCCGTCGCCCCGTTCGGCATGGTCCAGCTGAGCCCGGACACCGACTTCCGCCCCTTCCGCCAGTCCTACGACTGGGCCTCGGGCTACCGCTACGACGATCCGACCATCATGGGCTTCTCCCACACCCATTTCTCGGGCACCGGCCACTCCGATCTCGGCGATGTGCTGATCACCCCGATCTCGGGTGAGGTCCGCTGGGATCCCGGCGCGGCCGACCAGCCCGGCTCGGGCTACCGCTCGCGCTACAGCAAGGCGTCGGAAACCGCCGAGCCCGGCTATTACGCCGTCAGCCTGACCGACTCGGCCGTACGCGCCGAACTGACCGCCGGCGTCCGCGTCGGCCTGCACCGCTACAGCTTCCCGCGCGGCGCCCCGGCGCGCGTCCTGCTCGACTTCCGCAACTCCATCTACGACTACCCGGGCAAGGTGCTGTGGTCGCGCATCCGCCTGCATCCCGACGGCACCGTCACCGGCTTCCGCGAGACGCGCGGCTGGGCCCCCGCCCGCCAGCTTTATTTNCGACATGCAGGGCCGCGACACCGGCGCTACCCGGGCAAGGTGCTGTGGTCGCGCATCCGCCTGCATCCCGACGGCACCGTCACCGGCTTCCGCGAGACGCGCGGCTGGGCCCCCGCCCGCCAGCTTTATTTCGCCATGCGCTTCTCGCGCCCCATGGTCGACCATGAACTGAAGGACCGCGACGAGGCCATCCCCTACAACGGCTTCCGCCAGCCGGGCCGCACCCCCGCCGACCGCGACCAGGTCCAGGGCCGCCAGCTGGAGGCCGCCTTCGACTTCGGCGAGATCGCCGGGCCGCTGCTGGTCAAGGTCGCCGTCTCGTCCGTCGACGAGGACGGGGCCATCCGCAATCTGGAGTCAGAGGGCGGCGATTTCGACTTCGACGGCCTCCGCGCCGCCACCCGCGCCCGATGGGAAGAGGCGCTGAACGTCGTCCAGATCGAGGCCACGCCCGAGATGCGGACAACCCTCTACACCGCCCTGTACCACGCCCTGATCGCCCCCTCGGTCCACGGCGACGCCGACGGCCGCTGGCGCGGGCCGGACCAGCAGGTCCACCAGTCGGACTTCACGGTGCACTCGACCTTCAGCCTGTGGGACACCTTCCGCGCCGAGCATCCGCTGCTGACCCTGGTCGCGCCGCCGAAACGCAACGCCGACATCGTCAACTCGCTGATCGCCGCCCAGCAGGTCAGCCCCTACGGCATCCTGCCCGTCTGGTCGTTCCACGGTCAGGAGACGTGGACCATGATCGGCTATCACGCCGTCCCGGTCATCGCGGATGCGTACCTCAAGGGCGTCCCCGGCATCGACGGCGCCGCGGCCCTGAACGCCATGACGGCCAGCGCCACCTACCGACCCTATGGCGGGCTGGGCGACTATATGGACCTCGGCTACGTCCCCATCGACCGCGAGCCCGAGGCCGCGTGGACCATCGCCCGCATGGCCGAGCGCCTCGGTCGTCGCGACGTGGCGGCGCAGTTCGACCGCCGCGCCGGCAACTGGCGCAACACCTTCGACCGCGACACCGGCTTCGTCCGCGCCCGTCTTGCCGACGGCTCGTATCGCACGCCGTTCGACCCGACCGCCATCAACTACGGATCGGACTACACCGAGGGCAACGCCTGGCAGTATTCGTGGTTCGCGCCGCAGGATCTGGGCGGTCTGGTCAATCTGATGGGCGGCGACGCGGCCACGGTGGCCAAGCTGGACGCCATGTTCGACTTCGACAACACGGGCCTCGACTATTCCCACGCCGAGGACATCGCCGGCCTGATCGGCCAGTACATCCACGGCAACGAGCCCAGCCACCACACCGGCTACATGTACGTCTACGCCGGCGCCCCGTGGAGGACGCAGGCCCGGCTGACGCAGATCGTGACCAGCCAGTACCACGCCCGCCCGGACGGCCTCGCCGGCAACGACGACGTCGGCCAGATGTCGGCCTGGCTGATGTTCACGGCCATGGGCTTCTATCCGGTCACGCCGGGCTCGAACCAGTACGTCATCGGACGGCCGTTTACCGACCGGACGGTGCTGAACCTGCCGGGCGACAAGCGGTTCGCCATCGTCACGGACGGGCTGGCGGACGACCACCCTTACATCCAGGCGGTCATGTTGAACGGCGTACCGCTGGAGCGCACCTGGATCGGGCACGAGGAGATCATGGCAGGCGGGGAGCTGCGGTTCCTCATGGGGCGGGAGCCAAACATGACCTGGGGCGTGGGCGCAGAGGCGCGGCCGTATTCGATGACGGCGTACGCTCCCTGAAGGGTCAGGGGCGCACAAACCCCCTGAGCACATTCGCCTCCGTGCTCAGCACCAGCCGGCTCAGGTCCACCCGCTTCGGCTCGGCGAACATCAGGAAGTAGTATTTCATCTGTGTAGCCGTACGCCGCCTTCGACGTCTCCTTCATCGCCCGGTAGTGCACCGCCGTCAGCGACCGGTATCGCTCGTCCCGGTCGCCCAGCCACAGGTTCAGGCAGGCGTCGGCGAACTCGGGCCGCAGGCCGGTGCGCTTTCCGCGCGCGGTGCCCGTTGTCACCTCGATCGATTCCGGGATGATCATGTAGCGCGCCTGCATCCCGGTATAGCTGGCGAGGAAGTCGTCACCCTCGGCCTTGCGGCCCACCTGACCCAGCAGCCCGGCCAGATAGCCGCCCAGCACCGTCTGCGATGTGCCCGTCACCTCGGCGGTCTCGTAATCCACCATCGGGAACCACAGCCGGCCCTCGTAGCGGCGGCCCTGATGGGCGATCATCGCGCCGGTGCATTCCTCGGCCCAGCGCTTCATGTCGGCGTCGCCGAACATCTCCCAGCTGTCCCAGAGGTATTCGTAGAAGCTGTCGGCATAGACGTCGATCGAGGCATTCCGGCTGGTGAACTGACCTGTCTCGGCGTGGATATTGGCCGCCATCAACCCCTTGTCTGACCGCATGTCGAGCGCGTGCTTCATCGCCCGCTTGGCCGCCGCATAGTATTTCGGTTCGCCCGTCAGCTGGCCCAGCAGGCCGAACTCGGTCGCATAGGTACCGATCTCGGCGAGGTTGGTCATGGGGTCGCGCACCGCCCCCGTCTTCAGGTTCACATAGCGGTACGGCAGGCCGTGCGGCGAGGCGTCAAAGGCCTTCATCAGCCGGTCGGCCAGATCCTTCGCCTTGTCCAGCAGCAACGGATCGCCGCTGGCCAGATGCGCCGACAGCAGGCCGCCGACCAGCCGGATGTTCGTCTCGAACACCTGGGCGAAGCCGTCGATGTCGAAGTCCAGCCTGGTCTTCACCCAGTCGACCCCGGCCTGGAATTCCTCGTCCAGTTCCATGATCCACAGCGTGTCCAGCGCCTCGACCAGCGACAGGCCCAGGTCATGGCCCTCGATGAAGAACGACTGGCTGGTCCCGCTGACCGGATTGATCTCGTCCTTTCCCCAAGCCCGGGCGACATAGTGGTCCCACGCCCATTTGAACTCGGACTTCACGTCGGCGCCCAGGGCGGCCCAGTCCTCCGTCTGCGCCAGCGCGGGCAGGCCGGTCAGTCCGGCGACGGCGGTTCCGCCCATCAGGGACAGGGCGTGGCGGCGGTTCAGGTTCGACAGGGTCATGGGCTGACCCTACCCCGGACGACAGATCACACAACTCCGCTCATCCCGGCGAAAGCCGGGCCCCGGTGCTTTGGGTGTTGCAGCGGAACGGGAGACCCCCACTCGCGCGTCCCGAAACGCCATCGTCAAGCTGGACAGGACTGGGTCCCGGCTTTCGCCGGGATCAGCGGAGAGATCAGCTCGAACTGACCGCCAGCCTCGGCCCGTTCATCCATGGCGGCTCTGGCATCGACCGACGCGCGGTCGTCTGGGCCCGCGTCCAGCGGTCGTGCAGGTCCGAGAAATACGGATCATCACCCTCGATCCGCCGCTGCTCGCCGCTGAGGAAATCCCGCCGCAGTGTGATCAGATCGAACGGCGCCCCGACGCCGACATTCGATCGCATGGTGGTCGAGAACGAGATCAGACCCAGCTTGACCGCCTCGGGAAGCGGACTGTCAAAGGCCAGACCGCTCTCCAGAATGGGCTTGCCGTATTTGGCCTCGCCGATCTGGAGGTAGGGCGTGTCGCGCCCGCATTCGATGAAATTGCCCTGGCTGTAGATCAGGAACAGCGCCATCTCGCCGCCCTTGATCTGGCCGCCCAGCAACATGGAGGCCGAGGTATTCAGGCTGTCGGCCTGCAGCGCCGGGGCGATCGACAGCCGTACGCTGCGCAGGGCGTGGCCGAGGATCTGCGCGCAGCGGAACATGGACGGCGCCGTCTCCAGCGTCTCGGCCGGATCGCCCACATTCAGGTGGACGCCCTCCTTCGCCATGGCGAGCGCGGTCTGGGTCACGGACAGGTTGCCGGCGGTGCACACGGCCAGAACCCGGTCTCCGGGACGGTCGACGACGTGCAGCTTGCGATAGGTCGAGATGCTGTCGACGCCCGCATTCGTGCGGGTGTCGGCGATCATCGCCAGACCCTCCTCGACCAGCATTCCCACGCAATAGGTCATGCGGCGCGCCATTCCCGAACGGCAATCATGACGATGACGGTATCAGATTCGCGCAACCGCGGCGCCCGCATCCGCGCGTCCCTACGCCTGCTGCTGGCTCTGTTGCATGTCCGCATCACGCACGTTCAGCCGCACGGCCAGCCGCTCGCCGCCGCCGCCGTAGCTGGTCCCGCGCACGGGCGCCGCGCCCAGATAGTCCAGCCCCGTCGCGACCCGCACATAACGCTCTGTCGCACAGATGCCGTTGGCGGCGTCGAAGCCGACCCAGCCCAGATCCTCGATCCAGGCCTCGGCCCAGGCGTGGCCTGCCTCCTGATCGTCCATGCCGTCCCGGCGCAGCAGATGGCCCGATACATACCGCGCCGGCACCCCCATCTGGCGGCAGCAGGCGATGAAGACGTGGGCGTGGTCCTGACAGACGCCCCGGCCCAGGGCCAGAACCTCGGCCGCCGTATGCGTCGGCGTGGTCACCCCGACCTCGAACGCCACCGAGCCATGGATGCCCGCCATCAGACGGTGCAGCCGCTCCAGCGGCGGATGGGCCGAGAACTCCGAGGCGAAGACCGAGATCAGCTTGTTCCGCCGGGTCAGCGCTGTGTCCCGCAGGAAGACCAGCGGGGACAGCGTCTCCTGATCGCGCGGCACCACCCCGGCGGTCTCGCTGGTCACCACCTCGCCCGACACCCGCACCGTCAGACTCTGGGTCGGCTGTTCGGTGTACAGGGTGTGGACGATGTTGCCGAAGGCGTCCTCGGACTTGCGCAGCCGGGCGTCGACGTCGGTCTCGACCCGCCAGTGCCGCACCTGCTGGGCCTCCGACGACCGGGGGGACAGCCGCAGCGTCTGGATGATGAACCGCGCCGCCCGGTCGTAGGCGTAGGTGGTCGCGTGATCGATACGAATGCGCACGGCTAACTCAGATACTGTTCGTGGATCGCCTGTCCCAGACGGCCGTTCTCGCCGAGGAAGGCCTGGATATATTCGTGCAGCCCCGACTGGAAGATGTCGTCCATCCGCGAGTTGTCGAAGGCCCGCATCCGGTCGGCCGCCAGCCGCTGCGCCGGTCCGCGCCGGCCATAGTCATTGGCCAGCCGCTCCAGATAGCGCACGATCGACGCCTGACAGCTGGCCAGCGACCGCGGCATCTGCCGGTTCAGCACCAGCAGATCGGCCACCAGCCACGGCTTGACGCTATCGCGGTACACCCACCGGTATGCCGTCAGCGCCGACACCTCGCGAAGCAGGGTGGTCCACTGGAAATAGTCCAGCTGCCCGCCGACCCGCTCGCCCTCGGGCAGCAGCAGGTGGTATTTCACATCCAGCAGCCGCGCCGTGTTGTCGGCCCGCTCGATCGCCGCGCCGAGGCGCAGGAAATAGTAGCCGTCGTTCCTCAGCATGGTCCGGCTGGTCGCGCCCTCGACCGACAGGGTCATGCTCTTCACCCACTCGAGGAAGCGGGCGAAGTCGTCGCGGCGGGTCGGCTGGCCCTGCTCCTCCAGCCCATTCCAGGCGCCGTTGATCGCTTCCCACAGCTCGACCGTCAGGGCCGTGCGCACGGACCGCGCATTGGTCCGCGCCCGGGTGATGCAGGCGGTGATCGACGAGGAATTGTCGGGCGCGAAGGCCAGATATTCCCGCACCGACTTCTCGGTCGGCGACCGGCCCAGCGCCTTGGGCGCGCCGGCCGAGGCCAGCGCGCTGGCCCACACGGTCTCTGCGTCCCCGTCGCCGCGCGTCGGAATGGCGGCCAGCCTCAGCGTGGCCTCCAGAATGCGCGCGAGAAAATCCGCCCGCTCGATATAGCGGCCGGTCCAGTACAGGCTGTCTGCGGTTCTCGAGAGCATCAGACGTCCAGCACCCAGGTGTCCTTGGTTCCGCCGCCCTGGCTGGAGTTCACCACCAGCGAGCCCGGCTTCAGCGCCACCCGCGTCAGCCCGCCCGGCGCCACCTTCACCCCCTGCGGCGACGACAGCACGAACGGCCGCAGGTCTACGTGCCGCCCGTGCAGCTCGCCCTTGTCCAGCGTCGGTGCGGTCGACAGCGCCAGCGTCGGCTGGGCGATGAAATCGTCGGGGTCGTTGACGAGCTTCTTGCGGAAGGCCTCCAGCTCGGTCTTCGACGCCGCCGGTCCCACCAGCATGCCGTAGCCGCCCGATCCGCCGACCTCCTTGACCACCAGCTGATCCAGTTTCGACAACACCTCCTTCAGCGCCTCCGGCTCGCGGCAGCGCCAGGTCGGCACATTCTTCAGGATCGGCTCCTCGCCGGTGAAGAAGCGGATGATCTCGGGGATGTAGGTGTAGACCGCCTTGTCGTCGGCGACGCCCGTGCCGACGGCGTTGGCCAGGGTCACCGTCCCCTCCTGATAGGCGGTCATCAGTCCGGGCACGCCCAGCGCCGAATCCGGCCGGAAGGTCAGGGGATCGAGGAAGTCGTCGTCAATGCGGCGGTAGACGACGTCGACCTGCTGCCGGCCCTGCGTCGTGCGCATGAAGACCTTGCCGTCGTCGACGAACAGATCGCGGCCCTCGACCAGATCCACGCCCAGCTTGTCGGCCAGGAAGCTGTGCTCATAGTAGGCCGAGTTGAACGGTCCGGGCGTCAGCACCACGATCGTCGGATCGCTGCCCGCCGCCTCGGGCGCGCAGGCTCGCAAGGACGCCAGCAGCATGTCCGTATAGGTCTCGACCGGCCGCACCGGATAGTCGGCGAACAGGTCGGGGAAGAGCCGCATCATCATCTCGCGGTTCTCCAGCATGTAGGAGACCCCCGACGGCGTGCGGCAGTTGTCCTCCAGCACGTAGAAGCCGTCCTCGCCCGTCCGCACCAGATCGACGCCGGCTATGTGCACCCACACCCCGCGCGGCGGCCGGCGGCCCTGCATCTCCGGCACGTACTGGGGATTGGTCAGCACCAGCTCCGGCGGCAGGATGCCCGCCTTCAGACACTCCTGCGGCCCGTAGACGTCGGACAGGAACATGTTCATCGCCGTCACGCGCTGGACCAGACCGGCCTCCAGCCCGGCCCATTCCGACGCGCCGATGATGCGCGGCACCACGTCGAACGGGATCAGCCGCTCGCTGGATTCCGCATCGCCATAGACGGCGAAGGTGATGCCCATCCGGCGGAAGAACAGCTCCGCCTGACGCGACCGCGCCTGCAACAGCCCGTCGGGCGCATCCGCCAGCCAGCGGGCGAGCCCGCGATAGCTGTCGCGGACACTTCCGCCGTCACCTGACATCTCGTCGAAGGCCATGCCGCTCCCGTTAGGCTGAAGATTCAGCGTGGCCCCACAAGCGTCGCTGAAGCAACAGGAATGTTGCGGCGCGCCAAGCGTTCCGTCGCCTTCAGGGGGCGGCGGACCGCGGCGGCGCGTTCTTCACATACTGGTCCAGCCAGCGGGTCATCTCCCACAGGGTATGGCCCACGGACTCCCGCGCGCGATAGCCGTGCGCCTCCAGCGGCAGGACGACATAACGCACCGTCGCCCCCTGCCCCTTCAGAGCCGCATAGAACCGCTCGGACTGGATCGGGAAGGTGCCCGAGTTGTCGTCCGCTTCGCCGTGGATCAGCAGGATCGGCTCGTTGACCTTGTTGGCGTAGGTGAAGGGCGACATCTCCGTATAGGTGTCGCCGGCCTCCCAGTAGGTGCGCTGCTCGGCTTGGAAGCCGAACGGCGTCAGGGTCCGGTTATAGGCGCCCGACCGCGCTATGCCGGTCCGGAACAGATCGGTGTGGGCCAGCAGGTTGGCGGTCATGAAGGCGCCGTAGCTGTGCCCGCCGACCGCGATCCGGTCGCGGTCCGCCACGCCCATGCCGACCACCGCCTCGACCGCCGCCTCGGCGCTGGCCTTCAGCTGCTGGATATAGGTGTCGTTCGGCTCGGCCCCGTTGACGCCGACGATCGGCATCGAGGGATCGTCCAGCACGGCGTATCCCTGTGTCAGCAGGAACAGATGGCTGATCCCGCCGGGCCGGGTGAAGCGGTTGGCCGTATCGACCACCTGACCGGCGACGGCGGCGTCGGTGAACTCGGCCGGATAGGCCCACATCACCAGCGGCAACGGACCGTCGCGGTCCTTGTCGTAGCCGGCGGGCAGGTACAGCGTCCCGGACAGGGCCACGCCGTCGGCGCGCGTATAGCTGATCGTCTGCTTGCTGACCCCGGCCAGTTGCGGCGCCGGATCGGGGAAGCTGGTCAGTGCGTTGGGTTGTCCGGCGGTCAGGTCGCGGACAAACAGGTTGGGCGGATCGTTGCGGGTCTCGCGCCGCGTCACCACCCGGCGGCCTTCTTCGTCGAGGAAGCCGACGACGGTCTCATAGTCGCCGCTGGCCGAGGTCCACAGCCGCTCGGACTGGCCATCGGCCAGGTTCATGGCGGCCAGGAACGGATATTCCCCCTCCCGCGTCGCGCCCGGCCCGGTCATCAGCACGCGGCCGTCCCGCGCGAAACGGATGACGGGGAAGCCCTTGTCGTTGGGCTCGGTCACCGGGAAGCCGGGGTCGTTGTACCGGTCCTGATAGTTGCGCTCCAGCAGGACGCGGCCCGATCCGGGGTTGGACGGATCGACGACATACCGGGTCTCGTGCCGGTTGTTGAACCAGCGGCTGTAGACGAGGGCGGTGTCCGCATCGCCCCAGGCCACCCCGGCGTAGCGCTCCTTCAGGTCGACCAGCGGAACCGGCCCGCCGCTGAACGGCGCGGCTAGGGTGAAGACGCGGTCGCGCACCTCGGCGGCCGTGCGCGGATCGCCGCCATCCTGGGCCTCGGTCCAGACGAGGGTCGCAGGGGCATCGGCGCGCCATTGCACCGAGCGCGGGCCGGGCGCCACGGCGTCGAACGGCGTCGGGATGTTGTCCCGCAGCGGCAGGTCGGCCACGCGGTGAACCACGCGACCGTTCAGGTCCGTGACGACCACGTCCGCGGGGAACAGGTTGGCGGGCACCACATAGCTGTAGGGCCGCTTGACCTTCGTCTGCAGCACATGGCGGCCGTCGGGCGACACGCTGGCGCCCAGATACACCGCCGGCTCGCCCAGCGTCCGGGCCGCACCGTTCAGAGGAACCAGCGTTAGCTGCGAGGTGAAATAGTGGTCGAACAGGGCCTCGTCGCCCGGATCGGTCAGCAGATCCTGATAGGTCCGCGCGGGAGCGGCCCGGCCCATGCTCTCGGCCACGGTCGGGCCGGCGGGCGGGCGCGTCACGTCGGGCGCAGCGCCGCGGCCCTCGGGCGTCATCCGCACCAGCAGGCCCGAGCTGTCCGGCAGCCAGTCGAAGGCGCCGCCGCCCGCGGCGTTGACCCGCGCGTCCGTCAGCTTGCGCGCACGGGCGCTGGCGACATCGACGGTCCACAGCTCCAGCCCGGTCGGCGCATCCATCAGCAAGGCGATGGACCGGCCGTTCGGCGACCAGCTCGGCGACAGGAAGCGGGCGCCGGCCGGAAGTTCGACGACGCGCGTGGCGCCGCCCGCGACCGGTTGAAGGCTCAATCCCGTCAGCCAGGTCACCCGGCTGTTGGCCAGGCCGTTGTTGCGCGGATTGATCCGGTAGCCCCCCAGCCGCAGCATCGGCTCGGCCAGCTCGGCGATCGGCGGCAGATTGGCCCGGTCGAACAGGGCCAGCGTCGTGTCGTCAGGCGACAGGCTCGGCGTCGGCGTGGGTTTGGTGTCGAGGATCTCCGCGATCGGCGACGGCGGCTGCTGATAGGTCAGGCCGTCCTGCGCCAGTGCGGGGCCCGCCACGGCGGCCAGCAGAACGAAGGCGGGCAGGGCCCGGGCCAGCAGATGACGACGCATAGTCTATTCCCTGAAACGACCGCCCCCTCCCGGGACGCGGCACGCTAGGGGTCGAAGCGAACAGGGGTCAAGGCCAGCGTCGCATCGTCGCCCCGACCATCGCATAGCAGCTGGCCCGGCTCGGCCGGTCTCCGTATGGCCCGCCATAGGCGGCGCTGATCGAGCAGATGTCGGCGGGGCTGAGCTGCCCTTTCCAACGGTCGGCGTTGCAGTAGTTCATGATCGACGCTGCATCGTAATACGGCTCGTCCTCGGCCTCGGCCTCTGGAGTGCGCTGGCGGGCGAGGCAGGCGGGCGCGCGCGGGCTGACGTGGTCGTGAGAAAAGCCGAGGGCGTGGCCGAGTTCGTGCACGGCGTCGGCGTAGAAGCAGCCCTCGCGCCCGACCGTCCCGCGTCGCCCGCAGATACGATTCGTGACCAGATAGTCGGCGTTCAGCGTGATCTCCCCGCCGCGCACCAGATTGACGCCCAGATGGCTGGATGAGGCGAACAGCTCCGGGTCGTGCTCGATCCGCACGGGAATGCGGCGCGGTCCTGACCCCGGCGGCGGGCAGGCGGCGAGGATGTCGAACTCCACCCGCGCCACGGCCTCCCACGCGTTCGCGGCGTCCATCACCTTCTCCCGCGCCCAGGCGTCGGCTTCGGCCGGAGCCTCGAAACACATCGGAACCCGCCCCCCGGGCCACAGGTCCGCTTCCGCCGGCGGCGGCGCCGCGGGCGGAGGGGGCGGTGGTGGCGGCGGCGGCGGCGGGGGCGGAGGCGGGGGCGGCGCCATCACCGGCGGCGGAAACCGGTCCTGAAACACAGAACAGGCGGCCATCGGAAGGCAAAGCGCCGTCAGCGCCAGCACCAGTACGATCCGGAAACGGTTCATGCCCAGCGGCTTTCGGTCAACGTCAGCGACAGGTCCAGCGCCACGGTCCGCGCCGGCGGACGACCCGCCCCGGGCGCCAGATCCTCGGCCTCGACGGTGACGGTCACGGGGGCGTCGCCCTCTCCGATCAGGTTCAGCACCTCCTCGCCGAAGCGGAAGGGCAGGATGTAGTCGCCCGCATGATGCGTATGCTCGCCCTCCCTCAGGTGCAGGAAGGTCGGCGACGAACCCAGTGATATCCGCCGCCCCGCGCACTGCATGCGGATCTCGATCGACCGGTCCAGCAGCCCCTCGTTCGCGGCGAACGCCACAGAGCCGGACCCTGCGATCATCAGCGTGTCGTCCGCCGCCCGCATACGCGCCACGGCCTCGGCCGGCAGGGTCACCGACAGGCCGCCCTGCCCCTCCGTACCCTCGGCGCGCATCGGATAGACCACGCTGCCCAGCGGCACGCGCCGCGTCGCTCCGGGCGGCCCCATCTCCGGCACGTTGAAGACCGGGAACGGATAGAGGTTGTCATAGCCATAGCCGAGCGGTCGGGTCTCAAGCACGCTGGCCACCCGCCATTCGCCCGTGTCCTCCCCCTGCCCCCCGACGAAGCCGTTCAGCGTCCGTGCGGTCCAGTCGGCGGGATAGACGCTCGCCGCCTGCCCCGCGTGCCATGTCGCCCAGACGCGGTCGACGTTGCAGTGGTGCAGCCAGAAGATCGGATCGCTGGCCGCCGTGGTCAGCCGCTTCATCAGCCCGCCGACCAGTTCGTGGATGTAGTTGTGGCCATAGCCCTCGACCATGCCGGCGCCTGTCGGCAGCTTGCCGGCGAAGGTCTCGAACCCGTCCGAGGTCAGCCGCGACATATAGGGCGACCGCGCCCAGCGGGCGGCGTTGAAATCCAGCGTGTCTACGCCCCGCGCCCGCTGCCGCTCGTACAACAGGGCGTCCTCGTCGGTGATCCACGGCGGCAGGGTCCGGTGCTCCTGCGCGTCCCAATAGGGCATGGCGAATGATGCGTGCCCCGTCAGCCCGGCGATGATCCGCTCCAGATGCAGCAGCTGCAGCCGGTGCCAGGGCAGGAACAGGCCGTTGTTGTGCTGGCCGTTGCGCGAATGGATCGTGTTCTGGCGGGCCCAGGACCGGTCGTCCCGCCGCCGCTTCATCAGCGCCAGACCTTCGCCGAAAGCCACGACATCATCGCTGGTCGCCGACAGGGTCCCCGCGCCGCGGCGTATCCGCTGCGTCTGCGCCCATGCCGACCCGGCCCCCGAAATCGAGCCGAGACCCAGCAGGGCGGCGCCGGTCAGCGCCTGGCGTCTGTCGATTTTCACCCATGCCCCCGCACGTCTTCCCGACGGCGAAGGTTCACCAATCTCAGGCCGGTGTCGACCCCGTGTCGTGCGCCGGCGCCTGGCCGATGAACCTCGCCCGCCGCGCATCGCTCCACATATCGCGCAGGCCCTGACGCGGCATGTCGACGCCGAACACGGCCAGCTGCGCGACCCAGACCTGTGACAGCTGCTCGACAGTTCCCTGCACCCAGCCCGGCGCCTGCTGCCGCGACCAGTTCAGCGGCGACACCGCGTTGAACACCATCAGGAAGGCCACGACGGTCAGAACGGCCCGGCTGGTCCAGCGTCGGTCCCGCGCGGCTACCCCCTCATCGTCCAGCGGGGGCGCGGGCGGAAAGGCGAACCGGCCCAGCGCCGTCAGCGCATTCTCCCGCGTCGGCAGGTCGTGGGCGTCGGCGGTCTCGATCCAGTCGCTGGGCGGATCGGGCGGGACAGGCAGACTCTCGGCCAGCGGCGGGAAGGGCGAATCCCCCTGCCGCTTCGGAAAGGGCTGAAGCGGGAACTTGCCGCCGAACTCTTCCTTGTCGTCGTATCTCATGATCCAGGTCCCTGCATCACAACGCCTCAGAACTGGAAATAGATGAAGGGGGCGACGCCTTCGGGCCGCACCGCCTCGATCAGCAGGAAGGCCGCCCCGACCAGCAGGCCGAGCGTGATCGACGGCGCCGTCTTCAGCCGCTCGGCCAGCCCCTCGACCGCGCGCGGCGGCAACCAGTGCATGGCCAGCCCGCCCACGATCAGCGTCAGCAACAGCGGCGTCAGCACCGTCACCGGCCCGATCCGCCCCAGCCCCTGCAGCATGGCCATGGCCAGCTCGAAATTCTCGGCCCGGAACAGGATCCAGCCCAGGCAAACGATGTGGAAGGTCACCAGCACCCCGACCACCGTCGGAATGACCTTGCGGTCCCCGAACGCCGCCCGTCCCAGCCGCTCGATCACCTGCACCCCGCCATGCAGCGCGCCCCAGGCCAGGAAGGTCCATGCCGCCCCGTGCCACAACCCGCCCAGCACCATGGTGATGAACACATTGATGCAGCTCGAGATCAGCCCCTTACGCCCGCCCCCCAGCGGCACATAGAGATAGTCCCTTAGCCAGCTGGACAGGCTGATATGCCACCGCCGCCAGAAGCTCTGCATCGAACTGGCCCGGTACGGCTGGTCGAAATTGCGGGGGAAGGAATAGCCAAGCAGGGCCGCGATCCCGATCGCCATGTCCGAATAGGCCGAGAAGTCGCAATAGATCTGGACCGCGTATCCATAGACCGCCGCCGCGATGTCGATCCCGCCGTAGGCCGACGGATCGAAGAACACCGGATCGACCAGATTCACCGAAATCTCGGACGCGATCACCGTCTTCTTGAACAGGCCCCAGACGATCAGCAGCAGGCCATGCGTCGCCATCTCCCGCGTCAGCCGCGGCGTCCGGTCGAACTGCGGCAGCAGGTCCGACGCCCGCACGATCGGCCCCGCCACCAGATGCGGGAAGAAGCTCATCAGCAGCATGACGTCCAGCGCGATGCACGTCCACGACGTACGAAATGCCCTGGAAGGTGAAGAACGAAATCCCCACCGGCAGCACGATCTGCAGCAGCGGCAGGTCCCGCTCCCAGCCGAACCGGGTCAGCAGGTCCCCCGCCTGTTCGACAAAGAAGCCGTAGTATTTGAAGAAGCCGAGGATCAGCAGATTGACCGCGACCCCCAGGCCGACCAGCCACGCCTTCCTCGCCCCCGGCTGCCGCGCGATCAGCGCTCCGACGCCCCAGTTCAGCACGGCCGATGCGATCAGCAGCCCGACGAACCGCCAGTCCCACTGGGCATAGAAGAACCAGCTGGCCAGCAGCAGGAACAGCTTCCGCCGCCCGTTCTCGCGATCCAGCGACCAGGCGGTGAAATAGACGAACAGGAAGAAGACGCCGAAGGCCCGCTTCCCGCCCGGCCTTCCAGGCGGCGTAGGCCGCCATCAGGTCGTCGCACAGCACGCCGCCGATCCAGTCAGCGCCGGCCGAGGTGAAATGCACCCGGTCGCCGCGCATGACGGGGTCTTCCCGCAACGCCAGCCGATCCGCCGAACAGTCGCCGCCCATCCGCCCGTGCCAGTCCCAGAACGCCACACCCATGTCGGCGGCGACCCGGCGTTGCACGTCCCGCACCACGGCCAGAGACGGCGGCGGCGCCCGCAGTCCGTCCGCGCTGCAGCCGCCCGCCACGCCGCTGCGCTGGGCGTCGGGCGCGCCGAGGATCAGCAGCGACCGCCCCGCCCCGCGCAGTCGCTCGACCTGCGCCCGCAGCAGGGTTTCATAGGCGGCGGCGTCCAGTCCGTCCTCGAACCCCTCGTTGACGCCGAACGCCAGTATGACGAGATCGGCCTCTGTCAGCCCCGGCGCGCCCGGCCAGTTTGCAAAGGCCTCCAGCGTGGCGCCGACGACCCCGACTTCCGTCAGCGCGACACCCCGCCCCTCCTCTGCGCCGACATAGCCGAACCTTCCCTGAAGGCCCGCGCGAACCCGTCCGGTGACCCGTCCGCCGGCTGTATGGCTGTCCCCGAACTGGACGACGCGCACGGGCCGGACGCGCTGCCCCGACTCGGTATCGGACAGGGAGCCGAAGAACGCCGCCAGCGCGTCAGACTGACACAGTCCGCCGGCGCAGACGGACACGCCGGGGGCCAGCCGCTGAAGCGACAGATACGGAATCTCCTGGGCTTCGACCCCGGTCGAAACCGCCCACAGTCCGGCCGCGATGATCGCCCCCCGGCGCTTCATTCTCAGCGGGCGGAGGCCGGCGCCGCGACCGCTGACACCGCCGGGGACCGGTCCAGCCCGGCGTCACGCTTCAGCCGCGCCGCCACAGGCGCGCTCATGCGCAGATAGCCGGCCATGGACATGTGGATTCCATCATTCGCCCGCATCAGGGTGCGGCGTCCGGTCTCCGTCGGCAGATAGGCCTCGTACCCGCCCTCGCCGTTCGAGGTCAGGGCCGTGGTCTCGATGTACGGCACGCCCAGCGCCGTCATCCGCGCCTCGACCACATCGTTGATCAGGCTCATTTTCGCATCGAACGTCGCCCGCTTCATGCGCGGCAGGCCGACCCAGTAGACGGCCACATCGCGGCTGCGCAGCAGGGCCACCAGATCGTCGACCCGCTTCGCATAGGCGGTCTTCCAGCCGTCCGAGCCGAACGGATGGATCTGCCCGTCCATCTCGATTCCCTGGGCGTCATTGGTGCCGAACAGCATGACGGCCACGTCCACCGGCTGCGCGTCCAGCTGACCGCGGGTCTTCGCCTGGATGTCCACGTAGTCGTACCGGCTGAGCCCCGTCGAAACCTGCGAGAACTTGCTCACCGTCACGTTCGGTGTCTGCTGCAGGTCGCGATACAGGCCCGCGTACAGACCGTCGGCCATCGAATCCCCGAACACGCCGATGCGCAGCGGTCCCGTCGTGATCCGTGCACCCAGCGGCGTCACCGCGGGCAGGACGGGCGCAGACACGGGGACAGCGGCCGGGGCTGCGGGCCCGGGCGCCGGCGGCGCGGAAGCCGCGGCCTTGTCGCCCAGCATGATCGTCGGATGGCGCAGCCACGCCCGGCCGTCGGGCGTCAGCACCAGCCCGGCCAGCACGCCGACCACGAAGGTCGCCGTCAGAGCATTTATGCCAGCGCGCAAACCCGTCCCCCGACTGAACCCTGTTCTGCCGGGTCTTTTACCTTATCGGGACCGGACCGCCACCTCGCGCCCGTGTCACGGGAAGAAAAAGGTTAACCGAAGCGGCCTTCCGCCCACCGCGCGGCGAAATATCCACCCAGCGCCGACACCGTCGTCAGCGTCGTCCCCCAGCACAGATCGATGATCGTCAGCCGCGTCGACCAGACGTTCAGCGTCGCCTGATTGGTCAGGTCGTAGGTCGCATAGGCCACGAACCCCAGCACCGCCCCGTTCAGCGCCGCGCGTTGCCACGCGCCCTCGCGCAACGCCGGCTCCACGGCGAGGAAAACCGTCCCGGCGATCGAGACCAGATAGAAGACCACGGCGGCCCTCATATCCGGCTTCTCCGCCAGGATCGGGCCCAGCACCGGCTTGTACAGCCGGTTCGTCATGGTCGTCAGCCAGACCGCGTCTATGGCCGCGAACGTCAGGCCCGCACCCAGATAGGCGGCGACATATTTGATCATTGTTTCAGCCCCTTCAGACCGGCTTCAGCAGGTAATGGCTGACCGCCCATGTATTTCCGTCGTCGTTTCCGAACAGCCCCGCCGTCGCCAGATAGAACCGGCGCCAGCGCCGCCGCCACAGGACCGCGTCCGCGCCGTAGGTCTCCTGCATCAGCTCCATCACTCTGTCGCCGTTCGCGTCCATGTTCGCCAGCCAGTCGTCGGCAGTGCGCTGGTAGTTGACGCCGCTCCACGTCCATTCGCGCTCCACCGAGACCAGGTCGGGAAACTGCCGGATCAGGTCGTGGCTCGGCATGATGCCGCCGGTGAAGAAATGCTGGGCGATGAAGTCTCCATTGTCGGTGTGGTCGAACCGGTACGGCGCCGCGCGATGGGTGAAGACGTGGATGAACATCCGCCCGTCCGCCTTCAGCCAGTCACGCGCCTTCGTCAGCAGCTCGCGCCAGTTGGCCATATGCTCGAACATCTCGACCGAGACGATCCGGTCATAGCCTTCGCCCATCGGCGTGGGCGCCTGAAAGTCGTTCATGTCGGCGGTGATGACCTTCAGATTGGTCAGCCCCCGTGTCGCCGCCTGCGCCTCGATATGCGCCCTCTGCCCGCGGCTGTTCGAAACCGCGGTGATCGAGGCGCGCGGATACCGTTCGGCCATCCACAGGCTCAGGCTGCCCCAACCGCAGCCCAGTTCAAGGATGCGCTGTCCGTCAGCCAGTCCCGCATGCTCGCAGGTTTCCGCCAGCGCGGCCTCCTCGGCCTCGTCCAGCGTCGTACCGGCGGCGGGGTAGAGGCAGCACGAGTATTTCAGCCGCTTGCCGAGACACAGCTCGAAGAACTCTGCCGGCAGTTCGTAGTGCTGCTCATTGGCGGCCCCTGCGTGCTCGGCGATGGCGCGTTTCGTCATATCGCGGGCAAAGGCCGCGGAGTCGTACGGCCCCTCGCGGTCCAGCCGTTTGCGCGCCTCGCTGACCAGGCTGTCGATCGCCGGCCGCGCGACGACGTCCGGGAACGGCGCGTCCTGAAGCCGGCGGATGGCAGCGGTAATGAGGTTCATGCGGAAGTCCTGACAGGCTGACGAGCCCCTCAGCTACGTTCCACTGTCGCATCCGGATGTACGGCATCCGCCACACGTCCCGGCTCGTAGCTTCGGGCGCGTTTCCCCGGAGCCGGCATGTCCCCTCATCTCGTCGCAGCCTCGTCCCCGCCCGCCGGCAAGCGTATCGCCGTGGTCGGCTCAGGTATTTCGGGCCTGTCCTGCGCGTGGTTGCTGTCGCAGTCGCACGACGTGACCCTGTTCGAGGCCGACGACCGGCTGGGCGGCCACTCCCATACCGTCGACGCCCCGGCCCCCAGCGAGCCCGTCGCCGTCGACACGGGCTTCATCGTCTATAACGAGGCCAACTATCCCAATCTGACGGCCCTGTTCAAACATCTGGACGTGCCGACCAAGCCCGCCATGATGTCCTTCGCCGTCTCCATCGACGACGGCGCCTTCGAATACTGCAGCCAGGGCATCGGCGCCCTGTTCGCCCAGAAGCGGAACTACGCCAGCCCGAAATTCTGGCGCATGATCGGCGACCTGCTGCGCTTCCAGAAACAGGCTCCGCGCGATCTCCCCGACCTTGAGCGGTCCGGCGAGACGCTCGACGCCTACCTGACGCGCGGCGGCTACGGCCCCCTGTTCCGCGAGGCGCATCTGCTGCCGCAGGCCGCCGCCATCTGGTCGTGCACCATGGGGCAGATGGCGGACTATCCGGCCGCCTCCTTCGTGCGCTTCTATATGAACCACAATCTGCTCAAGGTGGATCTGCGCCCGACCTGGCGCACCGTGGACGGCGGCAGCCGGTCCTATGTCGCCCGGCTGACTCACGCGTTCAAAGGCCGGGTCGTCACCAACGCCGGCGTCACCGGCGTCCTGCGCGGCCTCGACGGCGCCGCCTTGCGTTTCGACGATGGACGGCTGGAACGGTTCGACGCCGTTGTTCTTGCGACCCACTCCGATCAGGCCCTCGCCCTGCTCGAAGCGCCTTCCGCCGAGGATCGCCGCCTCCTGGGCGCGATCGAATACCGGCCCAACAAGGTCATCCTGCACCGCGACACGTCCCTGATGCCCAAACGGCGCAAGGCCTGGGCCGCCTGGACCCATCTCGGCTACTCGGACCGCGCGGGCGAAGGCGGCGTCACCTACTGGATGAACGAGCTTCAGAGCCTGCCCGGGCCGCCCTTGTTCGTCAGCCTGAACCCCGCGAAGACGCCCGACGCCGCACTGGTCATCGGCGAATGGGACTATGAGCATCCCGTCTTCGACGCCGCCGCCGTCTCCGCCCAGTCCGAACTCTGGTCGCTTCAGGGTCGCCGGAACGTCTGGTTCGCGGGCGCCTGGTTCGGCTCCGGCTTCCACGAGGACGGCCTGCAGGCCGGTCTCGCCGTAGCCGAACAGCTGGGCGGCGTGCGCCGCCCTTGGTCGGTCGCCAACGAAAGCGGGCGCATCCATGTGCATGCGCCGGCCGGCGCGCCCGATCGCCTGACCGAGGCGGCGTGACGCATTTTCTTCCGTCACCCTCGGGCTTGTCCCGAGGGCCTATCGCGCCGCATGCTCCGGCGTATGGGGAGAGAGCGTCCGCTGATCGCCGTCTACATCATGACCAACGGGCCATACGGCACGTTGTATGTTGGCGTGACGAGCGACCTTTATCAGCGTGTTCACCAGCACCGGGCCGGAACGTTTCCCGGCTTTACCCGCGAGCACGGTCTCAAGCGATTGGTCTGGTTCGAAACCTTCGAGTTCATGACCAGCGCCATAAAACGCGAGAAGGCGATCAAACGGTACCTCCGCGACTGGAAGATCAACCTGATCGAACGCGACAATCCGCACTGGACGGATCTTTCGCTCGACTGGAACCGGCCTGCGGTCTGGAAACACGGCCCAACAGACGAATAAGATCCCGTCACCCTCGGGCTTGGCCCCACGGCCCATCGTTCCGCGTGATGGGCTCTTCTCTTGATGCGGTGCAATGTGTCCGCGGAACAGGCTTGAGGCTCCCATGGGCCCTCGGGACAAGCCCGAGGGTGACGGGATGATAGGAGATTCACTCCAAAGCGCCCTTTACGTCGGCGAGGTCGTGCACCAGCGCGTCCGCACCTTCCGCCACCGCCTGCGCTACCGCCTCTGGATGGTGCTTGCCGACCTTGACGAGCTGGACTGGCTGCAGGACCGCCTGCGCCTGCTCCGCCGCCGCGCCTTCGGCCTGATCACCCTCAGAGCCGCCGACCACGGCGACCGGTCCGGTCGCCCGCTGCGCGTCCAGATCGAGGGCCATCTGGCCGAGGCGGGCGTCGACATCGCCGGCGGCCCCATCCGCCTGCTCACCATGCCGCGTATCCTCGGCTACGGCTTCAACCCGATCAGCGTCTTCTTCTGCCACACGCCCGACGGCGCCCTCGCCGCCCTGCTTTACGAAGTAACCAACACCTTCCACGAACGGCACAGCTATCTTGTGGCGGTGCCCGGCGGCCAGACAGGGCCCTTGCGGCAGACCGTCGAAAAGCAACTCTTCGTCTCGCCCTTCATGGACCGCGACCTGACCTACGACTTCACCGTTCATCCCCCGGGCGAGGGGGTGTCCGTCGTGGTCGCAGTCCGCCGCGGCGACACCCCCATCCTGACGGCCAGTTTCGCCGGCCGTCGCCGCCCGTTGACCGACGGCCAGCTCCTGCGCGCCTTCGTCACCCATCCGCTCCTGACGTGGAAGGTCACCTGCGGCATCCACTGGGAAGCCTTCCTCGGCATCCTTAAGGGGGCCCGCTACCGCGAACGCGGCGCCCCGCCGCCCCGGCCCGTAACTGTCGGCCACGTCCGATTCTGACGCAGGCGCGTGCCATACCGCCTGATCGGACCGGACGGGCGGCCACGGGATGAGACTCATGAGACTCATGAGACTGTTTTTTTCCGCTCGCCTTGCCCGTCCGGCCGCCTCACGTTAGGGACGAACCAAGACCGTCGATATTCATCAGACGGTGAAAATAATGAGGAAGCGATGCGGAAAATCTTCCCCGACGCGAAGGCGGCGCTGGAGGGCCTGACCTTCGACGGCATGACTGTCATGTCCGGCGGCTTCGGCCTGTGCGGCATTCCCGAGCACCTGATCGCGGCCCTGCGCGACAGCGGCGCCAAGGGGCTGACGGTCATCTCCAACAACGCCGGCGTCGACGGCTTCGGCCTCGGCCAGCTGCTGGAAACCCGCCAGATTGCGAAAATGATCTCGTCCTACGTCGGCGAGAACAAGGAGTTCGAGCGCCAGTATCTGGCCGGCGAGCTCCAGCTCGAGTTCAACCCCCAGGGCACGCTCGCCGAACGTATCCGGGCCGGTGGTGCGGGCATCCCCGCCTTCTTCACCGCCACCGGCGTGGGCACCCTCGTCGCCGAGGGCAAAGAGGTCCGCAGCTTCGACGGCCGTGACTACGTCATGGAAACCGGCCTCATCGCCGACCTTGCCATCGTGAAGGCGTGGAAGGCCGACGGCCGCGGCAATCTTCAGTTCCGCAAGACCGCCCGCAACTTCAATCCGATGATGGCCACGGCCGGCAAGGTCACCGTCGTCGAGGTCGAGCACATTGTCCCGACCGGAACCTTCGACCCCGACCAGATCCACACCCCGGGCATCTACGTCGACCGCATCGTCCTGACCGTGCCCCAGAAACGCATCGAACAACGCACTGTGCGTCAAAGGGAAACGGCGTGATGAGCGACAATCCCAAACCCGCACCAAACCGGGATGATTTGCTGAAGAGCATCGACGGCAAGCTCACTTGGGGCGTGATTTTGCTCTTCATAATCATGCTGAACACCTGCTCGGTCAGTGATGACGTGCAGGACGCCATCCGCGACAGCCGGCGCGCGGACCGCGCCGCGCCAGAGGCCGTGACGCCCGCCCCCGTAACCGCGCCCCCCGCTGAGGAACCCGCCTGATGGCCCGCACCCGCGAACAACTGGCCGCCCGCGCCGCGAAAGAGCTGCAGGACGGCTTCTACGTCAACCTCGGCATCGGCATTCCGACCCTTGTGGCGGTCACCCTCCAGTCCGAGAACGGCATGCTGGGCATGGGCCCCTTCCCCTATGAGGACGAGGTCGACGCCGACCTGATCAACGCCGGCAAACAGACCATCACCGAGATCGCCGAAAGCAGCTATTTCAGCTCGGCCGACAGCTTCGCCATGATCCGCGGCGGCCACATCAACCTGTCCATCCTCGGCGCCATGGAAGTGGCCGAGAACGGCGACATCGCCAACTGGATGATCCCGGGCAAGCTGGTGAAGGGCATGGGCGGGGCCATGGATCTGGTCGCCGGCGTCAAGCGCGTGGTCGTTGTCATGGATCACGCCAACAAGCACGGCCAGTCCAAGGTCCTGAAGGCCTGCACCCTGCCCCTGACCGGCACGGGCGTGGTCAGCCGCATCATCACCGACCTGTGCGTCTTCGACGTCAAGCCGGACGGCGCGGGGCTCGAACTGATCGAACTGGCCGAGGGCGTCACCCTCGACGAGGTCGCCAGCAAGACCGAGGCAAGCTACACGATCAGCCCCTCACTCAAGGCCTGATCACGCCGTCGCCGGCGGGTTCTGCTTCACCAGCGGGACCCACTGGCCGTGGGTCATGCACCGCCACAACCATTCGAACGGCCCCATCTCGAACCGCGACAGCCAAAGCGGCGACCAGATGAGTTGCAGGACCCAGACGGCGAACACCATGCCCCAGAGCACCGGCCGGTCCACCTCGCCCATCAGCCCGCCCCGGCCGCCATAGAAGATGCTGGTCATGATCAGCGACTGGGTCAGGTAGTTGGTGAAGGCCATCCGCCCCGCCGCGGCCAGCGGACGCAGCCTCGCGCCCGCCTTCACGATCAGGATCAACACGCTCGCATAGGCCAGTGCGATCACCGGAGCCAACAGTTCCACGGCCGTGTCGCCGCCCAGGACCGGCGCGCCCTCGATGTACGTGCGCCACGAAAGCCACGCCCCTGCCGCCAAAGCCGGAACGCCCGCGAGGATCATCGCTCCGTAGCGCCATGTGGAGGACCTTCCCGCCAGGAAGCCTGACTTGAACAGCGACAGGCCGATCATCATCAGGGCCAGCGTCGGCGCGATGAGGAAGGGGTTGCCCGACAGCAGCCGCAGATACTCCCCGGTGTTGACGCGATAGGCCCCCGCCCAGGATGCCTTCGCCTCGGCGGTCTCGGTCTCCGCCATGGCGCGCAGGGCCTTGATCTGGCCTTCGGGCGGAACCAGCGAAGCGGTCGCCGCGGCGCGCGCCTCGGGCTCGGCGTTCGGCAGAATCGCGGGATCCAGCCCCTTCAGCGCGATGAAGGCGTACAGCGCGACCCCGATGACCAGCAGCGTCCTTGGTCCCAACGAGCGGAAGAACAGCATGATCAGGCCCGTCACGGCATAGAGGGACAGGATGTCGCCCCACCACACTCCGAAACCGTGCAGCAATCCCAAAGCCAGTAGCGCCGCCAGCCGGCGCCACAGCAGCCGGCTCCGCGCCTTGTCAGACCATTCCCCGCCCACGAGGAACAGCGACACGCCGAACAGCATGCCGAACAGGGTCAGGAATTTGTGGTGGAAGAAGGCGTCCATCACCCAGAACGAGATCGCCGTCGCGCCCTCGTTCGGGAACGGCCACGTCGCGGGATTGAGCGCCGCAAACATGGGAACCGCGAAGCCGTCGGCATTCACCGCGAGGATGCCGAGGATGGCTAACCCCCGGATCACGTCCAGCGTCTGAACACGCGTTTTTGGCGGAACAGATCTATCCTCGCCTGTCCCGACCGCCTCCGTCGCAGCACTCATCTCGCGCTCCTGACCATTGCACCCACATAGTTAGGTCGGGCTCCTCGGCACGCAGGCACTATGCGGCGTACTTCGGCCCCCGCGCGACCAAGCCAGCTACACCGTTGCCCGCAAACCGAAGTCGTAGGCATACTCACGGTTAACCGGACGCAGAGCCGGTCTGGTGGGAGCATCGAGATGGCGGACGGAGCCTACCGCTGGCTGGGGAACGCACCCGCGCCCGACACGGCGCGGGTTGAAGGCATCGGCGCGGCATATGACGAGACGACCGCCCACGCCTTCGGCGAGCCCGTCCGCGCCGCGGCCGTCGAACGCATCGACCGCGCCCTGGCCACTGCCCGCGCCGAGGGCCTGGAGGTTGCGACCGCCGCCCTCTCCCAACTCCGCAACCGCATCGAGGCCCTGCGACCGGCTGCGCTCGAACCCCGCCGCGGCCTCCCCGGCCTGTTCGACAGCCGCGGCACACGGCTGAACCGTTTCCGCGAACAGTTCCGTGATGCGGCTGATCGCCTGACCGACAACAGCGCGACGCAAGCCGAACGCATCGAAGCGGCTGCACGTCGCGCGATATCGCTGGACGGCGTCTGGGCCGAGATCCGCGACGCCGTCGCCGACCTCGACGCCCACCTCGCCGCCGCCGCCCGCCGCCTGTCAGGCTACCCTCCCGGCGAAGATGGCGCCGACGATCCGCTGGAGGCCCGAAAGGCGACGCTGGAAGCCTGCCGATCCGCCGCCCTCCAGTCCCTGACACTGATCCGCGGAACCCAGAACACCGACGCCCGCACTTCAGAGGCGCTCAAATCCTGCACAGACGGGCTCGCCGCCTGGCGCGATGACTGGCGCGACGCCCTCGGCCTGTCGGGGAAGCGCCCAAGGCGCATCCGCCCCGACAAGGATCGTCTGGCCCGTAGCCGCGATCAGGCGCTGGCACGCGTCGATCGCACGCTGTCCGAACTGGCCACGCTCGGCGCCCGCCGCGACGATGTGAACCGCCGGCTGACGGCTGTGGGGTCCAGCCTCAAGCCCTAGCGGGCGTTGGCTTCCGTCCAGGCGACGATCTGGGTGTTCAGGTCTCGCGTGGCCATATCAAAGGCCTCGACGATGGCCCCGACGCGGTTTTCGGTCGCTGGCTGTTCGACGCTGAACATCCGCTCGGCCGACACCGTCCGCTCCGGCGAGGTCGTCACCCGCGCCCGCGCCGTGATCACCACGGTCGGAACCGCCCCCGGCGCGTCATAGCGGGCCTCGAAGGCGCGCATGTCGATGTCCAGACTGCGTCCGCTCCGCACAGCTTCTCGCGCCCCGACCAGCCGGACCCGCGTGGCCTGACCGGCGAAGGCGTTCTCGAGACTCTCCATGTAAAGGTCCGCCGCCGGCGAGACCCAGCGCGCGCCCTTGATGTAGGCCGTCTCGGTCCCCGTCACGCCCAGCAGGCGGTCGCCCTCGACCGCCTCCGGAAACTCGACCCGTCGCAGCGAGATCGAGGTCGCGTTCGAGCCAATGCTTTCGGAGACGACCGGGGCCGAACCGCCGAATCGGTAGCTCTGGACCGGCTCCGGCGAGCTGAGCAGGGCGCACCCGGCCAAGGCGGATGCGGCGACGCCGACGGCGGTCAGCCGGGTGAAGAACGAACGGATCACGGCTGGACCTCCATTTCCTTGGTCGGCGCACGGCCGATGAAGTCGCGCGGGCTGCGCCGCACCTCCTCGATCAGGCCTTCGAGGGCCTGGGTGGCGTCTTCCAGCCCCTGAATGGACTGCTGCAGCTGGGGCAGGCCCGTGGTGGCGAAATCGTTCACCGGCCGCTCCAGACCACTGATCGTGCGGTTGGCAGAGGCCGCCGCATCCGCGGCCTGGTCGGCCGCGCGGTTGATGTTGGCGATGGCCTCTCGGCCGTCTCCCTCGACAAGCTGACGCGCGCTGACGCCCAGCGCCTGGTACTCGCCGATGGCGGCGTTTGCCTTGGTCAACGCCTGCTCCAGCTGGGCGAACATTCCCTTGCGGGCCTCGAGCTCGCTGGACAAGGCCTCGACGTTCTTCACACTGGTCGAGAAGGAGCGGATGTTGTCGTCCGACAGCACCCGGTTGATCCGGTTCAGCGCATCCACCGTCTGCGCCAGCACCGTGCCCGAGCCGCTCAGCAGTTCGGCGATCGGCGACGGCTGGCTCTGGATCACCGGCACGACATTGTCCGGATACTGGGTCTTCAGGATCGCGCTCTGCGGATTGCCCGCGGTGATCTGGATATAATTCAGCCCCGTGATGCCCTGCGGCTCCAGCTGGGCGCGCGAGGTCACGCGGACCGGGGTCGTGCCGTCCACGCGGATGCGGGCGATGACCTGATCGCCTTTCTTCGGATCGAGATTCAGGTCGGTCACCTCGCCGACGCGGATGCCGTTGAAGTGCACCTCCCCGCCCTCCGAAAGCCCGCGCACAGGTCCATAGAAGACGATGTCATAGACGTCGTAGTCGTTGTTGAACTGCAGGCGGGCCAGCCAGATCGTGAACACCGCCAGGGCCGCCAGAAGGGCGATGGTGGCGATGCCGACGGCGGCGTAATGGGCGTCTCTTTCCATCTTTCGGCTCTCCTTAAGCCGCCTTGTCCGCAGCGCGACCGCGCGGACCAAGGAAGTATTCTCGTATCCAGGGGTGGTCGGAACGCTCGAGTTCCTGAACCGTGGCCCTGGCGACGACGTGCTTGTCGGCCAGCACCGCGACCTTGTCGGTAATGGCGTAAAGGCTGTCGAGGTCGTGGGTGATCATGAAAACGGTCAGGCCCAGATCGCTCGACAACTGTTTGATCAGCTCGTCGAAGGCGGCGGCCCCGATCGGGTCCAGGCCAGCTGTCGGCTCATCGAGGAACAGCAGTTCCGGATCCAGCGCCAGCGCCCGTGCCAGACCCACCCGTTTGCGCATGCCGCCCGACAACTCGGCCGGCTTCAGATGATGCGCCTCGGGCTTCAGACCGACCATAGCGATCTTCATCTCGGCCAGTTCCCGGATGACGTCGCGGGACAGCTCCGTATGCTCGACCAACGGCGAGGCGACGTTGTCGATAACGCTTAGCGACGAGAAAAGGGCGCCCTGCTGGAAAAGGATTCCGGTGCGCCGTTCGACGTCGGCCTCCTCGTCCTTGGTCATCGTGGCGCGGTCGTAGCCGAGGATGCTGACCGACCCGCCCTCCGGCTCTTTCAGGCCGATGATCGAGTTGAGCAGCACGGTCTTGCCGGTACCCGAACCGCCCACGACGCCGAGCACCTCACCCCGTTCGAGATCGAGATCGAGGTTTTCGTGAATGGTGCGCTCGCCGAACTGGCTCAGCAGGCCGCGCACCTCGATCAGGCGTTCGGGCTTTGCCGTCTTTCCGGTTTTCGGTTCGGCGGCGGTCACAGGTTCAGCTCCAGGAAGATCAGGGCGAAGACCGCATCCAGCAGGATGATGGCGAAGATGGCCTGAACCACCGCAGCCGTAACCCGCCGCCCGAGACTTTCCACGTCGCCGGCGACCGCCATTCCCTGCCGGCACCCGATCGCGGAAATGACGATGGCGAAGATCGGCGCCTTGATCATGCCGACCATCAGGTGCGTGCCCATGTTCGGATCTTCGCTGATGCGCTGGACGAAGAATGAGGGGCCGTAGCTGAGCTGGCTCCACGTCACCAGCAGACCGCCCAGCAGCCCGGCGAGCATGCCGATGAATGTCAGCAGCGGCATCATGACGACCATGGCCGCCAGACGCGGGATGACCAGCGCCTGGAACGGATTGACGCCCATGACCTGCATGGCGTCGACTTCCTGGTTCATCCGCATCGAGCCGATCTCGGCCGCGAACGAGGATGAGGACCGGCCCGCCAGCAGGATGGCCGTGATCAGGACGGCCAGTTCCCGCAGGGTCGCCACCGCCACCAGCTGCACGGTGAAGACGCCGGCCCCGAACTGGGTCAGCAGATTGGCGCCGAGGAAGGCGATCACCGCCCCGATGAAGAAGTTGGTCACCGCCACGATCGGAATGGCGTCCAGCCCGGCGCGTTCGCCCTGACTGAACCAGGCGGGCCACCGAACCCGCCCGGGGTGTTTGAGCGCCGTCCCGACCGAAACGATCAGCCGACCCAGGAAGGCCATGGAAAGGGTGGCCTCCTCGACGATGTCGCCGACCCCGCGCCCGACCTTGGCGAAACCGCGCACCCAGCCGGGAGATTGTTTCGGCGGGTCGGCGCTTTCGCGCTCCAGCTTCTCGACCACCGCATAGGTGCGGCCCGCCTCGGGCCGTTGCGTCCAGGCGGTTTTCGGCAGGACGACCCTCGAGGCCTTGACGATGGCCAGGGCGCCCGCGGTGTCGAACCGTCCCAGTCCGGACAGGTCGACCGCCTCGATCTCGCGTTGATGCAACTCCTCGTCGAGCCGATCCGAGATCCGGCCCAATTCGGTCGCGGTCCAGTCCCCGGTCAGACGCAGGGTCAGACCGGGTTTGCCGTCGTCGATCTGGAAGTCCGCTGCGGCCATGCCCCTACCTAGATTGCGCCGGTCGTTTTGCCTACGCCGCCCGAACGGCAAAGCTGGGGCAGACTTCACAACGCAGCCCGGCCGTATTCGTTCAGCCACGGTTTCAGATGTTTACCGGTCAGAGCAACCTGCGGACGCGTCTCAGGTCGTCGATGAACCGCCCCCGCTCGGACGCACGGCTCGCCTCGTCCGGCAGGCGCAGCAAATACGAGGGATGGACAGTCAGCAGCATCTTCGCTCCATCGGGCTGGGCGATCGCCTCTCCGCGCTCCTTTGTGACCGTGACCTTGCGGTTCAGCACCCCGAGCGCCGCCGTCGCCCCCATCGTCAGGATCACCTTCGGCTTCACCAGTCGCCGCTCGGCGTCCAGCCACCAGCGGCAGGCGCTGACCTCGCTGACCAGCGGCGTCTTGTGAATGCGCCGCTTGCCCCGCGGCTCGTGCTTGAAGTGTTTCACGGCGTTGGTGACGAAGACATCGTCGCGGTCAATGCCCGCTTCCGCCAGCGCAGCGTCCAGCACGCCGCCAGCAGGCCCCACGAAGGGTCTGCCCGCCAGATCCTCCTGATCGCCCGGCTGCTCGCCCACGATCATCAGTCGCGCCTGCCTGGGTCCCTCCCCGCAAACGCCTTGGGTCGCGTGGCGCCACAGCGGGCATCTGCGACAGGCCTGAACCGCCTGGCCCAGTTCCTCCAGCGTTGACGGGACGAAGCCTTCGTCGAACGAGTGATCGCGGTTCATCCGCGACAGCGTCTTCGCCAGACGCTGGTTCGGCTGGGCGGCGGGCGTGGCGACCATGGCGTCTGTCCGAACCGCCGACTGCGCCACCAGTTCCGGGATCAGCGCCGCCTCAGGCAGGTTCTTCCAGTACCGCTTGGGCATTTCGCCCTGCATGGTCTTCGTCTTCAACCGCGCAGGGTTGAAGGTCGATGCATAGTAGGTCTTCCAGAACTCCTCGATCTCGTCCTCGGCCGGCGCCATGTCACGCGTCGCGGGAGGGCCAGCGGTCAGGGCATCTCCGTCCCAGAACGCACTGCCGTCCGGGGTCAGGATGGACCACCGCATGCTGGTGTAGCGTCGGACAAAGAACGGCGCCGTCTTTTCCAGCACCCTGTGGGCGGGCTCGAACCAGGCCACCCACCGTTCGCCGTCGTGATCCTCGACCTGCCGGAACCGGACAAAGGCCTTCATCTTGTGGCTGGCCCGGCTGACATTCTTCGCCCGCTCGAGAGCGTCGGCCACGTCGATATCGGTGACGACCTTCATCAGGTCAGGCTCGTCCCGCAGCCGCCACAGAAGTCGGTACATCAGGTCGAAACGGTCGATCGACCGATGCAGGATCACCTCCCCGGCCAGATCCACAAACGCCTTGGGCACGCCGAACACGGGCTCCACTGCCGACGGAGGCAGAGCGTCGTCGAACAGGCCGCCGCCCGCGTCGCCAACCCGGAACACCGCGTCGCCCGGCGCAACGCCGGCCTGCCGGAAACCGCGCGCCGCCCGACGCCAGCCATCGAAATCCGTTTCGTGGGAAAGGACCGCCGCCTTCATTCAGAACAGGCTCAACTGGACGGGCTTCGGCGCGGGGGTGATCCGGGCGCGCAGGTCCGCCGCGTCGGTCATGCCGCCCGGTGTCCAGTCCAGCGCGGTGATGAAGGGCCGCACCTTGTGGATGCCCCTGCACAGCCGGCCGATGTCCTCCAGCCGGAGTGCTCGCCAGCGGCGCACCTGAAGGATCCGGTCGACCGACTTCACGCCCAGTCCCGGAACGCGCAAAAGCATTTCGCGCGGTCCCGTGTTCACATCGACCGGAAAGGACGCCCGGCTGTTCAACGCCCACGCCAGCTTGGGATCGATGGCCAGATCCAGCATGCCGTCCACGGTCGCCTCGCCTATCTCGGGCGGCGAGAAGCCGTAGAACCGCATCAGCCAGTCGGCCTGGTACAGCCGGTGCTCGCGCATCAGCGGCGGTTTTGACAGCGGCAGGACGCTGGAAGAATCCGGTATGGGGCTGAAGGCCGAATAATAGACCCGGCGCAGGCCGTAACCGCCATACAGCGACGCCGAGCGATCGATGATTTCTGTGTCCGGCGCTCCGTCCGCGCCAACGATCAGTTGGGTGGACTGGCCCGCCGGCGCGAACTTCGGCGGTTTGGCCCGATCCTTCTTCTGCGGCCGCGCAGCCTCCACGCCCAGCCGAACCTGCCCCATGGCCTTCTTGATGACGCCCACGTCCTTCTGCGGAGCCAGCCGCTGCAGGGCCTCATCGCGCGGCAGTTCGATATTGGCCGACAGCCGGTCGGCATAGAGGCCCGCCTCCTCGATCAGCTTCGGATCCGCCTCGGGGATCAGCTTCAGATGGATATAGCCGCGGAAGTCGTGCTGCTCGCGCAGCGTCTTCGCGACCAGCACCAGCTGTTCCATCGTGTAATCGCCCGAGCGAATGATGCCCGACGACAGGAACAGACCCTCGATGTAATTCCGCTTGTAGAAATTCAGCGTCAGCTCGACGACCTCGTCGACACTGAACCGCGCCCGCTGCACGTTCGAGGAGGCGCGGTTGATGCAGTAGGCGCAGTCGTAGATGCAGAAATTCGTCAGCAGAATCTTCAGCAGCGACACGCACCGGCCGTCCGGCGTGTAGGCGTGGCAGATCCCCATGCCTTCCGTCGACCCGACGCCCTTGCCGCCGACCGAGTCACGCTTCGAGGTGCCCGACGACGCGCAACTGGCATCGTATTTGGCCGCATCCGCGAGGATCGACAGTTTTCTGCGAAGGTCGATCTGAGCCATAGGTTCATGTTATGTTCCATGAACCTGCGCGCGTCCAGCGTAGCCATAAAGGCGATTTGTCGCGTCAGCTCAGATAGTTGAGCAGGGAGACCTGTCGTAGCTGGCCGATCACTTGAGCTGATGCCTGAATGGCAATCTGGGATAGCTGGAGATCGGTTACGGCCTTGGCCATGTCCGCGTCCGTCCGGTCCATCACCAGTTCATCCAGCGCATTTTTCTGCGCCGTGTGGCCGGTCGATATGCTTTCGACCTGTTTGGCCAGTGAACCGGTTCTCGCCATCTTGTCGATGACCCCCTGACCGGCCTGTTCCAGACGGGCCAGCTGCGCGCTGAGGAAGGTTTTCTGCGCCTCGGTCAGCTTGCCGTTCAAGGGCCCCTGCCCCGCAGTGGTGTGGAAATTCTGCACGTCGCGCAGGATGCTCAGCACGTCCGTGCCAAGCTCGTCTGCGAGGAAGCCGGTTTCCAGCGTGGTTCCGTCCGCAACGCGGCTGGCGGTCTTCAACGTGTCGTTCTGGAAGACGGACGCCACGCTCGGAGCCGCGGCCAGCTCGGTGAGATTTGTCGGAGTGAGCGGCGCGGTCGTCGTCGAAGCGCCGGCGAACAGATAGCCGCCGTGGTGCCGCGTATTCAGCCCCACCCGAACCGACTGGAACTGCCCCTCCATCTCAAGCATCAGCGAAACGGCGGAATCCGTGGACAAGGCATTGCCGATGGCCTCGCGCATCCTGCTGATGCCATCGTCGACCTGGGACATGGCCAGATCCTGGGTTGTCAGCCGCGAGGTCACCGCTTCGGCCGTGTCGATAAAGCCCTGGATCCGGCTCTGGGCGCCCATCAGCGCGGTCAGTGTCTCGGACTGGCGGCCGAAACCGGTGAGATCGGTCGCGTTCTTCTGGGTCGAGACCCGTTCCTGGGCCTCGGCCGAACGCATCTGGGTGTTCATCAGGTTCAGCAGGGCTGACTGATAGTTTCCAAAGGTGGCGACGCGGGTCATCAGATCATTCCAATCAGCGTGTCGTACATGTCCTTGCACGCCTGGATCAGGCGTGCGGAAGCGTTGAAGGCCTGCTGATAGGTCGTCATCAGCACCAGTTCCTCGTCCAGATTGACGCCTTCGTGCGCCGTCTGGCGCGACGCGGCCTCGGTATAAAGCGCCGCCGACGTCTCGTGACGGTTCTTCGCCGCCGCCGCTCGCCCGCCGATCTCACCGGACAGTTCCGATGCATAGCGCGACACCGAGATCGAACCGCCCGTCGATCCGCCAGCGGGCTGGAAGTTGGATGACCTTTCCCCGGCGTCGGCCAGCAGCAAGGCCCCGCGCCCGTCTCCAATGCTCAGCGCCTGCGCCCCCGCCGGGGCCGACAGATTAAGTTGGGCCAGCGCCAGCCTTGAAGGCGTCTGCCGGATATCCGACCGCAGCGAGAAGCCATCCGCGCGGGAGGAACGCCCCCCTCCGCCGATGCCGAACAGCTCGCTCACCGACACGCCCGACGGAACCTGGGTGGTGGTGTCCGAGAGCACGCTGAGGCTCGGAGCAGGGTTTCCGTAGCCGGTGAAGCTCAGGGTGCCGTCGGACGCCAAAGCGAAACTGCCGAACCGGCCGACGCCCAAAGCCGGATCGTTCAGCTGCGTGAGCAGGTCGCCCACCGTCCCGCCGGCGGGAATCTGGACATCCAGATCCCGCAGCCGCGCGCCGCTCTCGCCCGTGAACCGGAATGTCAGTTGCTCGCCGGGCGTGAAGCCGAGTACGGAATTGGTGGTCAATCCGTTGTCGTAGAAGGCCGGCCGGTCCGTCGAGATCAGGTCGTTCAGGCCGAAATAATGCGAGAAGCCGCGCCCCGTCTTGCTGGAAGGAGCGGCCGCATCATCAGCGATCGCAACGCCGTTCGGCGCTGTGGCGGCGATCGTCAGGCGACCGTTGGTGAAGCTGGCCGTGGCCGCTCCCCCCAGCTGGGTGTTCAGCTCTGTCAGGAAGTTGGCGGGCGTGGTGGTGACGCCATTCACCGTCATCGTCGCGCCCGAGAAGACGATATCCGCCCGGGTCTGGATGACGCCCGCTGCATTGGTGACCGCGACCGTCGTCCGGCCGGTGAAGCCGGCGATAGCGGTCGCGAACGTCTGCCCGACATTGCGGCCGGTCAGGCTGACGGGCGCGGGGACGGACGAGTTGGCGTTGTGGGCCCGGTTCAGTTCATCAGCGACATGGGACACCAGCTCCGCCAGCCGCTCGGCCGCCTCCGGCGCGTCGACATCGCGCAGTTCAACCAGGCCCTTGATCTCGCCCGAGCCGAGGGTGTCCAGCAAGGATCGCTTCTGGCCGCCCGGCTCGGTGATCCAGATTTCGTTGAAGGCGGTCTCGCCCGTGACAGTGCCGGCCCGGTTATACTCCAAAGTCGCCGCACCCTGTCCGGCCAGCAGGGTTCCCGCGCCCGTGCGGATCGACACCCCGCCGACCGCGCGGACCGAAACCCGGATATCGACCAGTTCGGCCAACTGTCCGATCAGGGCCGCCTGGGCCGTTTCCGCGCCCGAGGCGTCGCCGTTCACAGCGGTCGCGCGAGCGATTTCCAGGTTCAGGCTCTCGATCTGCTTGAGCAGGCCGTTGGTCTTTTCCACAGCGCTCTGGATGCGGCCGTCAGCGTCCTCGCGGACCGCCTGGATCTGTTTGCCAATGCGGCTCGCTTCGTCGAACAGGGCCTGGGTCTTGAACAGGGCGTCCTGACGCCGCGGCGACGACGTTGGATCCTCGGCGTTGGCGGCGAAGGCCGAGAACAGGCCGTCGACCTGTGAGAAAAAGCCCTTGTCACTGCCCGGATCGCCGAACAGCGACTGGATACGGTCGTACAATTCATAGCGCACGCCTTCGCGCGCGGCGCCGGCGCCCGCGTTAAGGCTGGCGGCCTGAAGGAACCGGTCCGTCGCAATGCGAATGCGCGAAACCTCGACGCCCGAGCCCATGCCCTGGCCCGTCAGAGTGGTCTGATCCGCGATCTTGCGGACATAGCCGGGCGTGTTGACGTTGGAGACGTTGTCGGAGACGACGCGAAGCTGGGTCTGGGCTGCGGCCAGTCCCGTGGTCGCAGTGTTCATGATGGCGTTCAGCGACATCCGGCGACCTCCATACCCATGGCGCCCGGCAAGCCCTGCCAGCCAATGAGCGTTTTTTGCCCGGCGCGCTGCGAGTGCGTGCTGAGCAAGTCCTTGATTTTACGCGCTATCGCGTTTCGCGCCTGGGCCATGACCGTTCAGGAGCGCAAGGCGCGGGCCATCGGCGTCCCCGCTGCTCCTGCAGGGCTGGCGCCGGGCAAGAAACGTCGGCACGCGGCAAGTTTCGACCGGACATGCCGGGCGTCGCTGAACCGACGCCAGAACTATTTTTCTATGTTTTCCGTATCTTGTGCCGGGCCACCCTCTTGGCCCGCGACTTGCGCGAGGGGGTCCGAATGTCCGGCGCAGCACGCGCCCAAGTCACCATCGCCATCGCGATCATCCCATCGGGACAATGTCCGCCCTCGCCCTGCCGCCCGTCACAGCGCCTGCCCAAGCCAGCGCCCCGCAAGGGTCGAACGGCGCCGCCGACGCGACCGGCTTCGAGAGCCTGTTGGCGGCCTGCCTGGAAGAGGACGCGGCGCCGGCCGAGGCCGAAGGGCCGACCCCTGCGAACGACGATGCAGACGCCGCTTCGGCGATGATCTCTGCGGGCCCACTGGTAGCGCCCCCGTCGCCCGTCGCAATGCCCGCGGCCCTGCCGGAACCCCCCGAAGCAGACGCGGCCGCTCCCACCGCCACTCCGGCGGCAGAGGCCGTGCCGGAGGGCGCCCCGATCCTGCCGCAGGCCGGCGGCGAGGCGTTGTCGGCCCGCCCCCCGGTCGATCCTTCAACGACGCACCAGGCCGAGGGCGACCAGCCGCCTGCCGCGCCCGCCGTCAAAGCCCCTGAAAACAACGGCGCGACGGAAATTGATCCGGCGCTGCTGCGGCAGGCCGCCAAATACACACCGCAGGCCGGCCGGGAGACGGGGGCAACCACGCCTGTCCCGGCGGAGGCCCGGTCGCCCGCCGCCGCCGCGCCCAAGTCGCCGAAGACCGCTACGCCCGCGCCGCCGGTATCCCTCGAAGCGGACACCCCGGCCCCGGAAGTTCCGGCCACGACGGCGACCGAAACGGTCGGCGGGAAAACCGCAACTGCGGAGGCCGTCGCCGGCGCGGCGCCGCCCGTCTCCCAACCCGCTCCCATGCGTGCGCTCGCAGAGCGAACGTCCCGGCCGCTCGACCCGCCTTCGGACAAGACCACGGACAAGGCCGCGCCCGCATCTGGCGTATCAGACGCCGCGGCCGGCGCACCGCAATCCGCAACGCCCGGCTCGCCCGTCGCCGCAGACCGAGTGGCCAGCCAGGCCGAGACCGCGCGGAATGCGGCGAAGGACATCGTCGACTCCGACGCCCCGTCCGTCGACGCCGCGCCGGGGGCGGAACACGCGGCCCCCTCCGTCTCGACCCCCGCACACACCCGGGACACCAGCCTGTCCGGCCTGTCTCGCGCCACGATCGACGCCACGGCCCAGATCGCCGCCCAGATTCTGCGCAAGCTTGACGGCCGTTCGACGCGGTTCGAAATGGCGCTGACCCCCGACGATCTCGGTCGCGTGGACGTCAGGCTGGATATCGACTCCGAAGGCCGCCTGGCCGCCCGACTGGCGTTCGACAACCCCTTGGCGGCCACCGACCTGCGCGGCCGGGTCGATGACCTGCGGCGTGAGCTGGAGGACGCGGGCTTCCAGCTCGCTGACGACGCCTTCGAGTTTGCGGAGCGCGACAGCGGGTCCAGCAGCTTCGACCGCGGTCAGGACGCGCGCAACGGTCAGAACCGCGCCTTCTCCGCCGCCGCCCGTCTGAATGACGAAATCGATGTCGCCCAGCCTCCCCGCTGGATGGCGCTCTCCCTCTCGCCTGCGGGCGTGGATCTGAAGGTCTGATCGATGGTCGACGCCGTCACAACCACCAACAACGCCGATGCCCGCATCAAGAGCGGCACCGGCATGCTGGCCTCCAATTTCGAAACCTTCCTGACCCTGCTGACCTCTCAGTTGAAGAACCAGGATCCGATGTCGCCGGTCGACTCCAACCAGTTCACCGCCCAGCTGACCCAGATGGCCGGCGTGGAGCAGCAGCTGCTGACCAACGACCTGCTTAAGAGTCTGGTCGCGGCCCAGGGCGGCGGCGGGCTGGGTGAGGCCGCGACCTACATCGGCAAGGACGCCACCGCGGCCTGGTCGGCGACCAAGATGGACGACGGCGAGGCGAGCTGGAGCTACGAGCTGGGCGCCAACGCGGCCTCAGCGACGCTGCAGGTGCTGGACGGGACCGGCAAGGTCGTATGGTCTGGCGACGCGCCGGCGAAGACCACCGGCCTGCACGACTTCACCTGGGACGGAAAGGCCACCATCGGCAACGATGGCGAGGACGGCGAGGTCTACTCGCTGAAGATCGTCGCCAAGGACGCGGCCGGCAAAGCCGTGGACGCCCAGGTTCTGACCCGCGGCCGCATCACCGGAGTCGAGATGTACGAAGGCGAGGCCTTCCTGACCATCGGCAAGTCGATCGTGCCGCTCTCCACCGTCATCGCACTTGAAGAATTCGAGGATCCGGCCTCCGCGGCCTGATCCGTCCCCCTGACCCGTTCAAACCGTTTTTCGTAAGGAGCCCCGCGCCATGAGCATCAACAGCGCCCTTCTCGCCGGCGTTTCCGGCCTGACCGCCAACGCCTCCGCCCTCGCGGCGATCTCTCAGAACATCGCGAACGTGAACACCGTCGGCTACAAGCGCACGGCCGGCGAATTCGCGACCGCCGTCAACAGCCAGTCCCAAGGCGCCGGCTATTCCGCCGGCGGCGTGCAGGCCAGCGCGCGCCACTTCACCAGCCAGAACGGACAGCTGCAGCGCACGACCTCCTCGACCGATCTCGGCATCGCCGGACAGGGCTTCTTCGTCGTTACGGAGAAAGCCGAGAATCTGACGCCGACCGACACCCGCCTGTTCACCCGCGCCGGCGCCTTCCGGGTCGACAATCACGGCTTCCTGAAAAACACGGCCGGTCTTTACCTGCAGGGATGGCCGATCGACAGCGAAGGAAACGTCCCCCTGGACCCGTCCGACCTGACGCGCCTGAAGACGATCAACGTCGGCTCCGTGGGCGGCACGGCCGAGGCCACGACGCGGATCGAGCTCAACGCCAACCTGCGCTCCAGCCAGACGATCTCTCCCGAGGCGGCGGACGCCGCCCTCTCGCCGGCCGGGCCGAACGCGTACAACCGCACCACCAACTCCATGTCCATGTGGGACCCCGACACCGGAGCCGGGGTGAAGCCTGACTTCGAACTCACCGTGCCGGTTTCGGACTCCAAGGGCGGTCAGCGCACGGTCGCCATCTCCTTCCTGAAAAGCTCGGTGCCCAATGAATGGTACGCCGAAATCCGCGCCGTGCCGGCCAGCGACGTCGTCACCGGCGCAGGCCTGACCAACGGCCAGCTCCGGACCGGCCGGATCGCCTTCACCCAGGACGGCCGTCTGGATGTCGCCGCCATGCAAGCCATGCCCGCCGGCGAGGCCCTGTTCCCGGACCCGTCCGCGGCGTCGCTGAGCTTCGGCGCCTCCGACGCGGGCGCTCCGGCGGCCGGACAGTTCAACTGGGCGCCCGGTTTGGGCATCGACAACCAGACGGTGTCGTTCGAACTCGGCAACGCCGCCGGCGGCCTGACCCAGTACGACAGCGCCTCGGTCGTTCAGGCGACGCTGACCAACGGCACCGCCTTCGGCAACCTGTCCGAGATCAAGATCGACGAAAAAGGCTACGTCACCGCCATCTTCGATAACGGCGTGACCCGCCAGATCGCCCTGGTCGCCCTTGCCACCTTCACCAGCCCGGACAGCCTGTCCGAGGCCAGCGGCAACGCCTTCCGCGTCACCCAGAGCTCCGGCACCTTCAACCTGAAAGGGGCCGGCAGCGGCGGCGCGGGCCTGATCGGGGCGTCGCAGCTGGAAGCCTCGACCGTCGACCTCTCGGCGGAGTTCACCGGGCTGATCACCACCCAGCGCGCCTACTCGGCATCCTCGAAGATCATCACCACGGCCGACGAGATGCTGGCCGAGCTGATCAGCATCAAACGCTGATCTCTGAGTAACGGGCCGTAAACCTCAATGAATCTTTTATTGAATATTGAGAGTGTGGACGGAGGGCATTTTAGGCTTTCCTTCACCACGACGCTTAAACGGCCCTTAGCCGGCGACCGCTACCGTTCACTCATAGTGGTGGTGGTCAATGAGGCATAAGCCCATGTTGCAAGAGCGACGTCTTAATAGCCGAGGCGAACAGTATGTGGTCGGTCCTACGGGCACGCCCCTGACGATGCACGATCTTCCCCCGGCCAATACGGACCGCTGGGTCATCCGTCGCAAGGCCGAGGTTGTGGCCGCCGTGCGTGGCGGCCTGATCAGCCTGGATGACGCCCTGGCGCGTTATCGTCTGACGGCCGAGGAATTCCTGGCGTGGCAGAAGGCCATCGACAAATGGGGCATGCAGGGTCTGCGCACGACGCGGATCCAGCACTACGGTCGCCCGTAAATCTTCTCCCCGAGCCAAGCGGCCGCTTCCGGAAACGGAGGCGGCCGTTGTCGTTTCCGGAGTCCTTTTCGCCGCGGCCTCGAAATCGAACGGGTTTCGCACTAGATAGCGCGCCATGACGCTCGCCGAGGACATCTGCCCGGTTCCGAACATCGCCCCCATGACCGGCCAGGCCGACATGGACGCGGCGATCGAGTCCGCGCGCGCGGCGGTCGGCCTGCCGGTCGGGTCGCGGGTGGTGGCGGCCATGTCGGGCGGAGTGGACTCCACCGTGGTCGCCGGCCTGCTGCACAAGGCCGGCTATGACGTCGTCGGCGTGACCCTGCAGCTGTACGACCACGGCGCGGCCCTGAAGAAGAAGGGCGCCTGCTGCGCCGGTCAGGACATCCACGACGCCCGGCTGGCCGCCGAGACGCTGGGCATCCCGCACTACGTCCTCGACTACGAAAGCCGGTTCCGGGACGCGGTCATCGACCAGTTCGCCGACAGCTACCTGGCGGGTCAGACGCCCGTGCCCTGCATCCGCTGCAACCAGACGGTCAAATTCCGCGACCTGCTGGATGTCGCCCGGGATCTGGGCGCCGAGGCCATGGCCACGGGACACTACGTCAAGCGCGCGGTCGTCGACGGCCGCTCGCAGATGCGCAAGGCGATCGACCATTCGCGCGACCAGTCCTACTTCCTGTTCGCCACCACGGCGCAGCAGCTGGACTATCTGCGCTTCCCGCTGGCCGATCTGGAGAAGCCGCAGGTCCGGGGCGTCGCCCTTGAGCTGGGCCTGCGCATCGCCGCCAAGCCGGACAGCCAGGACATCTGCTTCGTCCCCAACGGCGACTATCGCACCCTGATCGACAAGCTGCGTCCGCAGGGCCGCGAGGCCGGCGACATCGTGCACATGGACGGCCGGGTGCTGGGCGCGCATTCGGGGATCACCGACTACACCATCGGCCAGCGCCGGGGCCTGAACGTCGCCGTGGGCGAGCCCCTGTTCGTGACGAAGCTGGATCCGGCGAAACGCCACGTCATCGTCGGCCCGCGCGAAGCCCTGCTGACCGCCTCACTGACGCTGGACGAAACGAACTGGCTGGGCGACGAGGCGAGCATCGAGGCGGCGGCTGAAGCCGGGGTCCCGGTGCTGGCGCGCGTGCGCTCGACCCGTCCGCCCTCCCCGGCCCGGCTGGCTATGATGGACGGCGCTGTCGCGGTCCTGTTCGAGACCGGCGAGGAAGGCGTGGCCCCCGGTCAGGCCTGCGCCCTCTACGATCCGGCCGATCCCGACCGCCTGCTGGGCGGCGGCTTCATCAAGACGACCACCGCCGTTGTCTGAGGCCCCGGACGCGCTGGCGCTGACCACGCGCGCCGGCCTGCCGCCCGGGTTTCTGTATCTGCGCGAGGAATTTCCGCGCGACCGCTGGACTGCGAAGCTGGACGAGACGGCGGCCTTCTGGCTGCAGATGCACGCCAGCTTCCGGGGGCATCAGGCGCATATGGACGGGCTGGTCAGCCAGTGGCGCGCCAATGGCGACGCCGCGGCCCTGCATCGTCAGCTGATCCCGGCGCTACAGTCCTTCCTGCAGCATCTCGACGGACACCACCGCGTCGAAAGCGGCCAGTATTTTCCGATGATGCGCCAGATCGAGCCGAAGATCGGCGCGGGGATCGATCTGCTGGACCGGGATCATGACGCCATCCATGAGACGCTGGAGGCGCTGTTCCAAGGCGGGTTGGCCTTCCATCAGGCGGTGAATGCAAAGGCGACCGACGTGGCGGACAAGGCCCACCGGCTGTCCGATCTCATCGACGGAAACGCCCGCCCCCTGCTGCGCCACCTCGAGGACGAGGAGGACATCGTCATTCCCCTGATTCAGTTGCGGGGCCTGCACGGCTGAGGTCGGCCGGGCCGGAAAAAAACAGTCTCATGAGTCTCATGAGTCTCATCCGAGCTCCGGCGCCGTGAAGTTCAATTGTCAAAGACCGGACCCGAGCGGGTTGCGCGCAGGGAAACATGCGCATGCGTCAAATCCGGACGTAGCCGTCAGCGGGTCGGCATCAATTTCCGGCGCTGGCGGACCAGCGCCAGCGGCCGGCCGTCCGGGGCCCACGCCACCCCGTCTTCGACCGCCCAGCCGCTGCCCACGTCCCGGCTGGTGAAGTGGAAATAGGCCCAGCCTTCCGGCGAGGTGTCCGGCGTCAGCTCCGTCAGCAGGTCCGCGCGCAGATCGACGCTGGCGGAGATCGCCGGCGGCGCGGGGAAGGCCGTGAAATAGGTCGGATACAGGCCGTCCAGCAGGAACAGCAGCCGGGCCTCGTCCAGCGGGGCCGCGTCGACGGTTCGCATCCAGCAGCCGAGCTCGGGGCTCTTGCCGGCGTTCTCTCCGAACAGCTTCGGACCGGCGACGAAGCGATGGTCGATATGGCGTGTGAACCAGGGACCGAAGGTCGGGTCCAGCGGCGTCGGCTCAAGCTCCTCGACCGGTCGGGGCGAGGCCGTCAGCGGAGTCAGGACAGGTCCGTCGACATCGCGGCCGTATGTGCCCAGCGCCTGAACCGCCAGACGGTCGCCCTGACCGCCTGTGACCGAGGCGTAGGCGACGTTACGACCGCCGCGGTTCATCGTCGGGGTGAAGATCGCGTCCTCGAACCGCGCGGCGGCGAGGTACTGGATGGTGAGCGTCTGAAGCGGCGCCTCAATGCCCAGCCCCTGACGCATCGCCCCCGCCGCCAGCGCCGCCATGAGGCCGCCGAAGGGCGCGCCGCGTTCCTGCGGGACCGACTGCGGGGCGTTGGAGAAGCCGCCGTCCAGCCGCGCCGCCCAGCCCCCCGCACCATCGTCGGTCAGGGTCAGGGCTTCGGCCAGGGTCTGGGTCATACGTCTTGCTATCGTGGGGAAAGGGCGGGCGGAAGACGGGGAGCCTTCCGCCCGAAGTATCGGGAACGGGAATGCCGCAGCAAATCCGTAGCCAAAGAAGACTGACCCAGTCCGTCCAGATTGGCAACCCTCTTGCCAAAAGGCTGACGCGGGGTCACTTTCCCACCATGGGACGCACCGCAAACTACTCACGCCAGAGCTGTACGATCGCCGCGACGCTGGAAGTCATCGGCGATCCATGGACGTTGCTGGTCATTCGCGACGCTTTCAACGGCGTCAGCCGGTTCGAGCAGTGGCAGGAGCGGCTGGGCGTGGCCCGCAACGTTCTGGCCGCGCGTCTGAAAACCCTGGTCCAGCACGGCGTGCTTGAGCCGCATCTGTATTCCGAACGCCCGCCGCGCAACGAGTATCGCCTGACGGCCAAGGGCAAGGACCTGTACGCCGTGCTGGTCACCCTCCACGCGTGGGGCGCGCGCCATGTCTATGGCGAGACCGATTCCGGCCTGACCATGGTTCACAAGGAGTGCGGCCAGGACCTGTCGCCGCGCATCGCTTGCGGGCACTGCAACGCGATCGTCAAACCGCGGGACATCCAGCTGGTTCACGCAAAGGACTGCCCGACGGTCGGAGAGATGCTGCCCCGGATCGATGAAAAGGCGGCCTGAGTCATGGCCGCCGTCACGCTGATCGGCAGTCCGGTTTCGCCCTACGTCCGCAAGGTGCTGGCCGCCTGCGCCATCAAGGGCGTGGAGGTCGAGCTGGACCCGATCTCGCCGATGTACGGCAATGACGATTTCGAACGGATCAGCCCGCTGCGCCGCGTGCCGGTCTGGATCGAGGGCGATCTGGTGCTGTGCGACTCCAGCGTCATCGTCCAGTACATCGAGGAAACCCGGCCCGGCCCGTCGCTGTGGCCGGCCGATCCTGTGCAGCGGGCGAAGGCGCGCTGGATGGAGGAGTTCGCCGACACGCGCCTGTTCGATGTTCTGGGCTGGCGGCTGTTTTTCCAGATCGCGCTGAAGCCCCGCTTCTTCGGCACGGAAGCGGATCCTGACGTGGTCGAGAAGGCCCGCGACGTCGAACTGCCGCAGATCCTCGACTATCTGGAGAGCCAGACGCCGGAGACGGGCTTCCTGTTCGGCGACCTGTCGATGGCGGACCTCAGCGTCGCCCCGGCCTTCCTCAATGCGGGCGCGGTGCAGATCAACGTCGATCCCGGCCGCTGGCCCCGCGTGGCCGCCTGGCTGGACCGCGTGGACGCGGAAACGCCTCTGGGACCGCTGAACAGGATGGCGCGCACCCTGATGCGGACGCCGCTGGCCGCTCACCGCGATCGACTGTCCGAGTTCGGCGTGGCCCCGGCCAGCCGCAGCTGGATGGGTGAAGCGGCGCGTCGGGGTCCGATGACCCCGCAGTAGCCACGGCGCTTGCCCAACGCGTTCAATCGGCCCATTCACCCCTCCGAATTTCCTTCCCTACCCCTCCCAGGTTTTCGCCATGTCCGATCCCGTCGTCATCGTCTCTTTCGCCCGCACGCCCATGGGCGGCTTCCAGGGCGCCCTGTCCGGCGTGAAGGCCACGGAGCTGGGCGCGACGGCGGTCAAGGCGGCGGTCGAGCGCGCCGGGATCGCGCCGGAGAAGATCGAGCAGATCTATATGGGCTGCGTCCTGCCCGCCGGTCTGGGTCAGGCCCCCGCCCGTCAGGCTGCGATCAACGCCGGCCTCGGCCAGCATGTCGAGGCCACGACGGTCAACAAGATGTGCGGCTCGGGCCTGCAGGCCGTGATGATGGCCTCTGACAGCCTGTCCGCCGGCAGCGCCGACGTCATCGTGGCGGGCGGCATGGAGTCGATGTCCGGCGCCCCCTATCTGATGACCAAGCACCGCGGCGGCGCCCGCATCGGCCACGATGTCATCGTCGACAGCATGTACATGGACGGCCTCGAGGACGCCTACACGCCCGGCAAGCTGATGGGAGCCTTCGCCGAGGACTCGGCCCGCACCTACCAGTTCACCCGTGAAGCGCAGGACGAATACGCGCTGGAGAGCCTGAACCGCGCGCTGGCCGCCATCAGCTCGGGCGCCTTCAAGGCCGAGATCACCCCGGTCGAGGTCACGTCGCGCAAGGGCGTGGTGACGGTCACCGAGGACGAACAGCCCGGCAAGGCCATGCCGGAGAAGATCCCGACGCTGAAGCCCGCCTTCTCGAAGGACGGCACCATCACCGCGGCCAACGCCAGCTCGATCTCGGACGGCGCCGCCGCCCTGGTGATGACGCGCGAGAGCGTGGCGAAGGCCATGGGCCTGCCGATCGTTGCCCGTATCGTCAGCCATGCGGCCCACGCCCATGAGCCGGGCCTGTTCACCACCGCGCCTGTCCCCGCCATGCAGAAGGCGCTGAAGAAGGCCGGCTGGTCGGTCGAGGACGTCGACCTGTGGGAGGTCAACGAGGCCTTCGCCGTCGTCGCCATGATCGCGATGCAGGAGCTGGGCATCGACCACGCGAAACTGAACGTCAATGGCGGCGCGACGGCGCTGGGGCATCCGATCGGCGCCTCGGGCGCGCGGGTCCTGACGACCCTGCTGGCGGCGCTGCAGGCGCGCGGCGGCCGGAAGGGCATGGCCAGCCTGTGCATCGGCGGCGGCGAGGCCGTGGCGGTGGCGGTCGAGCTGGCCTGACGGGGCGGGGTGAGCTGGCGGGGTGACGGGGGCGGCGCCGACCGCTAGCCTGTGGTCACAGGAGCCCATCCCATGCTGTTGAACCGAAGAAGCGCGCTGGGCCTCGCCGCCCTGGCCGCGACGCCCGCCCCCGCTCTCGCAATGACACCGGTGTCGCGACAGGTTGCGCCGCCGGATCCGACCGAGACCATCCGGCTGTGGCCGGGCGCGGCGCCCGGCGGGGCGAACGTCACGGTGACGCCACAGGTGGTTGAACGCTCGACCGACCCGGCCTTCCACGACCGTTTCGCCCAGTACACCACCGACCCGATCCTGACCGTGCTGCGGCCTGAGCGGCCGAACGGCGCGTCGTTGCTGCTGATCCCGGGCGGCGGCTACCGCTGGGCGGTGGTGGATAAGGAAGGGCTGGACTGCGCCCGGCCGTTTGCGGCGGCGGGGGTCACCTGTTTTGTCCTGCGCTACCGCCTGCCTGCCGACGGCTGGGCCGCGGGTCCAGCGGCGCCGCTGCAGGACGCTCAGCGGGCCCTGCGGCTGGTTCGCCGGCAGGCGGCGGCGGAGGGACTCGATCCCGCCCGGGTGGCGGTGCTGGGCGCGTCGGCCGGCGGCCATCTGGCGGGTGCGCTGACCGCGAGCCGGGACGCCGTCTATGAAGCGGTCGACGCCGCCGACGGCCTGTCCTTCAGGCCCGACCTGTCGATCCTCATGTACCCGGTGGCGACCATGCAGGGACCCTTCGTCCACGCCGGATCGCGCGACAATCTGCTGGGCGCGAATCCGTCGCCGGAAGACCTCGCGCGATGGTCGCTGGAGCGGATGGACTGGAACGGCGCGGCGCCGACCTTCCTGCTGCATGCCATGGACGACGCGTCGGTGCCGGTGGAGAACAGCCTGCAGCTGCTGACCGCCATCCGCGCGGCGGGGGTGAAGGCGGAGGCGCATCTGTTCGAGGAAGGCGGCCACGGGTTCGGCGTCCGCCTGATCGCCGGAAAGCCCGCGTCGGTCTGGCCTGAACTGGTTCTGGCCTGGGCGGCGCGAAAGGGCTGGATCAGCCGGGTCGCGTCGTCGGGTTCGTAGGCCGCGATGCTGAAGGGACGGCGGGCCGCCAACGGCGCTCGCCGGCCATCAGGCGGATAAGGCCGGTCTGGCCGACGCCGAGCACGATCATCGCATCGCTCCTGTTTTGCGAACGATTCTCAGAGTTGCTCGTCAGCCGGCGTCTGGCAAGCCTGAAAGGGCGGGCGGCGACGCGTCAGGGCGCCGGACGCACGTCGACGGACTGGGCGATGCTCTCGGCCATGGCCCGGTCGGCGCCGTCCAGGCTCATGGTCCACACGTGGATTTCGCGAGGGGCCTCGGGCCGCTGGAACAGGTGCTCCTGGGCGTGGCGCACCCCGTCCTCGGTCGAGACCACAGACGCGCGGCCGCCCGCCTCGATCATCTGGCCGCTGTAGATGGGGAACTGCGAGGCCGGGCCGGTATAGACCATGACGAACGACTGCTCGCCGCGACGGATCGTATAGATGCGGAAGTCCGGGCCGGGGCGGCCGGTGACGATCTCGAAGCCGGCCGGCAGGGTGACCGTGAACGGCAGGGCCGCGCGGGCGGAGGCGTCCAGAACACTGAGGGTGGACACGGCCGGGGGCGGCGGGGGCGGAGCCGGCGTGGCCACGGGGGCCGCCGCCGGCAGCGACGAGCCGCCCACGGGAGCGGTGGCCAGCGGTTGGGTGCGGGGCGCAGGAGTCGCCGTCGGGGGTGTGATCGGAGCCGTGCGGGGCTGCGGCGCCGGAGCCGCCGGGATGGGCGTTGAGCGCGGCGGCGTCACAGTCGGCGTGGCGACCGGACCGGAAGGCGGCGGCGTTGTCGCCGGGGCGGACCGGACAACCGGAGCCGCCGTGGCCGGAGCCGTCGCGGACGGCGCAGGACGGGGCGTCGCAGTGGCGGGGGCTGCCGTAGCAGGAGCCGCCGTCGCCGGGGCGACAGCCCTCGGCGGAGGCGTCACCACGGGCGCGGGCGCGGGAGCGATATAGGCGGCGGGGACCGGCGGACCGCTATTCAGATCACGGGTCAGGTCGCTGGCCGGTGGGCTGGCCGGCGCCGTCTGGGCGTGGGCGGCGCCGGCCATGGCGAGAACGGCGGCGGCGGTAAACAGGCAGAGTTTCATGGACCGGACCTTCGCGCCTCGGGCTGCGAACAGCAAGGCCCTGAAGCGTCAGGTTTTCGCGATCAGGCGGCCGGGACCTCGACCCAGAAGACCGCGCCCTCGCCCGGCGTCGAGGTCACGCCGATGGACCCGCCCTGCAGCTCGACCAGGCGTTTGGCCAAGGCCAGACCGATGCCGTGGCCCTCGACCGTCGACCGCTCAAGACCCAGCCGGTTGAACGGTTCGAACAGCTGGGCCTGCTTCTCGGGCGAAAGGCCGGGGCCGCGATCGCAGACCTCGATCCGCACGCCGTCGTAGACCTTGCTGGCGCGGAAGGTGACGAGGCCGCCTGCTCCGCCGTACTTGACGGCGTTGGAGGCGAGGTTGGAAATGACCTGGGTCAGGCGTTGGGAATCGGCCAGGGCGATCAGTCCGTCGCCTTCGCTGATCACCTCCAGCCGCACGCCGTCGGACTCGGGGCGCAGGGCGACGGCCCGTTTCACGTCTTCGAGCACGCCGGGAACGTCAGTGGGGCGCAGCTCGACCTTCACGGCGCCGGACTCGGCGCGGGCGACGTCCAGCAGGTCGTGGGCCAGCGCCTCGACCTGACGCGCGGTCTTGACCAGCATTTCGGCCATCTCGCCCTGTGTGGGGGTGATGGGTCCAAGCTGGCCCGTCTTCCACAGCTCGCCGATGCCGATCACGCCGCCGACCGGGCTCTTGATCTCGTGGGCGACGTTGGCCAGCAGGCGGGACTTGGCTTCGGAGGCGCGTTCGGCGCGGACCTGGCCCACCTTTGCGCGATCCGACAACCGGTCCCGCTCTTCCAGCAGGGCCGCGACCAGCATGATCGGCAGGTAGCCGAACAGGATCAGAAGCTGCGCCATCATGGCCCGGTCCGGTCCCTCGAAGGCCGCGCCGTAGGGGCCCAGCCCCCGCATCGCTCCGCCGACGGCGAGGATGGAGATGATGACCAGGGCGGCGGTCACGCCGAGCATGCGGAGCCGGACGGCGATCAGCAGCAACAACGGCATGGTGACGAAGCCGATCGGCAGCTGCTGCGAAAAGACGACGAAGCACAGTCCCGCCAGCAGGCCGAGCAGGACCACCGCCTCGATGGCCCGGGCGGGCGCGCGGAAGCGGACGATCTCGCGTTTGGTGAGGGCCAGGCCGAAGCTGGACAGCACCGCGACGCCAAGGGCGTGGCCGAACCACCAAGTCTGCACGCTGTCGAGGAAGTGAGCCCCGTTCAACCACCACAGCATGGCCCCCGCGAACAGGGCGGCCGGCAGCGGTCCGAGCACGGCGGCGCTGACCAGAAAGCGGCATGCACCCTGAACCGAGGCGAGATTCAGCGTCGGCGCGAAACGGCGCGCCATCAGAACGCAGACATAGATTTCCAGCATGTTGGCGACGGTGAACATCACCGTCAGCCGGGTTGAATTCCCCGCCAGCAGCTCGCCGGCCGCTATTCCCATGGCGACGAGCGCGCCGAAGGACAGATCGTAGAGCGGGCCGCGCGAGGTCCGCAGCCAGACCGCGACGGCCAGACCGCCCGCGCCCCACAGGGCGGCGACCACGCCGGCGGACCGGGCGAAACTGAGAGCCAGGACGACGAGGACCATCACCGCCATCGCGGTGAAGATCGGCGCGAGCGGCGGACCCACTCCGCTTGTCGGACGCGTGCTTTCCCGGACGCGCGGAGCCGCCGGCGGCGTCACGCCGGATGCGGGCTCCGAGGGTTCGAGCGCGCGGCTCATCTGCATATTCGGTCCTGGAAACGACAGCCTTCTACAGGTTCCTTAGGCCCACGCTTCCTAATATCCCCTGAAGGTCAAGCGTTTGTCGTCAACACTTCCTTCAGCTCCCGCACGGCGGCCGCCGGACCGTCGGGATGCGTCCACACCGCCGAACTGACCGCCACGAAGTCGGCTCCGGCGCGCGCCAGCTCGCCGGCGTTCGCCGCGGTGATCCCGCCGATCGCGACACAGGGCACCTCGACCGTCTCCTGCCAGATGGTCAGGATTTCCGGGTCGGGCCGGTGAACCGTTTCCTTGGTCCTGGTCGGGAAGAAGGCCCCGAAGGCGACGTAGTCCGCTCCGGCCTCCGCCGCGTCCATCGCCAGTTCGCGGCTGTCATGGCAGGTGACGCCGATCATGGCGTTGCGCCCCATGACCGCCCGCGCCTCGGCCAGGGACGCGTCCCCCTGCCCCACATGGACGCCGTCGCAGCCCGAGCGGACCGCCAGATCGGGGCGGTCGTTGAGGATCACCGCGACGCCGCGCGCCTGCGCAATCGGCTTCAGCGCCGCGACCGCCGCCAGAACCGTCGCATCATCCACGTCCTTGAGCCGGATCTGCAGCGCCGCGACCTCGCCGGCGTCCAGCGCCGCTTCCAGATCCCGGGCGAACGCCGCCAGGTCGGGAATGGCGGGCGGCGTGATCAGATACAGCTCACATGGGGGACGCGGGGGGGCGGAAGGTTCTCTGGCCATGGCCGCGAAGTGCGACGGACGCGGGCCTGCGTCAACACCGCCGCTGCGAACGACTTGCATTCGCCACGATTGCCTTGTTAAGAAGAACCATTCGCAACAAACCTTTCGGGTTCGGTTCGTGTACGTCTGCAACTGCAACGGCCTTCGCAAACGGGATGTCGCCGCCGCCATCGAGGCTGGCGCCACGCGGCCGCGCGACGTCTTCGCCCGCAACCAGTGCGCCGCCCAGTGCGCCAAATGCGTCTGCGAAATGCGCGAGATGATTCAGGAAAGCCGCGAAACCTTCGCCATGGCGGCCGAATAGGGCCCTGCCCTCCCTCACGGGAGATTCATTCGCATTTTCAATGTCGTGAGAAGTGTTCGCATGTGACCACAAGGCGAGTTTGCGTGTTAAAACAGGCGCTCACAGCCGGCGATTCACGACGGTCGGGCTGACCGCGCGCCGCTGACAGGAAATACGACGATGAAGGGCGATCCCGCGATCATCCGCACGCTCAACGCGGTTCTCACCAACGAACTGACGGCGGTGAACCAGTATTTCCTGCACGCCCGGATGTTCGAGAGCTGGGGCCTGAAGCATCTGGGCCAGATCATCTACGACGAGTCGATCGGCGAGATGAAACACGCCGACAAGCTGATCAAGCGCGTCCTGTTCCTCGACGGCCTGCCGAACCTGCAGGACCTGCACAAGCTGAAGATCGGCGAGAACGTCTTCGAATGCTTCGGCGCCGACCTGTCGCTGGAGCTGGGCGGGCGCGACACCCTGATCGCCGGCATCGCCCAGTGCGAGGCGGCGTCCGACTTCATCAGCCGTCAGATCCTGACCGAGATCCTCGCCGACACGGAAGAGCACATCGACTTCCTCGAGGCCCAGCACAAGCTGATCGAACAGCTGGGCGAGCAGAACTATCTGCAGTCGGCCATGACCGAGATCGCGCCGGACCGGTCGGCGACGGGCAACTAGCCGTAGCTGAGCAAGCCAAATGCGAGGACATTGCCCACGTTCATGATCGCGTGGGTCAGGGCGATGAGCGTGATCGAGCCGGTTCGCAGCCAGAGCAAGCCCAGAACCAGGCCCAGCATTGTCTGCATGATGAACTGCGGCGCGTATTCGAAGGCGACTTGCGGAAGGTAAGCGAAATCACCGTGGAGGGCGGGATCAGCGAGGGCCCCGGGGACGTGCATCAATCCGAATGCGACGCTGGACAGGAACACGGCATTGAAGCGTGAACCGGACCGGTCCAGCAGAGCCGTCAAAAGCAGGACGCGGAAAATTACTTCCTCCAGCGTCGCGCCAATGATTACCGCGCCCATGCTCACGACCAGGTCGAGAACCGGAGGCAGTTCTGACCCGGCGGGAGCGCGTGAATAGGCGGCCCACGTCCATGCCGCCGCGATGCAGAGGGCAAATGCCGAGATGAGGAAAAGCCTGAGCATCCCGGGATAGCCTGATCGCGAGGGCCATGTGATCAGCCCGAACTGCAGGAATGCCGCCGGCACGAGCGTGCCGGCCAGCAGGAAGACGATGTACTGTGAGGCGGGATCAGCTCGGCCCATCTGGTGCAGGATCACGCTGGCAGCCAGCGTCACCGCCAATTCTGCGAGAATCATCCACACGATCGGGCGAACCTGATCGGTGCGCTTCGTGCTCCAGTAGGCCGCCGAGCCGCCGCTTGCGAACCGCAGGACGAGGAAGGCCAAGGCGAAGACGACCAAAACCACTACGGCGAAGGTGACGTGGAGTGCCACCGCGAATTCGGGGTCGATGACGTCAGGTCGCGAAATGAGGACCCACCATGTGAGCACAGCCAGCGCAAGGGCGAGGAACTGCGAAAACCGGCGCAGGGTCATGGACGTCTCCGACAATGGAGGGCCCGGAAACGTGCGCGTCCCCCGACTCACAACCTGATGTAAGCAGCGTCCGGCGCCGGGGGCTAGAGCACCTCGCGCCGGGCCAGATGGGCGATGGCGAGCGCCAGCACCACCAATCCGAGACCGCAGCCCAGACCGAGGGCGGTGGTCACCCGCCACGCCTCGTCCCCGGACGCCAGCATGTTGACCGGCATCTGCCACGGGAAGAAGACGCCCGCGCGGGCCGAGGTGGCGACGACGGAGAAGAAGGTCCCGCCGATGCCGACGACCAGGGCAGGCACAAAACTGGCGAAGCGCAGCGCGATCCATAGCTGGATGGCCGCCATCAGGATGGCCGCAAGGAAGACCTTGCCCATGGTCGTGGCGTAGAGGCCGACCTCCAGCGGTCCGGTGGGTGTCAGGTTCGGCTTTATGGCCGTCGCCAGCATCACCGCGCCCCACGTCATGAGCAGGGTCGCGGCGCTCATGACAGCCACCACCGCCAGCACCATCACCGCCTTCGCCGCATAAAATCGCCAGCGCGGCAGCGGCAAGGCGCGTAGATGGTCCCACGATTTCGGACCGTGCTCCATGTGCGCGACGAGCGCCGTCAAGGCCGTCACGCTCATCGGCAGCATGAAGAAGGACCAGATGCCGATCGCACTGACCATCCACATGTCCCACGGCATCGGCGTCTTGCCGCGCAGCAGGTTGAAGAAGGTGAAGATGGCGATCAGCGACGGCGCCGCGACGGCCAGCACGGCCGCCAGCGACCGGTTCAGCTTGCGGATTTCCACGGACAGGACGGCGAGCATCAGACGAACTCCGGCTTGGGGGCGGGGGCGGCAGCGGCGGCCGGGGCGGACGCGTCGCGGTAGATTCCTTCCAACGAGCGGGCGCGGGCTCCGATCGCGAAGACGGCGACCCCCGCCTCGACAAGGGCCCGGTTCATGGCCGGGACCGCTGCGTCGGGGTCGTCTCCGGGGTTGAGCCGGGCGACCAGGCCGTCGCCCGTCGCGGACAGGGCCAGATCGAACGGTTCGAGCACCGCCGAGGCGCGGGCGGGGTCGTCGACCCGCAGGGCGATCTCGGGCGCGAGGGCCGCCTTGATCCGCGCCAGTTCGCCCTCCAGCACCAGCCGGCCCTCGTGAACGATGCCGACGTGGGTGGCGATCTGTTCGATCTCGCCGAGGAGGTGGCTGGACAGCAGGACCGTGGCCCCCGTGCGGGCGGGGAGTTCCTTCAGAAAGCGGCGCATGTCGGCGATGCCGTCCGGGTCGAGGCCGTTGGTCGGCTCGTCAAGCACCAGCACCGGGGGCGCGCCCAGCATGGCGCGCGCGAGACCCAGCCGCTGGCGCATGCCCAAGGAATAGTCGGACACCCCGCGCTTGCCGTGCTCCGACATCTCGACCACCTCCAGCACCCGGTCGATTTCGGTCGGCGGCAGGTCCAGCAGGGTGCGCGTCAGGTCGAGGTTCTGGCGGCCCGTCAGATTGGCGTAGAAGCCGTGCGCCTCCAGCAGCGCCCCGACCTTGCGCGCCGCGCCGATGCGATCCCGGCCGACGTCAATTCCGGCGATCCGGGCCGAGCCCGAGGTCAGGCGGATCAGGCCCAGCAGCATCTTCAGCGTCGTCGTCTTGCCCGCGCCGTTGCGGCCGAGGAAGCCGTAGACGGCCCGGTCCGGCACGGTCATCGACACTGCGTCGACCGCTCTGTGGGAGCCGAAGCAGCGGGTCAGTGCGTCGGTTTCGATGGCGGCTGTCATGACGGCGGGGCTCGCATTCGTTTAAGTCCGATATAAAGTTGCGAACCTCGCGTCTTTAAGTCAAGATTAAAGATCAGACATCAAATCCGCACCCCCGGAGCCGCCGCGTGAGCCAGACCGATCTCGTCCGTTTCCGCCGTATGTGCGGTCAGTTCCGCTGGCTGGCGGTGTTCATGGTGGTCACCATCGGAGGCGGCCTGCTGCTGACCCTGATCGGAGCGCCGGTCATCTTCTGGCTGCGCGAGGGGCTGGCACCCTTGCGGCCGGGCACGCTCTCCGCCCTGATCTGGTTCAGCCCGGCCGTCTTCTATCTGTTCGGCGTCTGGTCGATCGGATCGGCCATGGGTCAACTGGCGAAGGGGCGGCTGATCCAGCCGACGCTGTCCTCGGCCCTCCGGCGGGTCGGGCTTTCGCTGGGACTGGGCGGCGTTCTCAGCGTGTTCGTCGTGTCCAACCTGATCCGGCTGGTCGAGAACGGGAGGGGCGGGTATCTGCATTTCGACGTGGCGGGGATGACGCTGGGCATGATCGGCGGGGCCCTGTTCCTGCTGGGCCGGGTCGTCGATCGGGCCGGCCGGATGCAGGCCGAGCTGGACGAGATGATCTGATGCCCGTCCGCGTGACGCTCGACGCCCTGATCGTGAAGAAGGGCCTCAAGGCCCGCGATCTGGCCGCCGAGGTGGGGCTCAGCGAGACCCAGTTGTCCCTGTTCCGCTCGGGCAAGGTGAAGGGCATCCGCTTCCGCACCCTGGCCCGCCTGTGCGCGGCGCTGGACTGCAAGCCGGGCGACCTGCTGGACTATGGCTTCGACCCCGCCGACCTGGCGCCGGTCAACGACGACGAGGTCTGACGGAACCGCAAAGCCGCCCCGCCATTGTCTGTCCGCAGACGCAGGAGAGCCGCGCGTGACCGATATCGACGACATCCTCGACGACGCGCGCGACGCCGCCGGCGACTTTCTGAACGCCAACGAGCGCGACATCGGCCACGTCATTCTCGGCGTGGCGGTGACGGTCGGCTTCGCACTGGGAGCCACGCTGCTGGCCCGGACCACGATCAAGCCGAACCCGCTGCATCTGGCGGATGATGACGCGCCGATCACCGAACGGCCGCGCGGACCGCTGAGCCTCATCCTGCCAGCCGTCTTTTCAGTCACCACCCTGTCGGCCGTGCGGGTGTGGAACGCCCCTGCCCGGCCGGAGCGAACCGCGGCCATGGGCCTGTGGGCGGCCGCACAGGCGCTGAACGCGGTGTGGATCGCCATGCGGCCCGCCAGCCGCAGCCTGCAGATCGCCGCCGCCATGTCCTCGGCCGGGATGGCCGCCGCCTTCGCCCACGAGGCGCGCAAGCTGGACAACCGCGCCGGCAAGCTGGCGGCTCCCAGCGGGGGTTCCGTGCATCTGGCCAATCTGGTTCAGGGCAAGTCACAGCCCCAGGGGCCGACGGTTCACTGACCCGCGCCTTGCCGGATCACGCCGCATCCTCTAGGGACTGCGCCCGTTCGCGCGCGCCACGAGGCTGCGCCCCATCCCTTCCAAGCCCGGCATGGTCCTTGAGCACAACAAGGGCCTGTGGGTCGTGACCAAGGCCAGCCACGTCAAACCGGGCAAGGGCGGCGCCTTCGCCAACATCGAGGCCAAGAACCTCGAGACGGGCAACAAGCTGAGCGAGCGCTTCCGGTCGGAAGACAAGGTCGAGCGCGTTACGCTCGAGCAGAAGGACTTCTCCTTCCTGTACGAGCAGGGCGACGCCCTGGTCTTCATGGACGACGCCACCTACGAGCAGACCGAGCTGCAGAAGGACTGGGTCGGCGAGGACCGCGTCGCCTATCTGCAGGACGGCATGAAGGTCGTCATTGAAATGCACGAAGAGCGCCCGATCGGCCTGACCCTGCCCGACCAGGTCACTCTGGAAGTCGTCGAGACCGAGCCCACCGTGAAGGGCCAGACCGCCTCGTCGTCCTACAAGCCCGCCATCGCCAACAACGGCGTGCGCATCATGATCCCGCCCTATATGGGCGTCGGCGAACGCATCGTCGTCGACACCACGACCGGCGAATACGTCCGCCGGGCCGAATAGGCCCGACCGACACCGCGACCCGGAGGCGCGATCCTGCGCCTCCATGACCTTCTCCGACTGTCCGGGCTGAACGCCTTGAAGGACTTTCGGACCAGGAGATCCCCATGGCCCTCGCCTCCGCCCTCGTTTCCGTCATAATCGACGCGGTCCGCAAGACCGCGCGGCCCATGCTGCGCGACTTCGGCGAGGTCGCCCAGTTGCAGGTTTCCCGCAAGGGCCCGGGCGACTTTGTCACCGCCGCCGACATCAAGGCCGAGGACACCCTCTACGAACTGCTGATGAAGGCCCGCCCCGGCTACGGCTTCCTGGGCGAGGAGCGCGGCATGATCGAGGGGACCGACAAGTCCCACATGTGGATCGTCGACCCGATCGACGGCACGACCAACTTCATGCRTCCGAGATCGTGGCGGGCGTGACCTACAACCCGGTCATGAACGAGCTGTTCTGGGCCGAGAAGGGCAAGGGCTGCTACCTCAACGACCAGCGTATCCGCGTCGCCGGCCGCCGCGACCTGTCGGAAAGCCTGATCGCCACCGGCCTGCCCTTCATCGGCAAGACCGGCCACGCCCAGTCGATCAAGGACATCCACGCCATCGGCCAGCGCGTCGCCGGCATCCGCCGGCTGGGCTCGGCGGCGCTGGACTTCGCCTGGGTCGCCGCGGGCCGGTACGACGCCTACTACGAACGCAATCTGAACCCGTGGGACGTGGCGGCGGGCATCCTGTTCGTCACCGAGGCGGGCGGCATCGTGACGACCATCGACGGCGAGGGCCGTCCGGAGTCGGGCGCGCAGATCCTGGCGTCGAACTCCGAACTGCATCCCCAGTTGCAGAAGGTTCTGCGCGGCTAGATCCGGTCGGGACTCAAGTCCCGGGCACGCGCCATTTGCCGGGAGGCTGCCATGCCCGGGCGTTGGCGGCGGCCGGGTTCAGTATGGCCAGCGGGGCGGGCGCCGGAGTCGTCGGGGCCGGGGCGTACAGCTCCGGATAGACACGCCGGTCGGCCTTGCGCTGATCGAAGGTGTAGAAGGCCGGCATGGTGATGCGGCGACCGCGCGTGACCTTCAGCACGCCGTGCTCGTGATGATAGCCGGCGCTGAACGCCACCAGCATGCCCCGCTTGGGCTTCAACACCCGATCCTGGGCGGTGAAATAGAGCTCCCCCCCCTCATAGTCGTCGTTGAGATAGACGATGCTGGAGAAGTCCCGCCACGGGGTGCTGTGGGCCGAGCCGTCAGGATTGCTGTTGTCGGTATGCGGGGGCAGGCATGAGCCCTTCTCCCACACGTTAAGCTGCACCGTGTCGGTCCACAGCGGGCGGGTCAGGGCGTAGAAGTCGCCCAGCAGGGCGGTGGCCCGCTTCTGGAAGTCGCCCATGATCGCGGCGGCCGAGGCGTTATGCTCGGCCACATCATCCATGTAGACGATCCGGCCTTCCCAGAAGTCGATGCCGATCCTGCGGTGCTTCACGAGACCATGCAGGCGGTCGAACATCGTCGTCAGGCGATCACATTCCTTCGACGTGAGGAAGCCCGGCATGACGATGAAGTCCTGCGCGCCGTATTCCGCCGGCGTGATCGGCGCGGTTGCCGCGGACGGGGTCAGGACGCCATCGAGGACCCGTTTGCGCCCCGCGAGGTTCGCCGGGGTCTGGCGCAAGTCGATTGCAGCCATCCGGCTGTCCGGCGCCCATGCCATGCGATCAACCATGTTCGCGCCCGCTCCTTGCTACCGACGGCATTGCGAGATGACATCACCGCCTCGCCGCCCGTCAACCGATCAACGACCGCGCCGCGGCGCGCGCCTCATCCGTGATCACCGCCCCCGACAGCATGCGGGCGATCTCCTCCCGGCGGGCTTCGTCGTCCAGCGTGTCGACGGTGGTCGTGGTCAGGCCGCCGGCGTCGGCCTTGCGCACCTTCCAGTGGGCGTGGCCGCGCGCGGCGACCTGCGGGCTGTGTGTGACGACCAGCACCTGCGCCCCGGTGGACAACCGCTCCAGCCGCGCCCCCACGGCCGAGGCCACGGCGCCGCCGACGCCCTGATCGACCTCGTCGAAGATCATCACCGGCTGGCGCTGGTCCTCGCGCCCGGCCAGAGCCGCCTTCATGGCGAGGGCGAAGCGGGCCAGTTCCCCGCCGGAAGCAATGGCGTCCAGCGGCCCGAACCCGGTTCCGGCGTTGGTGGCGATCTCGAACCGGGTCGTCTCGACGCCCAGCGGACCGCGTCGGCCCTCAGCCACCGGCTCAAAGGCGACGCGGAAGCGGGCGCGGTCCAGTTTCAGCGGCCCCAGCTCGGTCATGACCGACGCCGTCAGACGGTCGGCTGCGGCTTCCCGGGCCGAGGTCAGCAGCATGGCGGCGACGTCATAGGCCTCGCGGGCGGCCGAGGCGGCGCGTTCGGCGGCGGTGATGGCCTCGGCGCCGTCCTCTATCAGGCGCAGCTGGTCGCGGAAGCGGACGCGCAGCACCGGCAGGCTCTCGACGGAGGTGTTGAGCTTGCGCGCCGCGGCGCGCAGGGCGAACAGCCGCTCCTCGGCCTTGTCGAGCTTGCCGGGCTCGAAATCGAAGGCGTTGGCGGCGGCGTCGACGCAGGCGATGGCCTCCTCGGCCTCGACCATGGTGCGGTCGATGGCTTCGGCGGCGGCGGACAGTTTCTGCAGCAGGGGGTGTTCGGGATCGGTGCCCGCCTGCCCCGCCCGCGTACGCGCGTGTTCGACGGCGCGCAGGGCGGCCGACAGCTTCTGGGACAACTTGTCCCCGCCTAGCTGGGCGCGAGCATCCGCCAGATCACCGATGGCCTTTTCCGCCGCGCCGAGAATGGCGCGTTCGCCGGCCAGCTCGGTCTCCTCGTTGGCGCGCGGGTCCAGTTCGTCCAGTTCGGCGAGGTTTTGCGTCAGCTCCTCGGCGTGGGCGGCGGCGTCGGCGGCGGCGGCCTTCAGGTCGGAGACGGCGCGTTCGGCTGTCTTCAGCTTCTCGGCGGCGCCGGCGACGCCGTCCAGCTGGGGCTGCAGGCCGCCGTAGTTGTCCAGCAGGGCGCGGTGGGTCTTCCAGTCCAGCAGGCCAACGGTCTCGTGCTGGCCGTGGACCTCGACCAGGGCCTGGCCGATCTCGCGCAGGGCGGCGACGCCGGCGGGCTGGTCGTTGACGAAGGCGCGGCTGCGGCCGTCGGCGGCCACGGTGCGACGCAGGATCAGTTCCTCGCCCGGCGCGACCTCGAAGCCGCGCTCGGCGATCATCTCAAGCAGGGCGGGATCGTCGGGGGCGGTGAAGACAGCGGTGGCCGAGGCCTGTTTGGCGCCGGCCCGCACAAGACCCGCGTCGGCGCGGGCGCCCAGCGCGAGGCCCAGCGCATCCAGAATAATCGACTTGCCGGCCCCGGTCTCGCCGGTCAGCACGGTCAGGCCGCCCTCGACCTCGAGGTCGAGCACGTCCACCAGCACGATGTCGCGGATGGAAAGCGCGGTCAGCACGGGTCCGCTTCCTCCCGGTTCACGGGACTGACGGCGCAGGGATCAGGGTGAGGCAAAGCGAATCGATCTCTCTGGCGACGCCGGAGAATGCTGGCCTTTCGCCCCCCGGGTAAAGCCCGAGGTTAGCGGAACATATCGGAAACGTCAGCCCGGGATGATCCGACGCAGCCAGCTTTCGCGCTGGCCGGTCGGGGTGACGCCGGGCTGGCTGCCCTGCTCGGTCAGCAGGGCGTAGGCTTCGGCGTACCAGGGGCTGCCCGGATAGTTGAAGCCCAGCACGGCGCCGTTGCGGGTCGCCTCTTCCTTCAGGCCCAGCATCAGATTGACCTCGACCAGACGGTACAGGGCCTCGGGCGTGTGCGAGGTGCGCTGATAGGCTTCGTTGTCGATCACCGCCTTGTAGCGGTTGATCGCCGCCAGCGGCTGGCCGGCGCGCTGGTAGTAGCGGCCGATCGACATTTCCTTGCCCGCCAGCTGGTCGTTGACCATGTCGATCTTGACCGTGGCGTCGATGGCGTAGGACGTGCCCGGATAGCGGCGTTGCACATCGCGCAGTCCGTCCAGCGCCGCCTGGGCGTAGCCCTGGTCGCGGCCCACGTCGGTGATCTGTTCGAAATTGCACAGGGCCTTCATGTAGAAGGCGTAGGGCGCGGACGGATTGCCGGGGAACAGCTGGATGAAGCGGTCCGAGGCGGCGATGGCCTCGGCGTAATTGTTGTTCTGATAGTAGGCGTAGATCTGCATCAGGATCGCGCGGCGCGACCATTCCGAATACGGATGCTGACGCTCGACCTCCTGGAAATAGTCGACGGCGTCGGCCCAGCGGCTGCTCTGCAGGCGCTGGTAGCCGGTGTTGTAGAGCGCCTCGACCGGACGCTCCTCATAGGCCAGGCGGGGGCGATTGGTCCGGCTGCCACAGGCCGAGATCGTCAGGGCCGAAACAGCCACGGTGGCCAGGATCAGGCCGGCGCGGAATTTGGAAGCAGGCAAGGACGACCTCAAAATGCAAGCCGGCGAGCGCTAACCCGTCGGCGCCCCCGGAAACGAGACGCGATCTCTACACCAGCGAACTTGTCTGCGCCAATGCACGAAGAAGACCTGCAAAAAGACGCTCTGCGCCTTGCCGCGGGGCCATCCGCTGGTATGTAGCGCGCCAGCGCCACGGCGGCATTTTCAGCCCGGCGATGACGGCGAAAGGATGACCGGACATGAAGCTGCTCTCTGGCAACTCCAACCGGACCCTGTCCCAGGCGATCGCCGCCCACCTCGACACCTCGACATGCCCCTGACCAAGGCCCAGGTGAAGCGGTTCGCGGACAATGAGGTGTTCGCCGTCATCGAGGAAAACGTCCGCGGCGAGGACGTCTTCATCCTGCAGTCGACCAGCTATCCGGCCAATGACAACCTGATGGAGCTGCTGATCATGACCGATGCGCTGGTGCGCGCCTCGGCCAAGCGGATCACGGCGGTCATGCCCTATTTCGGCTACGCCCGGCAGGACCGGAAGACCGGCGGCCGCACGCCGATCTCGGCCAAGCTGGTGGCGAATCTGATTACGCGCGCCGGCGCCGACCGGGTGCTGACGATGGATCTGCACGCGGGTCAGATCCAGGGTTTCTTCGACATTCCGACCGACAACCTGCTGGCCACGCCAGTGCTGGCGCAGGACATTCGGGAAAACTATCCGCGCGGCGAACTGATGATCGTGTCGCCCGACGTCGGCGGCGTGGTGCGGGCGCGCTCGCTGGCCAAACGGCTGGATGCCGACCTGGCCATCGTCGACAAGCGCCGCGCCAAGGCCGGCGAGAGCGAGGTCATGAACATCATCGGCGACGTCGAGGGACGCCGCTGCATCCTGTTCGACGACATCGTCGATTCGGGCGGCACGCTGGTGAATGCGGCGCAGGCGCTGATGGACAAGGGCGCGGTCGAGGTCTCGGCCTACATCAGCCACGGCGTGCTGTCGGGCCCGGCGGTCCAGCGCGTGACCGACGGGCCGCTGAAGGAACTGGTGATCACCGATTCGATCGAACAGCCGTTCGAGGTTTCGAACTGCTCGAAGATCCGCACGGTCTCGGTGGCGCCCCTGATCGGCGAGGCCATCCGGCGAATCGCCAACGAGGAATCCGTCTCCAAACTGTTCGACTGAAAGATAGGGCGCCTCAAATTGGCCGGGAGCGCGTTCTCTGCTCCACGACGGACAGTTCGAGGAGATTTCATGCGTTCGGCAATGATGCGACGCGGCCTGACGGTGGCCGCCCTGTGTGCCGCTGCTGTCCTTGCGGGCTGCGCCTCGGGCAAGGCCGAGGCTGAAGCGGAGGCCGCGCGTCTGGCCGAAGCCGCCGCACTGGCCGCGCGGACGCCTCCGCCCATCAGCCTGTCGGAAAGCGTCGCCCAGGATGCGGCGGTGTATCTCGCCTTCTCGCGCAGCATCGCCGGCATCCGGGGCGGGTTCGAAAGTCCGGAGGCCATCCAGGCCGCCCTGCGTCAGGGCGCGGCCTATGACCCCGGCCAGATCTCCCGCGGCCTCGTCGCCTACGCCTCCATCGTAGCCCTGCAGTCCCCGGCGTTTGTCTCGGGCGTGAACCAGTACGGGATCAATCCGACGGGCCGGCAGAAGATGATCGCCGACATCGTCGCCGACCCACGCGTCGCCTCCTACATGCCGGGCGCCGAGGAAGCCGCCGGTCTGATCATGGCGGCCCTGAATACCGAGATCGACGCCCTGAGCGCCGCTGCCAACTCCGTCGAGAACGACGCCTACGCCGCCCAGGCGGACGGACGTCGGTCGTGGGCCATCGCGCATATCAACGACCGCGAGGCGCGTCTGGCCAGCGCCAAGGACCTGTCGGGCCAGACCATGCCGGCCCAGGCGTCAGAGTCGGCCCGCCTGTTCGCGGCGGCCACCAGCGGGGCCGGGCTTGGCGGCGCCAGCGGCCGCCGCCGCGACGAGCGGCCCTATCCGCCCGTGGTGACGAACGCCCTCGCCCTGGCGGCTCTGGCCGCGCTGGGCGCCGCCGGTGACGACGCGCGGGCCAATACCGCCGCCCTCCAGTCGGAGGGGACCAGCCAGAACTGCCTGAACGAGTCCAAGCTGAACCTTTACCAGTGTCTGGCCGCCTCGCGCCCCAGCTATGAGGACATGTTCTGCCTCGGCCGCCATATCGTGCGCGACCTCGCCACCTGCACCCGCAGTTCGGCCCTGCCCGCCGCGAGGGTCACGGTCTCCGCCCCGACTGTGACCGAAGCCCCGCCGCCGATCATTGTGACCGCGCCGCTCGTCGCGGCTCCGCCCCCTGCGCCCGGGCTGGCGCCGACGCCGCCGCTGCAACGGTCCACGCCGGCGCCGGCGCCCCAGCCTGCACCCACGACGCTGACGCCGACCCAGCAACTGAACACGGGGACTGGCGCGCCCGTCCGGACCACGCCCGGCGGCTGACGCGCGATCGACGCCGGTTCTGTTGGCGGATTAGTGATCGGCAAACAATTCGCGGAGCGTTATAAGGGGGTTGGAGTTTCGGCGCCCCGCGAAGGCGCCGCGCGTGTTCTGGGGAATCTCGCATGTTCATGGCCTATCCGCGCCGCGGCCTTTCGGTCGCCGCAGCCGCCGCCGCCCTCATTCTGGCCAGCTGCGCCACGCCCGAGCCCGAGCCTGCTCCGCCGCCTCCCCCGCCCCCGCCGCCGCCGGCCGTCAGCCTGAACGAGGGCGTGGCCCAGGCCGCCTCCATCTATGTTGCCTTCATGCGCGACGTCGGGACCATCAGCGCCGGCTTCGACAGCGCCGAGGCCATCCAGGCCGCCATCCGCAAGGGCGCGTCCTATGAGCCGGCCCAGCTGTCGCGTGGGATGATCGCCTATGGCTCGATCCTGGCGCTGCAATCGCCCGAGTTCGTCCAGGGCGTCCGCACCTACGCCGTCGATCCGGCCCAGCGGCAGCAGATGATCGCCCGCATCCTCGCAGACCCGGCGACCGCCGCCACCTTCCCGGGCGCCGACGCCGCCGCCGGTTTGATCGTCGACACCATCGGCAAGGATTCGGCCGCCATGTTGCTGATCGCCAACGCGGTCGAGGAAGACGCCTATACGATCCAGGGGCGCAGCGATCCGCGTCGCCGCTGGGCGACGGTCCACATCACCGACCGCGTCACCCGTCTGGAGGGCGCCAAGTCGCTGTCCGCCGTGACGATGCTGCCCTCGGCCGAGGAGTCCGCCCGTCTGTTCGCCGCCGCCAACAGCGGCACGGGGCTGGGCGTGGGCCCGGCCCGCTCGGGCCCGCCCTACACCGCCGCCGTCGTCCGCTCGCTGGCCGTGGCCGCCCTGGCCGCCCTCGGCGCCGGCGGCGAGGACGGTCGTGCGAATACCGAGGCCCTGACCGTCGAACAGAACAGCGAGTTCTGCCTCAACATGTCGAAGCTGATGCTGTTCCAGTGCCTTGCGGCCTCGCGCCCCAGCTATGAGGACATGTTCTGCGTCGGACGCCACGTAGCCCGCGATCTGGCCACCTGCACGGCCCAGAACATCACGCCCGTCCCGGTCGAGATCCCCCAGACCGCCGTGGCGGGCGGGGCGCCGGAACAGACGCCGATCGCAGCCGAGGCGGCCGCCGCCTCCACCGCGGCGACGGCGTCGCTGAACAACGGCGGCTGACTCCGTTCGCAAAGGGACGCCGCGGCCTGTTGCGTCGCGGGGTTCTTGCGTGTAATGACCCGCGCTCTTGAATTCAGGGTCCCTGACCCCGCCGCGAGGGCTGACTGGTCAGCGCGGCGTTTGTGTTGTTGAGGCGAGGCGATGGCCGAGATCATTCTGAACGTGGACGTCCGTGATGGCGTCCATCTCGGTGAACGAGCGCGACTTCCGCAAGTCGCTCTACACCGGCAAGCTGCTGGGCCACCTGGTGACCCTGAAGTACGGCAAGGAATCGCAGCCGGTCATCGCCCGCGATGTCCAGTTCGACCCGGTGTCGGACCGTCCGCTGCACTTCGACCTGATGCGGGTCGATGAAAAGCAGACCATCAAGATCGAAGTGCCGGTTCACTTCATCAACCAGGACCAGTGCGAAGCCTTCCGTCAGGGCGGTTCGCTGGAAATCGTCCGTCACTCGGTTGAAGTGAAGGTCCGCGCGGATCACATCCCGGAAGACCTGATCGTCGACCTGGCCGGCCACAAGATGGGCGACACCATCCGCTGGACCGACCTGAAGGGCACGGAAGACGTCGAGCCGACCATCACCGACCGGGATTTCGTGATCGCCTCCATCAAGACCTCTTCGGCCGCCAAGGCTGCTGACGAGATCGAGGAAGCCATCGCCGAGGAAGTCGCCGCCGCCGCCGAGGAAGCTGCCGCGGACGAAGTCCCCGCCACCGAACAGGCCGATGGCGAAGAAGCCGCCGCCGCCGAGGGCGAATCGACCGAGGGCTGATCGCCTTCTTTCGACTGTTTTGCGAAGCGGCCCCTTCCGGCTACGGATGGGGCCGTTTCCTTGTCTGGACCTGAGCCATGATCATCATCGCCGGCCTGGGCAATCCGGGCCCCAAATACCAGGGCAACCGCCACAACATCGGCTTCATGGCCGCCGACGAGATCGCCTCGCGCTGGAAGTTCGGGCCCGAACGGCTGTTGATGAAGCCCCAGACCTATATGAACGAGAGCGGCCGCGCCGTCGGCGAGGCCGCGCGCTTCTACAAGGTCCAGCCGTCCGGGGTGATCGTCTTCCACGACGAGATCGATCTGGCGCCGGGCCGGTTCCGCATGAAGACCGGCGGCGGGGCGGCCGGCCAGAACGGCGTGCGTTCCATGATCAGCCAGCTGGGCGCCGACTTCCGCCGCGGCCGCATGGGCGTTGGCCACCCCGGCGAGAGCCATCTGGTGATGCCGCACGTCCTCGGGGATTTCCACAAGGCTGACCGGGTCTGGCTGGACCCCATGCTGGCCGCCGTCTCGGACGCCCTGCCGTTCGCGCTTTCCGGCGACGATGAGCGCTATCAGGCCGAGGTCATGCGTCTGGCCCCCGCGCCGAAATTCAGCCCGCGCCAGGCCAGCCAGGCGCGGGACGAATAGTCACGCTTCCCCGCGCATGTCGTCCCCGCTAGAGCGGTGACGTGACCCGCTCGCAGTCCGATTCATGGTCGATCACGCGCTCGCTCGCCTTCCTGGCGGCGGTGTTCGCCATCGTGCTGAGTTCGCTGTTGCCGGTCGGGGCCATGGCCGCCACGCCTTCGGGGCAGGTCATGCTCTGCTCGGACGCCGCACGGATGGCGACCGGGGCCGGCGGGGATCAGGGGGATGGCGGCGGCAAGGCCTCGCCCGCCCACTGCCCGGCCTGCATCATGCCATTGACGGCAACGCTGCCGAACCCGCCTGTTCAACAGGCGGCGGCGATCCCCGATGCGGTTCGCACCGCAGACTGGACCGCTGGCTTCGCAAGCCCGCCTCCGCCCGCGCGCGGGCCGCCCCGTCCGCCTTCAACAGCCCCGCCCGCCGCCTGAAATACAGCTTCGACGACGCCTGACCGGCGTCCGTGTCCGCGCGCTTCCGCCGCGCCTTCTGTTTTCAGGAATCCCATGTCTCTCGATACCTTCGCGGCGCCTTGCGCGCTGCTGGTCGCCGCTGTGTCGGCCTCGCCTGTGCTCGCCCAGAGCGAACCCGTCATCCAGCTGGACACCGTCATCGTCACCGGCGCGCGCAATCACGAAGACCCGCCCGTCGTGGCCGAGACCCGCGCCCGCCTGTCCCGCACGCCCGGCGCCGTGGCGGTGGTGTCGGCCGAGTCCTATGAGGATCGCTATGCGCCGAACCTGGCCGAGGTGCTGCGCGACGTTCCGGGCGTCTACGCACAGAAGAAATGGGGCGGCGACATCCGGCTTTCGATCCGGGGCTCGGGCATCGGCAACTCCAGCCACAACCGCGGCACGCTGTTGGCGCAGGACGGCATTCCGTTCAATGAGGCCGACGGCTTCGGCGACTTCCAGCTGATCGATCCGCTGATCGCCCGCTACAGCGAGGTCTACAAGGGCGGCAACGCCCTGCGCTTTGGCGGCGCCCTTCTGGGCGGGGCGATCAATCTGGTGACGCCGTCCGGGCGGACGGCGGGTTCGGACGTCAACCTGCGACTGGACGGCGGATCATATGGCGCCTTGCGAGGGCATGCTGCGGTGGCGGGCGTTCGCGATGATCGGGACGGCTATGCCGCCGTCACCGGCCTGCGCGTTGACGGCTGGCGCGACCAGAGCGAGGGGCAGCAGCAGCACGCCACCCTGAACCTCGGCCGCCGCCTCGGCGAAGACCGCGAGGTCCGGCTGCTGGTTTCGGGCGGCTATGTGCATCAGGAGATCCCGGGCAGCCTGACCCTGACCCAGGCCCTGAATACGCCGCGTCAGGCCAATGCGGCCAACAAGGCGCTGAACTACCAGCGCGACATGGGCGCGTTGCGGACGGCGCTGCAGACCCGCTGGCGGTTCAACGATTCCACCGTCTTCGAGGGCGCCGTCTACGGGACGTGGAAGGACCTCGACCATCCGATCTTCGAGGTCGTCGACCAGCAGAGCCGCAACTACGGCGTCTTCGGTCGATTCGACTGGCAGGGGCAGGTCGGCGGGATGCGCGTCGACGCCTTCTACGGCGTCTGGTACCGGCAGGGCGACCTCGATGCGAAGCAATGGGTCAATCTGGCTGGCTCGCACGGCGCCCTTCGCGCCCGCAGCTTCCAGAACGCCTCCGGACTGGATGTCTTCGCCGAGGGCCGGCTGTTCATCACCGACCGGCTGGCCCTCGTGGCGGGCGGAACCTGGGGCCGGGCCGAACGCGACTATCAGAGCCACGCTGTTCCGGGGAACGCCGCCAGCTTCACCCTGAAGGCTGATCGAACCTTCGACTGGTTCGCACCGCGAATCGGCCTGTTGTGGGAGGGCGAGGACGGGGATCAGGTCTTCGCCAATCTCACACGCTCGGTGGAGCCGCCGAACTTCTCGGCGTTTTCGCCCTATGCCGGCGGGTTCCGGCCCGTGGTTCCGCAGGAGGCCGTCACCGTCGAAGCCGGCGCCCGCGGCCGCCGCGGCGCCCTGACATGGGACGTGACGGCATACCGGGCCGAACTGGACCACGAGCTGCTCAACTTCATCGTCGAGAACGGCATCCCCGCCGCGACCTTCAATGCGGGCCCAACGGTGCATCAGGGGATCGAGGCCGGGCTGGACTGGCGGATCACGCCATCCGTCCGCCTGCGCCAGACCTACGCCTTCTCGGACTTCTTCTTCGACGGCCACCGGACTTATGGCGACAACGATCTGCCTGTCGTGCCGCCCCACGTGTACCGGGCCGAGCTGCGGTACGACCATCCAGCGGGCTGGTTCGTGGCCCCGTCGGTGGAATGGTCGGTGTCCGACGCATGGGTCGACTACGCCAACACCCTGAAGGCGCCGGCCTATGCGGTGGCGAACCTGAACACGGGCTGGGAGGTGCGCAACGGGGTCTCGCTGTTCGCCGACGTCCGCAACCTGTTCGACGAAGCCTATGTCTCGAACTTCGGCGCTGTGACCGACGCAAGCCGCCCGGGCGTTTCCACCTCTGTATTCTTTCCCGGTGAAGGCCGATCGGTTTTCGCCGGCCTGCGTCTGGCCTATTGAGAGCGAATGAACCTCATGACCCGCATTTCCGCCCCCGCCGCCGCCCTGCTCATGCTGGCAGGCTGCAACTCCGGCGAGCCCGCGCCTGCGCCCGGCGCGCCGACGGTGACCGTCGCCGACGCCCTGTGCCGGCCCACGCCCAAGGGCCGCCAGACGACCGGCTGCTACATGACCCTGACGGCCAGCGGCGACGACCGGCTCGTCTCGGTCGAAAGCCCGGAGGCCAAGTACGTGCAGATCCATGAGAGCCGCATGGAGAGCAATATGATGATGATGCAGCAGATGCGGGACGGCATGCCGCTGGCGGCGGGTCAGGCCACAGCGCTGGCCCCCGGCGCCAATCACCTGATGATGCTGGGCGTCGAGGAGCCGCTGGTCACCGGGGACACGGTGACACTGAAACTGACCTTCGCTACGGCGGCGCCGGTCGAGGTGACAGCCCGCGTGGCCCAGCCGGCGGTCGGCGAATACGACCACGTGGCCGCGCAGTAACCGCTGAACCTGACAAACCGGGCGCGACCCGCTAAAGGCTCGCCTTCATCCCTTCGATTTTCCGCTTCTCGCGACCGGACGCCGCGTGCGTTCGCCCGGGAGGCTTCTGGAACCGCCCAAGCCCATGGCTCTTAAAGTCGCGATCGTCGGCCTGCCCAACGTCGGCAAGTCCACCCTGTTCAACGCCCTGACCAAGACGGCGGCGGCCCAGGCCGCCAACTATCCGTTCTGTCACCTTCGTGGATATCGCCGGTCTGGTGCGCGGCGCGTCCAAGGGCGAGGGTCTGGGCAACCAGTTCCTGGCCAATATCCGCGACTGCGACGCCGTGGCCTTCGTGGCTCGATGCTTCGTCGATGACGACATCACCCACGTCGAGAACCGCATCGATCCGATCTCGGACCTCGAGATCATCGAGACCGAACTGATGCTGGCCGATCTCGAAAGCCTCGAGAAGCGGGTCGTCAACGTCGAGAAGAAGGCCAAAGGCGGCGACAAGGAAGCCCAGACCACCCTGCGCCTGATCAACATGGCTCTGACCCCGCTGCGCGCCGGCAAGCCCGCCCGCGTGGTCGAGGTGTCGAAGGAGGACGAGAAGGCGTGGCACATGCTGCAGCTGCTGACCTCCCTGCCCGCCCTCTATGTCGCCAACGTCGACGAAGGCTCAGCCGACAAGGGGAATGAGCTGTCCGACCTGGTCGCCAAACGCGCCGCCGCCGACAACGCCAAGGCCGTGGTCATCTCGGC